>QBLS01000029.1 GCA_003249015.1 Pseudanabaena sp. | reverse complement strand
TTTACCTCTCATCTCCCTTAAGTATTTATGCTCAACGCCTAATTGAGATGCTCCCAGTTAAAACTCTAGGTTATACTGCTAAGACTATCAATAAAAGCTAATCTTAAAACTTGCCTATAAGTGTTCATTAAGCTTGATATTTATTTCCTTTTTCAAACAATTTTAGTTGTCTAGTATCTTGGATAATTTCAACTGAATTGCCTAACATGACTTTTTGGTAAGCAAGGCTTAGATCATTTTCGTCTGAATCCTCTGGCATAAAACGAAAAGATGACGCTGCAAGATATTGAAGTTCATTTTCAAAAGCCAACCAATGACGGCATTCCTGTTCAGCCACAAAACCAGTTGTATTCGAGCCAGCAAATATATCAACAACAAGATCGCCAGGTTCTGTCAGGAAGCGGATAAAGAATTCTGGGAGTTTACTAGGGAATCTTGCAGGGTGTGCTCTTAAGCCTAAAGCTTTGCAGCCTCGAAGGTATTGACCATTTGAGTCAGAATTCGGTATCTGTAGGAGATTTGAAGGAATTGCCCCACCGTTATCTTTACTAAAACTTTTGCTAATGTCATGTCCTGAAGGTCGCTTTTTCGGGTAATAGAACTTCGCTGGATCTTCAAGCAACTTCTTCATGCGGTCACTATATTCGGTTAAAACTCTTGTCACATCTGATTTGGGAAACTCTGATTTACTGAACCACCAGACAGTATTGACTGAATCCTTTGCTCTAATTTTTCGTTTATTGACCCACTCAATTGGGCTAGGCAACTTTGAAGGATTAAACCAATAGAAGTCCTCAGCCAAGAAAAAGCCAATCTCGTCGCAGAAATGAATGGGTACTCTAAAGTTATATAAACTTCTGACTGGTTTTCCCTTTTCATAAGCACCGCCTAAATCTAGTACAAAACTGCCATCATTTTTTAACTTACGGTAGACAACCTCAGCAAATTGTGATAGCCACCCAACATATTCGTCTTGTGCCTTGTTACCATATTCTTTCTCTCTTTGAAGTGCGAAAGGAGGGCTGGTTAGAACCAGATTGATGCTGTTATCAGGAAGTTGATTTAAAAGGTCCAGAGAATCTCCTAAAAATGCCGCTCCTAGACCAGTTTGATAGGTTGGTGGAGAATCTATTTTTTCAATATTCACTGGAAATTTCATTTGCTGTAGGGGCACGGCTCCTCCAAAACGCTACTTATAGTCTGTAGACCTATAGTCATCATCTCCTCATTATAGAGGACATGTCAACTTCTAGAAATTGTGTTACCTAATGCCAGAATGATCTTTGCCCAAAGATTACGCCAGATCCGTCAAATCAGAGGGCTTTCGCAAGAAAAGCTTGCCGACATGGCAGGTTTGCATCGTACCTATGTAGGTTCTGTAGAACGCAGCGAGCGTAATGTATCTATAGATAACATGGAACGTCTTGCAAAAGCTCTAGAGGTTGACATTACTGAACTTCTTAGCAAAGAGCCAGAATGATACCTCATCCAGACAAAGTAATTCTTGACGACTTATTTCCCTATATTCAGCAATACCAAGACTTAGCAGTCAAACATGGCATTAATGATATCTTTCAAGACAATGGTGGGAAAATTCTACAAGTTCTCCTAGTAACGGGTTTAACAGTTATACCAGGCAGAGAGGGAAATGATGCTAAAGATTCTGATGGCAATGAATTTGAGCTAAAATCAGTGAATATAGCTCTTACAAAGAGTTTTTCTACTCACCACCATATTAATCCCCGTATTATTGAAAAATATCGGCAAGTTGACTGGATATTTGCTGTTTATAAAGGAATAAACTTATTGTCCATCTATAAACTTACACCACCAGCTTTAGAGTATTTTTATACACAGTGGGAAGAAAAATGGCATAGTAAAGGTGGCAAAGACATCAACAATCCTAAAATTCCATTAAAGTATGTGATAGAGCATGGGGAGTTGTTGTATTCTTCCCATAAGAACTCTGTATAACAACTCTGTTTCTACAAACTAGCATGGTTAGTTGTCATTGTAGCAAAGGTTATCGGCAGACGATGAACAGCATCGTTATCCAAAACTGATATGCCCGTTAACTTATCTATAGATCTTAGCAAAGTCTAAGCTAACAAAAATTGTTGACTTTATTACTTAGTTCCGAGAAGTTATTGGCGATCGCAAAATCAAGAAATTGATAGGTGATCGCTCCAATCACGACTGATACTCTCCACATTGCAAGATTAATTTGGCGACTAATCCTGTCCAACCCGTTTGATGGCTAGCACCAATCCCAGCACCATTATCTCCATGAAAATACTCATGAAAAAGAATCAAATCATGCCAATGGGGATCGTTTTGGAACCTTTTGATGTTGCCATATACAGGACGATCGCCTGAAGCCTCTTCCAAGAAAATTCCTGTTAAACGTTTCGATAGCTCAGTTGCCACCTGCCAAAGATTCATCTCCTGACCCGATCCAGTAGGAAACTCCACTTTAAAATCATCACCTAAGTAATAGTGAAACTTTTGCAAGGATTCGATAATTAGATAATTAATTGGGAACCAAATGGGTCCTCGCCAGTTGGAGTTGCCACCAAATAGACTGATATTGGATTCCGCAGGTTGATAATCTACGGAGTACTCATGCCCATTTACTTTCAAGATATAGGGATGGTCTTTGTGATATCTGGAAATAGAACGAATGCCATAGGGACTTAAAAACTCACTTTCATCGAGCATTTTCGCTAGGATTTTTCTGAGCTTATCTTTATAGGCGATCGCTAATAGTCTCCTTGCACCCATACCCTTAGTTTCCATACAGGCAACATTTTCCTTGAGATTAGGACGATTGTGAATAAACCAATCCATACGCCGCTTAAAGTTGGGTAATTTTTCTAGGATATCTGGCTCTAAAGTAGCGATCGCAAAAAGGGGAATTAATCCCACTACAGAACGGACTTTGAGCGAGAAATGACGACCATCGGGCAGATTGAGCGCATCGTAATAAAAGCCATCTTCCTCATTCCAGAGATCCACATTAGTACTGCCAATCCCATTCATGGCATCGGCAATGTAGAGGAAATGCTCGAAGAACTTACTCGCAATATCTTCGTAGGTAGAGTTAGTTTTGGCGAGTTCGAGGGCGATCGCTAACATATTCAAGCAATACATTCCCATCCAGCTAGTACCATCCGCTTGATTGATAAAGCCACCTGTGGGTAACTCTTTGCTGCGATCGAATACGCCAATATTATCCAGCCCTAAGAATCCACCTTGAAAGACATTATTTCCTTCAGCATCCTTGCGATTTACCCACCAAGTAAAGTTGAGGAGTAGCTTCTGAAATACGCGCTCTAGAAACTGCTGGTCGCCATAGCCATACATCTTCCGTTCAATTTGATAAACTCGCAAGGTTGCCCAAGCATGAACGGGCGGATTGACATCACTAAATGCCCATTCATAGGCGGGAAGTTGACCGTTAGGATGCATAAACCATTCGCGCGTCAGCCGATCTAACTGGAGCTTCGCAAAGGCAGGATCGATGACTGCAAGGGGAATGGCATGAAAAGCTAAATCCCAAGCCGCAAACCAAGGATATTCCCACTTGTCGGGCATTGAGATAATTTCATCACTAAATAGATGCTTCCATTCATGATTGCGAATATTTGGACGTGGTGATGGATATTTAGGATCGCCATCTACCCATTCTTCGACAATGTAATAATAAAATTGCTTGCTCCATAACATCCCTGCAAAAGCTTGTCTCTGGACGTTTAGCTCGTCTTCAGAAATCTCAAAAGGAGTGATGCGCTTGTAAAATTCATCTGCTTCCTGCTGCCGCTTTTGGAAGATTTTCTCGAAATCAGCACCAAAGGGCTGGGGTTGCTGAGAGTCCGTTAAACGCAGATGAATGACTTTAGTTTCTTGAGAGCCAATTTCTAGATCGTAATGTGCCGCCGCTTTTGTGCCAACTTGTTCGGGGTTAATCGCATCATGGCGATCGCTAACTAAATAATTATTAATCCCATCTTTGACGTAGGGAGAAGTATTTTTGACTTTAAATAATCGCTCGTAATTGGTTTCATTTTCTGTAAACAGAATTGATGGAATATTCTGCTCAGCAGCATTACAGTAAAGCCAATAATTGCCTAGAGTCGAATGTTGAGCGTCAACGATCCGTATATTTCCATCAGCATGGATTTCTTTAAGCTGAGGTTTGTCGCTACCATCTCCCCAAGACCAAGTATTGCGAAACCACAGGCTCGGCAATAGGTGTAAGCGTTGAGATTGACTTCCTCGATTAGTCACTTTAATTTGAATTAAAATATCCGTCGGCGATGCTTTCGCATATTCGACCGATACATCAAAATAGCGATCGCTATCGAATATCCCCGTATCCATCAGTTCATATTCTGGTTGATAGCGATCGCGATTACGATTTTCTTGGATTAGATTGGCATAGGGAAAGGCTTGATGGGGATATTTATAAAGAGCCTTCATGTAGGAATGGGTGGGCGTGTTGTCGAGATAGAAATAGTATTCCTTAACATCCTCGCCATGATTACCCTCTTGACCAGTCAAGCCAAACAGCCGCTCTTTGATAATGGCATCTTCACCATTCCAGAGCGCGATCGCAAAGCATAACCTTTGATGATTATCAGAAATACCTAAAATGCCATCTTCACCCCAGCGATAGGCACGAGATCGCGCATGATCGTGGGGAAAATAATTCCAAGCTTCGCCGTCTTTGCTATAGTCTTCGCGCACCGTTCCCCATTGGCGATCGCTCAAATACGATCCCCACTTGCGCCAATGGGCTTGGCGATCGCGATCGGCTGCTAGTCTTAATTCTTCTTCGGTCATGATTTTAAGCTATTAACTAATGTTACTTAGAAATCCGTAAAGCCCTCACCCCTAGCCCCTCTCCCGCAGGAGAGGGGAACAAGATTGCTCCCCTTCTCCTGCGGGAGAAGGGGCTGGGGGATGAGGGTATATATTCGCGCCGCCTATACTTACTGTTCGTGATAATTCCAGAGAAGTCCGCCATCTACAACAAAGGTAGAACCCGTCACATAATCAGCATCGGATGAAGCTAAAAAGGCGACCATGCCCGCCACATCTTCAGACTTGCCCAGCCTTCCCATTGGGATATTCTGTAATAAGGCTCCCAATTTTTCTGGATCGTTTAAGAGCTTGGTATTGATCGGCGTTTCGATCGCCCCTGGAGCAACGTTATTAATCGTGATGCCGTAGGGGGCAAGCTCTACACCAAGGTTGCGAGTCATCATTCTCAAGCCACCTTTACTGGCGCAATAGGATGTAAAGTGCGGAAATGGTAGCTCCTCATGGACAGAACTAATATTAATCACTTTCCCACCGCGCTTAGTTGCCATCAGATGCTTGACAAAAGCTTGAGTCGCGAAGAAAACACCCTTAAGATTGACATTCAAAACCGCATCATAATCCGCTTCCGTTGCCTCCCAAAAGTCCGCATGTCTCTCAATGCCAGCATTATTAACCAAAATATCCAATTGTCCAAAATAGTCGATGCTTTCGGCAATCATGCGCTGCACTTCGGCAACAGTGCCAGTATCGGCTTTAATCGTAATGCCATCAATAGGATGACAAGTACCTCCTGCTTCTTTTACCTTGGCTAGAGTTTCTTCCGCACCTTCAGGATGGGAACGATAATTAATCACGACATTTGCGCCTTCCTTGGCTAATCGTATTGCGATCGCCTGTCCAATTCCTTGACTGCTACCTGTAACTAATGCAACTTTACCTTTTAATCTCATTGTTTTTCTCCAAAATAATTAAAAATAGCCAAAGGCAAGCTTTGCTTGCCTTTGGCTATAAAATACTTTTCAAATGATCTGCCACGCGAATGGCGTTAGCGATAATCGTGAGCGTAGGATTAACTGCCGCACTAGAGGGGAAAAAGCTAGCATCCACAACATAGAGATTCTCGACATCATGGGTGCGACAGTTGCGATCTAATACTGAGGTTTTGGGATCGTCACCAAAGCGACAGGTTCCGCATTGATGTCCGACTGCTTGCAAGGGAATATTATTGCGAGGATAAATGCCAAAGGGAATTATCTGCTCGTCGCGATCAATGTTTTTCAGTACTTCCGTCCATCGCTTAGTTAGGCGATCGCTTGCCTCCTGATTATTGGGTACATAGTCCAGATACAACTTTTCACCAACTACCTGCACTCGGTTATTAGGATCGGGTAAGTCCTCAGTTTGCAACCACCAGCCTGTAGTATGTTCGGCAATTAACTCCAATTCAAAACTAGGAACTAACTTCACTAAGGGAGCCAAAAGCGGCGGTGCTTCGGCTGGGATCATGTCCTTCAGCACGTTACCAGTATTCTGAACTAACCCCATCGGATAGGGAAACTCAGCATCTCCCCAATAGAAGTCACTCACAGCGATCGTCTTTTGATACTTAGCTGGATTTGGCTTCAGCCCGATCGCCACCATCGCCACACAGAGATGCTTCATAAAGTTGCGCCCAACTTGGTCAGAGCTATTTGCTAAGCCCTGAGGATGTTTGTCATTAGCCGATCGCAACAGTAAAGCCGCCGAATTCACCGCACCACAGGCAACTATGACAATATTGCCTGTGAAAGTCTGCACTTCACCAGCAACCTCTACTTCGACAGCGTTAACTTGGTTGCCCGACTCATTAGTTAGTAGTTTCAGGACATTCGCATTAGTCAACAAAGTTACATTGCTCAATGGGCGAATTGGCTGAATCCCATTTATCTCTGAGTCTCCTTTCGCCTGTACCAAACAAGGAAATCCATCACAGGTATTACAACGAATACAAGTACTTAAAGAGCGATCGACTTCATTTAACTTTAGTTCCAAAGGCAAATTAAATGGATGTAATCCCTGCTTCTGAATCCCATCGCTAATTTCTTGCATTCGTGGCTCATGACTAACCGCAGGATAGGGAAATTCAGCACTTCTACTAGGCTCCGTAGGATCTTGCCCAGATTGACCATGAACGGTATAAAGTTCCTCGGCTTTGGTGTAGTAAGGTTCAAATTCATCGTATTTGACAGCCCATGCTGGCGAGATACCATCTTTGTGACTCACTTCTTCAAAGTCGCGATCGCGCATTCTCAGTAATGCCGCACCGTATACCTTCGTATTCCCACCGACCCAATAACCAGTGGATGGACGAAAAGCTTTATCATCTTTGTCAAACCACAATTCTTCGGTATGATATCGCTCCTTCAGATAGACATCAGCAGCATTCCAATTTTCCTTTTCTCTAGGCAAAAATCCACCCCTCTCTAGAATTAAAATCTTTTTGCCCGTAGAAGCTAGCTCGTAGGCGATCGTACCACCACCTGCTCCAGTGCCAATGATAATAACGTCGTAGTTTTCGGTAGACATGGGGTTTATCCTTGATGAAAGTATGATGTTGGAAAGTCACTTTTTAAATAACGCTTCTTGTAAACGATTTTGATAATCGCAATGAATACAGCGATAGTGTTGGGGATGTTGTAACTTAGCGCATGAAACCTTACGAAATCCCAAGAACCTTATATAAACCTCTGCTCCTAACAGCATTCCTAAAATAGGAGCAGTGAGATAAATCCAAATATCTGTCCAAATTCCTGATGGTATTGCCGAAGCAAGGCTTCTAGCAGGGTTCATTCCAAATCCTGAAATTGGCGACTCAAAAATAACGTAGAGCATAACTAGAAACCCTGCAAACACTCCTGTATAGGGAGCTAATTTGCGCCTATTACTAGTTACTAACACCACTAACATCATCATAAAAGCGATCGCCATTTCCGCCAAAAAGGCAATCATCGTGTCTGTATTGGGAACAGTGACGATATAAGCGATCGGTGGGTAAGTAAAAAGTCTTCCTAGCAAGAGCGCAACCAGTAGAATACCGAGCAATCCTCCAATAATTTGAAAGATGCTGTAGAACAGAGCATCAAAGGGATTAACCTTGCCTAGTCTGGCAAAAGTAAGTGTTACAGCAGGGTTAAGATGTGCGCCCGATTGCTTACCCCAAGGAGAATAAATAATCGCGATCGCCGTTAAACCCATAGCAATTCCAATTAGTACCCTTTGGAAAAAAGGATCAGGAATCAATTTGCTCATAACAGAATCAGGATGAGTGATCAACGTACTGAAAAGTCCAGCCGAAACCATAAAGCTTCCTAATCCCCATGCTTCAATTAGATATTCAGGTAAATGGCTACGAAATAGCTTGTAGTTCATTTTTCCAATCTCTTAGCTAATAAAACATGCAGATTTTTCCAAGACAAGGCAGCAGCAAATCTCTTTCTCTGTTTGAGCTTTTTGAGGGATTGCTCTTTGTTCTGGTCATCACGGATATGATATGTATGAGAAGTGCTAAAATTGATTTTTTTAATCCATTTACTTAAGTTCCGATTCTTCAACTGTTTCCCACATACTTACAAGGCGATATAAAATTTGCTTAAAGAATGTACACAATGTTATGTCAAACACGCTTCAATTCTTTTGCCTAAATTACTAATATCAACCTGAACTTAAGTATGGGGTTTTCTTGTTTCCCTAGATAGGTAAAGATTAATATGGGATCATTACACTATGAGAAGTAAAGCCTTAACGTTTGCTGAGAGAATCCCTCATCTTGACTCAGTTTATTTATCTCCTCTCATTATTGAAGATATGGTAAAGGTTGATATTGCTGGACTGCCATTAATATAATCAACAGTATGAGCAACTATCGCTATCCTTCGCTTTATCAAATCAATACTCGCGTCTGGCTCAGTCAACTATCGGCTCAGCTTGGTCGTTCTGTAACTCTAGACGATATTCCTGATCCCGAGTTAGATCAATTAGCAAATTTAGGATTTGATTGGATTTATTTCCTGAGCGTATGGCAAACGGGAGAGATTGGGCGCAAAGTCTCTCGCTCTAATCCGATCTGGTTGGCTGAATATCAAGCAACTTTCCCAGATTTACAGGAAGCAGATATTTGTGGATCTGGCTTTGCGATTAGTAACTACGCCCTCCATCAGAGTTTAGGAACGCCAGAGGCTTTAACAAGATTGCGCGATCGCCTACATCAAAGAGGAATGAAATTGATGTTAGATTTTGTGCCAAACCACACAGCGATCGATCATCCTTGGGTATCCACACATCCTGATTACTATGTCTCTGGGACAGAAGCGCAACTTGCCCAACAGCCGCAAAATTATATCAATTTAGAGTTATCACAGGGCGCAACTATTTTTGCCTATGGTCGTGACCCCTATTTTGATGGTTGGGTGGATACGTTACAACTCAATTATGGCAACCCTGAATTACAGAGCTCTCTTATCAACGAGTTATTAAAAATTTCTCAATGGTGCGATGGTTTGCGTTGTGATATGGCGATGCTAGTTTTACCAGAAATTTTTCAAAAAACATGGGGGATTAAGATAGTATCTTTCTGGGAAAAAGCTATTGGTAAAATCAAAGCAAGCTATCCAGATTTTACATTCATGGCTGAGGTTTATTGGGATTTAGAATGGAAGTTACAACAGCAAGGATTTGACTATACCTACGATAAGCGGCTATATGATCGCCTCCATCATCAACAAGCCCAGTCAGTGAGAGATCATTTTAAAGCTGATCTAAGTTACCAACAAAAATCTACTCGCTTCCTAGAAAATCACGATGAACCTCGTGCAGCAACAGCTTTTCCTAACAACGTCCATCAAGCGGCGGCGATCGTCACTTTTTTCTGCTCAGGATTACGATTCTTTCATCAAGGACAATTACAAGGCTGGCGAACAAAAGTATCCGTCCATCTCTGTCGTTTTCCAGAACAGTTAGTTAATCCAAATTTGCAGAGGTTTTATCACAATTTGCTTCAAGTTCTCAACCAAGATCTATTTCGCCAAGGCAATTGGCAATTATTGCAAGCTAACCCTGCTTGGGAAGGTAATTGGACTTGGTCATGTTTCATTGCCTTTGCTTGGCAAAATCAGGATGGAAAACGGGCGATCGCTGTAGTTAACTACGCTCCCAATCAAAGTCAATGTTACCTAAAAATGCCTTGGTCAGATTTGTCTAATTCTATATATCAATTGAGGGATTTAATGGGAACAGTAGAATATAATCGCAGTGGTGAATCTCTACTTACTTCTGGACTTTACTTAGATATGCCAGCATGGGGATACCATGTATTTGAATTACTCTAGGTTTGCGTAATGAAGTAGGGCAACTAAGCAGCTCAGCATGATTAAAGCCCAAAGCCAAAAATTGTTCCGTTCGCTACGCGGTATGCCTTGCTACTTATACAAAAATTAATGAATCCCCATCTTCAACAGTTTTTCATATTTACAAGTCAACTTCTCCAAGCTCCTATATTTAAAGTTGGCGAAGAATCTATTTCTATCCTATGGCTAATTAAGTTAGTGCTGTCATTTCTGACAGTTATGTTACTCTGCGTACTCTGTAAAAACCTACTCAAAAATCGGATATTACCTCGACTTGGTGCAAGTCAAGGTCAAAGAGAGGCGATCGCTACCTTAGGAACCTATGGTATTGGAGCTTTTGGATTTGTAATTGTCCTCCAAATCAATGGACTCAACATTGCTCCCCTAGTCGTCACTTTTGGAGGATTGGGAATTGGTGTTGGTTTTGGATTTCAGGAAATCACCAAAAACTTAATTAGTGGTTTAACTCTTTTAATTGAAGGTAAGCTGCAAATAGGTGATTACGTTGAATTTGACGGACTTTCAGGACATATCAAAGAAATTGCCCTAAGGTCTACGGTAATTCGCACCTTTGATGGTGGTGATGTCGTGGTTCCCAATAGTAACTTGACAAGTAATCGAGTTCTCAACTGGAGCTATAAAAGTCTTACAGGCAAAATCCATTTACCCGTCAAAGTCGCCTATAACAGCGATCCGATTTTAGTCACTGAGAGTTTGTTAAATTCAGCCTATATGGAATCTGCCGTCTTACAAGAGCCTCCCCCAAGGGTGATTTTTAAAGGATTTGGCGAAAGCGGTCTAGAGTTTGAGCTTTGGGTATGGATAGCCCAAATTGACGAAGGAGTTTTAGTAAGAAGCTCTCTTAATTTCATTGTTGAACATAATTTTCGCCAATTAGGAATCACCATACCTATTCCCCAAAGAGATCTATGGCTGCGTAATATTGATGACCTCAAAGAGGAAACATCACAATTTCTAGAGCCTCAATCATCAAATAATGGTAAGACTTCCACCCAAGCTAAACCTTCAAAATCTCAGCCATCCTTAGCTAAAAGTTTACGCAATTCGATCTCAATTCATGATTCCCTGCGGCAACTACCTCATTTTAATGTTTGCTCTGATATCCACCTTAGAGAACTCATTGAAACGGGCTATCGCAAATTTTTTGCGAAGTCAGAAATAGTTTTTAAAGAAAATGATACTGGTAGTTACTTCTATTTATTATTGTCAGGTTCTATTGAAACTGTAGTAAATAGACTTAATCAGCACGTTAAGGTTTATCGGTCAGGAGACATTCTTGGAGAGGTTGCGATTATGCTCAATTTACCATACACAAGTACAGCGATCGCCTTAGAAGATACCAGCGTATTTGTGATTAATAGGCATAGTTTTGATCGCTTGTTACGGCTGCATCCTGATTTAGCAGAAACTTTCACTCAAGAACTAACCAAGGAAAAGAAAATCTATCAAGACATTCGCCAACAGTTACAGGATCTAGGTCTATTAGAGATCAGTGAGCATAGCAATCGCTTTACGGATTGGGTGAAATTCAGATTAAAGGAGATTTTTACTAGTTAGATAGCACAGCACTCTGCGTTCTAAGAAACCATTTAAGAAATACTTTTCTACGGTCAAAGACTCTAAGAGATCCCCCTCAATCCCCCTTAAAAAGGGGGAAGAAGAGAGTTTAATTGATTCTCCCCCCTTTCGTAAGGGGGGCTGGGGGGGATCTAGACAATTCTTAAATGGGTTCTAATGTCTCGTTTGGGTTTAATTTCTATGGGCTAGTATTTAAAGCCTGAACTAACTGCATCTCTGAAAAAGAGGTTACAAGATTTAGTGGCAGGGTTTTTTGGCTTATGGTTTTCACATAAGCTGCAGTCAAATAAGACTGAAATTCCAGTTCACTGGAAAGATAGGTTTTAAAAAACGCTACACTTAAGGACTTGACATAGGGATGAGCAAAACTAGGATCAACGCCAATTAAAGACTTAGGAATGTTAAACACATCATCTTCACTCTTGGCTAAAAATGAGAAATGAGTTCCTTTAGGCGTGACCACTAGATATTTGTTAGGAATATCGAGCCAAGTAAATGGAAAAAGCTGCTCAGGCACTGCGGGCGCGATCACATCATCACCACTAGCAAAAATCATCACAGGTACATTGAGATTGCGAGTACCTTCACGTTGAAATATTGTACTTCCACCAATAGGATTTAAGGTAAAAATCGCTTTAATTCGATTATCTTTTAAATTATATTCTTTGGGTTCTAAATTAATCGCACGACATTGAACTAACTTAGAGAGGTTAAAGGAAGTCACGTTCGGTTCAGGCACAGTACAGGCAGATTTAATACTGTCAAAGTTAAGTTTTGCCCCGCCCAAGGTCAAAACCGTATAGCCACCCAAGGAATGACCAATTAGACCAACGTTTTGCAGATCCAGTTTATCTTTAATGCTGGTTGAAGTTTGTGCCCGACCTTCAAGATCATCTAATAAATACTTCACATCAAGAGGTCTTAAGTACATATCTCGTAGATTAGTCGTTTTGCCAAAGCCTCTTAAAAAAGCTCCAAAATCCTGAGTGCCTGTCCCAGGATGTTCTAATACAGCTACTCCATACCCATAGGATGCTAAATGTTCTGATAGATAGGTAAATGTAGCTCGATTTGAGGCTAATCCGTGGGAGATAACGATTACAGGTGCAGGTTTTAATGTCCCTTGAGGTATATATAGTGAAGCTTTGATTGCCACACCTCGCTCTGGATTTTGAAAAGTAAACTCTTGTAGTTGCCAAGAGAAATTACCTTTGTTCCTAATTTCCTGTGAAGGTATAGCTAGTTTACTCGTTTCTATTTCCCTATCTGATTGTTTTTGTAACGCAGCGATCGCTAATTCTTTGCGATACCAAAGTTGCGATACTTCTCTATAAGCTTCTAGTCCTAAGGATAAATCTAGCTCAATTGTGGGTAAAGGGAATCTTCGTAAGACATTAATTGGAGTCAAGCCTTCAGGACTAGCTGCTGAAAGAATCATCGAAGCCCGCAAAGCCGATAATCCATTTTGATACCCATCCCCCTGTAAGATTCTTCCTAAGCGCTTCATAATTACTAGCCCAATCGGAGAATAGGTAAACTGGGCAATTGTTACGTGACTAATGTTGTAACGTGTATTTAAAGCTTGCCTCAATTCGCTCTGCTGGCTAGGCGAAAAATTATCTAGATAAAAAGCCAATCTTCTTGTCAGTTTGCCAGTTTTCGCAAATATTTCAAGGTCAGCTATTGGGATTATAAATTGTCCAAATGGAGAATACCAAAATGAGATTTTCTCTGCACCTATGGCGGATGTTGGACTAGTAACCGTTGATCCCAAAGCGATCGCTATAGCTAATGGCACTGGCAAAAGTACTCGACTACCTAGTATAAAAATGTTTTTTATATACTTATGGAAACTCATAATCTTAGTTTCTAATTTCTTTTGTGAAATACTATGAAAAAACTTTAAAGTGTATCAAATTGTTTTATGTTAGCTTTTATTTAGAAGATGTAAATTTTAAATATAAAATCTAAACCTGCTTGGATTTAACTTAATCCTTAATTTGTTTATATGCTTCTGAATAAGTAATTGGAAAATCAGTCTAATTGGCGATCGTTGCTATCAATAACTTGTAAATTAAATTACTTAAGAGGTTTGGATCTCTTAAGTGGTTTTAGATATATTTCTAAAAAGGATTTGAGAAATATGTATAGAGGCTTAGGTAAATAAGCTTAATTCTTTTAAAGATTACCAGAAAGATAAATTATAAGTTCCTAATATAAAAGCTTAATTTTATTAGCTAAACAGCTAAGCTAAGTCCGTACTTAAGTATAGCTGTATTATAAATTATAATTTTATAGTGAAATCTTGCCAACAAATTAATTTGGAGATCAATAATGAGTTCAGTTTATTTTAAATCACTTCTAGAAAAGCGAAATCAATGGCTGGAAGAGCAAATTCGCCAGATGAGTGTTGATATACTTAGCATTGGCACATATACCTGTACGGTATGTGGAGAGGTAGCAGGTGAGTACATTATCGATCATCTAGGTGAAACGATTCGTCTTTCTAATGTTGAGACCTATGCATTCCTTAAGTTTATTCTTGAGACAGAAGCTTCTTCCTAAAGAGGTGATGATGTGCCGCTAATGGCGTGGTATGTCATCACTTCTTTTGTTTAATCATTTTGATGGGTGAGAAATCCGATTAGGCAAGTTTCGATAGCATGGCAGGAGTATTTAAGCTAGAGATCAATGTCATTGAAGAAGAGTTAAAAGAGATGGTAGGTAGGCAAAAAAACAGCATTAGATAAAGAAAGCACTGTATTGCTTCTTGGATAAACTTTAATGGAAGTTCTATTCATCACGATTAAAGGTTATTAAGATTCGATTTTTGATTTGTGGCAAATTTTAGAACTTCAGGATCAGGAATTCCTTTTGCTCATACTGGTGATAGGCGATCGCGCGATCAATTTCTTCTTAATGTGCAGTGTAATAGAATCGGGCGTTGCTCAAGTCATTTGTTGTCAATGATGGGAAGTTGCCTAAAAAATTCTGGGGTTTCAGATCCTTGTTGTTGGAGTAAGATAATCGTCCAGACGGGAACGATGGTATTGCAGACTCTCGAATGACTTCCAAATACGCTGATGGTTTTCTGGATTGCAAGAGATTTTAGTTTTTGATGCAATAGGGCATATTCATCTGGAACAAGAGATTCAATTACTTGAGCGTTCTACTAGTTTTGTATTCACAGTTTAGTTTTGAATCTATGCTTTCAGGTTGATATGTCACGATTAATTTTAGCCGATCGCCTTTTGTCATCATTAAAGCGCAATCACCTTAGCCCAATCCAAAAATTTTGATCCGAAAAAGCTTGATACGAAAACCCAAAGTGTTGAATTTCAGTTGATGAAAAATTTGACAAGCTAGGAGATGCTTAGGTTACAATGCCTATGGTTACATAACAATTCACGAAATTTTCTGCTCCAGAATATATGATTTCACCTATCTTAGAGCATGATAACGATCCTGGGGATGAGACACAGCGAAATTTTCGCTATCAACATGCTTATGGGGTCATTCTTTTATCTGCTGCTTTTAGAGGGGAAAAACCATACTCTGCAATTTGGTGTGAGTATCATGAGGATCTTTTATGCGAAAGATATGACGGACTTTTTGATGGATTTCAAATAAAAACACGTCGGTCAGAAATTGGCGACTGGAGTATGACAGATGACGCATTACGAAAAAGTATTAAAAGATTCGTGTCGCTAATTCAGAAATTTGACCAGTACATTAACCATTTGGTCTTTGTCTCAAATACAGAGTTTCAGGATAATGATTTAGGAATTAAAGACCAAGTAAGATTAGGGAGAAGTCCAGTTAAATTTTTTGAATCGATTCGTAGTATTGGGGTTTATAGCGATATTCCATCACCATTTGATAAAAGCTTTCAAGATCTAAGAGAATATTGTAAATGCACTGACAATGAACTCTTTACAACTCTTAAGAAAGTACATCTTATTAAAGGTCCTTCAATCGATAGCTTTGATGCAGAGATAGCTCATAACCATTTACCTCATCTGAAGGATTGCGAGAATCTTTCTAGAGCAACGATGAACAAAATGCGTGACGAACTAATTTTACATTTTTATAGAGCTTCATCTTTAGCGTATGACAATTCTAGTAAACAATTGTCATACATAGGTGTCAGCGCGGATAAAGATCCATCTGTTCAAGCGAAGAAAATAGATCTTAGTGTTATAAAAAATTGCATTCTGTCTCATACCACTAGCTCATTTCGTTATGCCTCTGGATTAGGTACTCTTAGCTTGCCTAAAGGTGAAGAGTATAATATTCTTGAAGAAAAGCTTAAGAGAGGTGGTCTAGCAAGTCAAGTTATTACAATGAGGAGAAGAACGATAACATCTGAACAAAGGCTTCTAGAGTTAAGTCATGCTAATCCAGATAAATTTCGTAATACATTGAATCAGCTTGAATGTGTAGTTCAGGCTCAATGTGATGAGACTTATTTAGTTGAATCAGCAAAGAGTGAGCCATTTGGTCAAAATATGCTTATTGAAGTTCAACGACAGTTAAAAAAAATAGCTGAAGAAGAACCGAGCAAAGTAGAATTTGAACGCTATGAGTTTTTAATGGGCATGGTTGGACTTCTCACAGAGCAATGTACGGTTTGGTGGAGTGAGAAGTTTAACTTAGGAGTCGCAGCATGAGCTTACGTTTGGTTAGAGCATCTCTCCAGACCGAAGAGATGGATGACTTCCATCTTGGTAGATTGCTTTTGCTACTACAAGCAAAAGATCTTAGGGCTGCTAAGACTATCGAAGGAATAACAAAACTTGCAAAATATGATTTTTTATTGCGTTATCCTAATTGCTTAGAACGAGCGCTCGAAGCAGCAAAAAAAAGACCTGAGAAGGCTGAAGTGAAAGAACATGAGCGTACTACAATAGAGACTAAGATGATTCGTTTTCGTTATGGTCCCTGGGATAAAAGGTACAGGCGCTGGATTGGTTTACTCGTTGCTCGAGGACTAGCAACCACTTTTGTCATAGGAAAAACTGTCCATGTTGGACTAACCGAAAAAGGAAGGCAGATTGCTGGGCAACTTTCTCAAAATGAAGAGTTTCATGATACTAAAAAGCGGAGTGATTTAATTGTGAGTGCTTTCGGTAGCTATTCTGCCACAAGAATTAAGGAATTTATATATGAGGTTTTTCCCGAACTTGAAACGATGAAATGGGGAGATGAAATATCAATATGAAATTTTTCTTAGAAAAAATAGTTATATCATTGCAAGAAAGTCAAGAGCAAGTGGTACTAGCTCTCTTAACATACTTTTATGGAAAAATGGGTGCTGGCAAAACTAGCATTGCACAACTTATCGATTATTGCTTAGGCGGCGATCTAAATCTGACAGTAGCTCTACAGCAAAATTTTGTCTCTGCAACATTGCACTTAAATATTGAAGATGTTCCTGTTACTATTGAGCGTCCACGGGATTCAGCTAATGTACATGCTAGTTGGATAATTAATGATGTCTCAAGAGATCTGATTTTACCTGCTCGTACAGCTTCGGGAATTAAAATTCCTGATACAGAAGTAGAAGTATTATCGGATTTGATATTTTTTATTGCTGGTAAAAAGCCCCCGAAAGTCAGACGAAGTAAACTGAGCGAAGATTCCGACCTTAGCAGATTAAGTATTCGTGACCTATTCTGGTATTGCTATCTGGATCAAGACACTATAGATAGTACATTTTTCCATTTAGACCCAGAAGCTCCTTATTACATACGCAATAAAAGTAGAGATGTCTTACGTTTCATTATTGGTTTTCATCAAGAGCTAGTTTCTGATCTGGAATCACAACTTCAGAACTTAAGAGAAAAACGCCTACAAAACTTAGGTGCGGCAAAATCACTTGAAGAGGCATTGAAATCAGCAGGGGTGTTTTCTGAAGAAGAAATAACTCATCGTATACACACTTTGGAACATGAGTTAGATGAAATAGATAACCAACTTCAAGACTTTAGAAGATCAACACTTGCTGTTGGATTGAGTCACGGCGTTGATATACTCAAAAATAGAGCGAGAGCCTTATCTTCGCAAATAGAATTAATTGAAAGCGCAATTCCTGACATACAAAAAATGACTGATGGTGATCAAAGACACATAAATGAATTGATGATGTTAGGGATGAAATTTCGTCGTGCAGCTTCAGCAAGAGCAGTCCTTTCTGGTGTGGAGTTTGAATTATGTCCCCGTTGCACACAATCCTTACCTCAAAGACTTATAAATTGCTGTCCTGTTTGTGGGCAAGAGGAACCCATTGAAGGTACTCATAACCTTAATGTGAATGTACTAGAAAGCGACTCAAAAGCGAGAATAGCCGAGCTAGAAGAAGCTATAATGCGTCATAGTGATCATCTCACTCATTTGCAAAGTCAGTTAGTAGAATTGAAGGAAGAAAAGCTTGAGGTTGATAATGAATTAAATAGGGAAATGGAACAGTATGATTCTGCATATTTATCTCTAGCTTTAGTTCTAGAGCGTAGACAGGCAAGTATTGCACAAGAAATCACTGACTTAAGGCGTTTATTTGAATTAACACGCAAAGTAAAAGAACTATATAAAAATGTAGAATTATTAGAGAGTGAAGAATCAGACATTAAGAGGAAGTTGCGAGAAGCTAGGATTGCAGCAGAAAGTAATCGCAATAATTTAGATAGACTTGAATCTCTTTTCCTCGACTGTCTTGTTAGAGCCAAGATTCCAGGATTTAATGAGGATGATGTGGTAGAAATTAACTCCCCTTCATTTTTACCAGAAGTCAAAAATAGACATAGTGGAGATCTAGCTGTTACTTCATTTTCAAATCTTAGTAGTGGAGGGAAGAAAACGTTATTTAAAGCTTGTTTTGCTCTTGCTATTCACCGTCTTGCAGTAGAAATTGGAGCAATGCTTCCTACCTTTATGATCATTGATTCTCCAATGAAGAATATTAGTGAGACAGAAAATAGAGAGCAGTTTGAAGGATTTCATCAACTTATTTATGAATTAATTCCCACTGAATTTTCAGGAGTACAAATAATACTTATTGATAAAGCATATTGCGAGCCTCCAGTAGGATTTGACACATCATTAATACAAACTCGTTATATGACACCTGATAATGATGAGTTTCCACCACTGATTCGGAATTACAGAGGTAAATAGTAATCTCTACTTGATTTCAAACTTAAGTGGTTTGTGGTTGCACTAGTCAGTCGAATTAGGACTTAACTATATTGGCTTTACAGTTAAGTAGCTGTAAACGCTAGAACTGATATCAAGCAAGTATGGTTTGTCACTTCATATTCTGAATTGTCAAATCAGCGTCGAAAAAGTATGGCTAAAATGGTTACTTTACAAATACCAGAAGCATTTTATTAATACCTAGCGATCGCATCTCAAGCAACAAGAGCGATCGCTATCAAACTTCTATTTCTGCAATCTTGCGTAAAACTCTCCATGCAACCTCTAACTCATCCCGATTAACCAGAGGAGCTAAAACCTGAGACATCCCATTAGTTCAAGTCAAAATAGCTTATTCATGAGCCATCCATAGAGAATTAGTAAGGCTTAACTCCTCAAATGTAGCTGTAAAAGAAGAATCAAGAGGACTACAAGCATAAATGCCAAACCGCACAGGTTGAGCGTGTATTTCTTGGGGAGTGAGTTTACCATTTGCCTCCGTATCCCCAAGGACAGCTAGATGGAAAATTCGCATTTGTTTAAAGTCTTCTCCATTTAATGAATGTTCAATCAAGAAATCTGCACCTCGGCGACTCAATCGATACCAAATAGAACTAATTGTAGAGATATCCGTAGTTGCCCAATCGGAATAGCCGTGATTAGTGACAACACTGCCTAAACGCGACATCTTGGTATTTTCAAACTCAACAGAAGCCTTAAACCAATTATCACGATCCATGTAAATTATGACACCCGCCTGATCAAAGCGAGCTTGGTAGTTGAAGGACACTCTCGTGGTAAATGAAAAGTTGAGATCACTGGTTAGTAAAATTGCGGGAGCATTATCATTCTGAAACCCATAATAGGTGCGCTGCCAAAAATCAGTATTGGGTTCAGTAGCGATCGTTATTGACTCACGACTTACAGTGAAGTGTTGAGGCTGATTAATCCATTGTGCTTGATTCAAGTTGATGTTCATAGGAAGAATCTACTGATTAATAATCACTTGTACGCTTTTACTGCGATCGGGGTTAGTGGGCTAGTTTTCTAGCAAGTTGTGATGGCGAGAATTAGCCCAATGCAAAATTATCATCGCGATCGCTAAGGGCAGCATCAATAAAGGAATAATCCCTAAGCCCGACCAACTCGCAATCCAACCCACACCAGATGGAATCATTGCGGCTCCGACACTCGCGGCACTGGTGGCAAAGCTGACGGCAGCAGGAACTAAACTTGCGGGTAACTGCTTGGGAATTAACCAGATGGTAGTAGGGAAAATCGGCGCAAGGGCAAAACCGATCATCGGTAAACTAAGCCATTGGTCGGGCATTTGCCACCAAGCGAGAAGTCCGATCATCAGTAGAACTAGGGACATCCGCATCGTTTTTACGGCTCCTAGCGATCGCAAAAAATAGCCGAGGATAAACCGACCAATGGTTAAGCCAAACCAATAGGCGCTAATGCTATAGCCTGCAACTAATGTAGGAATTTGGCGATCGCTGACTTGAACAATGTAAGCCCAATTGCTAATCGAAGCTTCCAGACCGACATAGATTAGTAACAGTAAGCCTGTGAACCAAACTAAAGGAGTTCGCAGCGATCGCCCTAGATTTTGCCAAGCAGGAGTATGGGATGCAGCTTTACTTTGAGTCATGGATGGATAGCGATAAATAATTGCCGCAAATACGCTTATCACTAATAAACTAACAATCGCCGCCAATACTCCATAGACCTGTCGCCAGTTCATACCGATCGCCAATAAAGTTGCCGCGATCGCAGGAGCAGAGAGCGCACCGACACCATAAAATCCATGCAGTAGTCCAATTAAATTAGTGCTGCGATCATCCTGAGCGATCGCGGTATTAATTCCCGCATCAATCAGTCCCACTCCTAACCCGAAAAGATTTCCCGCCGCTACCATCAGCCACCAAGTAGGCGATAGAGCATAGATCCCTAGCGCCATGGTTAACATACTGGCAGCCAAGAACAGCATTCTTCCCAATCCCAAACGGCTATTGACAATGCTACTGGTCAAGGCAGCAAGAATATAGCCGATAATTTGACTGACAAATAGCAGTGTGATTGTAGCTGGAGTAAGATGATATTCCTGCAAAATGGAAGGAAGTAAAACTCCTAAACCTGCTTCCGCAATACCAATCGCAATGAAAGCATAAAAGGAAATTGCTACGCCAATCCAGCGTGGAGGTGAGGTCTTGGGAGTAATCATAGGGTACTGCGGCGATGATCTCGATCAAATTGAGTGAGGGCAACGGCAATTAACAACAAGGCGATCGCCACAATTCTCGAAGCACTAATGGGATGAGGCGTAACTCCAAACCAACCCCATTGATCGATTAAAAGAGACCCAATCATCTGACTGCATACTACCGTTAGAGCCGTTGTCGTTAATCCCAATTTAGGAATGATAATCGTGTTTAGAGTCACATAGACCGCTCCGAGTAAACCGCTTAAAAAAGCCCACCAAGGTACTTGAGTTAGCCGATCCAGATGTTGAGAACCAAAAATTCCCAATAGAATGAGAAGAGTCAGAGTCAGCGAACCCACCATGAAATTGATAGTTGCGGCGGCAATAGCAGACTGCAAAGTTACTCGTAATCGCGCATTTGCGGCTGCACCGATCGCTAAAAAACTACCTCCCGAACTCGCACCAATCAAAGCAATAAGCGTATCCATAATATTTACCTAAATTATTTTCTATCAGTCATGGATAACAGCACGAAGTGCTGTTATCCATGACTATTAAGGTTGTGTAAGAAAGAAAATGGCGACAATTAACAAACCGATCGCAAAGCGACGATTGCGACTGAGGCGATGTTTGGGTAAATCTAACCACCCATGATGATCAACGATGATCCCTGCAAGGGACTGTCCGCCGACCACTAAGCCCAAGGTCAGCGTAGTCCCTAGCGTCGAGGTGAAATAAGTACTAGAACAGATATACCAAGTGCCTAGCACCCCACCGAGCAGACTCCATTTTGGTGCTTTGGCGATCGCTGACCAATCAGGATGACCAAATTTTTGGGTTGCGATTAGTACTACTAAAACCAATGTGCCGACGATATAGGAAATGTCTGCTGCTAAGGGAACAGAATTTAGCGATCGGGCTAATTGGGCATTGCAGCTAGCCTGAATGGGCAGAAGTACGCCGCTAAAGAGCGCAAGCAACAGATACAAATAAATTTGATGTCGCGAAGCGAACAAATGTAGATTTTTTAAAGGAAGGGAAGTCATAGCAAAACAAGGGTGAATGTGGAAAATGCAGTAGATAGAAGCCTTGTTCTGGAAAATAGTTTGACATCATTTATCTTTATATAAAGATAAATGATGTCAAGATAATTGTCAACTATCTCGACATCAAGATATAATTACGCCTATGGAAGACAAAATCGACTACATCTTCGAGCAATGGCGACAGGAATCGTCACAGTTAGATATTTCACCGCTAGGCATAGTCGGGCGCGTGCTGAGGATTGCGCGTCTGCTCGAAAAACATCGCGAAACAGTGTTAGCAGAATATGGTTTGAGTGTTTGGTCGTTTGATGTGGTAACAACGCTACGGCGACAGGGCAAACCCTATCAACTGAAGCCAACGGATCTATATAGTTTGCTCATGCTCTCGTCAGGGGCAACGACTAACCGCATTGATCGCTTAGAACAGGATGGTATTGTCACCCGCCTCCGCGATCCTGACGATCGCCGCAGTGTGATTGTGCAACTAGCCCCTAAGGGGGTTCAATTAGCCGATTTAGTAATTCCGATTTTGTTGAAAAGTGAGCAGGACTTACTAAGTCACTTCGCTAATCCTGATGAAAGAGAAACTTTTATCGCGATGCTACGCCGATTGTTGGTGTCCCTTGATAATAATGTGGCGTAGCTCAACTTATTGCTCAAAAGCCAGAGTTGTATGTTCGCTAATAATCCCGCAACATCATATGAATCCCTAACCTAATCCCTTAATAGGCTTTACCATGTTTGAAATTAAGTTACATTGGCAAAATGTTTATCAACAAAAGTCTCCATTAGAAGTCAGTTGGTATCAGAAAGAACCAAAACTATCTTTGGAGATGATTCTTAGTACTGAGGTTGCAGAGGATACTGCGATTATTGATGTCGGTGGCGGGACTTCAGTATTAGTTGATTACTTGCTTCAAAGCGGGTATAGGGATCTGACAGTTCTAGATATTTCCGCGATCGCCTTAGCAAAATCCAAGCAGAGGCTAGGAAAATTAGCAGACCAAATCCATTGGGTAGAGACGGACGTTACTCGATTCAAGCCACCAAGGCAATATTCAGTTTGGCATGATCGGGCTGTTTTCCATTTTTTAACTGAACAGAGCGATAGAAATAAATACATCGATCGCTTAAAGTCTGGATTGTGTAAAGGCGGGCATCTAATCATCGCTACATTTGCGATCGGTGGGGCGCAGCGATGCAGTGGTCTAGAAATAGTGCAGTACAACGCTGAGAAAATACAGTTAGAATTGGGGACAGACTTTGCTTTGGTAAATGAGAAAAGTGACATTCATATCACTCCGTCTCAGCAGGAACAAAAATTTGCATATTTCCACTTTATTAAAGACCCTAAGCCATCGCTATAATCTAGATGAGCGAAGTCCAACTCCTCTTACAAATGATTTAGGCAAATGATTCAGGATCGCCATACTAAGTAGCTGGGCATAAGTAAACTAAAAACCAAAAAGGTTGTTCCGCCCGCTACGCGGGCGGAACAACCTTTTTGGTTTTTAGTTTACTTATGCCTAGCTACTTAGATGATGGTAATCATAAATAGATCGAATAGTTTTTTTAATCATTTGTATAAGCTTAATGAATCTACCTTTAGCGGTATAGCCTACTAGTGATTATGAAGTAATATTAAGACAAGCAGAAATTACCACCTTCTCAACAAAAAAACTAAGTCTAAAGGAGATTATTGCAATGGAAAACACCACAGAGCCTAAATTTGGTTTCAACAACTTCGCTGAAACTTGGAACGGTCGTCTTGCAATGCTAGGCTTCGTAATCGGCTTGGCAACAGAATTGATCACTGGACAAGGCATTCTTTCTCAAATTGGCTTGATGTAATAGCTGATTAATAGCTAATAAAAAAGGGGCGCTTAGCGCCCCTTTTTTATTAGCTATTAATCGACCGAGATTTTATATAGCAAAGCAAAAGCTAGCTAATACAAATCAAACCCCTAGAAGATGAGTGGCGGCGCGAAGCGCCGCCACTCATCTTCTGGTTTTATGTCCTAAGCAAACCTTGCTTTGCTATACAAGTGCTTTAGAATCTTTTCAAACATTTCAATTACCATAGACTCACCGTTATCTCTAATAAAAATATCAAAATTAGGATGAGAATTAGCTTCAATCAGCCAGTAATTACCTTCGTGATCTACAGCCACATCTAGTCCGACATAGGTAATTTGCATTTTTTGGAAAATTGGTTTTGTAAACTCATTTATTTTGTCAATGACTTGTTGATCGCTTACCTTTTTTGCGATCGCACCCTCCCAGTGAAGGGGACTGAGATTGCCTACAAACATTGCTTGCGAAATATCTTTCTCGTATAAAATAACCTGCTCTTGGTTGAGATACACGCAGCGATACTCTTTATAAATATTAATCGGTTGCTGAGCTAAGGCTATATAGTCATAGCTTTTAAGATTGACATTAAATATTGTTTCCAATGCAAGACGGGTTTGAGATAAGTCCTCACATTTAAAAACATTGTTACCACCAGAGCCACGATTTCTTTTAACAATAATTGGCAACTCAAAACACCTTGCAATTTCTTCAACAATTTCGTTTATTGTCGTGAATTTTAAGTATTCAAGGTATTTTTGATCACAGTAGGGCGAGATGAATGATTGGGTAAAGGGCATTTTTACCACATCTTGAAAGACTTGATAAAAATACTGTTTATCCTTAAATATTTCAGCGATCGCTTGTGATGTTAATGGAGTTGCATAGTTTGTAAAGTAATAATCGCGATCGCTTAACCTAACCTTAACTAAGTTTTGATTAGGGTGTAAAATCTCGTATTCAACTGACAAGGATTGACAGGCTTCAATCAAGATTCTGATATTTGTCAACATACATAGCCCGTTCAGGTTGGAAATAATATGGGGAGATTTTACAGCAATTGTCATACCAAATAAAGCAATGGCTTTGCCATTGCTTTATTTGAAAATCTATACTGGATTTGATTTGCAATCCACAAAAGTGTAGCCACACTTTTGTGGACTGGTAATACGATACTTTGCGCTAAATTACAACTCAGAAATAATTTTGAAAATAAGATTTCGCGCTATTTGTAAAGTTATTGCTGTAAAAACTTGCATTAGGACAAATTAAAACCCAAGCAGCTCCGCCACTCGTCTTCTAGTTTTGTGTCCTACAGTCTATTGAGGCTTTGAGTAGTACAAATAAACTTGAGGAAGCGGCGCGGAGCGCCGCTTCCTCAAGTTTATTTGGGTTCTAACTAAGCGCAAAGCGCTGTAATCAGACTGGCGATAGATATATTTGACTGGCTGAGCAAATATCAAGCCCCAATATTCTTGTATAGAAACTGACCCACTTAGGATTTTCATAGCTTAAAATATCTTTAAAATTATTAAATGACTACTGTGCTGTTAACTCAAAACTCGACTAGCTCTCCAACTAACCGCCAACAGTGGACATGGCGTGGATACAACATCCAATATTCTGTAACTGGTGTTGGTACACCGCTAGTTCTCATTCATGGTTTTGGGGCTTCAATTGGACATTGGAAAAAGAACATTCCTGCGTGGTCAGAGGCAGGTTATCAAGTATTTGCGATCGACTTGCTAGGATTTGGGGCTTCTGCAAAACCCGCTCTTGATTACTCCCTAGAACTTTGGGAAGAATTGCTCAAGGATTTTCATCAAGAGTTTGTTGGTCGTCCTGCCATCTTTGTCGGTAATTCCATTGGTGCGTTGTTAGCGCTGATGTTGATTGCCGATAGTCCAGAACTGGCGATCGGTGGAATTTTATTGAATGCGGCTGGAGGATTGAACCATCGCCCAGAAGAGCTAAGCTTACCTTTGCGCCTAGTTATGGGAACGTTTGCCAAGCTAGTCAGTTCAGAAACCACAGGCAAGTTTGTCTTCAATCAAGTTCGCCAAAAACGCAATATTCGTAACTCCCTGCGTCAGGTTTATCGTAATCATCAGGCGATCGATGATGAACTAGTTGATATGCTCTACCAGCCTTCCTGTGATGAGGGAGCGCAAAAGGTTTTTGCTTCAATTTTAACGGCTCCTGCGGGACCAAGAACTAGCGATCTACTGCAAAAGCTAGATCGACCTTTACTGGTACTTTGGGGTGATGCCGATCCTTGGACTCCTATCAATGGTGCAAAAATATATGAAGAAGCAGGTAAAACTAAAGATATTCAATTAATTCCGATTCCCAATACAGGGCACTGTCCCCATGACGATCGCCCCGAAATTGTGAATGCCTTAGTAATTCACTGGTTACAGAAATTGCTTAGAAATTGATAAGCATCATGGTGAAACTAAAGAACCCACCACCGTCAACTCTATTTTTTTGTTATGCTGCTTTTATAAATCAAAACCTAAAGGAGCAATGATGTTAATTCAAAACGCCATTATTCTTTTAGGTCTTGTATCCTGAGCACCATTGACAGTGCTAAGTAGCTAGGCATAAGTAACCTAAGAAATATGAGGTTGTCCTGCCCGTAAAACGGATGGAATAGCCTTTGATATTGGGTTTTAATTACGCTGAAATGCTTTTACAATACTAAAAAAATTATCAAAATAATTTACATGGGCAAAAGCAAAGACAAGTCTCCAGACAAAGATATCTCTGGAACTATCAACATTGGTATTTCCGAAGAAGACCGTCTCGCGATCGCGGAAGGGCTGTCTCGTTTGTTGGCGGACACTTATACCCTTTACCTCAAGACTCACAACTTTCATTGGAATGTCACAGGTCCAATGTTTAACACTTTACATTTGATGTTTGAGGCTCAGTATACAGAGCTATCCTTGGCAGTCGATTTAATTGCTGAGAGGATTCGCTCCCTTGGTGTATATGCTCCAGCGACTTACTCCGCTTACGCCAAACTAACTTCTATTCCTGAGACAGAAGGAGTTCCCAAAGCTAAGGAAATGATTCAGCTACTGGTAGAAGGGCAAGAAGCCGTAACTCGGACAGCACGTTCTATTTTTCCGATCGCGGAAAAAGCCAGTGATGAACCAACTGCGGACTTATTAACTCAGCGACTCCAAGTCCATGAAAAGACCGCTTGGATGTTGCGTAGTCTACTAGAAGAATAGAGTTCAAAGCGCGGCTTAGCTGCGCTTTTAGCTATTAATTGATATGCCAAAAACAGCTAGCCAGTTGGGTGAACATGGTTTACTAAAGATCTTGCAGCAATATTGTAGTCCTGTGGTGGGCGATGATGCTGCTGCTATGGGTTCTACCCTAATCAATCATCAGATGGTAGTTACTACCGATATGTTGGTGGATGAAGTTCACTTTAGCGATCGCACAACTAGCCCTGAAGATGTGGGATGGCGAGCTGCGGCGGTTAATCTTTCTGATTTAGCTGCCATGGGCGCAAAACCTTGGGGAATGGTGATGTCCATAGGCTTACCATCAAACACTGAAATTGATTGGATCGAGGGGGTATATCGTGGGTTTCAAGAATGTTTGCAAACTTATGGCTCTGAGCTTGTGGGAGGCGACACAGTGCGATCGCCGATCCGAACTTTATCAGTTACCGCATTTGGGCAGGTTCCCATTGATCGACTCATTCAGAGGCACACAGCAACGATTGGGGATGCGTTGGTAATTACAGGAAACCATGGACTATCCAAAGCTGGCTTGGAACTACTTTTGCATCCTGAGCAATATCCCAATCTTGCAGATAGCAAAGATTTTAGACAAGAATTACAACGCTATCATCAACGTCCTACCCCCCGATTTGATGCGATCGCGATCTTGGACAATATTTATCAGACCCTAATAAAAGAGTCGGCAAATTTACCTGCACATCCTAGCGAGTTAGTGTTGTCGGGTATGGATAGTAGTGATGGACTCGCCGATGCGATCGCGCAGATCTGCCGTGCTAGTCAAGTCGGTGTAAAAATTGACTGGTCAGCATTACCAATCTCTGATGCGATTAAATCTTTAGCAGGCGATCGCGCTTTTGATTGGGTGCTATATGGCGGGGAAGACTTTGAGTTGGTTCTATGTATGCCTTGGCAAATAGCAACTAAATTTGTACAGCAATTACCCACATCCAAGATCATCGGTGAAATAATCGACAAAAACTCTGAAGATAATCAAATCAATAAATTAGAAATGCGTTCCACTTTTCAACATTTCTAAAAAATTAAACTTGTGGGAGCAAGCAAACCTTGCCCTCAAAAACTTGATTTATAGCTGTAATCTTTTCATCAAAATATGAATGACAACACTTTGTGCCACCACTCATTTTGTTCTACAGCGATTTACACTTTCCCACTCAAATAGTATGGCAATTTTAAATATTTAGAAGAGGCTTCGACTTCGCTCAGCCAGCGTATACTGCTGGCTGAGCGAAGCGCTGCACTGATCTTGTCGAAGCGTCGAAGCCCTAACTCTTATTTGAAACAGCTATAGCTGTAATCATTTCATCAAATAGTGAGGGGCGGCACAAAGTGCCACCTCTCACTATTTGAGTTTTTACAAGTTAATTCAAGTTGCATCCAAGCAACTGGATGCTAGCTATAATTCAATAGGTGAGTTGTCGTTCGTATTATTGCAACTGCATGATGACAAACCCATAGAAATGCCCTATCTTTTATACTTCTAAATCATGGCTTTATATCGCTTAATCTACGTCAGTCAAGCTGTTGCGGGGATCAGTTATTCAGACTTAATTGATATTATGCAAAAGTCGGAAAAAAACAATATGCCCGTGGGAATCACTGGAATGCTCAGCTTTGGAGATTCTATGTTCTTGCAAGTTTTAGAAGGAAGTCGTCGCACAGTTAGTCAGACTTATAATCGCATTCTTGGCGATAAACGTCATGTTAACGCTGAATTGATTGAATTTTCGGAGATTGAACATCGAGATTTTGGTCTATGGTCAATGAAGGCAGTACAAATTGACAACCATCCCGAAATTCGCAATATAATCCTGAAATATTCAAGCTCATCCACCTTTTCTCCGATCTCTATGACTGGCAAACAATGCCTCAATTTTTTGCGAGAAATTATGGATCTTTATCAAAATAAATAATTCTATTTAGCTTTCGGGTTCACTACTGATTTCGATATCTAAAGTATCCTCGTCAATCTGGACATACAGTACATTGGGCTGACAGCAAACTTGACAGTCTTCCACATAGGATTGATAGGAGCCAGCACTGAGGTCAATAAATACCGTATTTGGCTCTCCACAAAAGGCACAGAAGTAAACGGCAGTATCCTGCATATTTTGATTCTAGTTTAGGCAATCTATTCTAAGCCCAAAAAGGATGAGGCGGCGCTAAGCGCCGCCTCATCCTTTTTGGGCTTAAGCGCAAAGCGCTGTAATTTAAAAGCCTAGGTCAGCCTTTGCTTCTTCAGCAACTCGTAACACTTCTGGCGTGGAAATTTCTTCCCAAGGCACCTCGCCAATCTCTCGATAAAAAGTCTCATCATAGGGGCGAGTCTGAACCACTACAGGCATCGGCAAGGCATGACCAAGAACTAGGGCTTGTTGTTTCGAGTCTAACTTTGACAAAATTGTTCTCAAATTGCCACTGCCAGCAACACCCGTAAAGATCGCATCAATGTCCTTTTCATCATTTAACAAGGCGGTAATTCGCGTCCCAATTTGAGACATGACTTCGTTATCAATTCCTGAAGGACGTTGATCCACAATTAGTAAAGTTACAAAATACTTTCGCATTTCACGGGCGATCGTTCCAAAAATAGTCTGTCTAGCCGTATTGGGAGCCAGAAATCGGTGCGCTTCTTCGATAGTAATAGTTAGCTGCTGTGGGCGATCGCAAATATTTTTAGTTTGTAAAAACCGCTCTGCTTGCTGCACGTAGGAATGATGGATTCGCCTTGTGATGATATTAGTGGCAAGCATATAGGAGAGCAGATTGGATTGAGAACCGAACTCAATCACAATATGTTTACCTGCGGCAATCAAATCTAAGATGCGTTTAATGTAGTCTTCAGGGCAGGTTTGACGTAGATATTTGAGATCATCAAGGCGCGTCAGTTTACGCTGAAGAGCCATAATTGAAGACTTACTACCCATCTTCTGCTCACAAAACTCTTGAATCTCTGAGTTAGTCATTGCTAGCAGTCTTGAAATCCAAGCCTTACCAAATTCATTTCGCAAAATAATGGCATTCTCTAGACTCGCCTCCGAAAGATTTAACTCTTCACGAATGAGCATCAAATCTTCGACATCAATTTGGTCATAACTAATGTAGAGCTCCTGAGCATCACGCACACCTCGGCGCTTAGTCGAGTCAGGATCAAGGGTGTAAATCTGCACCTGTGCGGGAAAGAGTTGACGCAAGCCTTTAACTGTACTAAATCTTTTCCCTTCCGTGGCAGCTTCCCACCCATATTCTGAATGCATATCAAAAATTAAATTTACGGCGGCTTGCTTACGAATAATCCCTGAAAGCAACAGCCTTGTTAAAAATGATTTACCAGTTCCCGATTTACCAAATACGCCATTACTGCGTTCGACAAAGCGATCTAGATCCAGACAAATTGGTACGGGCATATCAATGGGTTGCCCGATCGCAAAGTTCCGTTTATGGGGATCGTCTTCCCACCCAAACACAATCCGAAAATCTCGTTCCGTTGCATCAAATACTTGGGAAAAGTGACTGGGAATAGTTTTGACTGGCAATAGTTGAAAATCATTTGCTTCCTCAGCGATCGCAAATTCAGTATTTTTTTTGCGCTTAGTCTTTTTAATGCGATCGCCCCCTTTAGGCACTACTCTTTGCGTCAACAAATCAAAGGGATTCGCAGGCACAAACATCAACATGGGTGTTAGATTAATCGTTCCAAACGTACCCGTGCCAGCCAAAATTTCTGTCAGAAAAGTATTCTCAGGATCAGGCGGATTCATCAGGATGCGAGGGCTAGCAGTGCCAAGGGTCACATCCGTGAGAATACAGAAAAATTTAGTATGCCTGCCATGTACTACTAAAAACTTACCAACGCGCATATCTTCCACTGATATCTCGCCATTAAGTCTCACCTCTAACCCATCACTGAGGGAGCCTTGAACCACAATTCCTAATGGTTGCAATAAATCCATGCAAAACCTACTACATAATTCGCCAGTCAAAGCCTACTCAAGAATTATACTAATTCCCAAAAGTGTAGTCACACTTTTGGGAATTGAAAACCAAACCTAGTATGGTTTTCCAAATAAAGAAATGGCGTAGCCATTTCTTTATTTGGAACTAACAGTGCGGCGCGAAGCGCCGCACTGTTAGTTCTTGGGTTTTGGGACTACACACTCTTATTTTGCAATAAAAAAGAGGATGCAGCGCTATGCGCTGCATCCTCTTTCTTTAATCCTTAGTAACGACCGCCGCCGCCACCAGACTTGTTGTAACCGCCGCGACCACCGCCGCCGCCTCTGTTACCACCGCCAAAGGAATCGTTGTTTTCACGAGGCTTAGCCTTGTTAACCTTAAGAACACGACCCATCCACTCAGCACCATCAAGTGCAGTGATGGCGGCATCTTCTTCATCATCCTTGCTCATTTCCACAAATGCGAAACCACGAGCGCGACCAGTTTCACGATCTGTGGGGAAGTGAACACGGGTAACCTTGCCGTAATCTTCAAAAACGGGCTTCAAATGATCTTGAGTAACTTCATAGGACAAGTTACCGACGTAAATAGACATTATGCTTTCTCCAAGGAGTCAATGATTGTGTAGAGATAGAGATGTCGGAGAGAAGCTTGTCACGATGGAACAGAAAAAAACTGTCAGTACAGAAAACAATTGCTACAACCGATAACTACTTTTACCTTACGAGTAAGATACTAGCGCATATACTTTAAGTTTGGGCGTATTGTTACATTTTGTTTATTTTTCATAATATATTATCCCTAAATCATTTTTGAGCAAAGCAGTGCTAAGGCTTCGCTCAGCCGTCAATATAAGCTGGCTGAGCGAGGTCAAAACCTCTCACAGCCTCTGGATAATCCGCTTTCAGAAACCTGCGTAATCACCAAATTTAGGTATCTATCAGCAATTACTTGCAAAATTTTTTATTGTTTTATTTAAAGTATCATCGTAAATTATTGTTAATGATTATTTAGAAGAGAATCTAGGTCAAGCTCATGATAAGAAACCGTATTTATTGGTTAGGTTTATGGCTAGGTTTCTCAACTCTTTCATTCTGTGCTAGCGCATTAGGGCAGACACTTACTGTTTTTACATCTACTGATAATAATGCAACTCTCAGTGCTATCCCAACAACAACGAATGCAAAAAATAGCCTAAACGCATTTATTGCTGCGACTAGTACTAACACAATAGATTTTGAGACAGCCAGTACTGGGTCTGGAGCTATTTTTACAGGCGGCACTTTAACAACTGTAAACGGAATTACCTTTAGTACTAATGCAACGATTACAGGTGGCGGGGGTGGGGCACTTAACGGTGTGACCAATACTACCTCTACTGCTGCAGTTGGATTTGGAACTACTGCATCTTACAACTCTGGAAGTTTCATCCGATTAGATCCTGCAAATGGCAACACTTTTACTTTTACTTTCGCTGCACCAGTTTCTCAATTTGGTTTTATAATTACTGACTTCGGTAATACCCCTGCGGGCGCGAATACAGCCACTTTCACATTTCTTGACTCTTTATCGAATTCACTAACGATCAGCTCTGGAATTACCGTGATTGACAATGCATCTGCTGCGGTAAATAATAACTCCCGTAATGCAAGATTTTTTGGAGTTCAATCAGACAATGATTTACCAGTCATCAGCCAAGCTACATTTACAGTAAATAGACCAAGTGCTGGATTAGAGCGATTTGGTATTGATGACATCCGCTTTAACACCCAACCAGTACCATTTGAATTTGAGGGTTCTGCTGGATTTATGCTGATTGCTAGTTACTTTGTAGGCAGAAGATATTTAAAAAATAGAGCTTTTTTAAAGAAGTGACTAATTCTAGTTGTTGACTGCGCCGAAAAAAGTAAAAGCCTGAGTCGTCTACGAATCGCACGACTCAGGCTTTTTAATTTAATTAGGTTTAGATTACCTAGCCCAATAGATAACTTTTTTCTCAATCACGACAAACATCGAGTAAAGAATGACACCAAGCACAGCTAGGGCTATTAAAGCGGCAAAAGCTAGGGGTACATTAAAGTCAGAAGCTGCTTGTACGATTAAATAGCCTAATCCTGCATTAGAGGCGATCGACTCGGCAATAACCGCACCAATGAAAGAAAAGGAAACGGCAATCTTGAGCGAAGCAAAGACATAGGGCAATGTATGGGGCCAGCCTACCTTCAAGAAAATCTCAAAGTTTGACGCACCCAATGCGTGCAATACATCTTTCATCTCTGGCTCAATTGTTTCTAATCCCAAGGCGACGTTCACCGCAATGGGGAAAAATGCTAGTAAAAAAGCTGTAACGATCGCAGGTATGGCATTTGCGCCAAACCAAACGGCTAGAAGTGGAACCAATGCTGACTTGGGGATCGTATTGAAAGCAACTAGCAATGGATAGAAAGTGAGATATATCACTCTCGAATAGCCAATTAAAAAGCCTAAAACGACACCGACCACACTAGCGATCGCAAATCCTGCAAATGTTGTCCAAACAGTTCGCAAAGAATTTTCCGTAAGTTGTGGCGCAAACTTAATAGCCGCTTCTAGGATCTTAGAAGGAGCTGGCAGGTTAAAAGGCTGAATTTTAAAAGCCCATACCGCTACTTCCCATAGGATAAATAACAAAATAGTCGCGATCGTGGGCATCAGGATCGTCGCTAATTTTGTCTGTAAAAAAGCATCAAAGTTAAACTTTTTAGGCGCTCGCCGTGCACTTTCAACAGTTCCCTGCATATAAATTCCTCACGAAGTATGAAGTAAAAACTAATTTCTCACCCTTAATTTTGAAAGCGCTGCAAAGCAACGCTCTCAAAATTATTCTGGTAGCTCGTTTGAGAAACTTCGAGCCACCCGTTTAGCGGATGGCTCGAAGTTTTGGTGCTAATTTTTATGAATGTGGCGGCGCAACTCAGCGGCAAGATGACCAAATTCATCGCTCAGACACATTTCAAGAGTTCTTGGACGTGGTAAATCGATCTTCTGCATGAAGGCAATCTCGCTGGGACGAGGACTCATAACATAGACGGTATCAGATAGGAATACGGCTTCTCGCAAGTCATGGGTAATTAAGATGCCCACGCATTGAGCTTCCATCCATAGATTCTGAAGCATTACCCACATTTCTTCGCGAGTAAAGGCATCCAAAGCACCAAAAGGCTCGTCCAATAGCAAAATCTCTGGCTGGTGAATTAGCGATCGGCATAGAGAGGCTCTTTGCCGCATTCCACCCGATAGCTGCCAAGGAAACTGTTGCTGGAAGTCTTTAAGTCCGACTGCTTGGAGTAGCTTTTGCGCCATCTCCAGATATTTCTGATGATTTTTTTTGAAATCGCGCTTGTACGGATGCACCACTTCAAGTGGAAGTAGCACATTGTCAATTGTGCGTCGCCAAGGTAGCAAAACAGGGTTTTGGAAAGCAATTCCCACATTTTTGAGAGGCTTAGTCACAGGCTGACCATGACATCTCAATTCGCCGATCTTGGTGGGGCTTAATCCTGAGACCATCCTCAGGATTGAAGTTTTACCGCATCCACTGGGACCCACGAATGAAACGAACTCTCCTGGTTTAATGTTGAGACTAATTTCCTGAATAATCGTCCGCATCGATTCCCCAAAGGGATACTCTAAGCCAATATGATCAAACTCTAGCAGTGGTGCTGGCTGAATAGCAGTCTCTGATGAGTCAGAAGTTGGAGATTGCAACATTTTTGTTGGATGGGTTGAAAGGTTTAGGGGAGTTGCTTGCGTTCGCTAGCTGGAGGAACTAAGCGCTGCTCTTTGGGGGGTAAAAACTTGTCAGTGAACAAGTCAGCCGCAGTGACGGGATTTAACTTAAATCCTTCTACGGTTTGGGCAACGCTCTTTTCAAAACGTTTCATATCCACACCGCCAAATCCTGCTGCTTCTAACTCAGGAGTCACGTACATCCGTTCGATCGCCAATTTAAGGCGTAGTTTTTCGGCTTCACGATCCATTAGCTTACTTTGATCGGTAGCAACAACTAGATCAAGAGCGGCTTCAGGGTCTTTGACAACTTCTTGCATTCCTCGAAAATAAGCTTTAAGGAAAGACTTGATCGCTTCAGGGTTTTTCTCTGCGAAGGAAGACTTCACAAGAATGCCATTGCCGTAGAAGTCCAGCCCATATTCATCGTAGAAGAATATTTGAATGTCATCCATTGTCTTGCCACCCTTGACAAGTGAAGGAATCACTGAGGTGTAGAAACCACTGACTGCATCGACTTTTCCTTGCAACAAGAATGTCTCTCTCAATTTGGGTTCCATTGTTTCCCAAGTAACTGAGTCTGGCGCAATTTTTATCTCCTTCGCAAAGAGAGGAAAGAGTTTGCGTGGGCCGTCACCCGCAGGAGCGCCCAGCTTTTTACCAACTAGATCGGCAGGTGTCTTAATCCCTTTGTCTTTAAAAGTAACGATTGAGAATGGAGCCTTGTTCTGATACATGGCAACAGCAATGATTTTTTCATTAGGATTCTTATCATTGAATTCCATTGCGTTGTATATATCGCTAAAGCCGATATCGTACTTACCAGTACCAAGCTTGCTAATCGTGTCTGCGTTGCCAAAGCCGCGCTCATACTCAACATTTAGCCCTTCCTCTGCAAAGTAACCTTTTTCAATCGCCCAAATCAAAGGCGCATCTAAACTTTGCTTTAGAAAAGGTAACTGAACGCGAATATTTTGTTTGTCTTTCTTATCGGCGCTAGCAGATGGTGAAGATGCGGTGGTAGCTGATGGAGCTGAAGTATTCTCTCCCGTGGGTGTAGAGGGAGCTGAGTTACAAGCCGCAAGCATTGCTACGGTTGCAGCAATCATAGAAATCTTGCGTATTTGTTTCCGAAAAGTATGAAGCATTATTGCCCTGCTAAAATATGAAAATTATGTATACTGTATACAAAATATTGCCTTCATTTAAAGTTAGGATCAGGGAAGTTTCTGTATATGCTAATACAAAGGCTTGTGAAGCAAACACTCAAGATTATCTGCACAATACAGATGCACTTTGGGTTACGTAGCTGTTTCAAATAAGAGTTAGGGCTTCGACAAGCTCAGTGCATCGCTTCGCTCAACCAGCAGTATATGTTGGCTGAGCGAAGTCGAAGCCTCTTCTCAAGATTTAAAATTACTATAGTTGGAGTCACTTATGCTTGGAACTTAATCAAAAACCGAGAAGTGAGTAGCCACAACTCACTTCTTGAATTTTGATTAAGCACCAAGAGCTGTTATGTAGAAAGTCTTAATTTCGTATGGCTGAAATGCTGAGACAAATGAATTAGTAGCTACTTGGAGCAAATTTTCTGAGATTTCTAAAAGATTGCATTCGCAGACGGATTTAATTGTCAAGATATCAGCGCAGATTTTAAAAATTACTTCAGTTTCCTGTCCATAGGCTTCATAAAAACGCATGACCCATCCTGCACCGTCCTGCGATCGCTTGAAGGCAGAAATAATAACATTAGAAGCAGATACTTGAAGCAAACTCTGGCTTTCTTGGATTCCTGACTTTACAAGTGCGGGAATCAGTGATCTTTTTAAAGCCAGAGGATTGTTTAATTCTTGAGCCAGTTGCACAATATTCGCTTTGCGCCAATCTCCTTGATGGGGAACTAGACGATAGGTAAATTCATGAAATCCGCGATCGCTACTTGGGGCAGGCCAGTGAGGACTACGCAGTAAGGTCAACCTCAAGCAATCGGGTTTGGCATCATAGCCATATTTACTATCATTGAGAACTGCCATGCCAATCTGATCTGATGCTATATCTGCCCAATATTGAGCTGGGACTTCCCACTTAGCCTTAGCTTCTGGAGTTTCAGCAAGAGTGCTGCGTTGAATTGTTCCCATTGGAATCTCGTAGGTGGCAAAAGGCGATCGCCAATTTATGGGGAAAGCGACCTTAACTAAAGTGTAATCTTCTTGCCAATTTACCCAGTTTTTGATGGTAACAAATGCTTCAAAGGCATTTAGTTGAATCTCCTGTGTGAATGTAGAGTTACGAAATCTGCTGACAACAACTAGCGAAGATCTTAAACCTAAATCTTCTCTAATCGTGATTGATTCTAAAGTTGTGGATTCTAATTGCTTAGTTTCGTAATCTGGGTCAATATTCCATGCATCCCAATATTGCCCTTTGTCTTCAAAGAACTGTAATTCGCTTGCCGAACCCATGATTTTCTGCTGCGATCGCTTATCAAATATTTGCGCGATCGCTCCAGAGTCTCGACTGATTTCCACTCGCAAAAATTTGTTGTCAAGATAGTAGTTATTCTGATCAGACGTAATCGATACAGGTTCTTTACATTGAGTAACTGTGGGAGTGATTTCTACAAATCCGAAGCTAGGGACATTTTCTAGCCAACATAGCGAATTATCTGCTAGTTCAACTAACTGCGATCGCTCCCAATTTAAAAAATTCCAAGCTTGGAGTTTGTTACTTTCATCGGTTTCGACGTTAAGTAAGCGATCGCAAATTTCTCTCACTTCTGCCCAAGTGTGATTGGAATCGACAAATACTTCAGGAATTGATGTGCCAGTTAAAATGTCATGAAATTGATTGAGTAATAGTCCCTGCCATGCTGATTCTAATTGCTTTTGAGGATAGGGAATATTTGCGACTAGGGATGCGATCGCGCTATATTTTTCAGCATTGCCTAAGAGAACTTCCAGTTGACGATTTTGTCGTTTTTGGTCAGCCTTAGTAGTAAATGTGCCTCGATGAAATTCTAGATAAAGTTCGTCTCGCCAAATGGGTAGAGGCTGCGCCGTGCTGTCAAAATCTTGTTTCCTTTTTAAATTGATTAGGAAGCTTTCTAAAGTGCTAGGTTCCATCTTAAAGAATAATTCTGATTTTGCCCATTTGCGTCCCATATCCAGCATATCGGCTGTGGGCCCTCCACCATGATCACCGACTCCATAGAGCCATAATGTTTCTTTAATATTGTGTTTCTCTTCCTGTTTAGCTAGATATTTTGCGATCGCACTAGGTTCTAAGCCCTGCCCGATCTCATTACTAAAGTAAGTAAAGATACGACTCCCATCGACACCTTCCCACCAAAAAATTTGGTGCGGAAATTTGTTAGTGTCATTCCACAATAACTTTTGAGTGACAAAGGCTTCAAACCCACTTTTTAAGAATATTTGGGGCATTTGCCAATGAAAGCCAAAGGTGTCAGGCAACCATGCAACTTTGACCTGACGACCAAATTTTTGCTGAAAGTACTCTTGACCATAGAGAATTTGGCGAATTAATGATTCGCCACTAGGCAGGTTCCCATCTGGCTCCACCCAAGTTCCACCAATTAATTCCCATTTCCCATCGGCGACAGCCATTTGGATTTGAGCAAATAGTTCAGATTCTTCTTGTTCCATCCATTGATAGGAAACTGCGGTACTTTGATTGAATATTAATTCTGGATATTTCTTTTGTAAATTCAATGCTGATCTAAAAGTTCGAGACATCGCCTTTTTAGTTTCTGCGATCGCCCATAGCCAAGCCACATCGATGTGAGAGTTGCCGAGAATGTAGATCTGGCGCTGTTTTAGGAATTCACCATAATGTAAGAGTGACTGCCGAATTTCGGCTAGGGTTGAGAAAAAAGATGGTGTAGATTCTGATTTTGTAAGTAGTATTTGAATTTGAGAAGCTGCTGTTTGGATAGGTTGAATATCTATGTTTTGAGCATTAAAAATCGGGATATAGGTTTGGAGAATTTCTAGCTCTGTACTAAATTGCTCAGGATCGCAGGGTTGATTAATATGATCAAAGACTATTTCCGCAAGCTGCACAGCACCAATATCATGTTTAGGACTATTTAATTTGATCTCCATCAAAATGCTTTGGGCTTTGCCCAAAGCATTTTGATGCATAGGCAAAATAATGCGACACTTTTGATCAAATAAATCCCCTTCTTGGACTTTAATTCCGTTTATCCATACTTCACAAATATCCGCCCACCAAATCAGATTAAGTCGAACTATTGAGTCAATAACTGGCAATCCCGCATAGGATTCGGGAACTTGCCAGATTTGCCTTAGATGAATATTTTCTGCGCTTTGCTCAAAGGCTACTATCGGTTGATTGCGCTTGGAGTTAACAACTTCAAGGGTTTGCCACTCTCCTTGATTATTCTGTCTTTGCCAGCCACCTAGGATTGATAATCGTGATCGCTTTCGTAGTAGTTCGATAACTTGAGTTAATTCTTCTATTAAATTTTTTTCTAAATTAGACATAAGGTTTCTATTGGCTTACTCGTTTAACTTTTCAGAAGATGGCTTCGCCATCTTCTGAAATTATTTTTATTGCCGATCGCTTTCTAAATCAAATACCACTTTTTGCCAATACCAAACTTCAGGCATATTGGGATGATCTTGCTTGGCAATATCGATCAAACGTTGGGCGATCGCCATATTGCCGCCAACTAGTCCTAACAAGCGTTGTTGTAATTCCATGCTAGGCATTTGCATCAGATCTACTGTTGCGGCTGCATTTACTTGCTGTCGTTTTTGTTCTTTTGTCTGTTTTTCTAGTTCTGATTGCCATAGATTAACGCGATCAATGGCATAGCGATATCGCTCCGTAGCTGATTGAGTAAACCAAATATTGGCAGCTTTTTGATAATCGTCAATCGCCCCTTGCAGATCGCCAAAGTCGTACCTTGCTTCGGCGCGATCGCAATAAATTTGAGGATGTTCAGCTAGGGCTAGAGATCGCGAAAAATCTTCAATAGCAGCACGATAATCTTTAAGTTTTAGATAAGCCTTGGCGCGGCTTGTGTATATTTCCCCATTGCGAGGATACTCGCGGATTAAATCATTAAAATCAGCGATCGCTCCCTGAGAGTCCCCAATTTCTGATCGAATTTTACCCCTGCTAATTTTCACTTCTGGGTTTTGTGGTTCCAAAAATGAAGCTTGATTCAGATCTTTAATAGCCCCTTGAGAATCCCCTAATTTACCAAGGGTTAGACCTCGCAAGCAGAAAGCCTTAACATTTTGCGGTTCGATTTGTAATAGCCAATTTAGATCGATCAAGGCATTGGTATAGTCACCCCGATCAATTTTTTGCTGCACATTTACAAATATATCAACCATTGATGGTGGCAATAGTGCCTCTAATTGTTGATAACTGGCGATACATCGGCGGCAATTATTTTCGTCACGCATTTCTAAAAATAAGCTTGCTGCTTTTTTATAGGTGGCGATCGCTTTTTCAAATTGATTTTGTTGCTTATAGACTAAACCCAGTAACTGATGGGCGATCGCCGATCGCGGATTGATTGATAAAGCTTGAGAAATGTCAGCATGGGCGGCAGTAATGTCACTGGAGAGTAAAACCATACTCCTCGCAATGTATAGATCAAAAGCTTGGGGATTAATCTTGAGCGCTTGGTTATAGTCGGCGATCGCGCCTTGGCGATCGCCCAAATCATATAAAACCAAACCCCGTTGATAGTAAGCATCAACAAATTCAGGATTCGCCGCGATCGCACAGCTAAATAACTGCACAGCGCCATAGCGATCGCCTTCCTTGGCTTTGTTCAAGCCCAAATCATAAAATTCAGATTCTTGGGTCATTTACTTGTAGTACGGATAGATTTTGGTGGTGCGGCTTTGCCGCTTCACCAAAAAACGGTGCAGTCTTAATCACTATAAAGTCTTTTAAAACGCGGATCAATTTTTGCACTCTTCTGACGATTACATTTGGCACAAAGAGTTTGGAAATTGCTGAAATCATTAGTTCCTCCCTGAGCGAGAGGAATAATATGATCGACGTGCAAGGTTTTTGCAGTTGGGTCAATTACATGGCAGCTTTGGCATTGATAGCCATTGCGCTCAAATACATACTCCCTCCCTTCCGCAGAAATCTTAATACGCGGTGTTTTGTCTGTCATGATTTGTCCCCAGCACTTCGACTTAATTTGATGGCTTCGACTTCGCTCAGCCACCAAATTAAGTCGAAGCCATCAAATTAAGTCGAAGCCAACTTTTCTCACAAGTGATTTATTGTTGATATATTATGCAATAAGTATCTAGGCGCTTTCTGAAAACCCAAGAAAGATTTTGAGAGGCTGGCGAAGCCAGCCTCTCAAAATCTTTCTTACAGCAACTTTACCCTTTCCAAATTTATGTCGATCGCTCCGATTCTTAAAGCTGAAAATATTTCTAAATCCTTTGGTGGTATTCATGCGGTCAGCAGCGCCAGAATTGAAGTGCCAACAGGCAGCATCACAGGTTTAATTGGTCCAAATGGAGCAGGAAAAACCACATTTTTTGGATTGCTTTCCAATTTTTTAAAGCCCGACCAAGGCACTGTCCAATTTAACGGAATGCCAATTCAAGGTAAACCACCCCACGCGATCGCGAAGCTGGGCATGATTCGCACTTTTCAAGTGCCTCGAGTCCTCTCTCGGCTGACCGTCCTCGAAAATATGCTACTTGCTGCCCAAAACCAAGTCGGTGAAAAATTTTGGAATACTTGGTTTCAAGGTGAAAAGATTGCCATTCAAGAAAAAGAAAATCGGGAAAAGGCAAGACATATTCTGGAATCTGTGGGTTTGATCAGAATGGTGGATGATTACGCAGGTTGTCTTTCAGGTGGACAGCGGAAATTATTAGAGATCGCCCGCGCCTTAATGACCGACCCAAAACTAATTTTGCTAGATGAACCTGCGGCGGGGGTTAACCCTACCTTGATTGAAGAGATTTGCCAATATATCCACAAATGGAATCAAGAAGGCTTGAGCTTTTTGATTATTGAACACAATATGGATGTGATTATGTCCCTATGCGATCGCGTTTGGGTTCTATCTGAAGGTCACAATCTCGCCGATGGTTCTCCCGCCGAAGTTCAAAGTAATCCTAAAGTTTTAGAAGCTTATTTAGGATCATAGATTTTCATGTTTTTGAATTTCAAGAAGAAAAGTTATAATCAACAAAATCCGAATGTTTAGGTGATCCTATGAGTCAGAAATTAATATTAGAAATAAGTGATGAGACTTATCAGAATTTACAACACCAAGCAAATGCGGTTAGTCTATCGGTATCAGAGTTACTGACTACTCAAATTAATGATAGATACGGGATTTTAAGTAAACCTAATCTATCGAATATGGTTGAACAAGAAGCTCGTCAGCGATTACTCAGCTATGCAGGGGTTATAAATTTGGGTTATGCCACTGGTGTAGATAACGAAAGTATTGATGCCGATCTGGCAAAAGCATACGCTAATGATTTTTAGCTTTGAATCTAAGTTTCAGGTGTCAATAGACGAATGAATCCTTCTTGCTCAAAATGTTTATCAGTAGTCAAAGCCATGCTTAACTCATACTTACGCATCAGCACAAAACTAACTGCATCACATAGAGAATATGTTTTGTCTTGTCTTGATAGCAGCAGTTCTATAGCTTCTTGATGCAGATGTTCATCCACCCAGACAATTTTGATTTTAGGATTATTGAGCATTTCTAACATATAAGGAAGAAGTCTAGCTTGCGGGAATCCTCGCACCAAAGATAAAGCTATTAACTCAGCCAAAACATAGTTATGCGTTAAAAAAACACCCTTCGTCTCAGCAATTAGATTAACTGCTGTTAGATGTTTTGGCTCATTTTTATGCAAGAAGCATAGTAAACCTGATGTATCCAGCAGCATAATAGTTGTCCTAATTAAGGTCTTTTTGTCCTACTAGATTTTTATCAACTTAGTTAGGACTTATTTATATTATTTAGATTTTTTTGAAAGAATGCAGAATCTAATTGTATAACCAATTCGCAGTTATTATATAATGAAACTTGATAAATGTGAATTTAAAGGCTTTCAGTCTACAATTGTCTAACGCTTATAAGGTTAATTACTAATTTTTGCCCTATACTCTACAAGCCAGTCAATATGTTTGGGATGAAGTCCAATGTATGGGTCTAGATTTTCTCTAGCAATTTCTTGTAATTCCCAATCTGAGTAAGCTCGATCTTCAAATGGATGAGAAATTGGCATGGCGACAGAAATTGCTGCTAACAGGTCTGGATTGATTTTCATATGTCCAACCTCAAGCTTGGATAAGGTGCTTACAGAACACTCTGTGTAGCCAGTCTCCTCAATAATTTTACTTCTGAGGTCTTCTAGTCTCATTTCTTGAGGCAGTGATTGTCTTTTACTTCTTAAAAATCCTCCCAAAATTTTCAAACCTTTGTCCGTGATAAAAAGATTTCTTTTTGCCTTAGTCATTGATTATTTCCGCCGATTTACATTTTACGATACTAGAATAGCAAATACTGGTATGGCTGTCAATAGTGATTTCGTTTTTTGAGTTATTGAGGTGAGTTTATTTCGGATGTTCATTGTTATCATTACTGACAAAACTCCTTGGTTTATCAGTTACTAAATATTTCAGATGTCGTTGAATTTCAAATCCTTGACTCAATCTTTTAATGTACTGCTATTAGTCCCTACGGGAGTCAACGCCGCCATTGGTGGCTATGCGGGAGATGCCCTGCCTGTGGCAAGGGCGATCGCCTCCATTGCTGACAATGTAGTTACGCATCCCAATGTTTTAAACGGCGCGAGTTTATATTGGTCAATGCCTAATGTTTTATATACCGAAGGCTATGCCCTTGACCGCATGGCAAGAGGAGATTGGGGCTTGCGACCTGTGCGATCTAATCGGATTGGCGTAATTCTCGATCGCGGTATGGAGCCAGATTTGGAATTGCGTCACCGTCAGGCGATCGCGGCGGCACAGGCAACTTTAGGTTTAAATATTACTGATGTTCTAGTTACAGATAGTGCTCTAGGAGTGGAACTGCGGTCGGGAGATTCGGGCGCGACATGGGGGACAATTGCAAATATTGATAGTTTGTTACGCGCTGCTGAAAAGTTAATTAAGGTTTCGCAGGTACAGGCAATTGCGGTAGTGGCGAGATTTCCTGATGACTGCGATCGCGAAGCTTTGCAAAACTACCGCCAAGGGAAGGGTGTCGATGCTCTCGCAGGAGCTGAAGCGGTGATCAGCCATGCGATCGTCCGTGAATTTGGCATTCCTTGTGCCCATGCCCCTGCACTACAACCTTTGCCCCTAGATGCCACTGTCGCCCCTCGCGCAGCGGCTGAAGAGTTGGGTTACACGTTTTTGCCTTGCGTTTTAGTCGGCTTGAGTCGTGCTCCGCAGATTATTCGCGATCGCCATTTACTAAAGCACCACGACATTACCGCCAATGACATTGACGCGATCGTTACCCCTTACAGTGCTTGCGGCGGTGCTGGTTTACTTGCCCTCAATGCTTTGCCCCATGTGCAAACTGTTTTTGTGAAAGAGAATCAAACAGCGCTCAATGTTACCCCTGAAATGCTTGGTTTACAAGGAATTACGGTTAACAATTATTGGGAAGTGATCGGGGTTTTGACGGCAATTAAATCTGGTGTTAACCCCCAGAGCTTAAGGTGCTGAAATTTGCCATCTGCTCTACAAAGCGATCGCAGCAGTCGCGTAGCCAATAGGTATAAGCGTCGGGATTATTACTAATATCGTCTTGAAGTTTTTGTAGAGCAATCCACTGCCAATCTTCGGCTTCCTCTGGATTGAGAATCGGTGGGCGATCGCTAAAGCCAACGAATACATGGTCAAATTCATGTTCAGTTAAGCCGTGATCGAGCTTAGCAAAATAGACAAAACTGAATAATTCTCGCAATTCACAGGTCATCCCCATTTCTTCTTGGAGGCGGCGATGGGCGGCATCTAATAGAGTTTCTTCAGGGCGCGGATGGCTACAACAGGTATTTGTCCAAAGCCCACCCGAATGGTATTTATGTTTAGCTCTTTTTTGTAATAAGAGCTGTCCCTGTGAGTTAAGAATAAAAATTGAAAAGGCTCGGTGTAGTTGCCCTAGCTGATGAGCCTGTAGTTTTTCAGCAACGCCGATTTGGCGATCGCTCGTATCTACTAAAATTACCTGCTCTTCTAATTGATTAGACTTCATAAAATTGATAAATGAGGTTACAGCTTCAAAACCCAGAAGATGATTAGCGGCGCGGAGCGCCGCTAATCATCTTCTGGGTTTATATCCTAAGCAAGCTTTGTATTGCTACAGCGCAGAGAAATTTTTGAAAACCTCTAAAATAGTACATTCTATTGATGCTTTGAGTAGCCCAAATAAATTTGAGGAAGCGGCGCGGAGCGCCGCTTCCTCAAATTTATTTGGGTTCTAACTAAGTGCAAAGCGCTGTATTAAGTAACTCCGCAAACTAAAAGTTCCGCCCGCGTAGCGGGCGGAACTTTTAGTTTGCGTCGCAGAGTGCCACAACTCATCGACAAGCTATAGAATGTACTACTAAGCATTACTGGAGTTATCAAAATGGCTAATGGTTTTAAGTATTTGATATTAGCTAGTTCACTAATTTCTCTAGAAGCGATCGCTATAAATTTATCCCAACACAATGTGGCGATCGCAGAAACCATTACTATCCCGCAGCAGCCAGTTCAACCAAGTTTGTGGTGGATGACACAAAGACTAAATGAAGGTTGGGTAGAAAATATTGTTATTGACGCTGAGGCTAGGCGAGCTATAGTCACTATCAATACGAGTAGATGGACATCTGCCGACTACTTACAGAGATTTAGTTTTCTGTTTAAGTTAGGCAACGAAGCCCAAAAACAAGATTTTAATGTCATGCTTAGCAACCGTCTCAATCAAAAGGTCGCTGAGTATAGCGCTAAAGCTGATACTTGGCGCATAGACCCCAAGACTCTTGGTGCTGAACCTTTTCGCGTGATATCCCCAACATTTTTACCGCAATAGCTCCTTAGCAGAGTAGCGGCGCGATGCGCCGCCACTCTGCTAGGGCTTCGAGTAGATGATTAGATACTCCCAAGATTAATTCCAAATATACTATTGAGACGATCTCTCACCCAAGTTAAAGCTGCATATTGCGATCGCTGAAGTTCCTCCTCATTTAATAACCCTAGACTGATCAAAACCTGTTGCCGCTCTGATAGCTTCAAGGCAATTTGTTCGCCCAGTTCGCGATGTTCGGTCAACAGCTTTTGTAACTGCTGACGCTCCACCACAAATAAAATCGTGTTTGCTGCCAAAGCTCTGACCGTAGCAGTGCGAGGAGTTCCCGTTAATAGCGAGATTTCACCAAAAAAGTCTCCAGCAATTAATGTCGCGATCGCTTGATTATTCTTTTCAGAAATTACCTCAACTGCCCCAAAAAGGATAATGTAGAACTCTTCACTAGGATCATTTTCTCTACAGATAACTTCTCCAATATCAAAGTATTTACGATAGCCCCTAGCAATTAGAGCAAACAGTTCTATTTCCGTACATCTTTCAAAATAAGAAGTCTTTCTTAGCAAGTCTCGTAAGCTTTGGGTAGTGATTTCAGCGTTATCTGTAGAGCCAGCTATATTGATAGGCTCATCTGTGGGAATATTTTTAATTGCTGAAGATGGCGCAGGTTTTAGATTTGGGGAATGGAAAATCTGCTGAGTCATTTCAGGATTATGGATGATTATTTCTCTAGTAGGGAAGGGAATTCTAATGTTTCTTTCTCTAAACTCATAGGCGATCCGAAAATTAATCGAACTACGAATTGGTTCATTCGCATCAGGGTCACTAATCCAAACTAGTAAATCAAATTCAAGGGCATCTCTTCCAAAAGACTGAAACCAAACTTCGGGGGCTGGGTTTGATAGCACGCGAGGTTCATGGCGAGCGGCTGTCAATAGGGCTTCGGTCAAAACTAAAAGATCAGTGTCATAAGCCACACTCACTGGAATATGAATACGGCAAGTATGCCCTTCGTAGCTCCAGTTGATCGTATTGTTCTCAATGAATCGTTGATTGGGAACAATTACATATAGAGCATCTTCAGTGCGGAGAATTGTAGAACGAATCGAAATCTTTTCGATAGTACCTTTAAGTTCTCCAACTTCTATATAATCTCCAACTTTGAGAGTTTGTTCAAAAAGCAGAACTAACCCACTGATAAAGTTACTAGCAAGGTTTTGTAGTCCAAACCCAACACCTAACCCAACTACTCCAGCGATTACAGCCAGAGAGCTGAGATTAATGCCAGCAGATTGCAAGATAATTACAGTTGTGACAGTGATCAGAAAGTATTTGATAAATACAGTGATTGCTTCTTGCAGTCCGCGATTTATGCGGAGCCTCGATAAAAGCGATCGCCTAATAATTTCACTGACGAGTTTTGATACAAAAAAGGCAATGATAACCAGTACGAGCAGCGATAAAATTGAGGCGATCGAAAATTTTGTGCCGCCAATATCTAGAATTTGAGTCGTGAAGATTTCATAAAATTTTGCCCATAAAACATCCATTTCTTCGCCTGCTACTCCACCACACAAATATCTAATGTAACAATCGTCATTTATAAACCAGAAGTCCATTAACGGTGCGAAGCATCGTTAATGGACTTGAGTTATCAAGCTGGCAAATGGTGTAGCCATCAGCAATTCTCATTATGGAAATTATCCAAAGTATAACGGTTTTATTTAGTATTTAGCATTGCCATAGCCGCAGCCATTTGTACTAGAGTTGCTGAACTCAAAATAATAATGGCGGCGCAAAGCGCCGCCATTATTATTTTGGATATTGAGCTGCAAAACTTAGCCGTGAGGCAAAGTTAAATCTATCTATCTGGAAATCCTATAAACAGTTGCGGCATTGACATTTGGTAATTCTTTTGGCTTGAAAGTAGTCGCAACTCTGCCCAAACCATCATTCGTGCCGATCCAAACATATTGATTATGAATTAATAAATTAAGGACGGAGCTGCTGGGTAAGTTAAAAACAGAAGCAATGATCGCGCCGTTGTAAGTATTTGCAAGGACTAATCCATCCCGCATTCCAATCCACAGCTCACCATTTTTATTACTCGCTAGCGCCACAATATCTTTGCCAGTTACAGGATTAATTCTAGCGATCACTTTATTAGTTCTTGGATTAATTTCGATAACATTGCGTGGTGTCCCAGCCCAGATTTTGCCTGATGGCTCAATGGCGATCGCTTGTACGATCTGCCCCGATACAAAGGGAATTTGAGCTGTAATTCGAGCTGTACCAGGGTTAATTTTAACCAATCCATTCAAAGTGCCAACCCAAAGGTTGCCCCAGTTATCAAATTGCAAGACATTAGCGGCTGTACCAGGCAAGTTCAAGATTCTGGCATAGGTTTCGCCATTAAAAGGACTAATTCTAGTCAGCCCTTGATCGGTTCCCACCCAGATAAACCCCGCCCGATCCATACCGAGGCTTAGTACCCGACTCGAAGCAAGTTGAGTGATTCGATTTTCGATTTTGCCAGAACTGGGTTGAATTTGGTACAGCCCTGAAGTCGTACCTACCCAGAAAAAACCACGCCGATCTTCAAGTAGCGCTGTAACTGTGGAATTTGGTAAATCTATTGATGCAATCGCCTGTCCTGTTTTTTGATCGATTTGTACTAATCCCTGCCAAGTACCAACCCAAAATCTACCGCGATCGTCAATAAGGGTAGAACTAATGCGGCTATCTAATGCTGGTGGTAATGGGCTTAAGGCTAATGAATTATGGCTCACTAACCCAGTTGTTACTTGGGGATACTTTAATGAAGCCTGACTTTCCCCTGAAAAGCTAATGGCAATAACTAGCGGTAGCAAGCTGGCTACAGAACCAAAACCAGCAATAAATTTTGTCAATAATTTGGCAAACAAATTTTTTTCCAGTCTTTTTCTTGTTGACAACATCAGCATTACTCCTCTGTGCACCCTTTTAAGCGACAGATGTTATCACAAGAGTTTGCGATCGCCACATCAATTTTTCATGCCAACAGATCCAGCTAGAAAAATTGTCCCGCCGAGTTTATCGCAATACAAAAAAGTACAACTACACTTTTTTGTATTGAAAAGCAAACCTATAGCAAAAAAAGTTTTGCTTAGGACATAAAACCAGAAGGCGAGTGGCGGCGCTCCGCGCCGCCACTCGCCTTCTGGTTTTAATTTGTACTAACTAACTCTTGCTTTGCTATAAACTCTCTGTAATTTTCTGAAAAATCAGTCACCGCCAACGTCCAAGTTTGTTCATCATACTGATTGATGACCGAACTATGCTTACCTTCTGTCCAGTCACGCAACCATGAATCAACAGTGAACCCCCATCTGCTGAATGTGTCAACTGTTTCATTGGAAATTTTACTTCCGTAATACTCTGCCATTGATAGCCAATCTTCCCAGTCTCGGAACTGTGATGGAGGTACAACTTTATGGAGTAAAAATTGATCGAAAGCGCTTTTGCTGATTTGAATTTGCACAAAAAGTTGAGATGGTTCAGACATAGTTTCCTCCGAAGCAGATCACATATAGGCAATTGAGGAGACTAGTGCCGCACTCTGCAGAAATTTAGGAACGTCAGCGAGTAAATTTCTGCAGAGCGCCCTGTTGTTATGCATTTTGTGCCACTTTGATTATATTGAAGCCTTCCTCGGATGTAGGGGCAATAAAATACTTTGTAACCTGTTCAAACATCTCTGTTGTATCAGTTGCTGCTCTTTCAGGCTGTTCTATGCACCTTTTCCCGATCTGTTGTAAGCAGATTTCATTTGTCACGTCGATGTATACCAGACTATGAGGAGCTTCGATCTCGGAGAAAATACTCCGAAACCAATCTCTTTGCGAAAGAGTATTAGCTGGAAAGTCCATTACTACATTGGTTCCCAAAGACAAAATAGATTGAACAAGCTTTTTGATCTGTGGCTTAAGTAGACTTGAATATTCAATGTAGTCATTTAGTGATGAAATCTTGTTTGGGTAAAGTGACGCAAGCCATTCATCTTCTGAAAGCAAAACTGCATTGCCTTCCCGTGCGATTTCACTAGCTTTAGTAGATTTTCCTGCGCCCATTTTGCCACAGAAAAAGGTCAATACTCCTTTACTCATAGTTTCTCTCTATTTTGATGTATAACGGTGAAGTTGTGCGGCGGCAAATAATCTTGAATTTTCACCAATAACCTCAATCCCTTCCGCACCAACGCATTGTTGGGATGCACTACTAAATGATACTGACTGAGTAGGCATCAAGATTTTCTACTTTGAGACAGACTGAGATGGCTGCTAATTTCGACATTGATCTTAGGGGAGCGATTCTCACTGAGGCTTGGGAATAAAAAGAAAATCTTTGCTATTCAGACTTAAATCAATGCGATCGCGGACAATGCCAATCAGCTCCTCAGATTCGGGTGCAGGTTTATTCAGCCAGATTTGAGTATCGGTTCCAACCACCTTCAAGACGTAGTAACTACTCTCTCCATGAAGCTGAATGATGTCTCCGGGGCTAAAATCCCGAACATCAGCGTAGTCCTTGGTTCCGGGTGTAAGGACATCATTATCATCGTAAGAAGCATCCTCTGCACTTCCTAAAATAAAGCGATCGCTGCCTGCTCCACCGAAAAGAATATCTAGTCCAGTTCCGCCATCCAGAAAGTCATCTCCAGCGCTCCCATCCAAATTGTCGTTGCCTTCCTGACCGTTGATCACATCTCGAAACTGACTCCCTATCAACTTATCAGCCCCAGTGCCCCCAATTAAATTGAACGCGGATAGATCTGGAGGAGGAGTTTGAAGACCACTGAAATCGAGCATGTCATCAAAAGCAGTTGCAACAATCGACTCAATACCGCAGATTTCAGGATTGGAACTGTCACCAAAAATTGAATTATCACTACAATTCGTATTGGCAAGCGGAAGTCTAATAGAAATAGCGCGACTCCACTCAGAATAGTTTGCCTGATCGTATCCTGCTCCACCATCAATCAGGTCACTCATTGAACCTGGCGCAATCAAATCATCACCACTATCCCCATAGAGTTCGTTACCTCTATCTTTCCGCCCTACAATGATATCGTCTCCGTCAAGACCGCTAATTTTGACATTTCCCCGCACAAAGTTATTCTGAGCCACATAGATGTGATCACCAGCGATCGTGCCTGTATAGCTCACTCCGCTCACAGCGACTTTGCTAGAAGTATTGAGTGTTTTGCCGATTACGCTGTTCGTTGGATTGAGAACAAACAAGCTTTGGATAAACTGAGCAACGCCCACATTCTGACCTAACACCTTCGGGAGAAGGTTTGTAACAATGTAAATCCTCAAGAAAGTCGAAGGCTCATTGGTTTGATTGCTGTACGCAACCTCTACGGCTGTTCTCCCATCTCTACCAGAAATAACGGAGTAACGGTAAGCTTCATTCTGGGCAAGCTTAGGAAGTGTGATGATGTCAATCCCTGGCTCAAAATCCATCACCTCTATCACGGATCGTTTCTGAGTGACATTGACCGTCCCCCAACCCTGACCGCCTTGATCCTCAAAGAAATTGCCGATGGTTCTCAAACTATTCTCATACTGCAACATATCGAGATTGTAGTTGACCTCAATATTTGCGATCGTGTTTGACCACTGAGCCAATGCGGTTGCGCTATCTAGCCCAAAGCCAGACAGCCCCGTGAAATCCCATTTTGTCAAAAGTTTGAATCCTGATGCCCCAATTGAAATCCCTGCGTTGATCCCGGCGGCAGCATGATTTGCTTTGCGACGTTTTTCCCTAACTTCTTGATCCGGTTCTACTAAAAGTTCTGCTAGCTTTCTGAGCCTGCCTGAATTAAAATCCAGCCCAACAATGCCCGAAGACCCTTGAATTGAGACGTTAAAGATATCCGTTCCCCCACGCCCCCAAACTCTCTGAGCGGTCGTGAGTTGATCAAAGGATTGGAGTTGAAAAATATCTGCCCCAGATCCTCCTGAAACACTAATATCAAACCGAGTTGGCTTGGCTAACGTAAAGAACCGAGACTCGTCAGACTGCCCGATCGCGCCAAACTGTGGAATTTCAATAATGCCTCTTCGGGACGTGATCGCATTCAGGTCATTCCATTTGCCAGGACTATTAAGATTCATTTCTACATAATCTTCGTCGCTAGAATTATTCGGCTCACCAGACCACCAATTTTTGAACGTGGAAGTTGAACCACTCACCCATCTGAACTGCCCTTCCTGGTCTTTATCAGTCAAGCCAATCCAGAATCTTTCAGTTCTACCAAATGTATTTCCTAGCCATTCCTGCTCGGCATCGGATTCGATCGTGACTAGATTCCCACCTAAATTTTGGGCTTGGACTTGGGCTTGTTCCCAAGTTCCAGCACCCGACAAGAGATATCGATTTCCATTAAATTCATAGAACCGTTGTTCGATGATCCCCCCTCTAATCTCACTGTCCCCAAGATCATTCCATTGTCCAGGCTTGCCAAAATTGAACGTTGCATAATTCTCGTTTCCTCCAACGTTATTGGGTTCCCCACTAAACCAATTTCTAAAGACAGTTGTTTCACCACTTGCCCATTTGAACTGTCCCTCTGTCACTTCATCAGTTAGCCCAATCCACAACGAAGTGCTGCGTCCAAAGGTATTGACTAGCCAGCTATTTTGAGTTAAATCCCGAATGGTAACAAGATTGCCGCCTAAACTCTGAGCTTGTACTTGAGCCTGTTGCCAAGTCCCGAAAGAACTTATGCTATAGATGAAACCTTTATTCTCGTAGTAGGCAAAAGGTAGGCTAATTGACTCGATTTTTGAGTCTCTTGCGCCATTGTTGCCATCAAAATCCTTCGCTTCACTAATCTCTGTGTTAGACCTAATATTACCTGCGAGGTTAAAAATGTTTGCTCCAACTCCCTGCCCATTATTCGCCCCGATTCCACCCGAAGCGGTATTACCGCTGAAAACGCAGTTAAATAAAGTTAACTTTCCACTACGGATAAAAATTGCACCACCTAAACCAGCACCACCACCACCTCGGCCGCCTAAGCCAGTACCCACACCGCGTCTATTGCTTATACGCCTTCTTTCGGGTCGAAAATTTGTATCTCCGTTTTCCCCATTTCCGCCAAACGATCCACCTTTTCCGAAGTTACCCCCAAGTACTAAATCCTTTAAATGATCGCCACTACCACCGCCGCCACCAC
>QBLS01000028.1 GCA_003249015.1 Pseudanabaena sp. | reverse complement strand
TAATCGGTCTATTTATCAATCGGTATGAGTTTCCTATTCTTCTCTGATTTAATCTGTTCAACAACTTTGTAACATGACCTGAAAATCTATGCCAGAAACAGAAATATGTAAGTTTGGCAGAGACTCTGAAATCCGAACTTGATTTGCAATCGCAGCAAGTCCATATACTCATGAAAGATTTGCTAGCGATCGAAGTCAAGATCTTTAAAGCCAAATCAGAGCCTAGTGATGTGAGGCTTATAACTTGCTTCACTACCACAAAGCCTGAAATTATTGGAAGAAATACTGTTTCGAGTGATGAGATGAGTATGGACGAACTTGAGTCTCGGCTTACAAAGCTAGAAGCTGATAGTAGTGTTGATCCTGAACTAGCGGCACTATGGAGTCTTACTCACCAAGTAGTTTTGCCTCCAGACGCTCAATCTGATAATACCTTGAAAGAACTAAATAATCATGCTTCAGAAATTTCTGAAAGAATGGAATGTGGTGCTTTGCCTGAAAAAGGGGCAATCAATTCTTCGTTTGTGCAACTAGAAGTTGGCTGCGATGTTGATGAAGAACTAGCAGCGCTTAAAGTAAAAATAATGGCTGATAGTCTTGCTCACCAGATAGTTCTGCCTCCATCGGATGAGGCTAAATAGGATAAGTGCTATCTAAGTTAATTTAAACGGAGAAGGTTATGGGATTAATCACTCGCATTGGTATGTTGGTCAAGTCAAATTTAAATGCAATAGTTACGAAAGCTAAAGATCCAGCGAAAATTCTGGAACAGTCTATTAATTACATGGAGGAAGAATTGGTAGGATTACGCCAAGCTGTCGCCCAGTCGATCATAGCGCTCAACCTTCAAAAGCAGCAATACTCAGAAAGTGCCACTCAAGCCCAAAAGTGGGAGAAACGGGTGATATTAGTCATCCAAAAGGGAGAGGAAAATCTGGCTAGGGAAGCACTTAGTCGCAACAAAACCCATGCTGATTCGGCGGCGACTTTAAAAGCTGGTTTGGATCAACAGTTGGTGCAGGTAGAAATGCTCAAGAAAAATTTGATTGCGATCGAAAGCAAGGTTTCTGAGGCAAAAACCAAGAAAGCAATGCTCACAATGCAGGACACAGTGCTTGTTTGTCCTCCTCCAAACCTCAACAATATGTTGAGCAACGTAAATACCAATTCCGCCGCCGCTACCTTTGAGCGCATGGAAGAGCGTGTGCGGCTGGTAGAAGAGCGTGCGCTGCTGCAAGAGGCATTAGCTAGTTCTGAGCTTGTTTTGGATGATCTCGAATCTCAGTTTATCAAATTGGAAGCTGGCAGTGAGATTGAGGATGAAAACGCGGCTCTCAGGGCGAAGGTACTCTCTAGTAGCCCTAGCCCTGCCCCTCAAGGGACTTTACCTCCATCGGATGCAGTAAAGCCTACTGTTGGAGCAGCGATCGCTGATGAGATAAAAGCTCTACGCTGTCAAATGGGTTAACTTAAACGGAGAAGGTTATGGGAGTACTCGATCGCATTGGAATATTGATAAAAGCTAAGATTAAAGCAAGGATGGATGCTGAAGATCCAGAAAAAATTCTGGATCTATCAATTAATGACATGCAAGCAATTTTGGCGGGATATCGCCAAAAACTCGTGCAATCAATAGCAGATCTAAATCTTCGTGAGCAACAATCCAATCAAAGCGCCACTCAAGCCCAAGAGTGGGAAAAACGAGCAATATTAGCCATCCAAAATGGAGATGAAAATCTGGCTAGAGAAGCGCTTAGTCAGATGAAAATACATCTTTATTCAGCGATGACTTTAAATTCTCGTTTGGATTATATGGCTCAGGAGGTAGAAGTGCTCAAGAGAGTCATTGAGATGCAAACAGAATTGGTGCAATTACGTCAAATCCTTGAACAATTAATGGCAACTCTCAAAAGCAAAGAGGCTGAATATAATCAATGTACTTTGCAATTACAAGAGTGGGATCAGCGATCGCTATTAGTTTTGCAAAACGGCGATGAAAATCTCGCAAATGAAAATCTAAGGCAAAAAGAAAACTATGGGAGTTTGGTAGAAACTCTGAAATCTGAACTTGATTTACAATTGATGCAAATCGATGCACTCAAGAAAAATTTTATATCTATCCAAGGCAAAATTAGGGATGACACAACAATAAACGATTATTTTATAAAGTTACCACCACTAGAATCTGGTGTTGATTCTGAACTAGCAGCACTTAAGGCAAAAATCATAGAGTCTTGCTCATCAGAGAATTAGCGATAGTCAAAGTTATTGTCAATTCAATCTGATTTGATTGAAAATTACAAGCAAAATAATTACATTAATCACAAATATCGAATAAATCACTGGTTTTAACGCTGCCCAAGCACTATAGAAACCTGACATGGTAACAAAAGGCATGATAGTCAGTAGAGAAGTTATCACGACAGACCATGTAAGATAGCTCAATCCGCCCAAAGTTAGTGGATCGTGATAACCAGCAGATTTAAGAATGATAGGTAAAACCAACTGAATCATGAAAAAAACAGCTATGGCATACCAAGCAACTTTTATTTCATCCATGCTCGAATAATTAATCGGAGCATTAACAATAATTGGATAAATCAATAAGATACCCATATATTTGTTAGGGATTTATCTATATTTTTACATTATTTTATCCCCAAGGATTAGCGGATTGATCGTTAATGCTCACCCAATAGCGCTGACCTGATATCTGTAACGTTTCTATTGCCGAAGCATCTGCCCAAAAATCCCAACCTGCGATACCAGCGCTTCTGTCACCATCATGGAACTCCGCCATTCTAAAGCCATCTTCTCCTAAAACTTTTAGTCCCTGTAATCGGCATTGTAGATCGGCGATCTCTTGAGAAGTTAACGAATTACCTTGCACATCAGGGACTACGATCGCTTTCCCTCCCGACCAAGTACCTCTCATTGCACCGCCATTTGTTCTAGTTGCACCATAGAGTCCTGCGGGAGTGGGTAATCCCATCTTTTTGATGCCCAGTAATGGAAGAACAGCATTAGTATCCGTATCGCCATGATAAGGATTAGTAGAAGCATCCGAACCAAATAAAGCATAGGTCTTGCCATTGAGAATGACCATGTTTAATACAGTCCAAGTCATGGCTTTGCGTGGAGGTTGAGGTTTCGGCTCAGTTACTTCACCTACTGGGGGTGGAACGGGGGTAGAAGCAAACAGAGGACGAGGCTCATCAGCAACGGAAATGAGACGGAGATTGATCGTCACAAACTCCTGTGGTGAATAGTCAAGAGCAGCCACTGTCGTAAATTCTTGATCGCTATGCCCCGATAAACCTGTGCCTCCAGCCATAGCGGCGCGAGACATCTTAGCACTCTCTACAGATATCTGCTGTCTCTCTGGTTTGAATAAAACGCGAACCAGTCCATTGCTGCTGTTTCTGCTGATACCAGCTTGGATTGCTTCTGAAGTCCCAACTTGATAAAACGTAAATCGACCATGATCGTGGACAGGGCGCTCAATCCGCGCTGTGGTAAACGGGTTTATTCTCCAAATGCCGACTTGTTGATCATCAAGGTAAACCTCAGCGTCACAGCGTCGATTAGACTCGTTCTGGAGCAAGATTGTATATTGTGTGCCATGCTTCATCTGAACATAGCCATCAGATGTTTCTTTGCCTTCAGCGATGGTGACTGAAAATCCGTTAAGTTTCATATTTTTCCTAGGCTATGGTACTTTTGGTCGGCTGTCAGTTTCTACTTTTGATAAGATTATATATAATTAGCGCGATCGCCTATAAGCCACAATGTTATGGAATCACTGCCCAGCATCAATACAAACCAGAACTACAGCGTATGCGATAAGGGCAAACCGAAGGTGGTTAAACCACTTACAGCCGATGAAGAGGCAATAAAAGTTCTGGAACAGGAACTCAATGATCGGAAAGAGGATTTGGTGCAGGTGCGCCAAGCGCTTGCTCAGTCAATGGCAGCACTCAAGCGTCAAGAGAGAAAATATGCCGAGAGTGCATCTCAAGTAGAGGAAGCCGCAACCTTCAAAGCTGGATTAGATAAGCAGTCAAAGCAAGTAGAATTACTGAAAAAGAATCTGGTGGATATCGAAGTCAAAATCATTGAGGCAAAAAATAATAGAGAAATTTTCAAGGCTCGTTTACAGTCGGCTCAAACTCAGCAAGATGTTGAGCAAGTTACATCTAACTAAGACTTACGCAAAAGAACAAGAGGTAGGGAGCAATTCATGAATTGCCCCTACGGTGAAATGCTTGTTTCAAGTCATTTTTGCGTAAGTCCTAACTATTTAAGGATTGGGAGGACACCAAAATAAATTTTGGCTAGACACACCCAAAGACTCCAAAATTTCGCGCATTTTTTGAGTGCATTCCATCCAATAGTCTTGGCTGTCGTACATCCAGTCAGGGCTGAAGTGCAAATTGTAATGAATGAGATGGGGAATATCCGCAAACTCATCGCTACCTTGTTGGGAAATCAACAGCACTCGAAAAGGCTTGCCCTTACACTTGATCGTGAGCTTATCGATTAGGTCTACTACATAGTCACGATTAGTCACGCCAGTACGGATAAAGAGAACTTCATCGCAATGCTCAAGGGTATACAGGAAGCGTTTAGCCCGCGCCGAGTAGCGGGTTCTCATGCGGTCATAGATAGGTTGCATATTGTTAATCGGATCTTCTGAATCCTCAACTTCATGCCCAAAAGATAGACCAGACCATTTAGAATGATAAATTCTTCTCTCGTCAGAATTGTAATGCAAATATTCAGGATTCCACATATCCTTGAAATCGTTAGCCACCAAGTCAGCTACATCTCCTAGATTAGTGGAACGGGTCAGATCAAAGGGAAAGGCTGGCCCATCATATTCCATTTTATAGAGCAGCATTCTTGCTGCACAGCGATCGCCTAAGGGCAAGATCGCAATGCGACTGATATCTGACAGTTTACACTTGTACTCAAAGATCATTGAAGACTTCGATGGTGCCTTGACTCTACTTTCTAGCCCCTTTTCGCCGATCATCATTGTCCGAAAAGGCACATCTGGTTGGCTATTGTCCACATATACGCCTGCGGGCATGGCAGCAAGGGCGGAGCGCACCTCCTTCCACATGGGATGGATATTGTATTCTTCGTTAGATTCATTGATCACCCGAATTTGGCGATCGCCTTCCTTTAATATTCCCAAATTGCCATCATAGTATAGGATTTGGGAGTTGTGAGGAGCAAAGAACTTCAGCGCAGAGCAGTACTGTAAATCCACGCCAGTGGAAACTTTCACAGTGTTAGCGATACTGCCGTCACTATTAACTGTTAGTACAGGAAGCGTTCCCAACTCATCATTTTTGGCAATGTAAGTTCCTGAATTCAGCTTGGACTTACGTTTGAGAGCTTCCTGCAAGGCTTTCCAAGTGGGAGTAATGTTGTAAGAGTAACTAGAATCATTAATGATCCGCAGGGTTTGCGCTTCGGGACTTACCAGAATTTGAAAGCCATTGAGGTCTTTATAAAGAGTAAGCTCTTCAGACCCTTTGCTATTTAAAAGCTCCAGTTGCAATGATTTGAGGCGATCGCGATTGAGATCAAAGATATCCAAATCAATCGCTTCAAACATAGCCTGATGCCCAATAGTATTGGGATGAGCCACGTCGAGAGAAATCGACGACTTCCATTTGCCACTGCCATTGTCCAACACATCCAACCAATTTAGGATTGGCACTTCCCAACCGAGCATACGGCTATGGGTATCGCGCAATAGCCAACTATGCTCACTGCTGTAGTCGCCGTGGGGATAGAGTCCACCGACAATGGGCATGGCTCCCAAGTCTTGAGTCATTTTGATAAGTTGTAATAATCCACTTTCAAAACGACGTTGCACGGCACGGCGATCATGGGGACGACAATAGGCAAGCCCTTCATTTCCCAAAGAAAGCGCGATAATCACAATATCGGGCTTCTCGGCAGTAAATACTGATGGAAATCTTTCAATTGTGGAAACGACATTGGCTCCTAGTTGCGACCGATTGACTAATTGATGCCCGTAACGATCCTGCAAAGCTCTACCAAGTCGGTTAGCCCAACCATCCAACAGCCAAGCACTACAACCCATTGCCACCGAACTACCAATGACGAGAATTTTTAGAGGAGCTTGATTTGTAGTTTGATTTTGTGGTTGCGTTTTTGGGGCGATCGCTTGCTCAAGATATCCGTAGGGATAGACATGGGTTTGTCCAAAGCTACCATCATCCACAATCAATTTAGATGATTGGGAAGCAATGTGATCTGGCTCAATGGGAACCCAGCGATTTCCACATTGCTCCCATTGCACATTCCCGTCAGCAGCGATACGGATGTATTTGTAATCTATTTGAGTCTCAGATTCCGACAATGTTAGAGGATTTATCTCTAAATCTACCCACCAAGTCGGATAGGAGTCTCCTGATGTCTTCAGGGCGAGACAATTTTTAATATCCCACAAACCCAACTGATGAATCGAACCAACGATACCAATCATCTCCCCATTTTGCGTGGGTGCTTTTACCTGAAATCGATACATAGAGATATCTTCTCTGACTAGCGAGGGGTATTTATGCTTAGAGTTTTGCAGTTTTTAACAGAGCTTTGCGCTCAAACCCGAACCAAGAATAATATTGAAAGCGTTGCAAAGCAGCGCTTTCAATATTATTCTTATGGTTCGTTATTATCAGCAGTTGCTGTAAAAATTGCTGAATCTTGGTTTTCATTTTGCCAAAGGTTATTGGGACGGACAAAGCCTAACCCAATAGCTTTTAAAATTAAATTAGCATTTATTTAGTAGGTAGTCTGTTCTGGAAGTTACAGCAGCGATAGCCATAGGTTAAGATCTGCTTATCTACTTGTACTAGCTAAATTTCATGGTTTTACTTGCCCCTATCTCCACCAATGTCTCAACAGAAGTAACTGGCATAGCTCAAAAGTTTGCCGCCTTGCGATCGCTAATGGCTAGCCACAAATTGGATGTCTATTTTGTCCCTTCCGCCGATGAACATCTCAATGAATATTTGCCAGAGGCAAAACAACGTCGTCAGTGGATTAGTGGATTTACGGGATCTGCGGGCGATTTCTTAATTAGCGCTGATCAGGCTTGGGTATTTGTGGATTCTCGCTACTATGAGCAGGCGGATATGCAGGTTGATCCAAAGCTGCAAAAAGTTTGCAAAGTTGGTCTAGAAGATCATCAAACCCTAGAGGAAGTCTTGGAAGCCTTGGGACAAAAAGCCTATCAACAACTGCAAACCCTACGCCTAGGGCTTGATCCCTTCACTATTACCGTTGCCCAGTATCGCAGCCTGTTAGAAAGATTAAGTGCCAATGGAGTCGAGATTGTCGCGATCGCTGAAAATCTAATCGATGCTGTGCGATCTCGCAGCCCTTGGGCGGAGGTCGAGCCCCTGATTCCCTTTGGCGATCAAGCAGTGATTAGTCTTCCTGACTCTCTGACGGGGGAATCGCTTAGCAAGAAACTGGAACGGGTGCGAGAGTCGATGGATAAAAAGAAGGTCACGATTTTGCCTGTGACTAAGCTAGACCAGATTGCGTGGCTCTACAATTTGCGTGGTCGTGATGTGGAGTGCAACCCTGTTTTTATCAGTTATGCCATTGTTACTAAAACAGAAGCTTATTTATTTACAAATACTGATCGCCTTGATCAAGCTGTACGCCATGCCTTGTCGGGACAAGTGCAAATTTGCGAATATGAGCAGTATGTTCCCACACTGCGATCGCTAGTTTTAGATTCGCAGACCAGCCAAAAGGTGTTAGTTGCGATCGCCCAGACGACTTACGGAACCTATTTACAGCTTCAAGAAGTGAAGGCAAAAATTCAAGAAGCAGAACATCCCGTCGAGAATTTTAAAGCCCACAAGAATGCTGTAGAAATTGCTCAAATGCAACAGGCAAACCTTAAGGCAAGTTGGGCAAAGACGCTGACTTTAAAATGGATCGAAGAACAAATTGAGTTGGGCAACTCTATTAGTGAGCGTGATGTTGCCAATAAAATCGAAGGGCTTTACAAACAGCAAGAAGGTTTTTATGACCTCAGCTTTCCCACGATCGCAGGGACGGGAGCCAATGGTTCAATTGTGCATTACGGCAATCCTAGCCATGAGTTTAAACTGCTCAAGGGAGATCTATTGCTGCTAGATTCGGGATCGCAGTTTTATGGTGGCACAACCGATGACACGCGATCAATCAGCATTGGCAATCCCACTGACGAGCAACGCGATCGCTACACCGAAGTTCTCAAGTCACACATTAATTGTGCTATGCAAAAGTTCCCTAAAGGAACAACTGGCAGTCAAATAGATGGAATTGCCCGTTCTTCTCTCTGGCAAAGTGGACTTGATTATGGACATGGAACTGGACATGGCGTAGGTGTATTTCTAAACGTCCATGAAGGACCCAATGGCATTAGTAAGCGCGTTAACCAAACTCTTGATCTTGGGACAATTAATAGCATTGAGCCTGGCTACTATCAACCCAAATGGGGCGGTATTCGTCTGGAAAATCTTTATTTCGTAAAGGAGATTCCTAAGGAAGCATCTACTTCTCAGAATACAAATCCTACACCTTGGTATGAGTTTGAATCTCTGACCTATATTCCCTTTGATAAAAAGTTGATTGATCGCACCAAACTCAATCCTGCTCAAATCCAATGGCTAGAGGGATATTACGCCAAGGTAATTGAGAAGCTGTCACCGATGTTAAATGAAGAAGAGAAGGTTTGGCTAAAAGAGGCTTGCCATTACTAATTACCTAGCCCGCCCGCTTTGCGGGCGAGCTAGGTAATTAGTAACTTTTGTGCCAAAGTGGGGTCCGCCGCACAAAGGCGAGTAGACAAACGCCGATGCTAATATTTAGCCATCCACCAATTAGGCTCAGCATTGGCAAAGCGCGACTAAATAATAACTGAAGAGTATTTCTATCTGGAATCTCAGCCGATATAAACAGGCTAATCAATAGCATTGCCATTCCGATTTCCCAAGGCTGCAAATGACTTTTATCGTAATAGGGGCGATCGCTCTGTAAGCTATTGGGGGCAACCATCTGTAAGCAAAATCTAGCGATCGCAGGGCTAACTAAACACACGCCTAACCAAGCGATCGCACTTGCCCCTGAAATACTAAATGGCAATGGAAAAACAAACAGAAATAAAATCCCCAAGGCGATAAACACGCCACTCGCCAAAATTCCTGCCCCCTGTGGCAGTAGTACATTTGATAATCCCAGACTATCGCGTTCCGATTCCTGTCTGGCGAGATTGAACTCTTCCCGAATTGCCTGACTAAGCTGATCCTGTGGTTGGTTACTTTGGTCTTTAGTATTTTGATGGACTGGTGAAGCACTTGTCGGATAAATGGTCATAGCTAGGGGCAAGGTCACTTCACAGTTACTTCCTGATAGCTGCATCCAACTCAGCTCACCACTTGCCTCCTGCAATTTGATCAGCGCTAGACTGGAAAAGGGCTGTAAACTAATCGCATAACTTGCACCTATGCCCCATAGTCCGCTAAATTCTAAGAACATAGTCTTAATTGGTACACATAACTGAGCTTGCCAAGTAAAAAAGCCAGTTAGACCAGATGCGGTAAAAATAATCGAGACGATCGCCCTGATGCTAGGCGCAAAGTCAAACATTGTCCAGATAAACAAGCCCAAAGCCATCAAAATCAAACTATTAAATTGCCTTGGTTGTTGCCCTAAGGAAGAGGGACTAACACATACAGTGCGGTCAGAATAAGTAATCACACTCAAAATATCGGGACTGACGAGGTCTACCAACTGTAACTTTGATGTCGTTTTAGGCTGGGATGAGTGCCAAGTTATCGCGATCGCAATACCTGTAAAAATCGCGGCTGGCAAGATCCACCAAAGCGAGATTATGACCTTGGCAATTTTCTCTGAGTTAGCGCCTAGAGCAGCTAGTAGAGATAGCCAATAAATGGCGATCGCGAATAACTGCGGTCTTGAAAATGCGTAACTAGAGTTTTGGCGACATACCTGCACAACTGACTTAGCCGTACATATCCCAACTATCAAGCCCAAAACCGCTAGCAATGCCATCAAGATTTGCAAGTTTGATTCATCCCCCAACCTCGAAAATGAAACCACAAGCATAAATACTCCTGTAAATATAAAATTTACAGAAATAGGATAAGTTGCTTGTCTCCAGCCCCATCCAACCTTACCTGATATCAATTGTCGCTGTGATTGGGAAGGAGAAATTTGCATAGGCAGTAAGTTTTTTAGATAGGGTCAATAAAAAACTAAGGTTTAACCAAAATAACAATTTAGTTACTTCAATAATGAATAATCAATAACTAAATCAAACCGTAGCGATCGCCTCATGCTTCGCAAAAATCATCCGACCTGCGGAGGTTTGCAAAGCGCTAGTAACAATCACAATGACCTGCTTTCCTAAATATTCACGACCTTCTTCAATTACCACCATCGTGCCATCCTCAAGATACCCAATGCCTTGTGTCGCCTCTTTGCCTTCTTTCAAAACCTTAATTTCGATAGCATCCCCAGGTAAATAGGTTGGACGCAAAGCTTGAGCAAGATCATTGATATTTAAGACTTCAACCTGCTGTAAATTAGCAACTTTATTCAGATTGTAATCATTAGTAATCAAGGTACAGCTTAGCTCTTGAGCTAGGCGCACTAATTTCGCATCTACCGTGTGCAAGTCTTCATAATCGGCAGAATGAATCGTAATGCGATCGGTGTATTCCTCACGCATATTATTCAAAATGTCCAGCCCTCTGCGACCACGTACCCTTTTTTGATCATTGGAGCTATCAGCGATCATTTGCAATTCCTGAATTACAAAATGGGGAATTAACAACTGCCCTTCTAAAAATCCCGTCTCCATAAGAGTCTGAATGCGCCCATCAATCACCGTACTGGTATCCAAAACTTTCGCCGAGGCTGTCCGTAGAGTTCCATCAGCAAGTAAGCTTGTCTCAACGTTATTAGGATTAATCAAACGCAGCAAAGCGCGACCGTGGGTGTCAGATAGGGTCATTCCTGAGTAAGCAAAAATAATGCTGACTAAAATTGCGGTCAGAGGCTTAATGAATGAAAAATCATCAGGAATAGGAATTAAAAATAATGGCGCTAGCATTAAATTCGCCACTAGCAGACCAAATACTAATCCGACTGCCCGACCCAAAATTGTCTCAATGGGCAAGGCTCGAACATTTGACTCAATGCGCCGATAAGTATTCTGAACAATTAGCCCAGCAATTAATCCCACAAATGAACCCAAAGCTAGAGTAACCCAGCGAAAATTAAGGACATTGAGATTAACAAGCATTTCTGGAGGGAGCAAATCAATGCCATGAAAGCCAGTACCTGCACCTGCAAGAATAAATGTAAAAATGATAATAGCGTCAATCATAGGGCGGAACTCCGCTTAGACGAAATAAATATAAAGAGATGAGATAGGCATAATATACACCTCAGCTTAGAACTGAATCTGTGTTGTAGACAATACTCTTCCAGTTTTCTCAATCCTTTGCTTACAATTCTACACAACTCTAGCAAAGGATTTATAGGGATCATTGAATAAGCAGCTTGACGCAAGCCCCATAAATCGTCATTGCCCATCAATAAATAGCACAGCTATTTATTATTGATTTTATAGATTTAGTCATTTGTATTAGGGCATAAACCCAGAAGATGAGTGGCGGCGCTTCGCGCCGCCACTCATCTTCTGGGTATTTGATATCTCGGTGCTACTTAGGGCAACCTTGAGTGGACTTTTCTCCGTCAGGCATGATCGCCCCGCAAAAGTTGGTGTCTAGTGTATAGGCTCCAGTCAAGTCTGCACCTGTAAGGTTAGCTCCTCGCAGATCAGCTTTGTCTAAAATTGCGCCAATGAGGTCGGCTTCTCGTAATTCCGCCAGCTTAAGGTCTGCGGAAGCTAAGTTGGCATTTCGCAAATCTGCCCCCCTAAGATTGACAAAACTCAACTTAGCCCTCGACAGGTTGCAACCTTGGCAGGTTTTGGTTTGCAAGACTTGGCGAATTAAGATGGGATTAGCAAGTGTGGATTTTGGCTGACTAAGGGCTGCGATCGCAGAAATCAGAAAGGCAATGGTCAAGCAATGTTTGATCCGTAGTTTCATTAGCTTCATTTTTTTACTTCTAATTTTTGAGCCAAACTTAGATTCTTCATATTAGTTGGTGCTTATCTTAGATTGTAATTAGCTCACCATAATTAAAACCTAAAACTAGAAACTGTCCTGCCTGCATAGCAGGCGGACGTGTCACCCCTTGATTGCGATCACGATCACAGGAGGAGATATCCACTGTCACTGATAGATATTGCCAAAAGAGCGAATATATATTTAGTGAATAACTGGATATGCGTTACACACCTCTAGGTATTCACTAAGTTTCATCCGATTGGTTGAATTGGTTGTAGGAAGTCAAGACTATCGCTTTAGTAGAAGATTAAATCAGTGCATTTTCAGTCTTCTGCTTGGTCATCAGTTTAGCCAAATTTAATTACAAAAAGTTCCCGCAGAGCAGTACACAGAGGCAGTTATGAAAAGTATATTTATCGCTACAGTTTTAGTTCTTTCAAGTTTTGCGATCGCCACCCCCGCCAACTCTCAAAGTGCGATCGTGGCTGCTCTTTATCAAAATCCTCCCATTCCTCAAACTGAGCTACGTTATGAAAGCGCAGAACCAAGCAGTAATCAAATTATTATCGCCGTAAACAGCACTCCCGAATTTAAGGCGATCGCCTATAGTCTAACGCTGCAAGACAGTTATGATCGGGTAGTCACCATAAGTAAGTCCGATAATTTAGCTTGTCTAGTCAATGGTAGCGGTTCCGCCGATGGTGCTGTAACCTGTGGATTTATTGATAACGAATAAAAAAAGCGCTGCATTTGCAGCGCTTTTTTTATGATTGTTTCGATTTGTCTTCATCGATTTCCACATCGATCGCCGATGCAGAAACTAGACGCTTACGTTCTTCAATCTCAATACCTAAACTTTGAACTGTTTCTTGGAGTTTCTGAATCTGCACATTTTTATTACGCATTTCAATCGACTTTTGCAAGCTTGCCCAAACACTAAAAAACCAAGCTAAAACCGCACCTAACCCCATAGCCAATATTAGTTCCACAGAGACTGGCGCTTCAACCTTAAGCTGAGGAAGGATTTGTATGGATGCGGGGGAAGTATTTTGAAGTGAGAATAAAACGAGAGCGAGAGCAACTGCAAAGATAATGACAAAATTTAGTTGACGCACAGCAATCAAACTCCAATGTACTAAATGTTTACTTCTAGAAGTTTAGCTAATGGTTTATCAGACAATGTTGATAATGTCCATATGTAGCATCTTTTAACCAAGCGAGGCAAAAAGGTTTATTTCCCGACCGAAGGCGAGGAAATGAACCCGTACTTCCTCAGACTGGTAGACGCTATAAAACTAAGTAGTTGGGTATAAGTAAACTAAAAACCCAGAAGGTCGTTCCGCCCGCGTAGCGGGCGGAACGATCCCTAGTTTTAGGTTTTAATTAAGCCGAGCTACTTAAAAAAGATGAGTGGCGGCTCAAAGTGCTGCCACTCATCTTTTTTGGGGAATGATCAACCCCACACAACAAAAATCCTAAGAGCATTGCAAAGCAATATTCTTAGGATTTTTGTTGTGTGGGGGTTAGCTTTAACAATGTTTGGGCTACTAAATCTTAACGGCAGTCTTACGGACACCCGATATCTTGCTGTTATTTTGCTTAATCTCTTCCTCGGTTAGAGGGACTATATCAATGTGATTAAATAATGTAGTTACAAATGTAAACAGAAGAAATGGTAACGATGTAACCACAATTAAACCAACTGCACCGAAAGAATAAATTGGCTTACTCATCAGAGAAAGGGCTGATGCTAGAGCCGCAAAAATCACGCCTAACCAGACAATAACTTGCCCTAAAATATCACTGAGCGTAAGAGTACAGACAAAGCGATACTTACCAATATCATTCATCATATTTCACCTAACAAAACATTTTTTAAAATTTTTATTCATAAACAAGAATTACTTAGCTCAAGTATACGAACCTCAACTTAAGTTTGAGGTTACGTTTTATTGAGAGTTCCACAGCGTCTAAATAGCTTTATACCAAATGAAGAAATGGCGTAGCCATTTCTTTATTTAAACAACCATGCTGGGTTTGATTTTCAACTTACAAAATTGTAGACACACTTCTGTAAGTTGGTATTAAATTAAGGTTTAAGTCATACCACCTGCTTAGTGGGCGGCACGACTTTACTAGGTTTGGTACTAAGTTTTAATTATGCTGAGAGCTAGCTACATCCACAAATCTGCAATAGCCATAAAATATTTTTAATTTTAGGATAGAAACTATGTGGGAACAAATAGCGATCGCCATTTCACAATCAACGGGACAAAAATTTGTTGGCGATCGTATCCAGTCAAAATCAGGTGGATGTATTAATCAGACCGCCAAAATATCTGATGGCGATCGCCATTATTTTGTGAAGACTAATCAAGCCCATCTCTCAGAAATGTTTATCGCTGAGGCGATCGCTCTCCAGCAGATATGCGACACTCACACCATTTGCGCACCAAGACCAATCTGTTGGGGAACTGTAGACAATACAGCTTATCTGGTCATGGAAAATCTGGAACTTGGCACTAAGCAAAACTGGGAAAGTATGGGTCAAAATCTAGCCGCAATGCATAAAGTAAATAGCGATCGTGGTTTTGGATGGGAGCGAAACAACACAATTGGCTCAACTCCACAAATCAATAATTGGAAAGAAGATTGGATTGAGTTTTGGATTGAGTATCGACTTAACTTTCAAATTAGGCTAGCGAAACGGAAGGGATGGAACTGTAGCGTCTCAGAGAAAGAATTTTATGCGATGATTCCTAACCTGTTTCAAGATTACCAACCCCAGCCTGCGATGGTACATGGCGATCTCTGGAGTGGTAATGCTGCTTTTGTGGGGAGTGAACCTGTAATTTTTGATCCTGCTCTATATTTTGGCGATCGCGAAGTTGATTTAGCTATGACCGAATTATTTGGAGGTTTCCCCGCTCAGTTTTATCGAGCCTACCAAGCTGCCTATCCACTAGATCAAGGTTATCAAAAACGAAAAAATCTCTACAATCTCTACCACATCCTCAATCACTTCAACCTGTTTGGTGGCAGTTATGGCTATCAAGCTAATCGTATGATTATGGATATGCTAAACCCAAAAGAGTAAAGACGGCTATTCGCGCCGCCTTTACTCTTAAGCTACTCAGCCGTTACTCTTTGGCAGCATTCCTCTGTAGCTTTTTCCTCCACCACCAAGCCGCACCTAACATCAAAAGCCCACCACTTGCCTCAAACTCAAAAGGTACAGGAGATGCTTTGATTTCACCACCTTGGGCATTATCTGTCCCATTAACATCTACCAATCTGAGCGCACCAGAGAATGATTCAAGAGAAAATCCAGAAAATGATGAAGTTCTATTGCCAATGTACAGTGAATCTAAAGCCGCTGAGGTAGTTCCGCTCTGCGAGATTACATTATTAACAATATCAAAGTTAAAGGTGAATTCTGGATCGCTTGTGATCTCACCAAAGTTATACTCAACAAGGTTTGTATTAGGGTCTTTACTAAAAGTAACTGCAAAGTCAGTGACTTCAGTAAAGTCTGAGTTAGTAGCACGAATAAACCCATCGTTATTTAAATCTTCGGCGGTAAAAATACCAGTTAAAAAGTAGCGTATAGATGGATCTGTAATTCCAGTACCTTCCCAATTTAGGTTGAGGCTGAATGAAATCGCATCAGCAGAGCTGGCTAGAGGGAGCAAAGCAATAAAACTCAGAGCTGTAGTGGATAAGAGTTTGTGGAATTTGTTCATGACGTTATCGATTTAATCGTGGTGAAGTTACTTGGAAAATTAAAAATCTGAACGCTTGTCGATACTCCACACAAAAACATATTGAACATAGAGTGAATCCAGCAGCAAATTCCCAAATAAAATTGAGGAATACATAGCTAGTTCAACTTATGTTGAAGCGCTCTTCAAGGATTTCTTGAGAAGAGTGAGGCTTCTCACTTAGGATTGCCAAGCCCGTAGCGTTTTCCAGAGAGGAAAATTGCTTGCCCTAGAGCGAATAACAGACTTAATATAATTATTTCATTTTTTGCTAACAAATTCACAGCAAAGTCACTAATTATCTAGAAATTGCAATTATTTGTATGGTCATACCTCAAGAAAAAGTAGTGCGCTACCTAGCCGCACACTGCTTTCTCCCGCTTGCCAAAGTGTGGCAGGTACACAGAATGAGGATGATGCTTTGTGTCTTTAGCATTCTGTGAGGGTTTCGAGTCTTGCTGCGAATTAAATTATGGATTTTGGTGGTTTTACCTGTGCGATCGCAGGCAACTATGTACAATAGTGAATTATTATTTAAGATAAAGACTTTATACATTACAAATTTAGAGGACAGTTATGGCAGGTACTACAGGAGAACGCCCATTTTCCGACATTATTACTAGCGTTCGCTACTGGTTAATTCATAGTTTGACTATTCCTGCATTGTTTTTGGCAGGTTGGCTATTTGTCAGCACAGGGCTAGCCTATGACGTATTTGGCACACCACGTCCCAACGAGTACTACGTTGAAGATCGTCAAACTGCTCCTTTGGTGACCGATCGCTTCAATCCTGCTAAAGATATCCCTATGGCAAAGTAGTCTTCGAGACTAAATCTTAAACTTTAAGTTCTTAGCTCAACTTTAGTTGAAAAATTTTTAATCAACGCATTCATAAAATTGAACAAATATGGCAAGCAATAACCCTAATCAACCAATCCAATATCCAGTATTTACCTTTCGTTGGCTCGCAGTTCACGGACTGGGCGTACCTACCGTATTTTTTATCGGTGCGATCGCGGCGATGCAATTTATTAGTCGCTAATTTTTGACCCGTTTCCGATTTAATTTTTGAGATATAAACCCTAACTAAAGTCCAAACTTAACTAAATCCTATGGCTCCTAAGAATCCTAACAGCCAACCAGTAGAGTTGAATCGTACTTCTCTATACTTGGGGCTACTGCTAATTTTTGTGACTGTACTTCTGTTCTCCAGCTATTTCTTTAACTAATCAGGACTTGTAAATCAGTTAGATGCAAGCAAAGCCTGTATCTTAACTAGTCCAGACTAAGCACTATTTCACAAAAACTATTTTATACGGAGGTTAAATTCATGCTTCAAAATGGACGTATTCCACTATGGCTAGTTGCTACTGTTGCTGGTACTGGCGTATTGGTCGTTGTTGGTCTATTTTTCTACGGTTCCTATGTTGGTCTTGGCTCCGCTAGCTAAATATCCGTAAAAAAGAGGGGACGCATTGCGTCCCCTCTTTTTTATTTAAAATAGTCTTAGAAAAACATGACATTTTCTTGTTTTGTATAGCCATATTTATTTGGGTTATAAGTAGCTAGGCATAAGTAAATTAAAAACCTAGAAAGCTGTCCCGCCCGCGTAGCGGGCGGGACAGCTTCTGGTTTTAGGTTTTAATTATGGTGAGCTACTTAGCGCTTTTCAAGTAAGCGAATTAGTGGATTGTGTCACCGCAGAAGGCGGTGACACAATCCACTAATTCGATAGACCGATCTTACAGAGAATTTCCAAGATGCAGAGTAACGATCCTTTAAAACAAGCTTTAAAGCAATATTTTGGCTATGATTCCTTTCGGGCGGGGCAGAGAGAAATCATTGAGGCGTTTTTAGCTGGGCGAGACACATTGGCGATTATGCCTACAGGTGGCGGTAAGTCTATCTGCTTTCAGTTGCCAGCCTTGTTAAAAACAGGTGTCACTATTGTCGTGTCACCCTTAATTGCACTAATGCAGGATCAGGTGACAGCGCTCAAGGAGAATGGCATCGGTGCAACTTTTTTGAATAGTACTTTGTCAGGGCGGGAAAGTAATCAGCGATCGCAGGCTATTCTCAATGGCGCGACTAAGTTAATTTATGTGGCTCCTGAACGTTTATTTAATGAACAGTTTTTAGAGTTTCTCAATATCGTCAAGAATCAGGTGGGGATTGCAGGATTTGCGATCGATGAGGCGCACTGTGTATCGGAATGGGGGCATGATTTTCGTCCAGAATATCGACAATTGAGTCGGATTCGTAATTCCTTCGCAGATGTGCCGATGATTGGATTGACAGCGACTGCCACTGAGCGTGTGCGGCAGGATATCAGCCAACAGCTAGCGCTGCGACAGCCCTATGTTCATGTTGCCAGTTTTGATCGCACTAATCTCTATTACGAAGTCATTCCCAAACAAGGTGCAGATCAATCCTATATCCATTTATACCAGCAAATCAAAAAAACGCAGGGTGCAGGTATTGTCTATTGCCTCAGCCGCAAGCGGGTTAATGAAATAGCTGAGCGTTTAAGAATAGACGGAATCGAAGCAATTCCTTATCATGCGGGATTAAGTGCAAGGGAAAGAGAAGAAAACCAAACACGCTGGATTCGCGATGATGTGCAGGTGATGGTTGCGACGATCGCCTTTGGTATGGGCATAAATAAACCCGATGTAAGGTTTGTGATTCATTACGATCTGCCTAAAAATATTGAAGGTTATTACCAAGAATCAGGAAGAGCAGGGCGTGATGGCGAAGATTCTCGTTGTACATTATTTTTGGGATATCAAGATCTAGAGACGATTAAATATTTAATTGCCCAGAAGGTTGATCCCCATACTAATGAACCTCTAGAAGCAGAACAACGGATTGCCCATCAGCAACTGCGCCAAGTGGTTGACTATGCTGAAGGGATTACCTGCCGCCGTGCGATTCTTTTGCGCTATTTTGGCGAAAATTTTCATGGTAATTGTCACAACTGCGATAACTGCCTCACACCTAAGCCAATGGAAGATTGGACAGTGGAATCCCAAAAGTTTCTCTCCTGTGTGGCAAGAACTAAGGAGAGATTTGGGGCTGGGCATCTCATTGATGTGTTACGTGGTTCCCGCAAGGAGAAGGTGTTGCAACATCACCATGATCAACTTTCGACCTATGGCATTGGGAAGGATCGCAGCCTCGATGAATGGCGGCAATTGTCGCGATCGCTAGTGCATCAGGGCTATCTCACGCCAACTACCGATGGCTATGCAATTTTGAAATTGAATGATCGCAGTTGGGAAGTGATGCGTGGTGAGCGACAGGTGCTATTGCCCATCGAACGCGATGCAGAGCCTGTGATTGCTGATACTCGCGATCGCGGCGAACGTCCTATTGATGTAGAGATTCTCTTTGAAAGGTTGCGCTTACTTCGCAAAAACCTTGCTGATGAACAGGCAGTGCCGCCCTATGTGATCTTTAGCAATGCTACGCTCAATCAAATGGCAGAGCAGCAACCAACTAAGCGCCATGACTTTGCCAAACTTTCAGGTGTGGGACAAAAGAAATTAGAGCAGTATGCTGATGATTTTATTTGCCTTATTTTGGAACATCAGCAACAATATCCACCCCCCACGCCTAGCGAATTTAATAATTCGGTACAAGCTAAAACGGAATCGATTACTTCCAAATCGAAGTCCTCTAAACTTGCCACTAATCGGGCTACTTTGGAAATGTATGAAAATGGCTTAGATATTGATGATATTGCTCGCGATCGCGGCTTAAAACCAGCAACGATCTGGACACATTTAGTGCAGTTAGTGGAGGCGGGCTATGCAATTAATATTGATCGCCTTGTACCTCCCGAACGTCAAACCGTAATTTATGAAGCAATTGAGGCGATTGGTGGGGATTCATTACGCAATCTATTTGACCATCTGCGCGAAGAATATACCTACGATGAAATTAAAATCGTGAGAGCAATCTGGCAAAATGAGAAGGAACCGTTATGAGCCTGACATGGGTTTTGGAGATGAGAGTGACTCATTGTCCATACAAGTATCTCACCATAATTAAAAACAAAAAGCCAGAATCTGTCCTGCCCGCGTAGCGGGCTGAACTGCTTTATAAATATCTTCACCCGATTGGGGTAGCAACAAAAGCAAGTTGCTGCTAGTCTACTTACTCATGTTCGCTAGATATCTTGAGGATGTCTCAATATGAATAAGTTTCCCTGTTTCACTAATATTTTTGTAAGTGCTGCCTTTGTTGTAGCTCTCGCTAGTCCCGCGATCGCGAATACTCAAAAAGTAGTTTATATCTCCCCCCAAGGCGCTGACACAGCCGATGCGGGCAATGCTGATCGCCCTTTTCGGACAATTACTTCAGCGATCGCGGCAAACCCACAGGCTGGAACTATTTTTCAACTAAGTAATGGTACTTATAGCAGTGCTAGTGGTGAAAGTTTTCCCATTCGGTTGCCTAGAGGTGCTTCTTTAATTGGTAGTCAAAATGGTAGTACCGATGGAAGTATCGTTATTAACGGCGGTGGACGATTTATAAGTTCCACTTTTGCCAGTCAAAATATTGCGATCGCGGCGGCGAATGACTCACGCATTGAAGGAATTACAGTCACCAATAACAATCCCCGTGGTTATGGACTTTGGTTAGAATCTAGTCGCAATGTCACGATCGCGAATAATCGCTTTGTCGGTAATACTCACGATGGCATCTTTTTGACAGGAAGAGCGAACGCTTATATTGGCAATAATCTATTTGCGGAAAATAGAGGTAGTGGAATCTCGGCAGTGGGTTCTAGTACTGGCGAAATCCGCGGTAACAGATTTGAGAATACAGGTTTCGGTTTGTCAATTGGACAACAGTCGCAGGTAGTGGTAACCAACAATAATATTTCGCGAAATGTTGATGGCATTATTATCTCCAACACGGCTCAGCCCACATTGCGCGGTAACACAATCTCTGACAGCCAACGCAATGGAGTTGTGGTACTGAGTAGCTCTAACGGCGCTCCTCGACCTGATCTGGGAACAACAGCCTCCTTGGGCAATAATGTCTTTAGCAATAATCGCGAATTTGATATTAATAACGCCACCACAATTCCGATTGTAGCCGTTGGCAATCAAATTAATACTGCTCGTGTTAAAGGCTCCCTTGATTTGCGAGCATCTAGTGCTCCTGTCGTTAATGCGATCGCCACTGCACCTAGACCGATCACACCTAGACCAATTGCGTCTAATCCTGCACCTGTATTTGTACCTGCACAGCCACCTGTGCAAGCCCTACCCAGTCCTGTTATTTCCAATGATGCTAATGGAAGTAATGGCTCACCTACCAGCATCGTGATTGAGCGTGAGTATGTAAGACCAACTAACTCTGGGCAAGTAGCGGCTTTACCACTAGCCCTCGACCCTGTAACGGGCAAGGCACTCCAGTATCGTGTGATTGTTCCGTCGAGTTCTACTGTAGTTACTCGTAAGGTTAAAAGTATTGTGCCAAGTGCTTTTCGGTTGTCGCGTGGTGGACGGACTGTGTTGCAAGTGGGCGCTTATAGCGATCGCCCTGCGGCTAGCCAGCTAGTACAGAAGCTCGCACAGGTAGGGGTTAATGCTGAAATAGTCTCTTTTCGATAAGAAAAAGTATTACAGAACAACACTTTCTTTTTTATCGAAAAGATTGAAAGCGCGGCTCTGCCGCGCTTTCAATCTTTTCTGGGTTTTCATTGAGCGCAAAGCGCTGTAATATGCCAGTAGCTAAGTCATCACGTAATTGATTGGAGAATATAGCCTTGAAAGGAATCTTGATTAGCTTTGGCATTATGGCAGTTGCTATTTTGGTCATTGTAGTTGCCCAAATTACAGGCGGACAAGCCGCAGTAGCTAGTGTCGGCGCTCCCTCAACGGGCGCACCAAGCCAAACAGAAGTAAAAATAGCGGAAGCAGCACCTTTAACAGATATGAGTGATACCGAAATCAAAGAAACAGGCTCTGGACTGAAGTACCAAGTACTAGTCGCAGGCACAGGTGCAACACCTAAAAAAGGTGACACTGTAATTGTGCATTACACAGGCACACTTGAAGATGGCAGCAAGTTTGATAGTTCTCGCGATCGCAATAGTCCCTTTTCATTCAAGCTAGGCGTTGGTCAAGTTATCAAGGGCTGGGATGAAGGGTTGTCAATTATGCGAGTTGGCGATCGCTATAAGTTGATCATTCCCCCTGACCTTGGTTATGGCGCTCGTGGAGCTGGTGGAGTGATTCCTCCTAACGCCACCTTAATTTTTGACGTTGAGCTATTGCGTATTTCTTAATCCAAACAGATTTTCAAAGCGTTGCAAAGCAACGCTTTGAAAATCTGTCTTGGTTCCAGTGAGGGCGCATCGCGCCGCTACTTAAATTATTAATTTACAAATAAAAAATTTTATGTCTGAAAATTCTCAAACTGGCGCTGATGCCATTGATGTCGCGATCGCTGAGGGGACTGACTTTGATGGTACTCCCATCGATCCCAAAAAGCTCGACCTATACCATAGTGTGATGGCGCTAGAAGCCAATCGTCAGCGTAGTGGAGTAACTAACACCATGCGATCGCGGATTGTGCGAATCGGTGCAAAACATATCGCCCAAGATGAGCTTAATCAAAAATTACTAGATGCAGGTTTTGCCCCACTAAAAGACAAAGACATCGCCTATTACTACAACAAGTAATACCCTCTTCCCAGTAAAAAATTAAACGTTACGGTGCGAAGCACCGTAACGTTTAATTTTTTATTGAAATTGTCAACTTGAACTCACTACCTTCACTTAAAGTACTATGTACGGTTAGTTTACCGCGATGAAACTTAGTAATCGCTAAACTAATTGCTAATCCTAAACCAGAGCCTCCCGTATTACGAGCACGATCGTGATTAACTCGATAAAATCGTTCAAAAATGTGGGGTAAGTGTTCTGGGGCGATACCCACACCATTATCTCTAACTATGATTATCGCTTGAGAATTAGACTCACTTAATTCTATTTTGACTGACCCTCCACTGGGCGTATACTGAATCCCATTAGAGACTAAATTTATTAATAATCGATAAATTTGCTGGGAATTACCTGTTATATGAACTAGGCGATCGCACAAATCAATTGATAAATCTATGCCCTTGGCAATGGCTACATTCATCAATTCTTCGGCAACATCTTCTACTATTTCATTTAGACATATTTCTTGCTGTACATTGGCAGTTGCAGATCGCTCTAGTCTTGATAGTAATAATAAATCTTGGGTGAGATCCTTTAGTCTTTTAATTTGCCTTGTCACCGCTTCGAGGTTTTGCTGCTGGTTAGCAAATTCAGGAGCAACAGATTTTAGTTTCTGTTCAGTTGATAGAGCTACTTCTAAAATTGCTTGGCTAGTGGCAATGGGCGTAAGTAATTCATGGGCAGCGTCAGCCGTAAACTGTTCCATGCGATCGTAGGTGATTTGAATTGGTTGCAATGCCCAACCAGCTAAGTACCAAGCGGCTAAACTAATTGAGATGACGATTAAGGGGATACCAATGATTAAGAACCAGTGGAAGTTAGCCATGTAACTGTTTATTTGTTGTATTGATTGCCCTGCTTGCAAATAGCCCCACGGCTTTCCTGTTAATGTTTTCAGAGGCAATAAATGTAAATGATATGGTTTATTTTGCTGATCGAAAATGTCATAGGAAGATCTCAGATTTGTATTAGCTGGAAATCGATTGGGATCATCATATATGGCAGCGATCGCCTCTCCAGAAAGAGACAAAAATCTTACATAATAACCATTTTTAATCAAGGTTTTGAGATCTGATTTGTTAATGTTTGTTATACATGGCTGTTTTGTAAAGCATAGGTTAATATCACTTTCTGTTTCGCCTAAATTAAATCTTTCAGGGTGATGTAATTTATTTCTTACCTTATCTGTAACTAATCGTCCTAACACCTCTAATTCGCGATCAATCATCCGCGTAAAGGAATAATTGATCGCTATATGGGCAACATAACCACAGGCTATCAATATTAAGCCCATGACTCCAACATAAATTAATGACAAATGCAACCGTGATCGATAAAATATCTGTCGATTCTGTGATTGATGATAACCAGACATAAATGATGACCAACTTTTAGAAATCACGCATTGAATCGATATCCTAGTCCCCTAATTGTATCAATACCTTTACTATAGTTACATTCTGCTAGCTTGCGTCTCAATAAACGAATCTGTGCTGCAACCACATTACTAATACATTCATCAGCTAAATCCCATAGATGTAATCGAATTTGATCCTGACTTAAAACTTGATGAGGATGCTGCATAAAATATTCTAAAAGCTGGAATTCTTTAGCCGTTAAAACGATGGGAACTGCATTTAGATCATGGATATTTTGCACTGTGAAAGCACCATAATCTAACAATAATGAACCTACTTGTAATCGTGGTGGTTGAAAAGTTGGTGTACGTCTCTGTAAAGCTCTAATTCTCGCTAATAATTCTTCCATTCCAAACGGTTTAACTAAATAATCATCGGCTCCTGCATCTAAACCTGTGACCCGATCCGCCATGCTATTTCTCGCTGTGAGCATAATTATGGGTAAAGGATTAAGTTTTTGGCGCATTAATTTACAAAGTTCTAGCCCCGATCGCTTGGGTAACATCCAATCAATAATTCCGACTATGTAATGGTTACTGACAATTTCTAGATAATCCCAAGCAATCTGTCCATTCTCTGCCCAGTCCACCACATAACCATGCTCCTGTAAAGAGGTACAAATCGCTTTTGCCAGATCTGGTTCGTCTTCAACTAGTAACAACCGCATAGCTTTCCTCTGTTTCACTGTAGTTTCATTTAGGGCTGTCATTTTGGTTAGCTGAGGAGCTACCAGTAGGAGTCACCAACTATGAGCTATAAAAATCAATTTGTTAATGTTAACGAGAACTTTAACCTAAGTCCTGTCTATTTGGAGCAAATCAGTCTTATCTCTCCATATTCAAAGGAAAATCTAGCCAATGCTGCTAATTTATGTGCTGATGTAACAGAGGCTCTAGGTAAAGTTCCCTTAGTCAGGCTCAATCAAATTCATCCTTTATGTGCCGAACATAATCTCTATTTAAAGTTAGAATCCTGTAATCCTGGAGGAAGTATCAAAGAGAAAAATGCTGCCTATTTGGTTAAACAAGCAGAAGCTCAAGGATTATTACAAAAAGGGGGAACAATCATTGAATCTAGTTCGGGGAATTTTGGCATTGGTCTGGCGATTGTGGGTGCGGTGCGTGGCTATAGGGTGATGATTGTCATTGATGCCAAGACCTCACCGACAATTCGACGTATGTTGACCGCCTATGGTGCGGAGTTAGTGGAAGTCCCTGCCACTGCTGCCGATGCTCAAGGTTCGATGCAAGTTGCCAGAATGGAACGGGCTAAGGAACTCACTGCTGCCATTACTGGCGCTTGGTATCCCTGTCAACATCTCAATCCTGATAATTTAGAAGCTCATTATGGGCAGACCGCCGCCGAAATTATGGCAGTCTGTCCGCAAGCACCCGATGCGGTGGTAATCGGCGTGAGTACGGCGGGGCAGATCGGCGGCATTAGTCGCTATTTCCGTCAATATCATCCGCAAACGCGCATTATTGGTGTGGATGTGGCGGGTTCAGCAATTTTTGGAATGCCGCGCCATCCTTACAAAATGACGGGTTTGGGGCTATCATTTGCGCCACCCAACTTTAATCTCCAAATGGTTGATGCGGCTTACAACGTCACGGATGCTCTCGCCTTTTCAGTCTGTCATGGCTTAGCTAAAAAGGAAGGAATGTTATTAGGAGCTTCCACTGGAGCAATTACGGCGGCGGCGATCGCTGATGCCAAGCTCCATGGGGATGCCCAAACTATGGTTTTAATCAATCCCGATCGCGGCGATCGCTATCTTGAGACAGTCTATAACCCCGATTGGCTTCAAGCTCAACACATTGAACTATGGGAAGATGAAGCCCTAGTCAATGCAATTAATGAGTTGTCTCCCATCGTTTTCGCAGCAGATTGAAAGCATGAAAAATATTTCTAATTCCCCGTCTAGTTTGCCTGCTCATGCTCCCCATCGAATTACCCTAATCGATCTATGGCGGGAATTTTTGCCCCTGTCCCTTAGTGATGTCACTATGGCTTGTGGTGATCCTGCTGTAACTATGACTTTGGCTTATTTACCAGAGGCACAGGTTAATCTTGCCAGTTTGGGCATTGCCAAGTCATTGGCTGTTCTATTTGAAAGTCCAATTATTATGATTCTCCATGCTTCTAATGCCTTAGCTGGTAATGCCACTTCACGATTAGCACTTTGGCGTTTTACTCTTCTGAGCGGCGGTATTTTAAGCGGATTACTGTATTTGTTAGCATTTCCCCCAGTATTTAACATAGTGGGAATACAATGGCTGGCAATTCCTGCCAATATGGCGGCTTCAGTGCAGAATATCATCCTCATTATGGGAGGGTGGGCGTTTGTTATTGCTTGGCGGCGTTACTTTCAAGGATTGCTGATTTATCACGGTCATTCGGCAGCTTTGGCGAAGGCAAGCTTATTGAGGTTAGGGGTTTTAGGAATTGCCTTGGCGATCGGTTTTAGTTTGAAGTTATCGGGCTGGCTGTTGGCAGGGGGCGCACTGATGATTGGGGTAACTTGTGAAGCTATTTTGATTACAACATTTGCCTATCGGTTGGGCGCAGTGACCAAATTACCGAATAAAGAATCTAATCTAGATAGTAATGAATCAACTTCCCATCTGCCCCAAAATATCAAACAGGTTTGGCAGTTTTACTATCCTTTGGCTAATTCGATGTTGGTGGTGTGGGGGGGAAGGGCTTTACTCCTGAGTATTCTCGGTCGTGGTGATGATGCCACAACGGCGATCGCCTCATGGTCAGCCGCTTGGGGCTTGGTTTTAGTGATTGCCAACTCTACACGCATGGTGCAGCAGATCGTGATCAAATATCAAACGCGGATGGCTTTCTCTCATTTACTTATGTTTGCCCTGAGTATTGGCTCAACCTGTTCCCTAATTTTGCTCTTGATGGTTGTTACGCCGATTAGCGATCAAATTATCGGCAGTTTTATTGGCAATGATCTGGTTTTGGTCGCGCAAATAAAGCCTGTGATTTTGGTTTGTGCGATTATCCCCATGCTCACAGCATTACAAAATGCTGGTCAAGGTTTTTTAGTTGGTCAAGGTAAAACGAATCGCGTTAATTTGGCAACTTGGCTAGGTACATTTGTTCTGTTGACTGTAGCTTTTTTGAGCATTCAAAATCATCTCGCGGGAGCAACCTCCGCCGCAGTGGCTATGGTTGCCGCGATGGTTACAGAATTAATCTGCTTATGGGGGCAGTTGTATAAAAGTATCTAAGCTATTTTTTTGTAAGTAATTTAGCTTAGTCTTTGCTAAATTTGGGCATAATTTTTGTAAGGCATAGTCATAGATAGCAGAGTCGCAAACTTTGGTTTTGCTGCCTAAAAATCAGAATTTTTTAAGTGAAATGTTTAATTACTGGCAAACTATTTCTAAAGTTTCTGTCACCGCATTGTTGTTATTGGGGCTGAGTGACCTAGCCTCACATAATCCTGTGGGTCAAGATTTATCAGCGATCGCCCAAACATCACGTTCAGCACAGGCAAGAGCCATTGCTCGACTAAAAAAATCGGGTCAGCGCTGGATTGAAATTCGTGTGCGTAGTCAGAGACTATTAGCATGGCAAGGCAATAAGCTTGTATACGGAGTCAAAGTTTCCACTGGCAAAAGCTCCACCCCCACTCCCGCAGGCGTTTTTAATATCCAAACCAAATATCGTGTCGCCCGAATGCAAGGTGATGATTACAACGTTCCCGATGTTCCCCATGTGATGTACTACAGCGGCAACTATGCAATTCATGGTGCTTATTGGCATCGCAGTTTTGGCATTCCTGTCAGTCAAGGCTGCACCAATGTTGCCCCCGATCATGCGGCTTGGCTATACAGATGGGCTTCGGTGGGTACGCCTGTGGTGGTCAACTAAATAAAACTTAACGAGCTAGAAATAGACAGAGGCGATCGCCTCACAGTAACCTAGAGTCCATATCTGTAATCATTTTATTTTTTAAATTACAGTCTAATTTCAATCTTTAGGAATAAGGATAAACCTATGGCAGTTCAACGCGGTTCTAAGGTTCGCATTTTGCGTAAGGAGTCTTACTGGTATCGTGAAGTCGGTACTGTAGCTTCTGTTGACAAGAGCGGCATCATTTACCCAGTGATCGTTCGCTTTGAAAGCGTAAATTACTCGAATATCGCAACCAACAACTTTGCGATCGATGAAGTTGAAGAAGTCGCCTAGATTCTTCTAACTCAAAAAAGGTACAATCTCTGCTATGCAGAGATTGTACCTTTTTTAGTGATTTTAGTAAGTAATGCCCGAATTACCAGAAGTTGAGACGGTTCGTATTGGTTTAAATAAAAATACCTTGGGTTGGGAAATAGAAGGTGGGGAAGTACTGCTAGCAAGAGCGATCGCCTATCCCGAAAATTCAGCAGCATTTATCGAATCATTAGTTGGTTGCGCCTTTCAAGAATGGCATCGGCGCGGTAAATACTTAGTTGCCAACCTTAGCCATGGTGCTAGGTTAGGCGTGCATTTGCGGATGACGGGGAGTTTGCTATGGTGCGATCGCGACAGTACGGTGGGTAAGCACACGCGGGTAAGGCTATTTGTCAAAGAGAAGGGTAGCAAGCATAAAAAAGGTGCTAAACCTAAAGAACTGCGATTTGACGATCAACGCACTTTTGGCAAAATCTGGGGGATTCCATCATCTGAGCCGACAGAATCAATCATCACAGGACTGCAAAAACTGGGGCTAGAACCCTTTGACCCCAACTTTACGCCTGAGCATTTACAGAACAAACTCAGCCGTAGTGGTCGCCCGATCAAAACTGTTTTACTTGATCAAGAAATCGTGGCTGGGATTGGCAATATTTACGCAGATGAGTCTTTATTTTTAAGTAAAATTCATCCGCAACAACCTGCAAATTCTCTAAATTTTGCTCAAGTACAGGCTTTGCAACAATCAATAATTCGTGCCCTCAGCGATGGTATTGCCAAGGGTGGGACAACCTTTAGCTCTTTTCAAGATATTGCTGGAATCAAGGGTAATTATATAGATACAGCTTGGGTATTTCGGCGAACGGGGCAGCCATGTCATGTTTGCGGTACGGCGATTACAAGGATTAAGCTAGGAGGGCGTTCCACACATTTTTGTTCTCAATGTCAGGTTTAAAGCGCTCAAACCCAAAGATTAGTGGTGCGGCGCTTCGCGCCGCACCACTAATCTTTGGGTTTGAGCGCTGTATAGATTGCTAAGATGGAGTGATTTATAAGCAATAAATTAGATAATAAATTTTCAATTATGAGTACTTTATTTCCGACTGAGGCGATCGCTTCGGCTAAAAACCAGACGATGGACGGTATTAAAAAACGTTTGGAGCAAGGCGGAGCATTTCTGCCAGACTCGGAGATAAACCTCCTTGAGGTCGTGGGTATTCTCAAGAGCTATGGCGTTGTCTTGGGTGAATATCATAGAAATCTTACTTACATCTCAGAGCATCAGTTTTTAGAAATTCTGCCATTTTTTAAATTTTTTAACAGTAATTTTTCATTAGGCAAGCTTGCCAAGCACCTATGGCACGATCGCATTAATTATGAGTTTGCCGAATACTGTATGAAAGCAATGTTTTGGCATGGTGGCGGTGGACTAGATGCTTACCTTGATACGGCTGAATTTAAGCAACTTGCTCAAGCGGCGATCGCAGCAAAGGTTAAGGGCAATCCGCTCATGTCGTTAATGAATAGCCTATTTCCTGATTTCTTGATCGAGCAGGTGCGGTTGATGACCTACTACAGCGCCCTAGGATATTTCTGGTCATTCATGTCACCGATGTTTCTGAAACTTAGCGATCGCTATGATCGGGGCGAGATCAAAAGCATTCCTGATGTGGTGAAGCATGTCCAAGATGGTCTAGTGGCGGCAGCGGCAGTGCCTTATGTCTATAAAGTGGCAATCGCGGGTCAGGAATATGAGATTGTTCCAGCCTCGGCTAATTTAAGCTTCTTGATGGATACAGCCGTACCCTATGTGGAAGCGGTCTTTTTCCGTTCCTTTCCATTTCGCGGTACGATTTCCTACAATGCCCAAGCCCATCAAATTTCGACGGAAATCTCTCAATTTAATTATGGGGTTCTGTACGCAGATCCTTTACCTGTAGGAGGTGCGGGTATTCCCCCAACTTTACTTATGCATGACATGAGGCACTTTTTACCTGAGTATCTTTTAGATTTCTATCGACAAACCTCTAGGGGTGAAGAAGACTTGTTGGTAAAGGTGTGCGTATCTTTCCAGAAGTCGATGTTTTGTGTAACGACGGCAGCACTACGCGGGCTAGCTCCCCATCCATTTGAAACTACTGACCCTCAAGAGCAACAAGCAAATCAAAAGTTTCTCGCGCCTTGGCTTGACCGAATTTCGCGATCGCAGATTCATACTTTGCAATAGCGAAGTTAGTTGTTAACACCCTCACTCCTAGCCCCTCTCCCATGAAGGGAGAGGGGAACCAGAGTTTCTCTTGCTCCCCTTCTCCCGTTCTGGGAGAAGGGGCTGGGGGATGAGGGCAGATCTACTCACCATAACCGCCGCCCCCAGGGGTGGCGATCGCAAAGGTATCGCCAACTTCCATTTGTACAGTTGCGGTACTGGGCAAATGGATAATTTCACCATTGTTTTTGATTACATAATTTTCTCCCGTTGCCGCAGGAGCGCCGCCATTGAGTCCAAAAGGCGCGATCGCTCTGCTACTAGACAAAATTGCCGCAGTCATTGGCTCTAGAAACTTAACTTTCCTAATTACGCCATTACCTCCCTTTTGTTTGCCGTCACCACCACTGTTTTTTCTGATCGCAAACTGTTCTAAAATCACAGGAAAACGCCATTCGAGAATTTCGGGATCGGTGAGGCGGGAGTTGGTCATGTGGGTCTGCACTGCGTCTGTACCACTGAAGGCAGTACCGTCAAACTCAATCCCCGCACCAGAGCCACCACAAATAGTTTCATAGTACTGATAGCGATCGCTGCCAAAAGTAAAGTTGTTCATCGTGCCTTGCGATGCGGCGAGAATACCCAGAGCGCCATATAAGGCATTAGCGATCGCCTGTGAAGTTTCCACATTGCCCGCCACTACTGCCGCAGGATAGACAGGATGGAGCAGGGAACCTTCGGGAATGATCATTTCTAGGGGGACAAGACAACCCGCATTGAGGGGAATCTCATCGTCAACGAGGGTACGAAACACATAGAGAACAACAGCCTTGCAAATGGCGAGAGGCGCATTAAAATTATTGGGAAGTTGGGCGGAAGTCCCTGTAAAGTCAATTTTGGCAGTGCGTTCTTGCGGATTTAGGCTGACAGATACAGAGATCTGGCTACCACCATCGATCGCATAGACAAACTTTCGCTCTAGTTGATGATTCCAAATCTTTGCTAATTTGGCGATCGCCTGACGGATTGCTAGTTCGGCATTATTTCGCACATGGTTCATATAGGCTTGGACTACTGATAAACCATAATGCTCAACCATGCGTCGAAGTTCCTTCTCACCACAGGCATTGGCGGCAATCTGAGCTTGCAAATCGGCAATATTTTGGGAAGGATTTCTTGCAGGATAGGGGCTAGATGTCAGTAAATCTAAGAGAGCTGATTCTTGAAATTCGCCTTGCTTAATCAATTGGAAATTATCAAAGAGAATTCCTTCTTGATTAATATTAGTGCTGTGGGAAGGCATCGAGCCTGGAGTAAGTCCGCCAATATCGGCATGATGTCCCCGTGAGGCAACATAAAAAACTGGCTGGGTTGAATCTAAAAATACAGGTGTAATCACGGTAATATCTGGAAGATGCGTACCGCCCTTGTACGGGTTATTAGTGGCAAAAACATCACCGTGACAGAAGTTAGCTTGGTGATCGCTATGGATTAAAGCCTTGACACTCTCACCCATAGAACCGAGATGCACAGGGATATGGGGCGCATTGGCAATTAGCTCACCATCTTGATCAAAGACGGCACAGGAAAAGTCTAAACGCTCCCGAATATTGACGCTAGCGCTAGTATTTTGCAGGGTGAATCCCATCTGTTCGGCAACCGATTGGAACAGATTATTAAAAATTTCTAATTTGATCGGATCAGGTTTATCGGTTTGTACAGATGGTGTTGCCATCTGTGCTGGATTTTGGTTAGTCTTCCGTAAAATCAAACAATCATCGTCGGTCAATTCTGCTTCCCAATTTGGCTCGATCGCATTAGTCCCTGTCGCATCAATGATGAGTGCCGCACCCACAATGCGATCGCCCACCCGCAAATCTTCCCGCCGATACACTGGAGCGGTCTGCCATTGCCCTTGGGTATAGATCTGGACATGGCTAATCGGCTCGCCCGTTCCCGAATGCATCTTTTCCTTTTTAATTTCTTCCTGCTTTTTTGAAACAATAGTCTCCACAGCGATCGCTTCCACGATCAGGGATTTATCAGCAAAAATAAACCCGTAGCGTTCCCTATGCAAAGCCTCAAAACTGGTTCTCAAAGTTTTGAATGTGTCTTGAGAAAAGTCTGGAATTACCACCGTTAGGGATGAGTCATTGCCAGCATAGCGAAGTCGTAAACTTACTTCTAAGTGTAAGGATGGGCGGCGCGAAGCGCCGCCCATCCTTATCTCTGGATCGTTCCCTAATTCTGCAAATAATTCCCAATTTAGTTCTGACTCGATAGAGCGATCGCGAATGGTGCGAATGTCGGCAAGTCCAATGCCATAGGCGGAGAGAACACCAGCATAAGTATGGATGAAAACTTGGCTCATCCCTAATAAGTCGGCGATCGCGCAGGCGTGCTGACCACCCGCACCACCAAAGCAACACAGCACATATTCGGAAACATCGTAACCGCGCTGTACCGATATTTTTTTGATCGCCATCGCCATCTTTTCGACTGCAATTTCTAAGAAACCTTGGGCGACGGCTTCGGGCTGAGTCTCTTCACCTGTGACTAGACTAATCTCCTTAGCCAGTTCCCCAAACTTTTGCCTTACGATGTCTCGATCTAAGGGCTGATCGCCATTTTTACCAAAAATATGGGGAAAGAACTCTGGTTGTAACTTCCCTAACATCACATTGCTATCCGTCACTGCCAAGGCTCCACCATTGCGGTAACAAGCGGGGCCAGGGAAAGCCCCCGCCGACTCGGGACCCACCCGATATCTAGCTCCATCAAACGTCAGTAACGAGCCTCCGCCAGCCGCGACCGTATGAATGGACATCATCGGTGTGCTGAGTCTAATTCCTGCAACTTCGGTGGTTAGCGATCGCTCATAACTGCCCGCATAGTGCGCCACATCTGTGGAAGTTCCCCCCATGTCAAAGCTAATCACCTTCTCAAATCCTGCCTTTAAGCAAGTTTGGACTGCGCCCACAATTCCCCCTGCGGGCCCTGAGAGAATGCTGTTCCGACCTTGAAACGATTGTGCCTCCGTCAGTCCACCATTGGACTGCATAAACATGAGTTTAGCTTGCGGTTGTGCCTCTGGCACAGCCGCAAGCTCTATGGAAAGGCGATCCACATAGCGCCTCAAAATTGGCGACAAATAGGCATCGACAACGGTTGTATCGGCACGGCTGATAAATTTGATCAGTGAACTAACTTCGTGAGATATAGAAACTTGAGTAAAGCCGATTTGCTTTGCAAGTTTAGCCAGACGCTGTTCATGGTCTGGATATCGATAGCTGTGCATGAGGGCGATCGCGCAGGATCTAATTCCCGATGTATAGGCTTTTTGTAATTCTGGTAAAACTTGATCCTCGTTTAAAGGAATGAGAACTTCGCCATGAGCGCTGTAGCGTTCTTCCACTTCAATTACTTGTTCATAGAGCATTTCTGGCAAAACTATATGCCGCGCAAAAATATTAGGGCGATGCTGATAACCAATTCGCAGTGCATCACCAAATCCTTTAGTGATTAATAAAACTGTGCGATCGCCTTTTCTTTCCAGTAGGGCATTAGTAGCGACAGTTGTGCCCATTTTGATGGCAATAATCTGTTCGGTGGGAATTGGTTCCGATGGAGAGACACCTAAAATATCGCGAATGCCTTGGATCGGTGCGTCATGGTAGCGAGTAGGGTTTTCGGAGAGCAACTTATGGACAACTATTTCACCATCGGATCTCTGCGCGACAATGTCGGTAAATGTACCGCCGCGATCGATCCAAAATTGCCATTTGTGATTAGTTGCCTGATTAATTTTGCTCATTTTGCTTAATTCACTTTATGAAATAAATTGTGAAAGTTATAAGTAACTTGGCATACACCTATTGTGGCAGCCTAATGCTGAAAAAAGCTACAGTGCTTTGCGCTTACTTAAAACCCAGAAATATTTTAAAAAAGCAGTTCTCCGCGCTGCTTTTTTAAAATATTTCTGGACTATTCAAAGCCTCAATAGGCTGTAAACACTCGACAAAGCACTAGTTTTGGGGCAACTTGTTGACTTTAATTCTCAAATAGCTTTAAATTATATCCAGTTGTTATTGCCAATAATTCTTTTTAGTGCGGCAGATTCCTAAAAATTAATGAACAAAAGATTGCGTTTACCTGCTAACCTTGCCATAGCCGCAGGCTTGGTATCGTTACTTAGCTTGACTGCTTGTGGAGAAAACAGTCAACAACCAGAGGCTCAAAAGCCAGTTGAAACTACTGTGCCAGCAGCATCACCTATTGCCACTGAGCAAGCACAGGCTCCTCTCACCGAAATTACCATTGCTTTTGCAACTCGCCGCGACACCACAGATTTGCAGAGCAAAGCTGATCAGGTTTCTGAGATTTTGTCCAAGGAAGTCGGTATTCCCGTGAAAGGGATCATTGCTGACGAAACGGCTTCTGTAGAAGCTTTGCGAGCCAATCGTGCCAATGTTGCCTTTGTCAGTGGTCGCGCCGCGCTCAAGGCTGAACAGTTAGCTGGGTCAAAGATGTACCTAGCTGAAGTGCGTGACGACTATTCGGGTGGTAAGACCTATAACTCGATCTTTGTTGTCCCTAAGAGCAGCCCCTTGCAAACCTTGGCTGATCCTACCCAAACCCTTGAACAGTTGCGGGGCAAGCGGATGGCATTTACTTCACGCTCTTCTGGTTCAGGGTTTATTTTTCCTGTGAGTGAGCTAGTCGGGCTTAAATTTGTGGATGGACCCGATCGCCTCGAGCAGTTCTTTGGCAAAGTCACCTATGGTGATGGCTATAGCAGCGCTCTACAGGCGGTATTGCGCGATCAGGCTGATGTCGCCGTGGTGTCAGAATACGCACTATTACCACCTTGGATCACGACTGAAGAAGGAGCCAAGCTCCGAGTGCTGCATCCAGTGCCAAATGTGCCAGCCCATGGTATTTCCATCGACGACAGTGTACCTGCGGAATTGCGCGAAAAGTTAATCAATGCGTTTTTAAAACTCAACGAACCAGAGAACCAACAGTTATTTCGCAGTCTCTACAACTCTACGCAACTTGTTAAGGTAGATCACGAACAACATCTGTCAACAATGCGTACAGCTATTGCAAGAGCTGGACTCAAGCCCTAATTGTTGTCATAAAAGTTTGCTTTCCCGCCGAAGGCGGGAAAGCAAACATAATATACAGCCAGCCTAACTATTGTGTTCGCGTTTGTTCGCTCAAGAATTAAGAATCAAAAATTAAACACCATGCAACCTCTGTCTAACCATAGCTCTCCTGCGATCGCCTGTCACAACATCCACACCGCTTATCAAGCTACGCTCAAACGTCCGATTTTGAACGGTATTGATTTGGAAATCCAACATGGTGAGTTTGTGGCTTTGTTGGGGATGAATGGCGCAGGTAAATCGACACTCTTGCGATCGCTAGTTGGACTAGTTCCTATTAAGTCGGGGAGCATTAATATCTGTGGGACATCAGTGAATCCCAACCATATTGATGAAGTTCGTAAAAATATTGGCTTTCTCTGTCAAGGCGGCGGCTTAGTCGATCAGCTTTCTTGCTTGGATAACGTACTATGTGGTTGCTTAGGAGACTTGACTACGTGGCAGAGTCTGTGGGGCTTTCCCCAAAGCGATCGCAGAGTTGCGATGCAGCTATTGCAAAAAATGGGCTTACAAGAACAGACATACCAAAAGGCACGGCAACTGAGTGGCGGACAACGCCAAAGAGTGGCGATCGCTCGTACCTTGATTCAGTCGCCCCATATTCTGCTAGCTGATGAGCCGACAACAGGTCTAGATATCTCTGGTATTGATCAGGTGATGAATAGCCTCGCGGAAATGAACCAGAATGGGTTAACTGTGGTGGTAGTACTGCATGATCTCGCCCTCGCAGCAAAGTACGCCCAAAGAGCAGTCATCCTTGACGAAGGACGGGTCATGTATGATGGAGATTGCCAAAATATCAAGAGACAATTTGCCAAGCTGCAAAGTATGTCTTCCGCCCAGTCTGCTACAGCCGCATAATGAAATTTACTGATCGGATTCGTGCCTACACTTCTAGTCGCTACAACATTTGGGTTGTTAGGTTTTTTGCAGCTATTGGTCTAGGTTGGGCTTATATCTGGTCATTGCAAGGATTAAAAATCGATCCCAAATTATTGCAGACCAGTCTGCCCTATATGGCGGACTTTTTGTCTCGTCTCTGGCCGCCTGATTTGAGTATTTTAGATGTGGCAGTCAAAGCGCTGATTGAGACGGTGCAAATGTCTCTCTGGGGAACGACAATTGGGGCAGTTCTCTCAATTCCGATCGCATTATTGTCAGCCCAAAATTTATCGCCCTTGTGGTTACGCTGGATTGCAAATTTTGTTCAAAATGCAGTGCGTTCTGTCCCCTCAATTATTTTGGGACTTTTTTTTGTAGCCGCCACAGGGCTGGGCGCACCAGCAGGAACTCTGGCGCTAGGGATTTATACGATTGGTTATTTAGCTAAGTTTTATCAAGAGGCGATCGAATCCGTAGATAAGCGATCGCTAGAATCCTTGCAAGTGAGTCGAGCCTCATGGTGGCAAGTTGCTCAGTATGGCGTGATGCCACAGGTGTTGCCTCTATGTCTTGGCTATACGCTGTATATGTTTGAGTACAATATTCGTGCTGCCTCAGTTTTAGGTGTCGTCGGGGCAGGTGGTATTGGCTTTGAGCTGGTTAGTTATATTCGGGGGTTTGAATATAGCAAAGCAACAACAATGATGTTGGTTTTGCTTGTGGTTGTGACAACAATTGATGCTCTCAGCAGTCAATTGCGAAATAAGTTTAAATTAGATTAAGTACTTAAGCGCAATTAAATATAAAACCCAAAAAGGCTGATTCGCACTCTTCGCGTGCGAATCAGCCTTTTTGGGTTCTGGTTTTTATTAAGCCCGCCCACTTAGGGGGGAAACGCTATATCATCCACTTTGACTAATAACTCGTACATAATCAAAGCGATGCTTAATCAATTTCCCTATGAAACTTTCCGAGCAGACTGATGTAGAAATACTGCAAGCATGGCGATCGGGAAGCAGGCAAGCCTTTGGTGCTTTTTACGATCGCTACGGCGAGTTGGTTTACCGCCTTGCTCTGAGGATTTTAGGTAATACTCAAGAAGCGGAAGACTTAACTCAAGAGATCTTTATCTCCCTGAGTCGCAATAGTACTTACGACATCAAGCGCGGTACAGTTGCTACTTTTTTGTCAGTGCTGACCCGATCGCGAGCAATTGATCGGATCCGTAAAACGCGATCGCAGCAGCAGCACCTCCAAAAATGGGAACAGAGCATTTATTCAGAACATGATATTAGAAATTTATCACTCATGGAAAATGCGTCATTGGCGGAACGCTCAGAAAGAGTGAAATCAGCTTTAGCCAAGCTTCCCGAAAAGCATCGACAGGTTTTAGAAATGGCTTATTTTGACGGGCTTAGTCAAACCGAAATCGCCAGAGCATTGGACGCACCTCTAGGCACTGTCAAGTCTTGGGCGCGGAATGGGCTAATTCGATTGAGAGAAAGTTTGCAAGATACGTTGGAGTAGTTATGACAAAATCGCATGAAAAATATCCCGAAGAATGGGCGGAAATATTAGCTGGCTATGTGTTAGGGGATCTCAGCACTGATGAGGTGACAAGGATGCATCAGCTTATTAGCGATTATCCAGAAATTATTGAGGAAATTGATCGCTTTCAAGCAGCCTTGGCAATGCTCCCCCTCGGTTTGAATGAATCTCAACCTGCGGCGGACTTGCGCGATCGCATTGAGGCAGTGGCGATGCCCTTATCGACTGACTTATTGGCTGATCCCCTCGATCCTGCTAGAAATTTGCAATTAACATCGACAAGGCGATCGCCTTTTCAATATAAGAAATTTTGGAAAGCAGCCCAGATTGGTTTCGGTGGACTAGGCGCGATCGCTTTGATCTTGCTTGGCATCGACAATTATCAGATGCGCCAACAGATTGCTAATAATGCCGTTGAGCTGCAAAAACATCGCCAGACCATAGCCATATTGCAAGCTGCCGACAATCGCCTGATCTCACTCAAAGGGATGGGCGCAATTCCAGCCGCTTCAGGCAGCGTGATGATCGCCCCCAATGAACAAACCGCGATGATCACAATTCAAAACCTAAGACCGATCTCGCCAGATGATAGCTATCGCCTCTGGGCAGTTGTTGATGGCAAGAAAATTGATTGTGCTAAGTTTCGCCCCGATGCACAAGGCAATGTCTATGTCAAAGTTCCCCTTGCTCAAGCCTTAACCCAATCCACCACAGTAATTATTACCATTGAACCCAACAAAGATATGCTCGAACCCACTGGTGAGATGGTGATGAAGGGAGAGGTTTGAAGTTTCGGGCTGCGACATGGCTTAGTCACCATACATAAGAGAGGATTCGGGCTTCGACTTCGCTCAGCCAGCATTTTAGGTTGGCTGAGCGAAGCGATGCATTGAGCTTGTCGAAATGTCGAAGCCTTCTTTCTCCACTCTAGGTGAATTTTCAGCAAACTTTAATGGTGGATTAATTTTGACCCATTAATTTGATTGCAGCGATCAAGTTTTTCATCCGATTTCTTTATGCCTCCGTATAGAAATAAGAGTAAAGAATCGATAAGTCACTCTACCTCCACGTTAATTTTTTAGAAGTGAGTACACAATCATGAACTACAGATTTTTAGGGCTTATTGCTGGTTTGGCATTGACTGCTGGAATCGTCTCATGCTCTGCAACCCCTACCGAGCAAGCCCCTGCTCCCGCTCCCGTCACACCAGCCGCTACTCCTGCGGATGCCATGAAAGGCGATGCCATGAAGGGTGACGCCATGAAAGGTGATGCCATGAAAGGTGACGCGATGAAAGGTGATGCCATGAAAGGTGATGCCATGAAAGGTGACGCGATGAAAGGCGATGCCATGAAAGGCGATGCCATGAAAGGTGACGCGATGAAAGGTGACGCGATGAAAGGCGATGCGATGAAAGGCGATGCCATGAAGGGTGACGCTATGAAAGGTGATGCCATGAAGGAAGACAAGCCTGCTGAAGCGCCCAAGCAATAGTTCAAGTTCATTGAATTTTGAGGATGAGCTATCCCCGATCGCTCATCCTGAAGATCGTCGAGCTAGTTAAACTAAATCCAAAAAACTACTATGAAAATTGGAATTTTGGGTGCTGTGGCATTAACTTTTTTACTAGGATGTTCCAGCCCTCCAACCTCTCAACTAGAAGCAAAACCCGATACTGCCATTTCAGCTCCAGCCACAACAAATCTAGAATCGCCTCAGCAGCCAGTTGTAAAGAATGAAACTGAATCTCTAACAGCTAAAGCAGAAATTAAATCCAAAACTCGGTCTGGTAGGTTTATCAGTGGTGAACATACCACTGAGGGCAAGGCAAGTATTTTTGAGGAAAATGGCAATTACTTCATTGAATTTGATCAAGCTTTTAAGACCTCAACCAGTGGTCCTGATCTATTTGTAATTTTGCATCGATCGCCAGATATTTTGCAGATATCTCGACCACCAGACTTCGCGATCGCGAAGGGAGATTATCAGATTATTGCGCCGCTCCAAAGCTACAACGGCAAGCAGCGCTACGCAATACCCAAGAATGTTCGAGTTAGTGATTATCAATCGGTAGCAGTTTGGTGTCGTCAGTACAACGCTACTTTTGGCTTCGTTAATCTATCTAGCTAAAATCTTACAGTTAGAGGAACGAAGTTCCTCTAACTGTAAGATTTTAGCGATTTTATTTTGGAGAAAACAATGGATAAGAAATTATGGCAGAGGCGACGTTTTTTGACCTATGCGGGATTGGGGCTTTTTGGAGCAGGCAGTGCCGCGATCGCATCTCAGATTCTTAATAATAAAGATTCGCTTGCTTCAGTAAACCCAGCCAACAATCAAACTTCTCCTAATTCTTCAACTACCGCTCAAGTGGAACTACCTAAAACCGAAGTTGCTCAAACAAATATTCAAAAATTACCAGAATTTCAAGGCATTTCTCAATGGTTAAACTCTGCACCTCTATCGGTTCAGGACTTACGAGGTAATGTGGTATTGGTGCAGATATGGACTTTTGGCTGCATAAATTGTCAACGCACATTACCTTACATTACAGGCTGGCATGAAAAGTACACGGCAAAAGGATTAAAGGTTATAGGTATCCATACCCCTGAATTTGCCTTTGAGCGAGATGTAAACAATATTAAGGATGCCATGCAAAAAAATAAGATTTATTATCCCGTTGGACTAGATAATGAATTTAAAACATGGAGAGCTTATAACAATGAGTACTGGCCGCATCTGTTTTTAGCCGATCGCCAAGGCAATTTGCGTTATGACCATATTGGCGAAGGTGCATATTCTCAAACTGAGCAAACCATTCAACAACTTCTATCAGCATGATTGGAATTTCTCCCCTATCGATTGGACTGGCTGTACTTGGTGGCTCTATCACTGTCTTTTCACCATGCATTTTGCCAATTTTGCCGATCTTGATTGGGCGATCGCTACAGACTCATCGCTATGGGCCAGTTGCATTAGTCATGGGGATCATTAGTGGTTTTGCCGTTGCAGGTAGCCTTTTGGGAATTACCAGTTCTTGGTTAACAGGATTGTCAAATTTCATGAGAATTTTTGCGATCGCCCTTCTGTTAGTACTAGGCATTTCCTCAATGTTTCCGCGACTGGGTTATGCTGTGACATCTCGGTTACGGCTTCCCAAATTGCCCGAACCTAAACGAATTAATTTAGCTGGCGAATTTGTCTTAGGTTCCCAATTAGGTTTGCTCTGGACTCCCTGCGCGGGAACGGTTTTGGGAAGTATTTTAGTGTTAGCGGCGGCGGAGCAGCAGGTTTTTAGTGCCTTTATCCTCCTTCTGTTTTACGGAATTGGTGCAGGAATACCGATGTTATTACTTGCCTATGCCAGTCGCTACTTCAGCAAATCATTTGTGAAGTTGCGCGTCCATAGTCAACTTCTCCAAAGGATTGCTGGAACTATGATTGCGGCTACGGCGATCGCAATTATTTTGGGCTGGGATATTCAAGTGCAACTTTGGCTAGCTCCGTTCTTTCCCAGCTTTCTTGATTTATAGCTATTGCGGCGCAAAGCGACGCAATAGCTATAAATAAAAATTTCATAAGCAGGTTCACATCATGAGTTCAAATTCTAATTCTGAGGTAAGCGCAAACGCTCCTAAGCGATCGGCTCCCTCTCCTAAGCAAGCGATATTCATCAAAGCTTTTCATACGCTTAATTTGATTTCCCTCATTTTCATGACCACTAGCGGACTGAGAATCTATAACGCGAATCCTGTATTTGGTGGTCGCGGTGGTTGGACTTTCCCCAAGTTTTTGCTCCTCGGCGGTGGGCTGAGTGGAGCCAGAAATTGGCACTTTGCGGCAATGTGGTTTTTCTCAATGAGTTTGCTAATTTATGGGATTTACATCTTTATCACAAGGAGATGGAAGCATCGCTTTGCTTCTGAAAAAGACATTCAAGCGCTTCAGGCTAAAAACCCTAAACGTAAAAATTACGCATGGCATCGCCTTGCATATACCGCCATTATTCCCATTTTACTTTTGGCAATTCTCTCTGGACTTTGTATGTACAAGCCTGCTCAATTTGCATGGGTTACAAGCTTATTTGGTAGCTGGCAAAATCTCAGAGTTGTCCATTTCTTGACGATCCCAATTGTATTGATTTTCGCGATCGCTCACATTTCCCTTTCCCTCCGAGTTGGCGGCATCAAGATGATTCGCTCCATGTTTGTTTGATAATTTTTTGTTCGCTTCGCGAACAAAAAAAATTGCTGTTTAAAGCTTGTAATCGTGGGTATTAGAAATGCAATTTGATAAGTATCTCAGCCAATATTTAAATCGGCTTACAGATAGCCACTCTTCCCGTCAAATGTCACGCCGCCAGTTGTTAAAATTTGCTGGCATATCTGGCGCTGGCTTAGCTTTGGGAAGCTGTGGAACTTCTCTATATGCGGACAAAGTTCGCCCTATTTTTGAACCACTTAATCAAAGTATTGAAGAATTAATTCTCCAAGCCAAGACTCCAGTGCCTGAGTTCCCAATTAGCGCGATCGAACCGAATGCTCTGTTAATTAATTCCATTGATACTAATCCAATTATTAATCCCAATACATTCAGATTAGTGGTCGATGGTGCAGTGGATAACCCCATGCAGTTGAGCATGAGTGATGTGCAATCTTTGCCCTTAATCTCAATGGTAATTCGTCATGTGTGCGTGGAAGGTTGGGCAGCGATCGTGCAGTGGGGCGGCGTGCGCCTATATGACATTGCCAAGTTGGTCAGACCCAAAGCTGGTGCAAAGTATATCTATTTTGAGTCTGCCGATAATTATTATGAAAGTTGGGATATTGCTTCTGCGCTTCATCCCCAGACGCTACTTGCCTATCAAAAAAATGGACAATCTCTTCCAATTGAGAACGGCGCTCCTTTACGATTAGCGTCACCGATCAAGTTAGGTTACAAGCAGTCTAAATGGGTTATTCGAGTTACCTTTACCAATGAGTTGATGCAAGATCGCCGTGGTTATTGGGTTGATGATGGATATGAGTGGTTTGCAGGTTTGTAACATAAGCTAGCTAAAACCTAAACCCAGAGGTTGTTCCACCCACTACGGGGGCGGAACAACCTTTTTGGTTTGCTCATGCCTAGCTACTTACCTGAGATAAAATAAAAATACTTATAAATCATGGTTAATAGCATGGATCCAGTTTCTCTGCTTGTGGGTTTGCTGGTGATTGTGGGAACTGGCTCGTTAACTAAGGTTGGTGAAAATATTACCGATGAGACGGTGAAACTGGCGCGATTGCTTCTCAGTCGCAAAGCCCCAGATTCACAGACGGCTAAATTAATGGCGGCGGGTGAAAAGATCGATTATCAGCAAGCGGTAATCGATGTGGAAGCGATCGCGGCTGATCCTGATGTGGTGCAGTTATTGGATAAGGTGCGATCGCTTCTGGCAAGTAATCAAGAGCTAGCGGCTAAGGTTGAGGCTTTAGCGGCACAAGTTACATCTAAAAATATTCAGATAGCAGCAAAAGGCTTTGAGGCGGATGAGTTGGAGGCTGAAGTGGAGCAGAAAATATCGCCAACTGAATCTAATGCGGTTAATAAACAAACTGGCTTTGATAATGTGAAAATTAAGGGTAAGGCTACAATTAAACTTAATCAACAAATTAATTAGGCGATCGCTATGCTCGAAGCTCAAGATTTACGACCTTTGCTCAAGGAGTTGTTGCGCGAAATGTTTACGCAAGAGCGAGATCTGTTGGCTGAATTGATTTATGAGGTGATGGAGGATGTGGCGATGGCTAGGGCGATCGCTGAAGGCAAGGATAGCGAAAATGTGGGACGGGATGAAATTTTTGCATTACTAGAAGGCTAACTATGCAAGTTGAGTTTCGTAAAACTTTTAAGCAGGACTTGCGTGATATTAAGGGTCGGAAGGTGTTAGAACGGATTCGTGCTGCGATCGAAGATGTGGAGAATGCTAGTAGTTTGCTTTCAGTCGCAAATGTAAAAGCCATTCAAGGTCATGTTGGCTATTACCGTATTCGTATCGGTGATTTTCGGCTTGAGTTGTATGTAGATAAGGGTGTTGTCGCATTCGTTCGTGTTTTGCATCGCAAAGAAATGTACCGTTACTTTCCTTAAAAATTATGACCAATAAACAAACAGGGCTGGAACATGTGAATGTTGGAGGAGACGCTGATATCAATGTTTCCCAAGAGATTTATCATGAGCCGAATAAGCTTGCTGACAAAATTGGTGTCGTGGCTCAAGCAGGAAGTACTGTAAATATTGGCACTTTCAACTACAACCAAATTATTCAAAAGGCAAAACAGGCGGGAAGCTTGCTGAATCTTCCGCAGACTAATGTAACTTTGTTTGCGGGACGGGATGATGATCTGAAAAGAGTACATGAGCTTTTGCAAAAAAATCAGAGGGTGGCGGTGTCTGCTTTTGTCAAAGGCATGGGTGGTGTGGGTAAGTCGGAACTTGCCCTGCAATATTCGCTACGGCATTTGTTGACAGACTATAGCGGTGGAATCTGCTGGTTACGGGGAAATGAGGGGACTTTGACGACTCAGTTACAGGATTTTGTGGAGGTGCAGATTGGGGAAACGATGCCTGATGGGTTGGATAGTGGCGAGAAGTTGGCAGGGCATTGCTGGCGGCGGCTATCGGAACGGGTCGAGGGACAGATGTTGGTGGTGTTGGATGATGTGAAAGATTATGGGGATGTGGAGCCGTTTTTGCCGCCTCTGAATGGGAAATTTAGGGTATTGGCAACGACGCGGTTGGGATTTGGGAATGCGATGCAGCAATACACGTTAGATGCGTTGGTGTTAGTGGCGGCGGCGGATTTGCTAAGGTCGTTTTTGCCTGAAGCCGATCCACGTCGGGGGAATGAAGAAGCAATCGAGAATCTCTGTACATGGTTGGGGCGATTGCCTTTAGCGATCGAGTTGGTGGGGCGATATTTGGCTTTACCGAATCAGTTAGATACTGGTATTTCTGAGATCTTGCAACGCTTGCAAGGGGAGTGTATGGTGCAGCTTTCGGAAATTACTGATGAGGAAAGGAAGTTATTACCCAAAAATCTAAATGTGGCAGCTTCATTTTTCTTGAGTTGGCAAGAGTTATCACCTTTGGCGCAACGTTTGGCTTGTTTGTTGGGTTTATTTGCCTTAGCGCCGATTCCTTGGACTTTAGTAGAGACTTCGATGTTAACCGAGACAGAGAAAGAACAATTTTTTTGGCAAGGATGGAAAGGGGCAAGAGGTGAATTACTAAATCTACATTTGTTGCAGCGCACGAAACAGGGCGTATATGAATTGCATCAGCTTTTGCGGGAATATTTTCAGTTTCAATTAAAACAACATCCCGAATGGTTATCTCTCAGGAAACAGGTAGTTGTTACTTTACTCAAGATATCTAGACAAATACCACATACCCCAACCTTAAAAGATATTGCCAAGATAACACCTGTAATTCCCCATCTGGAGATGATTAGCCGTGAAATGCTAGATGATATTCCTAAGCCTGAAGATGATTTGTTTTGGGTATTTGATGGCATTGCAAGATTTTATAAAGGTCTGGAACTCTTTTATAAAGGTCAGGAACTCTACAGACTTGCAGAGGAGCCTTATCAGAGAGGTTTGACTTGGATTATTAAAATTTTAGGAGTAGACAATCTTTCTGTTGCCTACATTCTAAATAATCTCGCAGAACTTTACCGAGAGAAAGCGAAATACAGTGAAGCTAAACCTCTTTTTTTGCGCTCACTTGCAATCAAAGAACAACAGCTAGGGTCAGAGCATCTTGATGTAGCTAACAGCCTCAACAATCTTGGATTACTTTACTATTTGCAAGAGAATTATGAAGAAGCTGAATCTCACTATCTACGATCACTTCAAATCAGGGAAAGGCAGCTAGGGGAAAACAATCTCTATGTTGCTAACAGTCTCAATAATCTAGCAGAACTTTACCGAGTACAAGGGAAGTATGACAAAGCCAAGCCTCGCTATCTAAGATCGCTCGAAATCTCCGAACAGGAAATAGGAGCAGATCATATCCATGTTGCTACTATTCTCAACAATCTTGGATTACTTTATTATTTGCAAGAGAATTATGGAGAAGCTGAATCTCTCTTGCTGCAATCACTCAAAATTAGGAAATTACAACTAGGATTAGAACATCCTAATGTCGCTGATAGCTTATTCAGCTTAGCTAAACTCTACTATACACAACGTTGTCCTGAAGCTTTACAGTTTATCCAACGCACCATCCAAATTTACAAACAAAAACTTGGTACAGAGCATCCGACAACTCAAAATGCACTCAGGTTGCTCCAGATAATCCGTGTAGCCAATAAACCTAGTTTTCCTATAGAATTCTTACTAAATATGAAACCTTCTACCCAATGAGTGGCTTTTCTCATTTGCAAGGGAAGTACAGCGAAGCCGAACCTCTCTATGTGTGAGCTATCCAAATTTTGAAAAAGCCCTTGGTTCTGAAAACCCCAATACAATCACAGTCCGTCAAAATTATGACTAAAATAGAACTGATTGAGAAACGGAATAATGATGAAGTCTACAAACAACTAAAAAGAATAATGTAGAATCTATGAGATAAAGAACTTCATCAATGAGAAATCACTGCTTATGGAGATTAACTGTCTAAACTTAGCTTACGCAAAATAACAATAAACTTCTTTACGGTATAAAGCTCAAACAAAAGCCGCAACTTCCTCCTATACAAGTAATCTAAAGCAATAATCACCCATACGAAAAAGATTATGCTTGTAAAAAACTTCTAAGCTTGTCTGCTAAGATCGACAACGTGAGGACAAAGGAGTTACATGGCTGGATATACGCTGATTTTAGCGATTTTGATCTTAGGCGGCATGATCGCAACCCTAGGCGATCGCATCGGCACTAAGGTTGGAAAAGCGCGACTTAGCATATTTAACCTTAGACCCCGTGACACTGCAACAGTGGTGACGATCGCTACAGGTGGCATGATCTCCGCTTCGACATTGGGAATTTTATTATTGCTTAGTGGACAGCTACGAGACGGACTATTTCGCTTAGAAAGTATTCGCTCAGAACTTTCTAGTAGTCAGGCCCAAAAGCAAAAGATAGAGACTGAGTTAAATACTGCTAAAGAAGAACAAGAAAAAGCTCAAAATCGGCTAGAACAAATTAATAAGTCTCTAGTTCAAGCAGTCCGAAAGCAGTCGGAAACTCAGGCTTTATTAAAATCAGTCGAAAATAAGTTTGCTCAGGCAGATGCGGAATTGCAAAAAGCCTCGCAGCAGGAAGCTGACCTACGCGATCGCATCCAAAGCCTGACCGCAGAGCAAGAAGATCTACAAGCAGAAAGTATCCAACTGCGTGACGAAAAGGAACGTATTGCCACCGAATTGACGAATATTTCCCGCGATCGCGAAACCTTAAAACAACGAGTTGACGAATCAGAACAACGACTAGTCGATATTGAAAAGCAAAGAGTTGCTCTCGGTACAGAAGTTGCATCCTTAGAATCTGCGCGTGAGCAATTGCTAATTAGCTTGGAAGCTCTCCGTAAAGGTAATGTGGCTATCTTCGCCGATCAACTTCTCTCGATTGGAGTCGTTCGCCCCAATCTCAGCCCTTCCGAATTGCGTCAAGCTAGCGTTCAGCTATTGCAACAAGCAGAGCGAACGGCTCGCGAACTCCTCGACTTTCTTCCCGATCAAGCTCCCGATGAACCAGTGCTGCAAATTACAGAAGCACAGGTAGAGGGGCTGTTAAATCGAATTAGAGATGGACAAAGTTATGTAATTCGGATTCTTTCGGCTGGTAATTTTTTGAAGCGGGAAACGAAAATTGCGATCGCTGCCGATGTAACCCTTAACCGTCAAATATTTGCCTCTGGCGCAGAAATTGCTAGTTTACAATTCACCCCTGACCTAGCTCCTCAAGCTCTAGCCTCTCGTATTGAGCAACTGTTTTTGCTAGTCAGTTTCCGCGCTCGACGTGAGGGGGTTTTAGCAAATCCGCTCACAGGAAAAGTTGGTAATTTCCCGCCAGAAGCTCTAACTGAGCTTTTCAAATTTGTCAGCGCACTCAATGCTCCCTATGAAATTAAGGCAGTAGCTAAGGAATCCATTTTCCCTGCTAGTTCGCTCAGCTTGGAGCTAGTTATTCGCCAGAATGGAGTTGAAATCGCTCGCTTTAGTTAACCTAGCTCAAAGTCAAAAAGATTAATTGCGGCGCAATTAATCTTTTTTGACTTTATATCAATTTATGAAAGCGTGACAACACGTTTGTGAATTGAAAACCAAATCAAGAAATGGCGTAGCCATTTCTTGATTTGATATTAGTTGGGGCTAAAATACATTTATGTCAAAAAACTCTCTCTGCGATCGCTGTAATTTTTATGCCCACAGCCCTTTTCTGGTCTGTGCGGTACATCCTTATGGACCGCAGTGGGGCATTTGCAAAGATTTTGTGTCGGCAGAACTATGGGAGCCTGAAGATGTCACAAGTTATGACCCTGAAATGGAGTCAGAATGTGGTTGGCATCCCATATTTACAGGTAGATGTCCAGAATGTCGCACCCCATTTTCGCGGATGCGTTTGCCTCCAAAGCGATGGCTATGTAAATGCTGTGGCTGGGAAGATGATCTTTAACCCAGTATGGGCGGCGCGAAGCGCCGCCCATACTGGGTTTTTAAACAAAAAAATGACCATGCCCTTTTTTTATTGAGTATTACTCTTTGCGATCGCTCCAAATGTCACGACCTCTTACATTGGCAATTGTGTGCAATACCGCCGCCGCCGCTGCCATAATATCTCGTTCCTCGCCACCAAGGTACAAGCGCCCAAAGCTTCCCACGGCGACAATTTCTAGGATGTTAATAGATGCAGCCTTTTCTGCTTCATTAGCCGCCAGAGCTGCATAGGCAGCAGGCTCTACTTCCATAATGTACAAGGTCTGACCCGATAACAGCATCTGTCCTCGCCGAAATCGATTAATCAATTGGGTTTGATGAGCATCAATATTACGAATAATTTGACTAGACAACAATCTTGGCTTAATGCGGTCTTCTTCAGTTGCACCCAGCATCTCCAAAATTGCTCGACCTGCGGCTTGGGTCTCGCCCTGACTTGCCGAATGAATTTCTAACAATCCATATAACCGTTCAACAATTTGTACCCCAGGACGCACCGAAGTTGACTTTAATGCCACATCAGTAATGCGATTAATTTCAATGCCAGGAGAGATCTCGATCCAGAGCGATGTATCTCCTGGTAAGGGTAAGAAGCCTTGAGCAGTGGTTCCTAAGTAGGCGGCGTGTTGTCGCTGTAAGTTATCTAAGTAGACATAGCTGCGTAAATCGATGCCCAAAAAATTGTTCTCCCTCTAAGCTGTGAAAACCTAAAATTTGCTTAGGATACAAAGCCCAGACTGAGATTGCAGAGCAATGTAATCTCAATCTGGGCTTTACTTTTCTAATTTCTCATCTTACTACGCTTGCAGCGCAACACAAAACCCAAAATAATAGCGCCACCGCTACTATTTTGGGTTTTGTGTGCAGTCTTTTTTACAAGCCTGCTTGGGCTTTGGCTACTACTTGACCATCCTTAAATTCGATGATGGCATTACTACCTTCGGGGTTTTTCCAAGAGTAGACCATCCCAATAGTTGTGCCATCGTTATTCTCAGCGATCACTCGACCAGCCACGCCAAAGATTTTTTCAACCTCTTCCACCGTCATTCCTTGCTGGACGATATTAAACTTTTCTAAGGTGATTTTGCCCGCATCACTAGATTCATTAGATTTGAGAGCGATCGGTATATCTCTTGGGCTTTCAGGTGTAGCCGATGGCGTAACCTGAGCAGTAGTCCTTGATGCTTCTGGCTTAGCTGAAACTTGAATATCAGCTTCGTTTCTGGGTCTGGGAGTTGACTCTACTTGAGCTTGCAAGCTAGGGCTAGCTGTGGGTTGACTTTCAAGATTATTAGTAGCTACATGATTAGCTTTGATCGTCAAAGCTCTCACGGATGCCCCAATACCCAAACCCAACAAAATTATTGATGCAGCCAATAGTAGAAATTGCCAATAGTTGTTGGTAGGAGTTAATACTGGGGCGCTTATTTTATTTTGATTTGATAGATTAGGCAGACTGTTTTCAACTGATTTAATCTCTACCTCTGGCTGTTCGATCGCAACTAGATGTTGCTTTGCACTGGGGTAAGCAGGCGCGATCTTATTAATTGCCTCTTGCAGTACAGAATTTTTAGAAAGCTGTGGCTCTGGCAGGCGCGTATCTGCAGCGATCGCCTGATGCAAATCATCCGAATGGTCAAATCGGGTTGATGGCAATTTTGATAAGGATCTAGACGAATCAATCATAAATTGCTCCGTCCAGAGTAAGTGCTGCTCATGGATTTCTTCGTCATTGCGCCAACAGTGGATTCTAAATTTAGCCACAGATTTTATACGCAAATTTTGAAGTTCACCATCCAGTAATGCCAGTAGTTTTTCCTTGTCAACGGCGGAGTTTGTCCGAATTTGCAAGTCTAGACTGCTATCGACGATGGCAACTTCCACGAGAAGATGATCAATACCTAGGGGCTGTAACTTTTGACGGATAGCTTCAGCGATCGCCTGTGTATCTCTCTCTGGATCTATTTGATGGGCAAATTCGGCAGTCGAAAGCATACTTGATTAACTTTCCTTCAGTAACTAGGCGCTAAGGGCTTTAACTTCAACTAAGTAACTAGTCTCTGATGGTGCGGTTTTGCCACACTGTCAAAAATTTCGTTCTTGATTAAATTGCAGAACCCTAACTGATGAATAGGTATAAATTACTTCTAATTATCTTAATCCTAACAACCACATTACACTTATTGCCAAGGATTTACGACCGCTAAATTGCTGTAATGGCTGCACTGTAAAACAAGGAACTAATTTTTGATGGCGTGGCTTAGCCGCGCCATCAAAAATTAGTTCTCCTCCAGAATTGGGGGCGCTACTCGATTTTTAGGATGTGGATCGCATAGCTAATTCTTAATTTGGCATAAACGAATGTATTCCTAATAACATTGCGACCAATTAATTTAATCAGAATTGATCAAATTTAAGTCTTGCACATCACAAATGGGGCAAATCCTGATAGGGTTAATCAGGAACCTGCAACTCAAAGTTTTTCTAAGCTACAGAATTCATGAAAGTACTGGTAATTGGCGGCGACGGTTATTGCGGATGGGCGACAGCTCTACATCTTGCCAATAAAGGATATGAAGTTGGCGTATTGGATAATTTAATTCGCCGACATTGGGATAATGAATTAGGTGTCGCTACGCTCACACCGATCGCATCAATCCAAGAGCGCATATACAAATGGCAAGCTGTTTCAGGTCAAAAAATTGACTTGTTTATTGGTGACATCACTAACTACGATTTTTTACAGAATGTATTTCGTCGTTTTGAGCCAGAGGCGCTAGTCCATTTTGGAGAACAGCGATCGGCTCCTTTCTCGATGATTGATCGTGAACACGCTGTACTAACTCAAGTTAATAATGTGGTTGGTACTTTGAACTTGCTTTATGCAATCAAAGAACATAACCCCGACTGTCATTTAGTTAAGCTCGGCACTATGGGCGAGTACGGCACTCCCAACATTGACATCGAAGAAGGCTACATCACTATTGAGCATAATGGGCGCAAAGATACGCTCCCCTATCCCAAGCAACCAGGCAGTTTTTATCACCTTAGCAAAGTGCATGATAGCCACAATATCCACTTTGCTTGCAAAACATGGGGCTTACGAGCTACAGACCTTAACCAAGGCGTTGTTTATGGCGTTCTCACTGAAGAAACTGGTACTGATGAGTTGCTGATCAACCGTCTTGATTATGACGGTGTATTTGGAACCGCTCTTAACCGCTTTTGTATTCAAGCCGCGATCGGGCATCCCCTCACCGTCTATGGTTCGGGTGGACAAACCCGCAGCTTCCTTGATATTCGCGACACCGTTCGCTGTATCGAACTAGCGATCGCCACCCCTGCGGAAGCTGGCAAGATGCGCGTATTTAACCAATTTACTGAGCTTTTCTCCATTAATGATCTCGCGTCAATGGTGCAGAAAGCAGGGCAAACCCTTGGAATCAAGGTAGAAGTCCAAAGTATCGATAATCCTCGCGTTGAGGCTGAGCAGCATTATTTCAATGCAAAAAATACTAACCTGCTTGACTTAGGGTTACAACCGCACTTCCTCTCGGATGCTTTGCTCGACTCACTGCTAAATTTTGCAATTAAATATCGCGATCGCATTGACCATAAGCAAATTTTACCTAAAGTAAAATGGCGTGGTTAAAAAGATGAATGGCGGCGCTTTGCGCCGCCATTCATCTTTAAGGTTTTTAGATCAAGCAATGGTTTAGTCAATGATTGACTTGGTTTAATTCCGAGGTTTGATTTAGTATTAGTCCCTGCGATAGAAGATTTTAAATCACAGAAGGCGTATCTTAAGTTACATAAACGAGTAATTGTCAAGTCCTTCTTACCGAACCAACCATGACATCTTCTACAAAAACTTTGCGCGTTTTGGTGGTAGATGACCACGAGCTAACACGCTGTACCCTACAATTAGCGCTTTCTATGCAATCTTGCATTGATACCGTAGAAGTTGCCACCAATGGCAAAGAGGCAATCACTAAAGTAAGTAGTCACAAACCTGATGTTGTAGTCATGGATTTGCATATGCCGATTATGGATGGCTGGACTGCTTCTAGCAAAATCAAAACCCAGTTTCCTAATGTCAAAATTGTTGCTTATTCGGCCGCTGATGGTGGAAAAGCTCAGGCGATCGCTAATGGTGCTGTAATTGATGTCTTTTGTGATAAGGGTGCTTGCACCAAAAGTTTGTTAGAAGCAATCAAAAGTGTTGCATAGAGAGAAGTCGAAGTCTCTGGCAAATAAAACTATAAAAAAGAGGTGGTACAAACCACCTCTTTTTTATAGACTTTCTTTCTTGGCTGGGGCTAATAACTTAGCCGCGATGATGCCGCCGATGAAACCAAACAAATGCCCTTCCCAAGATATGTAAGCCCTTGTTGGTAAAACGCCCCAGATAAGCCCGCCATAAGTGGTCGCAATCACAATTGAAATCGCGATCGCAATGAAGCTCTTTTCAAAATAACCCCGAAATAGTAAATAGCCAAAGTAACCAAAGATCACGCCACTAGCGCCGATATGCACAGAAAACGGTCTACCAATCAACCAAGTGCCTAGCCCCCCGACCACAGCCGAAATGATGGAAACAAAATAAAAGTCATTGATTCCACGCAACATTACCAGCCATCCCAAGACCACAAATGGGGCTGTATTGGAAATAAGATGGTAAAAACTGCCATGCAAGAAAGGCGCAAATAGGATACCACGCAGCCCAATTGGTCTCTGAGGCAAGATACCCAGTGAGTTTAGTCTGCCGCCAAATACAAATGTATTAACAATGAAAACGATCCAAAAAATTGCTACGGCGATCGCTAAAATCTTGAATTGACTCTTAAGCTCCCCGCCAATTGTTTGCATTTTTTGTTTCATAACTTAGTACCAAGCCGTATAGATACTTCAAGCTTAACGCAAGCACAGGTTTAATATAGCTGTCGCCACTCGAAAACCAGACAGGAAGCGCCGCCAATCCCTGTCTGGTTTTTCTGCGTAAAGTTACAAAACTAATTTTGATTATGTTTGGCAATAACCTAGCCACTTTTCGGTTTGGTATGCCCTCTAAGGCTTATCAATAATGCGTATGTTGACATATTGATCATTCTTAACTTTTTCTTTGATGCGCTTTTCTATTTCCTGTTCTTTTTTCTTTTCTGAGTCAGTAAGAAATTGAGCAAACCATGAGCAAAAAACTATCGCTATAACCCCTAAAGCTTCCATACTAAATATTATAAAAACTATGAATGTGAATATTGTATTTAGTTAAATTTTATCTGTCAAGACATCAAATTATGCAAAATATGAAGAAATAATATTTAGTAATCACTAATAAATGTCTATTCACATCTATAACAACGGCTTTATTCCTGAATTGTGAAGACTTAAACAACTCTGTTTTATAAATTTATATAAAAAATTGTGTTATTAAATTTTATTTTCTCTATGCGCTAGAAAATGCTTTCATTAAAGCGAATAATTAGTGATTGATGGTAGTCTATCTATCGAATTACAGTAGGGCTATTTACATAGCCTCTTATAGCAAAGCAAGAGTTAGCTAGTACAAATCAAAACCCTAGAAGATGAGTGGCGGCGCGAAGCGCCGCCACTCATCTTCT
>QBLS01000027.1 GCA_003249015.1 Pseudanabaena sp. | reverse complement strand
TCAGCCAACGTATACTGCTGGCTGAGCGAAGTCGAAGCCCTAACTCTTATTTGAAGCAGCTATAGCTAAGAATTGAAAACGAGTGGGGGCGCTTAGCGCCCCCACTCGTTTCTTATTTTGTAATAATCTAAGTGGCGATAGCTATAGTATTAAAGTAAAAGAATACCGTAGGGCTAGATGTTTGTATGAGCGATAAAAATATTGAAAAAGATGTGTTGTCTGAGGATGAGCTATTTCGCTTAGGGGGAAAAACATCAAACTTTGTGGTTGTGCCTGCTGAAATCAAGTATCAACATATCAAGGTCGAAGATCTAGAAAAGCCTGTAGCAGCCATTAACTACAACAACTACACTTACAGTCTATTTCGGACGAGTAATAGCTGGATAGAAGTTGAGAAAATAACTAGCCGTTTATCAGCCGCATACGTGATTACAGTTACATCCAAGGGTTGGGCTATTTGGGTATTTGAATATTAAAAAAGCGGCGCGATGCGCCGCTTTTCTTAGTTCCGTTGTTCCAGAATTTCGGCAAAGGCTAGTTCAAAATCTTCATTGGTAATCCGCAGATTTTCTAATAAATCTGACTGTTCCCGTTGATGGCGGCGAATCGCAAAGATAGCAGCACGATTGCTTAAAAATGCCAGATCCGCACCATTCCAGCCATCAGTACGTTCCGCCCACAGACTTAAATCCAGACAGGGATCGAGGGGGCGATCGCGATTATGAACTTCCAAAATAGAATTGCGACTATCGCGATCGGGTAAATCTATCAACATATGCAACTCAATCCGCCCCGACCGCAATAACGCAGGATCAATAAAATCGCGGCGATTAGTTGCACCAATTACCAATAATCCTTCCACTGATTGCAATCCATCGATTTCGGTGAGTAACTGACCAATCACGCGATCGCTCACGCCACTATCACCTTGATAGCTACCCCGCGCAGGAGCAAGGGTATCAATCTCGTCAATAAAAATCACGCAGGGAGAGGCTTGCCGCGCTTGGGCAAACAATTGACGGATCGCTTGCTCCGATGCCCCCACCCATTTGGTCAATAGTTCCGAACCTGCCACAGAGATGAAATTAGCTTGGGCTTGGGTGGCGATCGCCTTGGCTAATAGAGTTTTACCAGTGCCAGGAGGTCCATAGAGCAGCACACCCCGCGCCGCCTTAGCGCGAGTATGGGCATACAAAGCAGGATCAATCAGGGAACCAGTGACCGCCTCTTGCAAAGTTTGTTTGATTTTGGTCAATCCACCAATCTCTGACCACTGGACTTGGGGAACTTGGATCTGTAGCGATCGCAATACCGCAGGCTGCACCTGTTTGAGCGCAAATTCAAAATCCTCGCGGTTAACATCCAGAGTCTCAGGAATATCCGCCACAGTTGCCACTTGTCGGCGTAACGCATTGGTTGCCGCCACTTGGCAAAGTCCCTTGATATCCGCACCGACATACCCATGAGCACGATCGGCGATATCATCCAAATTCACATCATCAGTCAGAGGCATCGACTGAGTATGGATTGCTAAAATCTCGCGACGCTCTTGACGATTGGGAACGGCAAACATAATTTCCCGATCAAAGCGTCCAGGACGGCGCAGAGCAGGGTCGATCGCATCAGGTCGATTGGTTGCCGCCAGCACGATTACGCCCTTAGTTTCTGCAAATCCATCCATTAGTCCCAATAGCTGCGCCACTAGCCGCTTCTCCACTTCTCCTTCGACATTAGCGCGATTGGGAACAAGGGCATCAATTTCATCAATAAAGATTAAACAGGGAGCCGACTTGACTGCCTTCTCAAATACCTGACGCAAGCGCGTTTCCGCTTCGCCATAGTACTTACTAATTATTTCTGGCCCCACGATCGCCACATAATTCACACCCAAAACCTGAGCCAGCGATCGCGCTGTTAAGGTTTTACCCGTTCCAGGGGGACCCACTAGCAACACACCTTTAGGCGGCTCCAGCCCCAACTTTGCCAACACATCAGGACGCTTTAACGGAATCTCTATTAAGTCTCTTAATTGAGCGAGGTTACTTCCCAATCCACCTACTAATTTACTAATTTCTTGGGGACTTGCGGAATTATCGACTGTCGGCTTTGACTGCACGACATCAGGGGAAGTAACTTCAGTTTGCGAAAAGTCATTAGACGAAAAGTTACTGACAGGACGAGGCGATCGCGGAATATTGCCCCTGCGGGGAATGCTAGATAGAGGACGAGAACTAATATTTACTTCTGTACGCAGTTCGCCAGACTTCTGCTTTTCATCAAGTTTTTGAGCAATATCGATCAGTTGATCGAGTTTCAGAAATTGCTTAACCTCATCCACCAAAGATTCCATACCCTCCACATTGAAAGCAAACTTATCCTTGAAACTATCGTTGTCATTACTCATTGAGGCTCTTCCCCGCTGGCGGCGATTAAATTTGTGGCGATTAAACTTTATGTTAGCGCTGATCGTCAGGCGATCGCATCAGCATAAACCAGTTATCCCACAAGAATAAGTGGCATAGCCATTTTCTACCTTGCCTTAGCCACAATCCAAAGAAATAAGTTGCGGCGACTTTTCACATCTAACCCGTTAGCTTCTTCGCTAAGCTATTGACAATTTATATTTGATATCTTAGTAGAGGCTACCTGTAGTTACTTTTGGAAAAAGCTTATAAAAATATGATTTCAAAAACTTTTGAACCCTTACAAATTTTAGACTTACTCTATCAAAAGGGGTATCGAAGTAATCTAATTGAGCGTTCTCTTAATAAGATTATTGAGTTAGAACGAACCAATAATCTGAAGCAAGCTGCTGAACTACAAACAAAGTTACAAGTATACGAACTTCAGTATCATATGACTTCGGATATCTTCTACCAAAGATTTAGAGAAGGGAGTTTAGGTGATGATATTGATTATTTTGAATGGAGTGTTTTCTATGAGCTTTGGCAATCTGTACAAGAGCGTTTGCAGGTTCTACTGCCAAATAGACCGTAATCATAATGGAATCTAGTCAATATCTTGAAAATATTAAGTCTAGACTAATCTCCAGTAGTGCGATCGCTGCTTTTACGATTGTTGAAGAACTAGATTTTGGCGATCACGGCTATCTTCGGGCAAGGGTTACACTTAGCAATGACGATTTTTTGGAAATTGCTGAGTATTTCAAAATTACGGATAATGTTGTGACAACGACTAGATATCGCTATCAGTGGATGGACTGCGATCGCTCTACCTTACGCAAACGTTGGGACAATGTGCCGCACTTTCCAGATTTACCTAACTTTCCGCATCACATTCATATTGAGGCTGAGGAAAATGTTGTTTCTGGTTATGTGCTGAGCATTCAGGAGCTTTTAGATATTCTTGAGCAAGAGATAGAGATTTGATCGCTTGAATAAAACTGTAATTTGAATCTATTAATGATTTTTGGTGGTATTGCGATCGCTGCCTCAACAGCAAATTTTGAGTTTTATTAACCCTTATTAATGAGACTTTAGCTTATAGTTACTTTTAGCAGATTATTCTTGGAGCTTTTACGGTGAGTGAATCGTTAGTTGAAGTTACTTTTGCGCTGGACGATCCCAATTTGGATGACTATGAACGCCAAGAGTTTACCAAGAAATTATTGAAGCAACTGCGAGAACAGGGTGATGCAGAAAGCCTAGAGCGCACTGATGAACTTGGCTCTGAAGTTGGCAGTAAAAGCGGTATTGATAAACTGGTTGGAGCATTGACGGCTGAGGTTAAGTTCGACAAAGTGATCAGCTTTTTTGGTTTTGTCGGTGAGAAATTTGCGGAAAAGCCGATTGAAGTCCATGTGAAAATTGGCGATCGCGAAGTGACGATAAAAGGCACTGGTGAAAAGGCGATCGCTCAAGCAAAACAGGCGGCTATTGATATACAAGCTGCTTTGAGTGCGGATGTTGCTAATGGTTAAGAAGGCTTTACTGATTGGGGTAAGTCAGTATGAGGCGGGCTTGCCCCCCCTTGCGGCAGCACCAAAGGATGTGGCGGCGATGCAGCGCGTGTTACAAAGTAATGAGCTTGGGGCTTTTGATGAGGTTGAGGCGCTAATCGATCCTGATTTGACTACAATGCAAATGAGAATCCATTTGTTGTTTAAAAATTGCCCAAAGGGTGACTTGCGGCTATTGTATTTTTCGGGACATGGAATCGCTAATGATGAAGGCAAGCTTTATCTAGCTACTCGTATCACGAGCAAAGATAATTTTGAGGCTGATGCTGTACCAGCTAGTTTTATCCAAGAAAGAATGAGGGAGAATGGCTATCAAACAAACCATGTTTTGATTTTGGACTGTTGCTATAGTGGGGCGTTTGCGGAGGGTTGGCTGGCTAAGAGTGTGGATATCAATCTGAAGCCGCAGCTTGAGGTGGAGGGGAGTGTGGTGTTGACTTCTTCGACTTCGACGCAAAAATCTTATGAGGATAAGGAGGGGGAACTGTCGCTCTACACAAATTACATTGTGCAGGGGATTGAGTCAGGGGCGGCGGAGTCTGATGGGGATGGGATGATCTCGGCGGATGAGTTGCATGAGTATGCTAAGCGTCATGTGCAGTCGGCTAAGCCTGCGATGAAGCCAGAGATTTATGGGATTAGGCAGGGGATTAAGATCTTAATCTCTAAGGCAAGAGTTGATAAGAAATTAGAGTATCGTCATCTAGTGGAAAAATATGCCCACAATGGTGAAATTGGGATTGTACGTCAGGCTATTCTAGAACTCAGACGAGAGCAGTGGGCAATATCTGATGAGGTCTCAAAAATCATAGAAAATGAAGTCCTTGAACCAGATCGTAAGCGGTTAAGAAGTTTAGAACGTTATCAAAGAGCTCTGCAAAGGTCAACTGGACATAAGTTTCCTCTTGATGAAAGTACTATTGGAGATCTGAATGATTTACAAGAAGTTTTGGGATTGAGAGATGAGGACATTCAACCTATCGAAGATCAAGTTACTTCTCAATATAGAGAAAGCCGAGCCATAGAATTTTTTGAACGAGGTCGTGCAGAGTTTCAGCGCGAAGATTACCAACAGGCATTAACTTCTCTCACAGAAGCGATTCGTTGCAAATCAAACTATATTATTGCTTATGCCTTTCGTGGTTGGACTCTTAGAAGGCTTGGTGAAGAATCTGCTGAAGGAGATTTGCAAGCAGCCGTTAGTTCTTCACCTCAAACTGCTGAAGATTATCTAGGTAGAGGTATTGCAAAATTTCTGTTAAAAGATGTAAAGAATTCTCTGTCTGATTATAACGAATCGATCAGAATCAAATCTTCTGATTATTTTGTGTATTATCTCCGTGGATTAGCAATATTTCAACTAGGAGATTACACTGGTTCTATCAATGATTACAATGTAGCACTCCAAATTAAATCTGACCACGTTGATTCTTACTTGCAACGCGGTATAGCAAAACACCTTCTAGAAGATAACCAAGGAGCTATCTCTGATCTGACCAGAGCTATTCGTCTCAAGCCTCAAGACGTTGAAGCCTACTACTTTCGTGGTTTGAGTAGACGAGCAAATTATGATTCACAAGGGGCATTAGTAGATTTTCGAGTAGTAATTAAGCTACGTGAAAATCAAAGAGATGGATGGTTTTACTCTCAAGCCCAGAAATACGTTGCTGAGCTAGGAGGTTGATCTATACAAATTACAATTGAAATACCCAATGAACTAGGTAAATCGCTACAAAACAATTATGACAAAAGATCTATTTCACAATGAAGTTCGGATCGCATTAGAAAAAGATGGATGGCAAATTACCCACGATCCCTATCGTTTGCGTTATGGAGTCGCAGACATCTACATCGATCTTGCTGCCGAAGAAGCGATCGCTGCCGAAAAACAAGGACGCAAAATCGCAGTTGAAATTAAAAGCTTTTTTGGAGGTTCGGCAATTTCCCAATTTCATACAGCATTGGGGCAATTCCTCAACTATCAAATTGTCTTAGAATCAGAAGATCGTGATCGCATTCTATACTTAGCCGTTCCCTTTGAAACTTACGAAGCATTTTTTCGCTTTGAGCCAGTCAAAACCGCGATCGCCCGTTTTCAAGTTAAGCTGCTTGTTTACAATACAGAAAAAGAGGAAATAGAACAATGGATCGAGTAGAACATTATCGCCAAATCGTGCGTACCTTTCTCGAAGAATATGCCCAAGAAAGCGTCTCACCTAATGAAAACGTCACTGCTGAATTAGTATTTGATGAAAAACGCGATCGCTACTTATTAGTTCATGTTGGTTGGCAAGGCGCTCGGCGAATTTACGGCTGTCCTATGCAGATTGACATTATTAATAACAAAGTTTGGCTGCAACATAACGCCACTGAAATATTTGTCGATCAAGAACTCATTGCTAGAGGCATACCCGAAGATGACATGGTACTAGGACTACAATCACCTCGTATGCGTGAACTAGTCGCCTCAAAGAAGAAGAGCAGTTCAACACCTCAGCAACCACAAAATGAATTTACAAATTTACTAATTGATAAATTCCGCAAACAAGGGCTAGAACTGTGATTGTGTATGACACCCAAACAAATAACAGCGCAAAGCGCTGTAATATCAACTTAAATTTAATCAGCGATCGCCAAGGCAATCATGAGCAGAGACAAACAACACCAGCGATTACAAGCGCAAATAGAACAATCTCAAATCTCCAAAGATGCAGAAAATTCCACGGTTGTAGCTGCCTTTTACCATTTTACAGAACTACCAGACTACGCGGAATGGCAAACGACCTTAAAAGAATTTTGCGAGCTGCATCAACTCAAAGGCACAATTCTCTTAGCCAAGGAAGGAATTAACTCCACGATCGCAGGTAGTCGTGAAGCGATCGATGCTCTGTTAGCCTATTTACGTAATGATCCCAGACTTAAAGAGTTAGAACATAAGGAATCTTTTTGTCAGGGAATGCCATTTCAACGGATGAAGGTGCGGTTAAAGAAAGAAATTGTTACCTTGGGAGTCCCTGATATTAATCCCAATGTGCAGGTGGGAACCTATGTCGAACCCCATGAGTGGAATCAGTTAATTGCTGACCCAGATATAGTTTTAATCGACACCAGAAACAACTATGAAGTAGAATTTGGAACCTTTAAGGGCGCGATTAATCCAAATTTAGAAGCGTTTGGAGAATTTCCTAATTATGTCAAAAAGAACCTAGATCCCCAGAAACATCAAAAAGTAGCTATGTTTTGCACGGGGGGAATTCGTTGTGAGAAGGCCAGTGCCTATATGCTGGCTCAAGGTTTTAGCGAGGTATATCATCTCAAAGGCGGCATTCTTAAATATATTGAAGAAGTTCCCAAAGAAGAAAGTGTGTGGGAAGGTGAATGTTTTGTATTTGATGATCGCGTAAGTATCGATAAGATTTAAAGTACAACAGTAATACTTTAAATTTTGTAAAGTGCAAGAAAGCGCAAAGCACTATGATTATTATGTAATTTTTTACGAATATTCACTTGCGACCAAGCGAATCAAATGTAAAATATCTGAATAGATTTATATTGCTTTAGGCAACATAAACCTCTAATACTGCTCCTGCTAGTACTGGCTAAAACAACTATGCTCGGCAAAACCCTGACTGGGCGCTACAAAATTCTTAAACAACTGGGCGGTGGTGGATTTAGCCATACATTTATCGCAGAAGATCGATATTTGCCCGATCGCCCTTCCTGTGTAATCAAGCAGCTTAAGCCTGCATCATCGCAGGAGGAAATATTAAGAATATCGCGAGAGCTATTTGATAAGGAAGCCAAAGTTCTGTATCGCTTGGGCAAGCATGACTGTATCCCTAGTTTACTGGCGCACTTTGAAGAAGATGAAGAATTCTTTTTAGCCCAAGAATTGATTGAAGGAGATGTTTTAACTCAAGAAGTCAAGGCTGGTAATCGATTGGGAGAACAGTACACGATTGATTTTCTAACGGATATTTTGCCAACCCTTGCCTTTGTGCATCGACAACAGGTCATCCACCGCGATATCAAACCGAGTAATTTAATTCGCCGTGAGATTGACCGCAAAATTGTCTTAATCGATTTTGGCGCAGTTAAGGAGGTCAGCACCCAGCCGATTAGCCAACTGGGACATACTTCCAGTTTGGTGATTGGTTCCCCAGGCTATATGCCCAATGAGCAGTACAGCGGAAAGACTATTTTTGCCAGTGACATCTATGCGCTCGGGATGATAGCCATTCAATCACTTACTGGCTTGATGCCCAGTCAAGTTCCTGAAGATCCGATCACCAGTGAGTTTCAATGGCGCGATCAAGCGGAAGTCACGCCAACCTTGGCAAATATTATCGACAAAATGGTGCGTTTTGATTTCCGTCAACGCTATCAGACTGCTAGTGAGGTAATCGAGGCTCTGGAACCTCTATTAAAGCGATCGCAAGCTTTTACAGTTATCAGTACAATTAGCCCTAGTGGTTCAGACATATTCGACAACGATCTAGAGGTTCCAGAAGTAGCTCAAGAGGAGCAGAGCTTTCTGGACAAGCTAATTACTGAGGTGTCAAACGATCTGGAAATGAGTGAAGATCCCACCAGAGCTAAAAAGTTGATTTGCCTAGTTTGCACAGGTATTTTAGAAAATGATTTAAATCGGCTGCATAATTTTGGCTTTGTGGAATTACTACAGGATTTACACCAGCAGTTTCCTACTTTAGAACTGATGAAGGAAAATCTGGTTAAAGCAGTAAAAACTATTGCTGTTCAGAAGCAACGCCAATACCTAGTTGTCGCTAAGTTTGTCTTCCATGCGATCGCTCCCATCTATCAGCAGCCACCAACTCCAGCAATTCCTGAGCCATCCCTAGCTAGTCCACCCATCTCCTATCAAGTCAATCATTTGGTGATTAATGCAGCCTCAGCACAGCTAGTCGCACCCATTGATAGCCCCCCTGCAAAATCACAAGTTCCCATTGAAGAAGTATTTTCTGAATCTCTATACATTCCAGAAGAAGAGTTACTGCTCGAAGCAGATCCCACTGAAGACAATGATCTTTATGCTTGGGTTGCCCATGACATCGACACGGACTCACAGCAAATGCGGCTCAAGAAGTTGCTTTTTTATACCTATCAGGATGTTTGGGAAAGTGACTTACGCCAGTTAAATAGCGTTAATTGGGTAGATTTACTGAGGGAGTTAGTGTCCTTTATGCCAACTTTTCCGCAATTAGTAGCCCTGATTACGGAAGCAGTTCAAAGGGTCTCTAAGCCTGCGGAATACGCATCAATTGGGAATTTATTACTCACAAAATTAGAACCTCTCTATCCTGAATATGCCAACCTCAGTAACTTGATTCAGCCTGCTTCCGTAGTTAATCCCCAGAACCTTCCTAAACCAGAAGCTGCTATTCCAGCTAAGCAACCCTTTGATCCTCAAATTGCCGATAACTTATTCGATCAGCGCTTAGATCTAGTGCGCTTCACTAATCCGATGCGCGCTAAAGTTTTGTTGTTTTCATTGCTGTACTATCTCTTCGATCCCGATCGCGACAATTGGCAAGATTTGCGATCGCACGCATTGGATGAGTTGTTGAGACAAATCTTTTATGCATATCCTACCTTTGAGCAAGCAGAAAACAGTCTCCTGCAAACAGCGCGATCGCTAAGTGAGGCTAGTGTATATGAGCAATCGGCAACCTACATCATGCAAGCCGTGAAGTCCTTATACGATCAGCTAGAAGCGAAGCAGATGCAACATCCCGCCGAAGGCGGACTACCTCCTTCAGAAGATAGCGAATTCACCCAACCCAAGATGATCAATCACAGCAGCGATGATGACGATACTTGTCAGTTTGGCTAAAAAACTGGCTTTGCCAGTTCCCAATATTAAAAAAAAGCGGCGCGAAGCGCCGCTTTTTTTAAATATTGGGACTTTGTTGATGCCATTGGGTTGATTGCTCATAGCCGTAGGAAACTTGCAACAGCACATCTTCCCTCAACACATTAGAAATCATTTGTAATCCAATCGGCATTCCCTTAGAGTCAAAACCACAGGGAATACTAATTCCTGGTAAACCTGCCAGATTTACAGGAATAGTCATTAAATCCGATAGGTACATTCCAAGGGGATCTTCAGTCTTACTACCTGCCTTAAAGGCAGTGGTCGGCGCAGTTGGACATACCAGCACATCCACTTGCTCAAATGCTTTTTGAAAATCCTGAACAATCAAAGTTCTGACCTTCTGAGCTTTGAGATAATAGGCATCGTAGTAGCCAGCAGATAGTACATAGGTTCCAATCATAATCCGCCGCTTTACTTCCGCCCCAAACCCTTGTTCACGAGTATTCTCATACATACTTAAGAGGGTTGCAGAATTTTTATCACGGAATCCATACTTCACGCCATCGTATCGCGCTAAGTTTGCCGATGCTTCCGATGGGGCAATGATGTAGTAGGTGGGTAAGCCATAACGGAAGCGAGGGCAGCTAATTTCATAAACTTCTGCACCCATACTCTCCATGTGGGCGATCGCCTTTCTTACAGCGACTTCAACTTCACTATCTAGACCTTCGCCAAAAGTTTCCGTAATTACCCCAATTTTTTTACCCTTAAGGGATTGAGTCAAATCTGGTGTGAGCAGAGCCGCATAGTCAGGCACGTCTGCCTTAATGCTGGTGGAATCTCTGGGGTCATAACCTGCGATCGCTCCTAAAAATATGGCGGCATCTTCGACAGAACGGGCGAAAGGACCAATCTGATCGAGGGATGAGGCAAAGGCGACCAATCCAAATCTTGAAACTAGCCCGTAGGTGGGTTTTAATCCCACTACGCCGCAAAATGAAGCAGGCTGACGAATTGAGCCGCCCGTATCCGAGCCAGTGGCAATTACGCATTCGCCGCCCGCGACTGCTGCCGCCGAGCCGCCCGATGAGCCCCCAGGGACATATTCTGTATTCCAAGGGTTAGCGGTAAGGGCGATCGCTGAGTTTTCGGTGGAGCTACCCATCGCAAATTCATCAAGGTTAGTTTTACCGACCATGACAGCTCCTGCCGATCGCAATTTGGTGGTAATCGTGGCTTCGTAGGGAGGTACAAAATTTTGCAGCATTTTCGAGCCGCAAGTGGTGGGCATTCCCTTAACGCACATATTATCTTTCATGCCCATCGGTATGCCTGCAAGGGCTGGTAATTCTTCGCCTGCGGCGATCGCATCATCAATAGCTTGAGCTTGGGCGATCGCCACTTCGGGCGTGACAGTCACAAAGCTATGTAATTGAGGTTCAAGACGATCAATACGCTCCAAAAATTCTTGAGCAATCTCTTTTGCTGAGCGTTCTTTGGTGGTTAAGGTATGGCGAATCTGCTTAATCGAAAGCATAAAGAATTAAATACGTTATGGGGCAAAGACTAAAGTATATAGCGCCACATCTCTAAAATATTGGGTTTTTGTTAAATTGCCGAAACCTACCCCCCTTCCCAGTGAGAGAATATCGTTGCGGCGCGAAGCGCCGCAACGATATTTCTTGGTTTTATATGTCTATTTTTTCGGTGGGAAGGGAGTAAGCTCAAAAACTTTGAGCAAACTATTGCCAACATGATTGAAGTAAGTTAATCTTGAAATAGACCCATCCTATTCCCCCCCGTGTGGGTCTAGTATCCCCGAAATGGCAATTACTTCCGAAAGGAGTAAGCGCAAATCAGTAGACCTAAAGCTATCCGCTACACATACGGTATGGTGGCTGCTGATGCCGAAGGGATATTTTGTATTATCACAATCAAATAAATGATTAGGATTTGCCAAGGCAAATCCTTTTTGATGGATATATAGCAATGGCGGCGCAATGCGCTGCCATTGCTGTAATTAGCCACCAATTTGAGACATGGTACGGAAGTAACTTTTTTGTCCCCCAGTGCCGCGATCACGTTCTTTAAAATTAATTTCCGCTTTGAGGTTGAGCAAATCTTGCACTGCTAATCTCAAGTCCGCAAAACTCTTACCCTGCCTCATTTGGGTTTTGAGATCAATCTGTCCAGCCTCATTGAGCAAGCAAGGACGCAGTAACCCATCCGCCGATAGACGCACCCGATTACAGCGATCGCAAAAACACTCCGACATCTGACTAATAAAGCCCACTGTTCCCAGTGCATTGGGGATTTGAAATACATCAGCGGGGCCATTACCCTTACAGTTGCCTTCATCTAAGCCATAGCGATCGCGAATTTGTTGGCGTAAACTTGCCGAATCAACCCAACCCTTATGTTCAAACAAGCTGTCATTGCCAATCGGCATAAACTCAATAAACCGAATATGCCAGCGCCGATCAATACTCAGCGCCGCTAAATCCAAAACTTCGCGATCATTGACATCAGGGACAACAACCACATTTAACTTCAACGGATCAAACCCCACCTCATGAGCCGCCAAAATTCCCGCCCATACCTTTTCCCAGATGCCCCGCCCTGTGATCTGCCGAAATACATCACGATCTAAAGAATCCAGACTAATATTAATTCGCCGCAATCCCGCCTCGTACAAGGGTTGGGCTAATTTGCTCAGCAAAAAACCATTGGTGGTCATCGATAGATCCTTAACACCATCTAAATTGGCGATCGCCTCCACCAGACTAACCAAATCGCGCCTCAGCATTGGCTCACCACCCGTTAGCCGAAACTTACTAAAGCCAAGGGGAATGAATACTTCCTTAAGCAAAGCCACTAACTCAGCATTAGTTAAGATTTGTTGAGCTTGAATATAATCAATCTCCGATCCCTCAGGCATACAGTAAGTACATCGAAAATTACATTGATCGATTAGGCTAATGCGAAGGTAATCAATAGTATTCACAGATATATCCTTGATGAGAAATGAGGCTCGTTTTTTGTACGCGAATTGATCAGAAATGGATGTCCTGTACCAAATAAAGAAATAGCTACGCCATTTCTTTATCTGAAAACCATGACTGGATTTGGTTTCCAATTCACAAAAGTGTAGCCACACTTTTGTGAATTGGTATTAATGCTGTGGTAGTCCTAAATTATTGGCAGGCTGCGACTGCACTCAGTTAGCGTACAGGAATACCTAAGAAAATGCTGCGAAGCCGCACTTACTTAAATTTATTTATACCAAAAGAAAAAATGGCTGCAACTACCTAGACCGCTGCAAATATCAAAATGTGGGACAAACCGCAGTAAGCAAACCAAAAAAAGTTAAAATTCAAAAGCTGTAAGTTATCAACTAATTAACAAAAAGATCTAATTAAGCAGCTAAGCTCAACTTAGATACAAAAATTCAAGAGCTAGAACTCACTCTGCGCGTGCGCTCCAGCTTCTGACTATGTTTTTAGTGATGCCCAGCTACTTAACAGCATAATCGGAATCTAAAAAAACAACTTAGCTCAGAAATTACCGATTACCAATCGCCAAATTACAACCTACCGTCCTGAAACATGGCTCCAATCGCCAAACTCCTAATTGCCAATCGTGGTGAAATCGCCCTCCGCATCATTCGCACCTGTGAAGAACTAGGAATCCCGACCGTTGCGGTCTATTCCGATGTTGATCGCAATTCTTTGCACGTCCAGTTAGCCCATGAGGCAGTCTGTATCGGCGACTCACCCAGTAGCAAAAGCTATCTAAATATTCCAAATATCATCTCCGCCGCGATCACCCACAAGGCAACGGCGATTCATCCTGGCTATGGCTTTTTATCAGAAAACGCCCGATTTGCGGAAATTTGTGCTGACCATAACTTGATGTTTGTGGGGCCAAGTCCCAACTCAATTCGCTTAATGGGAGACAAGTCCACCGCCAAAAAGACGATGCAAAAGGCTGGTGTGCCGACTATTCCAGGTAGTGAAGGCTTGATCGAATCCGAGGAACAGGCGATCAAAATTGCCGAATCCATTGGCTATCCTGTGATGGTCAAGGCAACCGCAGGTGGCGGCGGTCGGGGAATGCGCTTGGTCAATCATCCTGATGATCTGTTGCGCCTACTCCGCGCCGCCCAAGGAGAGGCTGAGGCAGCCTTTGGCAATAGTGGCGTATACATTGAAAAAGTCGTCGTTGATCCGCGCCATATCGAGGTGCAAATTTTAGCGGATACCCATGGTCATGTGGTGCATTTGGGTGAGCGGGACTGCTCGATCCAGCGCCGTCACCAAAAGCTGCTGGAAGAAGCGCCTAGCAGTGCGGTTAATCCCAAATTGCGCGAAAGAATGGGCGATGCGGCGGTGAAAGCGGCGAAGGCGATTAATTATGTCGGTGTGGGGACGGTTGAGTTTTTGCTAGATAAGTTTGGCAAATTCTATTTCATGGAAATGAATACCCGCATCCAAGTTGAACATCCTGTTACAGAGATGATCACAGGGATTGATTTGATTGCGGAACAGTTGCGAGTTGCCCAAGGCGAGAAGTTGCGCTTTCAGCAAAAGGAGATCGAGATCAGAGGTCATGCGATCGAATGTCGCATCAATGCCGAAGATCCTGATCATAATTTTCGCCCCAATCCCGGACGTATCAGTGGTTATTTACCTCCTGGTGGTCCTGGGGTGCGGATGGATTCCCACGTTTATACTGATTATGTAATTCCGCCCTATTACGATTCGTTAATTGCCAAGTTAATTGTGTGGGGTAGCGATCGCAATGCGGCGATTTTGAGAATGAAGCGTGCGTTACGCGAATGTGCGATTACGGGTGTACCGACAACGATTCCTTTTCATCAAAAGGTATTGGATGATGACGATTTTAGATTGGGCAATGTCTACACCAATTATGTACCGTTACTGCAAGCTAAGCTAGCAGAACAGGAATAACAAAGAGGCTTCGACTTCGCTCAGCCATCGTAAACTGCTGGCTGAACGAAGTCGAAGCCCTATTTCTTGATTTTGCATAAAGATTACTGCGATCGCCCCTACTCAGGAAAATAATCTTCATCTAAAACTTGGGTCTCGGTAAAAGGGGAAGTGAGGGGAAAAGCATCCATAGAAATACCTGTCTCAATGGCGGCAAACTTTCTAGCAGTGTCATAGCAATCATTAAACTCCTCGGAAAAATGACGCTTGAGACTAGGGCTAGTTTTGAAAGCCTTATGTAGTCTACGGCGATGTTCAAATAAGGTAGATAGCCAACTGTTTGATCGCTTTTCGGGTTGATATCTATATTTCAAAAGGTGCATGAGAATTACTTCCAAATTGCTTTCTAAACCATGCTTTTCACTTCTGCCCATACTTGCAATTTCTTCAATGAGATTTTCTCTGTCTAGCTCGGACAGTCTATTTTCTGATAACAACTTTACTGCCTGATCAATCCACAAACAAAAATCCTGTTCGTAGAGATCTTGATGGGATATTTTTTGTTGGGCTTGAGTTTGATTAGAAGCGATCGCCATATTTTTTGAGTTGAACTCTGATTCTATGCTAGCAGTATCGCGATAGTCCCAAAAGAGAGGTGCAACCTGTTGGATTTTAAAGGACTGGCGAAGCGCTCTAGTCTTGGCAAAAAGTAAAGAAACGGCAGGGCATACTACATCAGTGCTAACATTGCGAGATATAACGAGAAAAAAAGTCAAAACGGAAGTAGATTATAGATGGATGCCGTAACAAAAATTATCCCTTTTTATGGCAGGGAAATTAAATTAAGAATTGGCACTTTTGCCCCCCAAGCAGGCGGATCAGTATTAGTCCAGTGCGGCGAGACCGCAATATTAGTGACCGCGACCAGAGGTCCCGCTCGAGATGGTGTTGATTTTGTGCCACTGCTAGTTGACTACGAAGAGCGTCTCTATGCAGCAGGGCGAATTCCTGGTGGTTTCTTGCGCCGTGAAGGTAGACCCCCCGAAAAGGCAACTTTGATCTGTCGCTTGATTGATCGCCCCATGCGTCCTTTATTTCCTAATTGGTTGCGTGATGATGTGCAGATCGTCGCCACCACTATGGCGATCGATGAAAAATCTCCACCTGATGTGCTAGCAGTAACAGGAGCATCCATCGCAGCTCTAGTTGCAGGGCTACCATTTATGGGACCTATGGCTGGGGTAAGAGTTGGTTTGGTTGGTGATGAATTCATCATTAACCCCACCTATGCAGAAGTAGAAGCAGGGGATCTTGACCTAGTAGTGGCTGGTACTGCCGAAGGAATCATCATGGTCGAGGCGGGGGCAAATCAACTGCCTGAAGCCGACATGATCGAAGCGATCGACTTTGGCTACGAAGCAGTGCTAGAGCTAATCAAGGCTCAAAATGAGTTGCTGCAAGAAATGGGTATATCCTTACCTGAAATCATTGCTCCAGAAACCGACCCCACCCTAGAGAACTTCATTGCCGAGCAGGTGAAGGACAAGGTTGCCCAAGTCGTAGCAAGCTGTGAAAAAGATCGCAATGTCCGTGACGCTAACCTAGATGCGATTAAAGCTGAGCTTTTAGAAGCGATCGCAGCTTTGCCCGATGAAGATCCCGTTAAGCTCGTTGCTGACAAGAAGGTAATCAGTGCGACTTACAAGGAACTAACCAAAAAGTTGATGCGCTTGCAAGTAATTGAGCAGAACGTGAGGATCGATGGACGGAAGCTGGACGAAGTGCGTCCAATCTGGACAGAAGTTGGTGTATTGCCTCGTGTTCATGGTAGCGGGCTATTTAATCGTGGCTTAACTCAAGTACTGTCGATCGCCACCCTTGGAACACCAGGGGATGCACAGGAAATGGATGACCTCCACCCTGATGCCAAGAAGCGCTATATGCACCATTACAACTTCCCGCCCTACTCTGTCGGCGAAGCAAAGCCCATGCGATCGCCTGGTCGCCGTGAAATTGGTCACGGAGCTTTAGCCGAACGTGCTTTACTGCCTGTACTGCCTAGCAAAAATGAGTTCCCTTACATCCTTCGCGTTGTCTCAGAAGTTCTATCTTCTAATGGCTCGACTTCGATGGGTTCTGTTTGCGGTTCCACTTTGGCGCTTATGGATGCAGGGGTTCCCATTTCTAAGCCTGTAAGTGGTGTGGCGATGGGCTTGATCAAAGAAGGCGAAGAAGTACGGATCTTGACCGACATTCAAGGTATTGAAGACTTCCTTGGCGATATGGACTTTAAAGTTGCAGGTACTGATACAGGTATTACAGCCCTGCAAATGGATATGAAGATCACTAGCATCTCCATGGATACAGTTCGAGCCGCAATCAAGCAAGCTAAGACTGGACGCGCTCATATCATGGAGAGGATGCTGGAATTGCTGTCTGCACCAAGACCGCAGCTTTCTCCCTATGCGCCTCGCTTGCTCACCATTCGCATCGATCCTGAACAAATCGGGATGATTATTGGACCTGGTGGTAAGAATATCAAGGGCATCACGGAAGAAACGGGAGCCAAGATCGACATCGAAGATGATGGCACAGTGATGATTTCGTCCATGAGTGGTGAAGGTGCACTCAAAGCCAAGCGCATCATCGAGAACATGACTCGCCGTGTGGGTTCAGGTGATGTCTATCTCGGTCGTGTTACTCGCATTATTCCCATTGGCGCATTTGTGGAATTTCTCCCTGGAAAGGAAGGAATGGTACATATTTCTCAATTGGCGGAAGGTCGTGTGGGCAAAGTGGAAGATGAAGTTGCCGTTGGTGATGAAGTCTTAATTAAAATCCGCGAAGTTGACAATCGCGGACGCTTTAACCTCACTCGTCTAGGCATTCACCCCGATGAAGCCGCTGCTGCCCGTGCTGCCGCTGCCGCATCTGCTGAATAAACAACAAAAAAGGGGCGCAAAGCGCCCCTTTTTTGTTGCTAAGTAGCTAGGCATAAGTAAACTAAAAACCGAAGATACTGTTCCGCCCGCTACGCGGGCGGAACAGTATCTGGGTTTAGGGTTTAATTAAGTTGAGATGCTTAGTAGTTTTATTGATTAGGGGCAATTGTATTATCTTTAGGAAACATCGCACTTAGGTCGATCACTACATCAGGAAAAGATTGCATGGTAATGCGATCGCTGCTACTCAAAACAATTTGTTCGCGATAGATGCCATCCTCAGGCTGACGAAAAACATAAACCTGTCGCTTCTGCACATCAAGAATCCAATATTCTAAGACTCGATTTCTTGCATAAATACGTGCCTTTTGCCGACGATCTTTAGCAATGGTAGAATCAGCAACTTCGATCAACAGGTAAATATCGGCGGATTCAGGATGTCTAGAGGAATATTCATTTGCCTCAAATCTCACAATTGCCACATCTGGCTCTGGCTCAGAGTCATCACCTAATGTCACAGGTAACTGGGTACGGATATAGGCTTTACCTCTTAACATTTCGTAAAGGTGGTTACTACTACGCTGCACACTAGCCGCATGAAATGGTCTTTGGGGACTCATACAAACAATCTTTCCTTCCAACAGTTCTACGCGATCGTCTTCATCCAAAATCCCTGCTTCAATCATTTGGTGGTAGTCAGCGATCGACCAAAGCCGAATTTGTGGCTCAAGTTCTTGTTCTGTTTCTACATCAATTACAGTTGCTTGCATGATATTTCTGCTCACATCTTAGTTATTTCATTTTAACAAAATCCAGATTCCATACTTACAAGCTTTGACAGTTTAAGCCTAAAGAGGTGGCTTAAACTGAGCAGTATCAATACCTAAATAGTCTTATTCGGGTTGAGTCTGGGGTTAACTTTGGGCATGAGGTGAAACGGGCTGACATTGTGTTAATGAATAAGCAGCGCCCAAATACTCTGTATATCGTAGTGGATATGAAGAAGCAAAAACTCAAAGATGGACGGGAATAACTTCCTTCCTATTGTCATGAGCTAGTATGTACCCCGCTATTTCAACCGAAGATCTATTAAAGATTCCAATTACTTCACCAGAGCCAAAAAACTGTAAACAAATTACAGACAGAGTTCAATCATCTTGAAAAGCCCATGAACAATCCAAACAACTATCTATTCCCGTATCTGCTGCAATGAAGTAAAGGTTTGTTTCCCCACCTTCGGAGAGGAAACAAACCTTTGTACCTCGCTTGCTTGAAAAGCACTATAAAGTTAGTATTCTGATTTTCTAATTGTCAAACAAGCCCACTCTTTGCGCTTCCAGAATGTGGCGATTACCCACTTATGCTCATCTAAGGCTTCAGCAACTTTAGGCACTTGATCAACCAAGATACCGCTTAAAATTCCCCAACCAGTCTCGCCTACAAGCTGCTCAAAGTAAGGAATCATTTCAATAATAATGTCCGCCAAAATATTACAAGTAAACCCATTGGCGGGATGAGGCATATTAGCAATCAAATCTTGGATACTGCCCTGCTGTACCCAGATTTTTTCTTCGGGAATATTATTGAGTTGGCGGTTATGATTAGTTGCTTTAATCGCCAGAATGTCATTATCGATCGCGTAGGTTTGGGTCGCTCCAATCATCAAGGCTCCAATGCTAAGAATACCTGAGCCGCAACCCACATCAGCAACCACTAAGTTATCTTCGGGTTTCACTCCCCAAAGACGCATTTCTAAGGCTTCCAAGCAAAGTTGCGTGGTGGCATGAGCACCCGTTCCAAAGGCACTCCCTGGATCGAGACGCAGGATGTGGCGATCGCTATCGGTGGGTGGTTCTAACCAAGCAGGATAGATGGTTAACATATCGCCAATATCTTGGGGATGCCAATGTTGCTTCCAGCTAGAAGCCCAGTCTTCATCACTAATGACTGACCATTTCGTAACTGGAATCTCATAATTGTTGGCGATCGCATCTTGCTTGATCCACAGAGCCATCGCCGCTAGGTCTAAAACATTAGCCTTTTCAATAGGTAAATAACTACTGATATTTGTCTGTCCATCTTTGGCACTTTGACTTGCCATGCCCTGACATCCAAATTTATGCAGTCTCCAGAAGATTTGTTCTTCTAAAGCTGGCTCCGCAAGGATTTGAATTTCCCACCAGTTATTATTATTTGAGGCAATGATCGGAGATAGCATCTGACACTTAAAAATTAAATCTATAACGCACTATACAGCGCTTTGCGCTGACTTAAAACCCAGAAACAGTTTTGAAAGCGTGGCTCCGCCGCACTTTCAAAACTGTTTCTGGTCTATTGGGCGGTACTGCTTTTCTTTTGTGAATTGAAAACCAAACCCAGTAAGGTTTTTAAATCAAGAAATGGCATAGCCATTTCTTGATTTAGTATGACTAATCTTGGATATATTCTTTTTGCTGTAGCAGGGCTAATTCAGCACGCTGAACTTCGCGCCCGATATAGGCAGCATGGTCAAATAGCGTCACAGGGCAGGGCTGTGTTTTTTCAAAGATTTCTACACAGATTTCTTTAGCAGTACGACCTGAAAATAGCTGGATTGCTTGACGATCAACCTTGCCCCTAGCGGGAATCGGTTTGCCCGTTTCGGGATCAACGGCTAGTCCTTGGGCATTGATGTTATTGCTATAAAATTTCGCGCAAATCAGATCTTGCTGAGGGTCAATATAAATGATGAAGTAGCCCGCAGGATCAAGAGCTAGCGATCGCCTTGATAGTTGGTCATCAATAGCCTGAAGTTGTTGTTGTCGCGTCGGTGAACTTGTAATTATGTCTTGATCAGCCGTTAAATTCATTAACTTAGAAATTTGCAAATAGTAATATTGTTGTCTAATTAGATATGATACGACTTATATAGCTGTTATAGCTGTACGGCGCGATGCGCCATCACTCGTCTTCATAAATGTCGCACCAAATAAATGGCTACTCCATCTATTTGGTGGGAATAAAAGCTATAGCAGTCCTAAATAAGTTGAAAGAGGCGATCGCCATGCCAGCCAAAGTACTAGATGGACGATATAAACTGATCAAAAAGATTGGTGCGGGTGGCTTTGGTCATACTTTTATTGCGCGAGATATGCGTCGCCCTGGCTCTCCACCCTGCGTAGTAAAGCAGCTTAAACCTGCCAGTGACGATCCTACCTTTATTCGCGAAGCCAGACGACTATTTAATACAGAAGCGGAAACTCTCGAAAAATTAGGCAGACATGACCAAATTCCACAGTTGTTAGCCTACTTTGAAGAAGATGCACAATTTTTCTTAGTACAGGAATTTATCGAAGGGCGATCGCTCCATGATGAACTAAGAGCCGCTTTGCCTGAAGTCCCAAGTTCAGATCAAGATCCGCAGGATCATGGTTCGATTAATTTACAGAATGAACTAGCAAATATTGATCAGCCGATCAAGGACAAGCAACTTCCTGAACTTGAAGTTATTAAAATCTTAAAGGATGTGCTTGAGGTTCTGGAATTTGTCCATTCCGAAGGCGTGATCCATCGCGACATCAAGCCTGATAATTTAATTCGCCGTAAAAAAGATCAAAAGATTGTATTGATTGACTTTGGGGCGGTTCGCGCCATGCAAGATGCCAATACCCAACTAGCTACCGATGAAAAGGGAGAATCTCGATTTACCGTAACCATCGGCACTCCTGGCTATATGCCCAGTGAGCAATGTGCAGGTCGCCCCAATTACAGCAGTGATATCTACGCCTTGGGCATGGTGGCAATCAAAGCCTTGACTGGATGTAGTCCTACGGATTTACCCAATGATCCTGCCACGGGTGAACTGGTGTGGCGAGACAAAGCCAGAGTCAGCAATGGTTTGGCAATGGTATTGACGAGAATGGTGCGCTATCACTATACCCAGCGCTATCAGTCAGTAAGAGAGGTAAATCAAGGGCTTCACACTTTTGCCACGATGACCGATGTGGAGCGTCAAGCTACCACTAGCAAAATTGTCAGGTCAACTGCGCCAGCGCAACTCAATCAAGCCCGATCAAATTCGGCTCAGTCAGAAAGTACTTCACGGCGGCGAACCGTTGCCACCGCTCCATCCACCAACACCAATTCTGGTGTAATTTTCTTGTTTGGGGGGTTACTCGCGGCGATCGCAGTAATTGCTGCCTTTGCCATCCCCGCAATGCGAAATAAACCACCTGCGGTCATTGTCAACAATCAACCTCCTGTAAATCCAATTACAGAAGCGCCCATTAATCCTAGTCCGCCACCCACGGCAGTTCCCAATGAGCCAACCAACCAGACGCTCAACCTTGCCCCCAATCAAGACTTGGTGATCTCGAAAACTATGTCTGGCAATGCAGGACATACCTACACATTTCCCGCTAAGTCTGGACAGACTTTAGTTACGGCAGTTGCAGGAGATGGGTTGTCAATCACAGTACTTAATTCCCAAGGAATTGCGTTGCCCGATGCCGTCAATGTATCGAATACCAATATTCCCATCACGGCGGATGGAGCCTATACAGTTCAACTCAGGGGAACCTCTAATAATCCCCAAGTTCCCTATGAATTGCGTCTAAGTTTAAAAGAGCCTGCGATCGCTAATCCCATTCCCAATCCACCGCCAATTGTGACTACACCGCCACCTGCAATGACTACAGGGCAGCCTTTACCAACTCCTCAAGCTTCTCCCATCCCTCAAACTTCTCCCACTCCTCAAGCTTCTCCTACTCCCACCCAAGCACCACCACCGCAAATAGAAATTAAAATCAGAAAAAGATAAATGATTGGCGGCGCTATGCACTGCCAATCATTTACCTTGGGTTTTGAAAAAGCGCAAAGCGCCACATCACAATATGCAAATATACGGGATTGACTTTACCAGTTCTCCAAAACCGAATAAGCCAATCGCTTGCGCCGAAGCTTGGCTAGAGTCGGATATTTTGCAGATACAGAGGATGCATTACTTTACAAATTTTCCTGAGTTTATGGAATTTCTCCAGCGATCGCCAATCTGGATTGCAGGCATGGACTTTCCCTTGGGGCAGCCTCGTAAATTAATCGAAAATCTGCGATGGGGAGAAACTTGGGCAGAATATGTCAGCCATGTCGGGCAAATGAGCAAACAGGACTTTGTAGAAACTCTCAATCAATATCGTCAAGGAAGGGCTGAAGGCGATCGCGAACATTTACGACAAACTGATCGCCTGACTGGTGCGATTAGTCCCATGAAGGTCTATGGTGTACCAGTGGGGAAAATGTTTTTTGAAGGCGCACCCAGAATGTTTGCCGCAGGGTTTAGTATTCAGCCCTGTCACCCGACTGCCGACCCAAGAGTAGTGATGGAGGTTTACCCAGCAGTTGCCGCCAGAAAATTAATCGGTAAGCATAGCTATAAATCCGATACCAAGCAAAAGCAAACTTCAGAAATGCAAGGATATCGCCAAAAAATTCTTGACGAGCTGAACCACTTAGAATTTGACAAGATTTTAGAGAATCCCTTGGCAATAGATTTTTCAGTAGATATTAATCAAACCCTTGTAGAACAGGCTATTGGTGATGCCTCTGGTGATACCCTCGACGCTATTCTTGCTACGGTGCAAGCAGCTTCCGCCTCGCGTAAGCCAGACCTCGGCATTCCCCAATCCTGCGATCGCCTTGAGGGATGGATTTGCATTTGATGATTTGCAGCGCAAATCATCAAATGCAAATCTAGACACTCACGAAAAAAAGGCTTCGACTTCGCTCAGCCAACGCATATTATTGTTGGCTGAGCGAAGTCGAAGCCTCTCTCAACTCATTTACCTTCATAAATCAGAAATAGCGTCTTTCATTAACTCTCGTATAAAAGGAACATCCTCTTGCGTAATTTCCCAAAGCGTATTGAGATCGACATCAAGATAGCCAAATATGAGGCTATCCCCCACACTAGTCAACCGTCGCCAATTGATCTGTGGATAAAGATCCATAAAGCTAATTGGTAAGCGTCTAGCCGTTGCACCAATTAAACCGATCGCCCTTTCTACGGCAAAAATAGTTTTTTGATCGCAGCTAAACTGCAAAAAATCAATTCCCGATACAAAGGACTCTGTTGCCGCGATCGCTTCCAAAATATCCTGTATTTGCGCCTCTAGGCGATTGTGATTATCTACCTCCCTAGGAATACTTACTTTATCCATTTCCATCAGCTTTTTTCCTTATCCTTGAGAACATAACTGTCTATTTAAAATTAAAACTTTAAAAGCACCGCTAGATATCGCTTTCAAAGATTTATTTAGTTTGCTTTCCAATACCAAGCACTATACAGCCCCTTGAGGCTTAAAGACTTAGCGCTAGGCTTTTTCAACAATTCTTGGGTTTTAAAAAAGCGCAAAGTGCTTGTATACATACTTTGAAGAAATACACTTTTCACTCTATATCTCTCGAAAGTTTACAATATTACCAATCACTGCGATCGCAGGTGGCGCAAAGTCATGGTCTTTAACAAGCTTCACAATATTACCCAAACAGCCAATTAATTCTGACTGGTCAGCGCGTGTCCCTTGACGAATCAAGGCGATCGGTGTGGATTCGGGCAACCCCGCCGCAACTATCTTAGAAACTATTTCACTCAGATTATGTAGTCCCATATAAACGACGATTGTCTCCGCAGCTTGGGCGATCGCCTCCCAATTAATACTAGGACGATATTTACCCGCTGACTCATGCCCAGTTACAAAAATCACCGACGAGCTGAAGTCACGATGCGTCAGGGGAATCCCTGCATAGGCAGGAGCTGCAATTCCTGAAGTAAGCCCTGGGACAACCTCAACCTCGATTCCCGCAGAACGTAAGTCTGCCAACTCTTCGCCACCACGTCCAAAAATAAAGGGATCACCACCCTTGAGGCGAACGACGATCGCTCCTTGTTGCGCTTTTTCGATCAGTAGCTGCGTTGTTTCTTCCTGTAAAAGAGAATGATGACCACGTCGCTTACCTGCGTGGATTTTTTCCGCGATCGGGTTAACCATTGCCAAAATCTCATCACTGACGAGAGCATCGTATAAGACCACATCACAAGTTTCCAGCAAAGCCTTACCTTTGAGTGTCATCAGACCCGCATCTCCAGGTCCCGCACCAACTAAATAGACCTTACCCAAATTTATATTTGTCATTCCCTACCCAAACCAGCATATCTAAGCCAAATATTGCAAGGCGATCGCATCACCATTTTCCTCATGTATTGTATTTGTATTACCAATTTATTCGAGCTAGTTGTTTAGATTAACAACTTGCTGATCACAAATTGCTGAAACTATTCAAATAGCCAGCAAATAACTAGCCAAAATAGTTAATCCCAAATTAGTAGTCCCCACCTTTACTAATTCTAATCATTAGAAACAATCGAAAATTTTGAGACGCAGCCATCTTGTCAAGCCAAATCAGGGAGAACTAAAAAACATTTACAGCGCTGTGCGCTTTCTCCGAACCCAGAAATTTTTAAAAGGCTCGCTCAACTAGTCTTTTAAAAAATTTTTGGCAATACACAGAACCTCAACGGGCTGTATATGTTTAGAGAGTTTCTTGAGATGTAACGAGTACAACGAATTAAAATGAGGCAGGCGTGAATCTTACCGACTTTACCAAAGCAAACCTTACCAAATCTAGCTTAGAAGGCATTAATCTGCAGGGAGCTGATCTCAAGCGCGTTAATCTTAGTAATGCCAAGCTTGCAGATGCCAAGCTGTCTAAGGCGAATCTTTCAGGAGCTTTTTTACATGGAGCTGACCTCAATCGGGTGAACTTAGTAGAAGCAAATCTGACAGAGGCAAATCTAACTTCTGCATCTTTGATCAAAGCCGATTTGCAACGAGCTTGTCTGAACGAAGCCTATCTAGTAGCGGCAAACTTAAATGCCGCAAATTTAACTAGCGCCTCGTTGGTTAATACAGATTTAAGTCTTGCCACTTTGACTGGAGCTTGTTTGAATGGGGCAAACTTGAGCAAGGCAAAGCTAAATGGCACTTTCTTTATTGAGACAAATCTCCTAGGTGCGGATCTAAGTGACTCGGACTTTACTGGAGCCTTGATGATCAAGGCAAATCTCAGTGGTGCAAATCTTAGTCAAGCTTGCCTTGTTAATGTTGACCTGACCGAAGCAAATTTAGTCGGCGCGGAACTATACGGCGTTGACCTCAGTGGGGCGATTTTAAATGAGGCTAACCTCAATGCCGTCGATCTGGTTAAAGCAAACTTGCGGGGCGTATCCCTAAGTCGTGCCAACTTAGGTTGGGCAAACCTATTGGGTGTTAACCTCGAAAAAAGTAACTTGGTCGGCTCTGACCTCAGTTGGGCAAACCTCAATGAAGCTAATTTAGTTGAGGCGGATTTGAGCTGGACTAACATGACAGGAGCCTTTTTGATGAGAGCGAATCTCAGTGGCGCAAATTTAAACGGGGTCAATCTTTCTAATGCCAATATGACTGGTGCAAATTTAAGCGGGGCGAACTTGATGGGCGCTAATCTGAGTGGCGCTGACTTGAGTAATGTGGATCTCCGAGGAGCTTATTTAATTCGGACTAATTTACATAATGCAATTTTAAATGAAGCTAACTTGACTGGAGCAAATCTTGATGAAGCAGTTCTCAATGGAGCTAGTTTAAATTGCGCTAACCTCAATCGAGCCAATCTCAACCGCGCCAGTTTGACAGGGGCTAATCTAAAAGGAGCGTTCATGTTATGGACAAATCTTAAAGGAGCTTTTATGTTGTGGACAAATCTTGATGGTGCAAATATGACAGGCGCAATTTTGCCGTCGGATAAGTAATAGCTTGGTACTTTGATCAACGTCGCAAAGCGACGTTGATCAAATGTTTTGGGACTATTCAAAACCGAAAAAGACTGTAAGCAAAACATGGTGTGAAAAGAGTAATGAAGGCTAAAGAACTTATTGATCGCTATAACAAAGGTTTTCGAGATTTTAGTGATATTAATCTTAGCCGTGAAGATCTTAATGGTGCAGGGCTAGTGGCGATCGATCTAGCCAATGCTAATCTCAGCGAGACTAATCTATCTCGCGCTACTCTAAATGAGGCAAATTTATATAGCGTTAACTTAAAAACATCGGTACTCTATCGAGCTAGCCTTAGCGATGCAAATCTCTGTGAGGCGGATCTAAATGGTGCTAGTCTGATTAAGGCTGATTTACATGGTGCTAGGTTAGAGAGAGCTTGCCTTAGGGATGTTGATCTGACTGGGGCTAATCTTAATGCTGTCAGTCTGGTTAATGCCGACCTAACGGGTGCTAATTTGAGTTGTGTTTCTTTAGTTGGAGCCAATCTAGAGGGAGCTAATCTCTCAGAAGCATTTTTGAAAGGAGCGAATTTGGATGGAGCAAAGCTAAATGGAGCCAATCTTGAAGGCACAAACCTAAGTGGCGCTAGTTTTAGTGAAGCCAACCTCAGTCATGCCAATTTAAAGTCGGCTAATCTGTGCCATGCCAACCTATATGCAGCTAATCTCTCAGACGCTTTGTTGTCTAAAGCTGATCTTAGCGGCGCAAATTTGAGTAATGCCAACCTCAGTGATGCCGACCTCAATGACGCAGATCTAAATGGTGCATTTCTAGTTGATGCTCATCTGGGTCGAGTGCATCTAAGTGGGGCAAACTTGAGCAAGACTAACTGTTATAAAACTGATTTCGGAGGTGCATTTTTGCTGGGAACAAATTTCAATGGCGCAAATTTGAACTGTACAAATTTTGCCAATGCTTCTCTCCAATCCGTTGATTATGACAATCTCCCTGATGCTGAATATGCGTTGGATTAATTGGACAAAACCGATTTTAGGATTTTCAGCGCCAAAAGCACTGAAAATCCCAAAATCGGTTTTTTGAGAGTTTGCCTGAGGCAAGGTTTCAAAAAGAAGTTATTAAAGTTAGTTAGGAATGAATCATGAACGCAAAATCAGAACCAATTTCTGGAAGCTCATCTAAAAGCCCAAAGTATAAACGGATCTTACTTAAGCTTAGTGGCGAATCTTTAATGGGCGATCGCAGCTTTGGCATTGATCCTGAAGTTGTGCAAGATATCGCGTTGCAAATTGCCGAGATTGTCCGCGATGGCATTGATGTGGCGATCGTCGTTGGCGGCGGTAATATTTTTAGAGGAATCAATGGCGCAGCTAAGGGCATGGATCGAGCAACGGCTGATTACATTGGCATGATTGCCACGGTGATGAACGCCCTCACCCTCCAAGATGCCTTAGAAAATTTAGATGAACCTATTCCCACAAGAGTTTTATCGGCGATCGCCATGCAGGAGATCGCCGAACCATATATTCGCCGCCGAGCCATCCGCCACCTTGAAAATAATCGGGTGGTTATTTTTGGCGCTGGTTCAGGCAATCCATATTTCACAACCGATACAACGGCAGCATTGCGTGGCGCAGAAATTAACGCGGAAGTGATCTTAAAAGCCACCAAAGTAGATGGTATTTACGATAGTGATCCTAAGAAAAATCCTGATGCCAAACGATTTGAGTCGGTGAGCTTTGACTATGCCCTGATCCATGATCTGCGGGTGATGGATGCGACTGCTTTTGCGCTGTGTAAAGAAAATGGGATCCCCATAATTGTGTTTGATCTTGGTGTTACAGGTAACATTCGTCGCGTCATCATGGGAGAATCGATCGGTACTTATGTTGGAGGTTCCTGTGAAATTAACTGATGTTGAGGCGCGGATGCAGAAAGCTGTAGAGGCGACCCAGCACAATTTTAATACTGTGCGAACGGGGCGGGCTAATGCTTCGCTGTTGGATCGGATTACGGTGGAATATTACGGTGCAGAAACTTCTCTCAAGGCTCTGGCAAATATTTCATCTCCCGATGCAACGACATTACAAATTCAGCCCTTTGATCGTTCGTCAATGCGGGCAATCGAGAAGGCAATCTCGGAATCAGATATTGGGCTGACTCCTAATAATGACGGTGTTAGCATTCGGCTCAATATTCCACCCTTGACTAGCGATCGCCGTAAAGATCTCGTCAAAATGGTTTCTAAGCTTGCCGAAGAAGGTAAGGTAGCAGTACGAAATGTCCGCCGTGATGCGATCGACTCAATCCGCAAGTTAGAAAAGGCTAAGGAAATTTGTGAGGATGATTCTAAGAGTCAACAGGAACAGGTAGATAAGTTAACGGAAAAATTCGTTAAGCTGATCGATAAGGTTACTGCTGAAAAAGAAAAGGAAATCTCGACAATCTAAGTTCCCGCTATGCGAACACCATCAGAAAGGGCTGCAAAAAACGTTGCTTCGCAACGTTTTTTGCAGCCCTTTCTGATAGACGAGTGGTGGCGCTTCGCGCCGCCACTCGTCTTCTTGGTGAAAGTTGTGTGCACTGAGCTTGCCGAAGTGTCGAAGCCCTTCGGTTCTCAGTTAACAACTAATATAAAAGCTGACCAACTAGCGGGATGCAAATTATTTTTAGTAATAGCTTTAATTTGAGAACTTTGCAGGGCTTGGGCTTTTCTAAGTCCATCTAACTGCCACGCACTATAGAAATCCGTAATTAACGGAACAACGTCGGCATCATCTACAGCCCATAAAGTTGCCAAAACATTATTTACTCCCGAGCGTAAAGCCACACCAGCCAGTCCCAAGGTAGCCCGACTATCACCCGTAGCGGTTTGACAAGCACTTAAGATTAAAAGTTCAATTTGAGTTTTACTAGATTGCAGGATTGCTTCTAATTGATTTAAGTTGATGCGCTGGTCATAGGCTTGTAAAAATGTAGATTCAGCCTTTGCTCCAAATCTGGCATGGGTAGCTAAATGCACAACATTGTAACCAGCCCCTACCTGTTCCAGTAAAACACTAACAGTAAAGTCGCCATTGAGAAAAGACTTATGGGGCAAAGAGCTAGAGCCATCTAAGTTCTTCTGACTCCAAATTTTGGCGATCTGTTTTAGTTCAGTTACCACATTCGGTATTGCTCTAAAGGGAGGCAATGCGTCACTCAATCCAAAGGACACAAGGGAAAGTGGAACTTTAGATAAATTAAATATATTTGAATTTATTCCAGCGTTGGGTTGGACAGATGTTGGCGAGTCTGTGAGGTAAACCACAGGATACTTCTCAATTAGAAACTTCTTCCCATCATGTAAAGCCGCCATCGGCACAGTCTGTAAGATCCCGTCATTGATAAATGCTAGTACTTTTACTTGCGATCGCTCTAGTTCCCTTTCGATAGGAGCGATCATTAAATTATAAATTTCTCTAGTTGGTGTCAGGTACTCATCTGTAGCAACGTTTTCAAGGGTAAACCGTAGCCGCTTAATTTTGACAATTAGTTCTTGCTTAGGCAGATTAATAGAATGAACTTTAAAGGTTCCATTAGGAAGATTTATGATCAGATAGGTTTTGTTATTCAAGATAATTGAATAGATTAAAGCTACCTTAGAAATTTCTTGGCTAACCTGTCCAGTTTGCAATGCTTGTCTCGAGTCTACACAAGCATCTCCAAAGAAGTTCTCTAAATTTGATAGGCGTAGTAGCTTTAGTACTTTTAAAGCTTCCTCAATATACTCCACTCTCTGAAGATTGTTTTCTGGCACCTCGGTAGAATCAACAAACTTAGGATCGTCATATCCAATTAGTAAAAGTTCAATGAGTTCTCGATAAATCGGCTCAACTTGATCGCGAATATCAAATTGAAAACTGCGATCGGCTGCCAAAATATCACTGCGAATACTTTGCAAAGTCGCGATCGCTTGACGATAAGATGCGATCGCCAGATCGTTATTTCCCTGTGCCTTGAGGATGCGCCCTGCTTGCCATTGCCATAGATAGAGACTATCAGCAGCATTATTACTTTGAGCCAACCATAGGGCTTGATTAGTAAATTGCAAAGCCATTTCATAATCACCAAGGTTCTCATAAGCTCGACCAAGACTGCCCAATGCAAAGGATTCATTTCGAGAGTCACCGAGCATTCTAGAATTAGTCAAAGCTTGCGTTAACACTTTAATTTGTAAAGAGATGGAAAAGTCTTCGTAAATGGAAGCCATGTTAATGAGAGCAAAAACCTGCGCTTGGGATGGTTTAGCCTTCTCTAAAAATTGAGTAGCAAGTTGTAAATACGTCTCTAGATTTGCGTTTCGGGATCTTTCTGTTTCTATCAGAGCTTGCTGTTGACTGAGCCTAGCCAAGTTTATGTAAGCTTGAGCCTTAAGAAGATGTCCACCATCTATTTGCAGACTAGAGTTATAAGCTGCAAAAGAAGAAATTCGATCTTGAATGGCGGACTTTTGCAGTTTTATCGCCTCAGAGCGATCGCCTTCCTCCATCTCAACTTGACTTTGGCGTTGATAATAATCTGCGGATTTAGTGAGTGCATTTCCTAAATTTAACCAACTAGCAGCCAAATTAGCAGGCTCTGAAGAACTTGAGTTTTGCTTACTAATACTTTCACTAAGACTATCTCGATAGGTGGCGATCGCTAAGTCATACTTGCCCTGAGCAAAGTAAGCATTTCCCAAAGTCCCTTTCGCTAGGTTAACTAGCTCTATTCCGACCTCAGGACTGATCGTTTTGAGAATTGCGATCGCCTGCTGTGCTTGTCCAATGGTGATGTAAACCTGTGCCTGACCAATTAGTAATTTAGCGATTGCCTGATTGGTTTTTAACTTATGAACTTGACTAGATAATTGACCTGACTGGTATTCTGACGACCGATAAATATCTATTGCTTGTTGCCATTGACTAATCGATTCCGAGAGTTTACCTAACTGTCGATAAGCGATCGCTAAATTGTTATGAATTAATGCCTTTTTATCCAGATTATCAGCAAATTTTAGCGATTCTAGCCATTTATAAACATTTTCTTGATAAGTGTTTAATTGTTTAGAATCATTAAAATTCAGCTTAACTTCTAACTCTGTTTGACTTGTTTTATCAAGACTTTCTTCCTGTGCTAAAGCCTTAAATGAGTTAGTACAGGCAAATTGCATAATCAGAGCAATTTCTGAAAATAGTACTAGTCCGAAGTAAAAACTAGATCTCAACAAACTATGTCTCACTATGGAATACCTAGACTAATTGGTCGCAATCAACAGGTCAGTCTCGGCAATACTCAGCAACATTCTCAAGGCTTTCCCCCCTAGTATTATTCCTTAAAACCACAAAAAGTTTTAATAGGCTAAAGCCAAAAATGAGTCAGAGAGAATTTATGAATTGCCAGTACGACACAATGGGAGTTTTTATAAAAACAATTTTGGCATTTTTTACGCTAAAAATCTTAAAAATATCGAAATTAGCTTTTGTAAGTCCCCTCAACTAATAACTTTCAAAAAATCATCTTTTCTAATCATAATTATTAAGATTTTAATCAGCAATTTTCATTGTGGAATCTAATTTTATGATTTAACTATAGACATGGGGACAGCTTAGTACATAGGATGTTTACTTTCTATCTTAAAATGTTATAATTTTGTCAAAGCTTAACAATGTTCAATAGTATGTTGCTATCAAAGAGAACTGCATTTTCTCTAGGTTTTGTGTTGTGGGCAGGGTTCCTTACTGTAGTCATGGAACCACTCTCTGCTATGTCAGGTACTTTCTCATCGAGTCCTGCATACAAGCCTACTCCTAGACCTCAGCCTCAACGTACTGAAGGTGGCGGTTCTCGTGGTTGCCTCAATACTGAGTCAGTTGCCCTGCAACTGCTCGTCCCCAAGGATCACACAGCTTTTACATCTAGTGCTTACCCCACTTTGTCTTGGTACATCTCTGCCGTACCATCTATTCCCCTTGAGCTATCTTTGGTTGAAGAAGGCGTTGCCGAACCAATTCTGGTTAAACAATTGCCTGTCAAAAACGCAGGACTAATGAAGTTCAAACTGGATGAAGATACGGCTGGGTTAGAAGTTGGTAAGCAGTATCGTTGGACTGTATCTTTGATTTGTAATCCCAGCAGACCTTCTCAGAGTATTTATGCCCGTGCTTGGCTTGAGCGTGTTCCAGTCTCTAAGGATGTCGCTAAAAAAATTGCTAATCGGTCAGCCTACGACAAAGCGCTTGCATACATCCAAGCAGGAATTTGGTACGATGCGATCGCTGTAATCTATGAATCTCAGTTAACCGATTCTGATGCTGTTCTAGCATCCAACCTGTTTCAGAAGCTATTGCAACAAGTTGGGATAGCTGAGGCAGGTGCTATTAAACTTCTATAAATGATTGCCATCAAAACCCTAAAAGCCAATTGGGAAAAGTTACCACGCAAGCTACAGCAATGGGGAGGATTTTTCCTATCTGGCAGCAGTGTTTACTTGATTGTTTTTAGCCTGCGTTGGTTGGGATGGCTACAGCCTAGTGAATGGGCGGCTTTTGATAAATATATCCAGCTTCGTCCTAACGAGCCTGTGGACGAGAGAATTATCATTGTCGGGGTGCAAGAGTCAGACATCCGCTATTTAGAAAGATGGCCAGTGTCTGATCGTGTTTTAGCCAAGATCCTACTAAAAATTCGCGATCAGCGACCTAAGGTAATAGGACTAGATCTGTATCGAGATATTCCAGTCGGGGAAGGATACGCAGAACTAGAGCAAGTTTTTAAAACCACGCCTAATCTCATTGGTATCGAAAAAAGTATCGATAATGGCGGAAACAGTACGATTGCACCACCACCTGCCCTAAAAGAACTGGGGCAAGTGGCTGCCAATGATGTGATTGTTGATCCTGATGGTCGATTGCGTCGGGCGCTACTATATCCAATGCCAGAGGGAAATGAAGACTTGCCGAGCCTTGGACTGGCGCTCGCATTTGCTTACCTCAAAGATAAAGGCATCGAGCCAAAATCCTCAGATGCAGGATATCTCCAACTGGGTAAAGCTGTTTTTAAGCCTCTAGAAAGTAATGATGGCAGCTACATCAATGCTGATGCTGGTGGTATCCAAGTTTTGATGAATTATCACGGTTCTTCTCAAAAATTTCGTCATGTATCGATCGCGGATATTTTAGAAAGCCGTATACCTCCTGATTTAATGCGCGATCGCATTGTCCTAATTGGCGCTCAAGCAATTAGCCTGAATGACGTATTTTTCACTCCCTACAGTAGTAACTTTACGACTTCGCCTGTCAAGATTTCGGGGGTAGAGTTTCAAGCAAATATCGTTAAATTAGTCATTGGCGCGGCTTTAGAAAATCGTCCACTATTTCGAGTCTTACCTGATATTTGGGAAGAAGTTTGGATCGTAGTATGGGCGATCGCTGGTGCTGGCATGATCTGGATTTTCACAAAGCGGCGATTGCTAGCTCTCGTTGGAACAATATTTACGGGGGCAATTGTACTGATAGGCAGTAGTTATTTATTCTTTTTAAATGGACTGTGGATACCTGTTATGCCCTGTCTGTTTGTTTATGTTGGTTCCATGTTGTTGATGCAGAGTTATGTCTATGTCTCTCGTTTACAAGAGCTAAATTCTGCTTTGTCTGACTCCATCAAGTCCCTTGCCCATGATGCTTCTCACGATGCGTTGACAGGTTTACCCAATCGCAATCTATTTATGGATCGGGTGGAACACGCAATTGAGTACAGTAAGCGCCATCCTAATTATTTATTCGCCATCTTTTTTATCGACCTTGATCGCTTTAAAATGATCAACGATAGTATGGGTCACAATATTGGAGATTTATTTTTACAGGCAATCTCCAAATTACTACAGAGTTGTTTGCGTTCTATTGATACGGTGGCGCGTCTTGGTGGTGATGAGTTTACGATTCTTGTTGATGATATTCAAGATGTGAGCGAAGCCATAACAGTAGCTGATCGAATTTTAAATAATTTTCTTAATCCAATTATCATTGAAGGGGATCCCATTTTTCCTAGCGCTAGCATTGGGATTGTGATTAGCACACCAAACTACAGCAGTTGCGTGGATTTATTGAGGGATGCGGATATTGCTATGTATCGGGCTAAGGCACTTGGTAAAAGCAGATATGCCTTATTTGATCAGGAAATGTACGAACAGACTCTCAGATTGACACAGTTAGAGAGCGAACTCCACTATGCCCTAGAACATGGAGAATTTGAACTCTATTATCAACCCATTGTTCTTTTAGAAAATGATAAATTAACTGGATTTGAAGCTTTAATTCGGTGGAGAAATCCCAAGCGCGGATTCATTTCGCCCATAGAATTTATCCCACTCGCTGAAGATACGGGTTTAATTGTGGCGATTGGAGATTGGGTGATGCGGGAAGCTTGTCAACAACTTAAGTTATGGTTGCAGAAATTTCCTGATGCCAACAATTTAAAGATGAGTATCAACCTCGCCAGCCATCAAATCCGTGAACCAGATCTACTAGACAAGCTAGATCTCATTTTAGAGGAGACTGGCATTAATGGAAGTTCTATCCGTTTAGAGATTACAGAAGGTACTTTAATGGATCAAGGTGAACAGACGATTAATAAGTTAGCTGAATTAAGAGCTAGAAATATTCAATTAAGTATTGATGATTTTGGTCAGGGTTATTCCTCCCTAAGCTATTTACATCGATTCCCAATTAATATTCTCAAAATTGATCGGGCGTTTGTAATTCAGATGACAGAGGGTGGAGAAAATATCGAAATTGTAAGAACGATTACGATGTTGGCGCATACCTTAAATATGAGTGTGGTTGCGGAAGGCGTTGAGACTCGTCAGCAAGCTGAGATTCTCAAGCAAATGGGCTGTGAGTTTGGGCAGGGCTACTTGTTTTCCCGTCCTTTGCCTGCCAACGATGCCGAACAGGCGATCGCTGACAGTATTGCTCTAGCGATCAGAGCTTAGCTTATACCAAATGAAGCTGTCCCGCCCGCTACGCGGAAGGGACAGCTTCCTAGGTTAGTAACTACTTAACTCGTTTGCTTGTATCCTGACTTCAAAAATATATTTTCTAGGGTATCTTGAGAACGATGAAAATCAGTGATAGGTATCCCATTGTCAATTAGTGATTTTAGTAATGCGCTGCATTCTTCTAAACTACCCACAAACTCCGCACGCACACTAGCGGTTCCAACTAAGACTTCTATATTTCTAATTAATTGCGAGTTATGTAAAGCGGATTGTAAATCTTGAATATTACCGAGAGTCGAAATTAGTAATTGCTGATACGACTGGCTGCTGCGTTCATATAGTGCTTGTAAATTGGAACTTTCAACCAGATTTCCTAGTTCCATAATGCCAATAGAAGTACAGATTTCAGCGAGGTCACTTAATATATGAGAAGAAATAAGAATTGTCATTCCCTGCTGTTGTAGCAGCTTAATAATATTGCGAACCTTAACCCTCGCGAGGGGATCTAAGCCAGAGACTGGCTCATCTAGTAACAACAGAGTTGGATTGTGGATAATACTGCGAGCAAGGCTTAATCTCTGTTTCATGCCCCTCGAGAGGGTAGAAATTGTTTCATACCTTTTCTGTTCTAGCTCCACTATTTCAATTACTTCATGCAACCTTTGCGATCGCAGGGGATCTTTTAAAAAGTAGAGCCTTGCAAAATAATCTAGGTAATCCCAAACAGTTAAATCATCATAAAGAGGAAAATCATCAGGCAAGTATCCCAACTGCCGCTTCAGTTCGGGGTTGTCTTGTCCCCTAGACAGCCTGATCCCGCTGATATAGATCTCACCGACGGTCGGTTCCTCGGCAGCAGCAAGCATCCGAATCAGAGTGGTCTTTCCTGCACCGTTTGGTCCAATAAGTCCATAAACTTCACCACTCTCTATCTGTAAATCAATCTGGTTTACAGCAATATGGCTATCAAATTGCTTAGTCAGTCGATGGGTGCGGACTGTTGGGACTGTCATATAAGTAAACAGAATTTGTTGGTATTCTATACTAAATACGACTGATGCCAAAAATAAGTGTTGCGGCGCAAAGCGCCGCAACACTTATTTTTGAGTGGGCAGGGGATAGCTACTTAATAAACTTTGCCGCGTTCAGCTTCAGCATTGATCGGTTTCAAAAAAAACACCAATAGCAATTGCCAAACGATCGCCGCAAATATGGGTAGCTTTTGCAATTTCTTCCACCATTCGGGGCGATCACTCTTGTCAATATCCATCAACTTGAAATTGTAATCAGCACATTTCTCCAGTCTTGGGAAAAAACTAGGATGGGCTGTATCAAGAATCGCAGGGAACGCACTCAGAGCTGTGTGATTAGTATTCACGATTACCTGTTTGTTATACTCCCGCGCATCAAGCCCGATAGATTTATAAGAATCAGCTCGTTCAAATACTGTCAAAGTATGGGTGGCAAACACTGTCAATAAAAAGAACCTTGCCCATAGCCTTGACTGCCATGTATTCCATAGCTGCGGCTGCGATCGCAATAAAACCTTAAAGAAGTCACCATGACGATTCTCATCCTGACACCAACTCTCAAAATATTTGAATAGTGGATAGAAGCGATTTTCAGGTTGATCTTGCATATGGTAATGCACGAGAATATAGCGCCAATAACCAATCTTTTCTGATAGATAGACCGAATAAATTACCCACTCTGGTTTAAAGAAGGTGTAGCTACGCTTTTTAGTCATGTTGACCAAATCTAAAGATAGATGAAAATCCTTCATCGCCTTATTCAAAAAACCTGCATGACGTGCTTCATCCCTTGCCAATAGTTGAAAGATTTCCGAAAGAATAGGATTACTCTCTTTCAATTGACGAGAGAGTTCTTTAAACAGCAGAAACCCTGAAAACTCAGATGTACAGGAACGCTCTAGAAAATCAATGAAAGCGGCACGGGTTTCGCTATCAATATGTTCCCATGTCTGCTCAAATTCGCGATCGCGCTTAAAGTGGTCACGGTTATAGTCACTCCGCATTTCCTCAAGCACCGCCATCAATTCTGCCTGCTGCAAAGACAAATCCATCTTTGCCACCGCTTCATAATCGGTGGTATAAAATCGCGGTGTTAATAGAGTTTCCTTAACAGGGACTTTGATGCCATCAGGAATCATTTCAGATTGAGAATTAGGAGAAATAGCGACCATAGTTTTTTCCTCTCTTAAAAATATGTTTTACAAGTAAAGGTTTTGAGTTTTGAATTGACCTATGGCAAACTCAAAACTGCCCAAATCAAATCTCTACAGGGGGCATATTCACATGATTGGCTAAGCCCAAGGATTTTAGGAGCCAGATTGCCCACCAAGTCATATCAATTTCCCACCATTGCCAACCACATTTCGCTACCTGCGGATAGGCGTGGTGATTGTTGTGCCAACCTTCGCCATAGGTAAGAATGGCTGCCCACCAGAGATTGCGCGAATTGTCATGACTATCAAAGGTTTTGTAACCCCACATATGGGTAACGGAATTAATAAACCAAGTGGTATGCCAAAGAATGACCATTCGCAAAAATACGCCATAGATCACCCAAGACCAGCCGCCCAAAGCATATAGAAGTATTCCCAAGGGCAGTTGTAAAACTAGGAAATAGCGATTGAGCCAGCGATAAAATCCATCCCTTTCTAAATCCATTGCATAGCGCTTGTATTGATCGTATTTAAAAAATTGATCGTGGGGATAGAAAATCCAGAGCATATGACTCCACCAAAAGCCACGAGTGGCTGCATAGGGATCTTTCTGTTCGTCTTCGGTAAATGCATGGTGCAAGCGATGTCCCGCCACCCAAAAAATGGGGCCACCTTGGAGAGACAATGCTCCGAGAATGGCGATCGCATATTCTAGCCATCGGGGAACGCGAAAACTGCGATGACTAAGCAGGCGATGATAGCCTAAACATACGCCGATGCTGCCAAAGAGCCAATGCAGGAAGATCATCACCCCTAGTCCAGACCAAGAGAAGAACCAAGGTGCTAACCCTGCCAGTCCATGAATTGCTCCAAAAAAGGCTACGGCTGTCCAATCGAGGGGTACTGAGTTTTGGGGTTGAGTGGGAGACGGTGGTGATTCGCGATGTTCTTGATTAAATTGGACTTTGATTAGATTAGATTCGTTTGATTGCATGGGTTAAGTTTGGAATTGGACAAGATAATGTAGCTAGGAATTGTCTAGATCTCCCCCAGCCCCCCTTGTAAAGGGGGGAGAATTTTCTTCTTCCCCCTTACAAAGGGGGATTGAGGGGGATCTCTTAGAGTTTTTTGCGCTAGAAGATAGTTCTCGAAGAGATTCTTTTAGACAGACTGAGAGAAGCGATTGGTATTGTCAGCCTGCATATAGGTATCAAATACCGAGGCAATATTGCGAATTAGTAAGCGCCCCGCAGGTGTGACCGTGATTTGATCGCGCTCTAACTGCACCAATCCATCAGCCTCTAATTGTTGAAGTTGCGATCGCTCGCGGTCGAAATATTTGGCAAAGTCGCGATCGCAAGTCAAATGATATTTGGACTCAATATCGGGCTGTGATAATTGAAACTGACACATCAGTTCCATAATGATTGATCGCCGCAAAATATCATCATCACTGAGGGTGACACCGCGCTCAATGGGTAACTCGTCAGCATCGATCGCCTGATAGAAATCCTTCAACTTTTTATGGTTTTGGGTATAGACATTTTGCAACATACTGATGGAAGTCATCCCAAAGCCGATCAGGTCAGATTCGGGCTTAGTGGTATAGCCCTGAAAATTGCGGTGTAACTGTCCTTGCCTTTGGGCGATCGCCAATTCATCATTGGGCTTGGCAAAGTGATCCATGCCGATAAACACATAACCAGATGCCGTTAAGCGCTCAATACTCATCTGCACGATCGCCAATTTCGCCTCTGCCGAGGGCAATGTCTCTTGGGCAATGCGCTTTTGTAAAGGCTTCAGCCAAGGCATATAGGCAAAATTAAACAGGGCAATGCGATCGGGATTGAGGGCAATGGTTTTGGCGATCGTCTCTTCAAAAGTATCTAAGGTTTGAAATGGTAAACCATAGATTAAATCTACATTTACGCCTTCAAAACCCACTTCACGCATCCAACGTATTCCTTCAAATAGCATCTCTTCAGGTTGAATGCGATTGATGGCTTGTTGTACTTGCGGGTTAAAGTCCTGAATACCAAAGCTAATGCGGTTAAAGCCCAGATTTTTTAAGTCCTGCAAATATTCTTTAGTTAGCGATCGCGGATTTACTTCAATGGATAATTCCGCATCCGCCGCAAAGGTGAAATGCGCTTGCAAACATTCCCAGAGGCGGTTAATCTGCTCAATTGTCAAATAGTTGGGTGTGCCGCCGCCCCAGTGCATCTGCTCCACAAGGCGATTAGAATCACGATTAATTAGTGCCGCCACCTGTGCAATATGTCGCATCAAGTATTGCAAATATGGCTCAGCAAAATCCTTGCGTGGCGTGATAATCGTATTGCATCCGCAAAAATAACAAGGCACATCACAAAAGGGAATATGGCAATAGAGGGATAGCGGCGTATTTTGGGAATTACCTAAAGCGATCGCCCTCTGAAAATCATTACCATCAAACCCTTCATGCAATTCCGTTGCAGGGGGATAACTGGTATAGCGCGGCACAGGACGATTATATTTATGCAGCAGACTCAAATTAAATTCAACAGTTTGCGATAAAGTTCTCATTTATTTTGTTCAATAAAAATGCCAGAAATTATTTAACAATCTCTTTGTTGGATATGTAGGGGCAAAGCACTCCCGCATAAATCCATCAATTTTAAGATGGTTTGAATTTGGGAATGCTTTGCCCTGAACTCGCAACGCAGGGACAATTTATCGGTAAAAGCGAAGAGGATAGAGCATTTGCGTTTTGAGATTATCGGTCGAGAGTATGAAAATATTGGCGCAAATGCTCTACCCCTACAAAACTGCTACTTCTCGTTGCGCTGTGCCATGACGTTCTGTACTACCTTGACGGTCTTGCTTAGTAAGCAAATCGAAGACATGATCTCCCAAGGCAGCTTTGACATCTGGCTCCAACTCATTGACCACATTCCGATTCAGCGTAAAAGTATAATTAGCTTCATCAACAATTCTATTAACCACATCTTCATCTATCGCTAGGGAATCTAAAGTTTGGCGGTACTTCTCTTTAAAAGCCTTTTTGTCCTCAATCGTGGGAATCTGATCAAACTCATAAAAAGCTGTTCCCACACCTTCAGGTAACTCCAACGCCGATCGCACCACTCTTTTTAAGGCTTGCCCACCCGACAGATCGCCCATATAGCGCGTATAGGCATGGGCAATTAAACAGACAGGATCGCTACTTGCTAATTCACGAATACGATCAACATAGGTAATTCCAGCCTTCAAAGGTATGATGCGATCGCGCCAATTGTCTCCATAATAAAAAACAAGATCTTGTTCCAGATGCTGACGACGATTGATTTCGGGGAAATAGATTTGGCTCAGCACAGGATGATCTTGATATTGCTGCAAAGACTCTTCTAAAGCGCTATAAACAAGATAGAGATTTGCTAATAGTTTACTAAAGGGAACTCTCTCGACAATGCCTTTCAGAAAGCACTTCATGTAAGCCGTATTTTCGGCGGCAGTATGAGATTGCTGCGTGCCTTCACGTAGCCTAGTTGCAAGATGACTGTTCATGTTTTTAAAATAAAAAATAGAAAGTAATATCAAATAAAGACATGGCTACGCCATTTCTTTATTTGAAAACCCTTTCTGGGTATGGTTTTCAATCAGCAAAAGTGTAGTTGCACTTTCGTTAATTGGTATAAAAGATAGAAAGAGGGAAATTTAAAAATTAAAAAGTTGAAGAATAGAAAGTTAAAAAAGTAGTCTCGTTCTTATTTGTTTTCCATCCAACATTTGCTGCACTCCTCTTTAGAATTGGCAATACCCAGATCACATTGCTCTACTAATGGCAGTAATTCACTGCGAAGATGTTGTAATTGTTGGATAGTTGCCTCCAGTTGCTCAATCTTTGCTTGCAAGCGATCGCGTACCACAACACAACAACTATCGCTACTACGTTCTTTGAGAGCGAGAATTTCGGCAATTTCATCTAGGGTTAGCCCTAAAGATTTTGCACGAGTAATGAAAGCTAATCTTTCCAGATCCTGCTCACCATAGATGCGATAACCAGATTCATTACGATTGGGTGATGGTACTAGACCAATCCGTTCATAAAAATAAAGTGTCTGGGGATTAAGACCCATTCTCTTTGAGACTTCACGAACTTGCAGCATCATAGCCCCAGTAAATTAGATGTCGCCATCATAAGCCTTATACCTATGTATAATGTCAAGCCCTATTAATCACTAAGTAGCTAAGTACAGTCTGTTGATGTTTTGAGTCGTACAGATAAACTTGGGGAAGAGTCGCTCCGCGACTCTTCCCCACTAACCGCAAAGCGCTGTATAGGAGAGGGAAGTCAAACTTTTATGAATTGCTATTAGTCACTACAAACTGAAACCCAAGAAGCGAGTGGCGGCGCAAAGTGCCGCCACTCGCTTCTTGGATTTATTTCCTAAGCAAATTTTATTGCTGTACAAACCAAAAATAACTTTGAAAGCGCGGCTAAGCCGCGCTTTCAAAGTTATTTTTGTACTACTTAGATAACAAAGATTTAAGACTCTGCCACACTCCTTTGACATTAGAGTTGCCGTCATCCGAGTCTTGATTTTGTTTTTTGGGCTTAGACTTCAGCTTGCTTTCTAACTCTTTACTTCTAAAATCTAATAGCAATACAACCCGATTGCGATCGCCACGATTCCAAGCTTCATGCTCTGTCGTATCGTCAAAAACTAGGCACTTGCCCTCTTGCCAATCGTGAATATCATCACCAACTCGTAAACTACAACCACTACAACCGATTAACCCTAGGTGGCATCTCAATAAACCTTCAGGGTAACCCGTGTGGGGCTGAATATGAGTATTTGGTAATAAGGAAGAAAATCCTGCTGTTACCATGTCAGGAATATTTTCGATTAGCTTAGTTGTCTCAGGGCAAAGTCTACAATTTTTGTTTAATTTCATGCCAAAAGCATACAATCCAAAAGTTTGCCAGCCTTTGCCATAAAGATGTTTTTCGGGCCAATCTAAAAAGTCATTAGAACTAATTTGTTCCAATTCTTGTTTAATTACCAGCCAATTCTCTTCTAAACTCTTTGTGAACTCATAGTCTTGTGGATCTTTAAACATAAATTTATTTATCCTCAGATCTCCACTGCCTTAATGCCCTAGAGACTAAGATTTTGGCAGAATTAAAGATGGTTGTAACAATCTCTATAGGACCACCAACACGTCTCAACATCTTTATCGAAAAAACTATCCATTCCCATCCTCTGCCAATCTCCACCCATAGGGATGGTTTACTGTCATTGGGTTTAAGATTGTCCGACTCCATAAATTTGTTTGAATTGAATTCAAAAATTATCAATAGAGTTTACTACGATCTATCTTCACTGCAACCTGAAAAATTGTGATTTATTTAGACCATTGCGCTTATAGCGTTTATCAGTCTAGTGAAGTGCGCGTTTGTGTCCCCGCCTATATGGTTATAAAAACCAGAAGACGAGTGGCGGCGCTTAGCGCCGCCACTCGTCTTCTGATAAGAAACTTTGTAAAAGTCTAGTTCCGCCAGCCTTTTGGGGGAATGCAAATGCTACCCATAGCGCCAAATAACGCCAAATAAAGAGATGGCGGAGTCATCTCTTTATTTGTTATTAGTAGCTAAGCCCCTTAACAGTCTCAAAGAAAAAGCGAGCATTATCTTCAGGCGTAGTCGCCAAAATGCCATGACCAAGATTCATGATATGTCCATTATTGCCTGCCTTTTGGACAACTTCAAGAATACGTTCTTTGATATAGCTTTGGTCGGCGTATAGCACACAGGGATCGAGATTACCCTGCACAGGCACGTCATGCCCAAGGCGATCGCGGGCTGCTGCCAAATCCACAGTCCAGTCAACACTGACAATATCCACACCCGACTTTGGCATCAGATCTAGCACCCCTGCACTGCCGCTAATGTAAAGGATCATCGGCGTGTCGGGATATTTTGCCTTAACCTGATCCACCACCATCTTTTGATAAGGCAGTGCGAAGGTAGCGTAATCCGTAGGACATAAGTGTCCCGCCCAAGAGTCAAACATTTGCACAACCTGAGCGCCACATTCGATCTGATGGATTACATAGGTTCCGATCATCTTGGCTAACTTAGTCAGGAAACTATGAATAATTGCAGGCTCCTTGTAAGCCATTGATTTGATTACAGAATAGTCCTTAGACCCCTTTCCTTCTACTGAATAGGCGGCTAATGTCCAAGGTGCGCCCACAAAACCTAGGATGGTTGCTTGGTCTTTTACTTCTTCTTTGATCGCAGCCAAAATCTTGCGGATAAAGGGAACGGATGCATCGGGATCAAAATCGGTCAGGGCATCAACCTGTGCTTGAGTGCGAATCGGTGACTCAATTAGGGGGCCCTTGCTTTCGATAATGTCAAAATTGATGCCGATCCCTGCGAGGGGAGTCAGGATATCCGAAAACATGATCACGCCATCGGGCTGGAAGGCACGGAAGGGCTGTAAAGATATTTCGGCAGCGAGTTCGGCAATTTCCGATCGCTCTCTAAATGTGGGGTATTTTTCACGCAAATCCCGATATACCTTCATATATCTTCCTGCTTGGCGCATCATCCATACTGGCGGACGATCCAGTACTTCGCCTCTTGCTGCCCGAAGCAAGCGATCATTTCCTCCCATAATTAACTCTTTCCTTAATCTTAAAAATTTTTATTATTGTGCTTTTGAATTATAGAACGTGACGGAGCAGACACTATGGCAATGTAAGCGTTGCTTAGCACTTAAAACCCAAAAGATTAATGGCTGCACATTGTGCCGCCATTAATCTTTTGAGTTATTAAGTCACGTATCAATAATTGTATTGCTGTCTCCACTAGTCTTCTGGGGTTGTCTCCCAATAGGCGAGAGTGCCATAAAGCATTGACAGCCATAAAACTTAGGCTTTATTTAACCTAATATGCGCCAACTAGGTACTTATACTTTGGTTAAGTTATGTTATTAATATTTAAGATGATTATTCTTAAGGTTAAGTATTCTCAGATTAAAGGATTTGTTCAGTACGACACCCAAGTAATTTTTAGGTAATAGTCTCAACAAGATTAAGGGGTAGGTTCAAAAGTCTGTGATTGATGAAGGAAAAAATTTGACAAAGGGTGCTTATGCTGTGGCAGATAAAACTTCAGAGCCAGTTTTAGACGCGGTTATGATCGCCCCTGAGAACCAGTCTCCCCTAAAAGCGGTTATGGTTTTCGTGTTTGCGATAATTGCTGCTTTGGTTAGCCTTGTATTTTGGCTGACCCATCCTCAGATAGATCAATATACTCAGTCAGTTTTAAATTTGTCTGGTGATCCTGTGCAGGGTCGATCAATCTTTGTGATGAATTGCGTGGCTTGTCATGGGCAATGGGCAAATGGCAAAGTGGGTCCCAATTTACATGGTGTATCCGATCGCAAGTCTGACGCTAGACTCGTACAGCAGGTTGTCAGTGGTGAAACACCTCCCATGCCTCAGTTTCAACCTAGTCCGCAGGATATGGCAGATTTACTAAGCTACCTAAAGCAACTATAAAAGAAGGCGGCAATGATTGCCGCCTTCTTTATTTGGCTAAAAGCTCTTTGATGCCTTTTTCGGCGACATCGAGCATTTGATTTAATTGCGATCGCGAAAAAGTGTCCGATTCCCCAGTACCTTGCACTTCGATCAATTGACCTTCCCCATCCATAACTACATTCAGGTCAACACTTACAGCCACATCTTCTTTGTAATTTAAGTCCAAGATTGGCATCCCATCTAACAAACCTACCGATACAGCCGCCACTGACTTTTTAATCGGCGATCGCGTAAATTTACCTTCGTTGAGTAAGCGATCGCAGGCAGACTTCAGAGCTACAAATCCCCCCGTGATCCCGCCTGTGCGTGTTCCACCGTCAGCTTGCAATACATCCACATCCACAGTAATGGTGTAATTGGCGATCGCGGTCAGATCAATCGCAGCTCGTAAACTGCGCCCGATTAGCCTCTGGATTTCTTGAGTGCGTCCTGATAGTTTCATAAATTCCCGCTGCTGCCTTGGGATCGTTGCCGCAGGTAACATTCGATATTCAGCGGTAAGCCAGCCTTGATTACTACCAGCAAGGAATTTGGGCACACCCTCCTCAATAGAAACAGTGCAAATTAACTGAGTATCTCCAAATTTTGCTAAAACTGAACCCGCAGGCGCTTCAATAAAGGGAGATTGTAGCTGGACGGGACGCAATTGATCCCAAGTTCGACCGTCGATACGCTGGAGAATAGGTAAATCACTCATGATCACTTTTAGTTAATGACTGTCTCTACAAAGTGAAGATGAGTGGTGGCGCAAAGCGCCGCCACTCATCTTCAACTAAGCAATCTTTGCTAACACTTTATACCAAATCAAGAAATGACTACGCCATTTCTTGATTTGGCGCTGCTATTGCTGCTATTTCTTTTTACTGCCTTTCTTGGCAAGGCGATCTCGAACAACTGGCGGAATAATCGCTCGCTCTTCAGGGCTTAATTCTCGACCTTTAGCAAAAGCAGCGATCGCTTCGTTTTCCCGCCCTAGTTCGCTCAGCAATAGTCCCTTGGCAATCCAAGCGTCAGGGTTATCTGGCTCAAGTTTTAATGCTTCTTCTACTTTTGTCAAAGCCTCTTGAGGTTTACTATTTCGATTTAGCAAGATGGCTTGGGCTAGTAATTCTTCTACCGATGGGGGGATATTTGGACTTGCCAATGATGGTGTGGGAGTGGCAATCTCTATTGGCGCAGCACTTGGCGTGTTCGGAAGAATTGGCGGTAAAGACGGAGTGGCAGTGAGGGGAGGATTTGAAGTCGTAACTGAGCCTTGAGTAAATTTGCTTAGAGCGATACCAATTATCGATAACAAGACAGCGCCGCCAATAATCCATGTCCGCAGTGGTGGTAATTGACGTTTGGGGGAATTTCCAAAAGCAACAGTATGCAATTGGCTAGGATGCTCTGCTTGCACATAGGGATCTGAAGCTACAACAGAGACTGTTTTTAAGTTGCTAGTCTCAGTGCTGGTGCTAATAATAGTGGGCAAATCTGCGCCTGTGGGAATGATCGCTTCTAATACTTCTGCGGCGCTTTGATATCGTTGCCGAAAGTCATAGCGGATCATTTTGTCGAGAATGCTCAAAAACTGCGGCGAATAGTCTCCCTGTACATGGCTATGCCAAATCAACTCCGCCGTGTCGGGATGTTCGGCAAACTGGCGCGGCTCGACTCCAGTAATCGCTTGAATTCCCATCATTCCCACCGCATAGATATCACTGCTCAAGCGTGGCTTGCCATTGAGTTGCTCAATCGGCATATACCCAGGGGAACCGATGGCGATCGTCAAGTTGGTATTACCCTGTGCATCACCAGCTAATCCACCAATTTCTTTGACTGCACCAAAGTCGATGAGCACTATTTTGTGATCAATTTTGCGGCGAATTAAGTTGGCAGGCTTAATATCGCGATGCACTACACCATGCTCATGGATGAAAACCAGTATTTCTAGTACTTCTCTTATAAGGGCGATCGCCTGCGCCTCTGACAAGCGTTTACCATTTCCGATCTCCCCCGTCAGATCTTTACCATCAGCAAACTCTTGAACTAGGTAAAATTCTTCACCTTCTTGGAAATGGGCTAGTAAACGGGGAATGCGATCGTGAGTCCCCAGCAAATAGAGAGTTTGCGCTTCTTTCTCAAAAAGTCTTTTAGCAGTCTCCAACACAAAAGGTTCGTGGGATATGGGCTTAAGCTGCTTAACCACACAGGTCGGATGGGTCGGCAAATCAATGTCTTCAGCCAGATAGGTCTGCCCAAATCCGCCACCCCCAAGGTGACTAATAATCTTGTAATGCCCTCGAAGTATGGTGTCTGGCACTTTATTAATCTATGTATAGGTTTTGTGCAATCTATCAGCGCTGAAGCCTAAGCAAAAAAATTCTAAAGATACTACTTGAGAATACATTACAGCGCTTTGCGCGAACTCAAAACATAGAGTAATTTTTGAAAGCGATACTCTACTCCGCTTTCAAAAATTACATTGATTACTTTGTAAGTAGTTAAGCCCTAAATAAAGAATGGCGACGCTTTGCGCCGCCATTCTTTATTTCCTATGCAAAATCTTCTTTGCGAAACAGCTCTAAAAGAAACTACATACTAGCAAGGGCAGAAATTTTAGCGATTTTATCTTTGCTTAACCCCTCCAGTTCATCAATACTCAACCAACCTTCTTTGACTAGCCCCGCAAATACAAAAAGTAAAATTGGCAACCGATAATCGTAACGACCATCAACCTCATGACGCTTGACACTCAAAAAGTCATGAAGACTCCACATATCATCAATTTCTTTAACAGAGCTAGCTCTAAGACGCACCGAGTCAATCAAAGCCGTGATTTCACGATTATAAGCAACATCAAATGCTCTCTTAGCCGTAGTTTCTTCCGTAATTGTCCATTCAGCATTCATCACTTGCATTATTTAAAATTTATAAGATAGATAAAACATTTATTTATATTAAGAATAATAACAACTTATATCCAAAAATAGCAATTACACTAAATCTCTTTAGCTTCGTGCATTTAGCGATCACTATGCTTAAACCAGAAAAAGCTAAAAGTGTCTTGTAGTAACACTCTTAGCTTTTTCTGAATTTTAAATAACAAGGTGCTGCTACCTAAACATGCTGTTGCCTACAGGTGAGTGGCAACACAAAGCACCGCCACTCACCTGTAGGTTTTATCTCCTAAGCAAAGTTTTCTGTGCCGTAGGTGGAAAGTTTTAGTGTTATTTAAAAATTTATGCAAATGTTTAGCCAAACATTTGCTAATATATAAATCGCTCTTTTACGTACTTAGATGGAAAATGAGCAAAAGTTGGGGTGACTGGCGCAGTGGTAGCGCATCGGACTCTTAATCCGCTGGCCCTGGGTTCGAATCCCAGGTCACCCATTAGCAAGTTTCGCGATAATTTAACTACTCAAAGCATCAATAGGCTGTAAGTAACTAGTCATAATTAAAACCTGTGGCGCACGCGCAGCATGCACCACAGGTTTTAATTATTATTTACAGTAAATCTATTGAATAATTGTGGTGGTGTAACTGAGTTACGCCACCATAATTATTTACGAGTAAGAGAGTATGACTACACATTTCATCACCGCAGAGATTGAAATTAATGACAAACAAGAGGCGATCGCTAAGACTATTGAACAAGAACTAAGCAGGCATGGCGAACCCCTGCGTTGGGCAATTACTTCTGTTCAATCTGATGCTCAAGCAGCCGAGACAACAAAAACAGCGATCGTTGAAGCCGTAGTTACTTGCCAATAGGTAATAACCAGTGTGCGGCTTTGCCGCGCACTGACTTATTACCTATTGAGGCATTATGTAGTACAAAAGAATTTTTGAGAGCACCGCTTCGCGGTGCTCTCAAAAATTCTTTTGGGTTTTAAGTCAGTTCAAAGCGCCGTATTGGGATAGTATGTCGGCTATTTATCTACAAAGAGTAGATTGCAAATATCTTTGATGTTTTGCTTAATATTTGGAGTCAGATTGTTAGAAGGCAGATCTAGCAACATTTTTCTCAGATCATCCTGTGAAGCAATCAAATATTGGATCTGGAGTTTTAGTTCTACAATCTCTTCTGTTTTCTTTTGCAGGTTATCTACTAGTTCACTGATTTTTTGTCTGAGGTAGGCAATTTCAGAGTAATTTTGAGACCAGCTATTCTCTTGCAAAATATCTTCAAGGGTTGCCGATTCTACATCAACACCCTCAATTTTTCCGTCTTTTCCCATTGAGTCAAACTCCGCAGGATATTGCTTAACATTCTTTTCTAATCGCCAATCAAGATTTTCGAGGGCAAGGTTAATCGCTCGGTTAAGAGAATTGGTCGGATCATGGCGATGATTTTTTTCAAGTACAGGATTTACTTCATCGTCTAGTAACTGGGCTTTACTTGTCCAAGCGATCGCTTTGGGTTGAGTTTCAGAAGTTTCAAGTTCTTGACTTAACTCAGTTCTAATCGCCACGAATTCTTGAAGCTCATTACCAACAGAGGCATGATTATTAGCTTCCTGCACAGAAGAGAATAGGGTAGATATTGGTGAGGTTGCTTGAAAGTGACTATCTAGCGCTCTGAGCCGTAGTTGCCAATATTGCAAGCATTTACCAAGGACTTGTGATAACTTCATCAAAAAGTTTGCTTCCTTCGGCTGCCACTGGCGCGGAAAGTCACATTGTTGGACTAGGATGATTCCCCAGATCTGATGGTTAAGAGATGGTGTGTCAAATAGGATTGGTGCTGACATCATCGATTTGACATGAGTCATTTGCCACTGCTGATGAACCGCCAAAGTATCGGTGATACGAGCCATGTCTTCTAAAATAATCGGGTGATCGCATGGATAGTTTTGTCGAGAGTCAGCCCCAAAATAATTGATCGAATAATATTGATTTTTAATGCTCAAAAAATTAGGGGAAACCGCATCTATCAGAATTCTCCCCTCTTGAGAACTAATAAAGTGGTAAACCGCTACTCGATCAACAGCGAGTTTTTCGCCCAAATTAACTAAAAATATTTTAAGTACTTCTTCCAGAGTAGTGCTGGAGAGCATCGCTGCGGTTATGGATTCAACCTCTAGTTCTTCACCAAAGGAAAAAGATGACAGGGCTTCTTCCATGCAAAATAATTTCGCTGAATTACACACATAGGATTTGTTTGTATTTCTAGCCCTTGGCTTTGGATACAAGTATTCGCCATGATATCTCGTTTTTGAGGATTACGACCACTGAACCTAAAAATTACATCGACTCCCATTGTCAAAGTTGGTTTTATCAAGCCCTGTCTGAGGCGGGTCTTGATAAAACCGAAATACTAGTGGCGGCGCGATCGCGCCGCCATTCACTTTACAATTTGAAAATGCTGAGCTTAGTTGGTAACAAAATTTTATGAGTACGGGGCGGTTAATTCTTCAGCTAGGGCTGGCAGCCTATATTCTGTTTACCTTACTGCCAGATAGCAGTACTCAGATGGTGTCGTTCCCTTGGGTCTTGCTGTGGCAATTGGGGCTGCTGTGCTTTGCGATCGCAGGATTACTTAACCTATGGCGGCGCGATAAACCCTTTTACTTACTGGGAAATGGCTTTGACTGGGTAGTCGGCTCAGGCTTTGTGACTCTGTGCTTATCCACCATGTTTTCCCAATTTCCCCAGCAAGGAATGTGGTATAGCCTAACGGCTTTTGGTTATTTTGCTGCCCTATATGTAACAAATAACTTTTTGCATAATCCTAATCCCATCGCTAATTTGAGCAAGGTTAGCGAAAATAGTGGGCAGGAATCCCAAATCTTATCAATCATGAGATTTCAAGGCTTATTGGGAATTGCCGTAATCTTGGAAAGCTTATTTTTATGGACAACGCAAACATGGCTGCCCCAATTAGCTAATTTGGCTAAACTCAATCAATGGGGACTTAATCTTAGTTACGATTTTTCGGATTTAGAGTCTCGCAACTGGGCTCCCTTCGGACATCAAAACTATGTGGCAGGATTTTTGATATTGGTTTTACCAATTTTGGTGAGTTTGGCGATCGCTCAAACAGGAAATTGGCGAAAGCTATGGATTGCCGCGATCGCACTGGGATTGATTGACTTATATACAACTAGTTCTCGTGGCGGATTTTTGGGGCTAGGAGCCATGGTGATCTACGCGATCGCTGTAACCTTGTGGCGGAGTCGGCTCAGTCGCCGATTGATTGTGCTGGGCAGTGGAAGCGCGATCGCTTTGCTAGGCTTTTTGATTGCCGCAAATAATCGACTGCGATCGCTGATCGTAGCTCTAGTTAATAGTTTGACCAACCCATCCCAAGGCTCAGGAGAGTTGCTATTTAGGGCGATCGCGGCGGATGTGGGCTGGCGGATTGGACTAGACCATTGGCTATTTGGAGCAGGAGCAGGTTCAGCGGTGATGCTGTATCAGCAATACCGTCCCCAATGGGCAGGGCGCGAAGCAGAGCTTTTGTTTCAATTGCACAGTACGCCTGTACATTTATGGGCTGAGCTAGGAATTGGATTTTTAATTACTACTGCATTTTTAGTCGTAGCAATTTTTAGCATATTCATCAAGCTGCACAAGTCACCGCGATGGCAAGCAAATTCACAGGAGCAGATCTGCTCCTACGGATTATTTGGTAGTTTGTTTGGTTACGCCATGCTGGCGATTACTGACTATCAGCTTGATATCCCTGCCATTAGCGGCAGCCTAGTCGTGATATTTGCTAGCCTTACTTACCTCGGACAAATATATACAGATGAACTCATCACCCTTGGCTATCAGCGCCAACCTCGTTTATGGCTGGCAATCATTGCCACTATCTATCTAGTCGCGGCGATCGCTTGGCTTGTCCCTGTAAATCGCGCTTGGCAAGCTTCTAATGTGGGCTTTATCTATTTATCAAAGGCGCTAGCAGGGCTGGAATCTAATCAACAGGAAGAACTACCAGAAGCGATCGCCTCAGTGGATCAGTTCAAATCACGGCTTCAAGAAGCTTACCAACTCACACCTTGGGAGCCTTACTACTCCTATCAATTGGGCTGGAACTTAGCGGATCTGGCTACTAATTACCCTAATTTGGCGAATGCCCCTGCATGGCAGCAGGAGGGCTTGGCTTGGATCAAAAAGACGATCGCCGTTAATCCCAACAATGAAGCTGGTTATAATGCGGCGGCTTGGCTAAGTCTGCGTCAAAACTCGGCGATCGCCAATCAGGAAGCCGAGCGTTATTTTCGGCGGGGTTTGGAATTAGTCCCTAGTAAGCGATCGCTTTCCCTTGGTTTGGGAGTGAGTCTCTTGCGTCAGGGCAAAGAATCTGAAGCGATCGCAGCCATTACTGATGAGTTGACTAATGATCCTATCTTCATCACTAGTCCTCTCTGGGCAGATCCCACCTTTCGTCCTCTTTACCCACAAATAGTCTCCAACCTTGAAAGCATTTATGCTAAAGATCCCAATCAATCGCTAAGACTCGCTGCCCTCAGGTGGTGGAATGGCAATCCGAATGCAGTTAGTGAACTGCAAAAGACCAATCACCCCACCGCCCTGCTACTAGCGAAGGCGATCGCCAATGATGTCGAAGGGTTACAAGCAGTAAAGCAAAATCCCCAAACACCTCTAGAAATGGTCATTTCCGCTTGGCTAAACCCTAATCTGCGTGAAAAATTACTAGAAAGAGCCTACGTGTTTGCTTCGCGCAGTCTTCCCGATCAACGTTCTGCAAGAATAGTTCAGACAATGGGCGATCGCATGGGTCAGGTTTCTAGCTTTGATGATTGGTTGCGCCGACCTTTAGCGGTAAATAGTCCGCTAGTACTGAGCTATCGCAGGGCAAGGCTAGGATTTAATATTGTCAGTCGCCATACTGATGGTGTGGTTCCGCTAGACTTTTTCAACGTCAGCGATCGCGCTGAGATTACGCTGTTTCTAAGTGATTTGTTCTCATAACCAAGTGTCTCGCGTAGCGAGACACTTGGTTATCTTTTAGCAATGTGCTTGGCGATTCTGACGGAAGCGCCTGCCTGCCCCATCCGCTCTTCACCATTGCGGCAGACCGCTTGGAAATAATCAGGATCTTGCAAAATGGAATTCAATACATCCGCAACCTGAGCAGGTTTATCAATCAAATTGACAGAGCAACCCAATAAATCCACCTGTTCTTCCGCAAATTTGCGCGTGAACTGGGGACCATCTCCCGCGATCGTGATTACGGGCTTCCCTAACCCAACTAGCTGCTCCGTAGCAGTTCCCGCCATGGCAAGCCCCAAATGACATTTATGCAAACAGTCACTAAAGCCATCTTGCAACAAAATCAACCTTGCCGAATGCACCTTAAAAGTAGTTTCATCAACACGCACCCACCCTTTTTGAATAATGCTTTGACTAATAATTTCGATATCCAAATCAGGAGCGATCGCCGCTAAAAAATGCACATTATGGGGAATCGTGCGGGACACAACTTGAGCGCAAAGCATCAAGGTCAACCAGTTTTGATAGGCTTCTGGCGATCGCGAACCCGCTAAAATCGCTACCACCCAATCATCTTCGCCAATGCCAAAGTTAAGCCCCTGCGGTTCTAGTCCATCCATCATCGGATTACCTAGGTAGACCGCAGGCAATTTAAAATCACGATTTAAAATTTCCGCAGTAAGTAAGTCCCTCACAAATACGGCTTGGCAATGGCGACTCCCCATCAAAGTCCGCTCCCAAGGAAAGAATATTGAACCACCAAATGGCTTTTTAACATGGGGTAACGGGCTTTTGCGATCGCGCCAGTAATATTCAGACTTTGCCGTCGCCACAAAAGCAAAATCGCAACCACTAAATTGAGCAGGTAGCCATGCCAATAGCAAAGGCACAATATCTCCCACCGCCAAAACCATTCCTCTGCCCCGCCTTTGCCGTGACCACTTCCAGACAAAACCAAGTTGCTTTCTGGTCAGTCCTACCAATCCGCCCTGAACATCGCGAGCGAGTTGGCGACTATCCATTCGCACAAATCCCCCCGATGGCATTGCTTGAGTGTACTCCTTCACAATTGGGATATTTGCCTTGACATAGGCGTTTCCCACACCCACCATCGGTAAAGCGATCGTCGAAAACCCTAGTTTCTCCAACTCCACACAAATACGGGTCGCGATGATGTCTTCGCCATGTCCATTACTGACACATAAAATTTCCACTGCTCAAAAGTCTCTAAATTAATAATTCTATAGCGCTTTGCACTTAAGTCAGAAATGGCGGCGCAATGCGCCGTCATTCAACTTGTGGGATCGCGATCGCTCTATGGTTTAGCCATATCCAGATTTAAAAAGGGAACTGCCCCACTTCCACCCAAAACTTGGGGAAACTTACCATCCCACTTCTCGATCGCCTGCTTTTGCAATAGTTCCGAAGTTAAGGTTTCCCGCAAAAGTCTCTGAGCCTCAGCCTGTCCCTTAGCGCGATTAATAGTTGCCTCCGCTTCTTGTTCCGCTTCCCTAGCGATGTAAACGGCTCTCTGAGCGCGTTGTTCGGCAATTTGCTTCTCTTCGACAGCCTTAGAAAATTCAATAGAAAAATTCAGATCGACAACACTCGTATCTAAAACAATAATGCCGTACTTGCTTAGTCGTTGGCTTAAGGCTTCGTCAAAGTCTTGTTTTAATTCATCACGCTTGGTGATAGCTTCTTCAACTGTCCGTCTTGCCGCCGCCACTTTAAAAGATTCCTGAGTCTGTGGAGCAATAATTTTTGCCACAATATTCTGTAAAGTCCCCTGACTACGACGAATCGTGACCACTTCAATTGGATCAAGCCTAAAGTTAATCGCGAAGCTCGCCGTAAGTTGCTGCAAATCTTTGGTTGAGCTTTGGGCAGGTACTTCAAACTTTTGCACCGTCAAGTCATAGACATCGACCTGTGACACCACAGGCGGCTTAAAGTGAACCCCTTCTAGTAATACGCCATCCTTGGCTTTACCTAATATGCTTAATACTCCAGCTTCCCCAGGATTAATGATCACAAATGAGTTAAAACTGATCACCGCGAGAATTCCTAAAATTGAAATTAGGACTATGGACTGCCAGTTTGTATCTTGATCTTGCATTACTTTTTCTATGAGCTATCGGTTTTTGATCATATAGCAATGTAAGCGTCGCTAGGGACATAAAACCCAGAAGAAGAGTGGCGGCGCGGAGCGCCGCTACTCTTCTTCTGGGTTTTATAGTAATTGTTAAATATTTAGAAGAGGCTTCGACTTCGCTCAGCCAACCTGCAC
>QBLS01000026.1 GCA_003249015.1 Pseudanabaena sp. | reverse complement strand
TATATAGGGTTGCCCCATTCGGAAACCTGCGGATCAGGGCTTGCTTCCAGCTCCCCGCAGCTTATCGTAGGTAACCACGTCCTTCATCGCCTTCTTGTGCCTAGGTATTCACCGTGAGCCCTTTGTAGCTTGACCTCTGTGTTTCCACTTTGGATCTACTTGCTTCTTATTACTATTGCTATGCAGTTTTCAAGGTTCTTTCTAAATTCTCGCTTTCGCTAGAATTTAGCAGTCTCTCTAGTTATTTAGGCTTTGCCTAACTAGATGAGTTGCTAAACTCTTGCTTTCGCTTTTGTTGGTCTTTGTTAGTAGTTTGGTGGAGATAAGGAGATTCGAACTCCTGACTTCCTGCGTGCAAAGCAGGCGCTCTACCAACTGAGCTATATCCCCAGAGTTAACTATTTCCTTCAGCTTCTCAGCTTCTAGTTCCTAGCTTCTCAAGTGGGCCATACTGGACACGAACCAGTGACCTCACCCTTATCAGGGGTGCGCTCTAACCAACTGAGCTAATGGCCCTTTTTGTTAGCCAAATTTAGAACCTGACTTAATTTGAAAGCTTTCCAATAAATCTCGAACGACCTTGGGATGACTTAGTTCTGACTTATTACTGTATTGTTTCGGTCTAAAACTAAATAGGTCTCCCTATAAGGAGGTGATCCAGCCGCACCTTCCGGTACGGCTACCTTGTTACGACTTCACCCCAGTCACCAGCCCTGCCTTAGGCGCCTCCCTCCCTTGCGGGTTGAGATAACGACTTCGGGCGTGACCAGCTTCCATGGTGTGACGGGCGGTGTGTACAAGGCCCGGGAACGTATTCACCGCAGTATGCTGACCTGCGATTACTAGCGATTCCGCCTTCATGCAGGCGAGTTGCAGCCTGCAATCTGAACTAAGACTAGGTTTATGAGATTAGCTTGCACTCGCGTGCTTGCAACTCTTTGTCCTAGCCATTGTAGTACGTGTGTAGCCCAAGGCGTAAGGGGCATGATGACTTGACGTCATCCCCACCTTCCTCCGGTTTGTCACCGGCAGTCTATCTAGAGTGCCCAACTTAATGATGGCAACTAAATACGAGGGTTGCGCTCGTTGCGGGACTTAACCCAACATCTCACGACACGAGCTGACGACAGCCATGCACCACCTGTGTTCGTGCTCCCGAAGGCACTCCTCCCTTTCAAGAGGATTCACGACATGTCAAGCCTTGGTAAGGTTCTTCGCGTTGCATCGAATTAAACCACATACTCCACCGCTTGTGCGGGCCCCCGTCAATTCCTTTGAGTTTCAATCTTGCGACCGTACTCCCCAGGCGGGACACTTAACGCGTTAGCTACGGCACTGACCGGGTCGATACGGCCAACACCTAGTGTCCATCGTTTACGGCTAGGACTACTGGGGTATCTAATCCCATTCGCTCCCCTAGCTTTCGTACTTCAGCGTCAGTTGAGATCCAGCAGGACGCTTTCGCCACTGGTGTTCTTCCAGATATCTACGCATTTCACCGCTACACCTGGAATTCCTCCTGCCCCTATCTCTCTCTAGTCTTACAGTTTCCATTGCCTTTACAAGGTTGAGCCTCGCGCTTTGACAACAGACTTATGAAACAGCCTACGTACGCTTTACGCCCAATAATTCCGGATAACGCTTGCATCCTCCGTCTTACCGCGGCTGCTGGCACGGAGTTAGCCGATGCTTATTCGTTAGGTACCGTCATTATCTTCCCTAACAAAAGAGGTTTACAATCCACAGACCTTCGTCCCTCACGCGGTATTGCTCCGTCAGGCTTTCGCCCATTGCGGAAAATTCCCCACTGCTGCCTCCCGTAGGAGTCTGGGCCGTGTCTCAGTCCCAGTGTGACTGGTCATCCTCTCAGACCAGTTATCGATCGTCGCCATGGTGTGCCATTACCACTCCATCTAGCTAATCGAACGCAAGCTCATCTACAGGCATTAAAACTTTCACCTCACGGCATATCCGGTATTAGCAGTCATTTCTAACTGTTGTCCCGAACCTATAGGTAGATTCTTACGCGTTACTCACCCGTCCGCCACTAAGTCCGAAGACTTCGTTCGACTTGCATGTGTTAAGCATACCGCCAGCGTTCATCCTGAGCCAGGATCAAACTCTCCATGGTGTCTATCGGTTTCAAAATTGCTTCCTACTTCCTTTAGCTTTTTTCCTTTCGGATTGGTTTGACTTTTCTAAGCTTTTCGCTTATCCTGTCGGATAGCTGGTTATCTTTCAATAATCCAGTCTNCTTTTAATTTGTTTGACGAGGTTTATTGGTTTCTTAAAGCTTTCAAATTATTTAATTGTCTAGGTTCTTAGCGCTTACTCTTGCTGGGCTCGCTTTGCTTTCGCTCCGCTCTCCCTTCAGCGCTTTATTAAGTTAGCAAGGTTAAAATGGTTTGTCAACCCTTTTTTAGAAAAAGTTTCTCGGTTCGGTTAACCAATTTGCTCAAACTTATACACAGTATAGGATTTGCATACTAAAAGTTTTTTAAGTGTTAGTGAGCGCCGTCTCATATTTACTGGTTAGCAATGTAAGGGGAAGAAATAGCTTGCAATTTTCCTGAGCTTACCAATGCTTGGTATATGAAGGCGGCGACTTCAGCTCTAGTAGCTGTTTGATTGGGTCTAAGAAGGCTCAAGCTAGGATAGTTGACTACGATTCGGTTTTCAGATGCTGCTGCAACACTGTTTAGGGCGTACTTTGGAATGTCATTATTGTCCACAAAAACCTTTAGGGTTACATCAGTTGATTTAGATGGCTTGTAACCTAAACCATTGGACAATGAGACAAGAATTTGGACACGGGAAATGTTTTCGCTGGGGCGGAATGTGGTGGCAGAGTAGCCAGACATGAAGCCAGTCGTAAAGGCTTTTTGGATAGCAGTGTTAGCCCAGAAATTTGGCTGAACATCTGTAAATTTAATACCGCTGCGTACATTAGGCTTGTTCATTGCTTGGCTGAGGATAGCGGCGAACTGTGCTCTTGTTACAGGTTCATTAGGACGAAAACTGCCATCTGGAAACCCTTTAATGATGTCTCTAGAAGCTAATTCTCGAATGAAAGCTTCTGCCCAATATGTTTTAGGAACATCAGCAAAAGCAATCTGAGTGATTGGTAAGGCTGGAGTTGATGGTGGTGTTAGCGGTGAAGTTGGTGGTGTTAGGTCAACTGAACCTTTGATGAGTTTGGGTTCAGCTTGATTACCGATCGCGACAATGGTGATGCCTGATGCGTTGTTGATGTCAGCTTGTTTATTATTTTGGAAAATATTTTGTCCAGGGCTAGCCGATGAACCAAGATCGACAGTTGGTTGACCTTTGCGATCTTTCAAAATCACTAAGCCATTTTCTTGATTATTGGCAATCAGGTTATTGCGAAGTGAGGGCATGGAGAGGTTTGAGATAACGATGCCTCCTCGGTTATTGGTGATGCGATTGGATGCGATCGCCACTTTTGAGTTTTGACCAATCGCAATGCCAAAACCTGTGTTATCAAAGGTATTTGACTCGATTTTGCCTGTACTTGTCCCTAGCGCCGAGAGTCCATTAGCGCCGTTTTGAGTAAATATATTGCCTGTGACATTAACTGCAGAAGTTTCGCCTGTTAAGAAAACGCCATCATGGGTCGATCTTGTGAAGGTATTGCTGAGAATATTGACATTTTGGGCAGATTCGAGCCAAAGAGCATAGCCTCTAGGATTTGGATTGGTGAAGGTAACACCTTCGATCCGAGCTGAATTTTCTGCGAGCATAGTGATATTTTGGCGGGCAAAGGTAGGGCTGACAAAAACACCACCCCCCAAGATAATCACTTCTTGTCCTTGGTTAGCTGGGTTGCCTCGCAGAGTCACGCCTGAGGGAAGCTTGATGGGAAATTGTTCGCCAGTTTCACTACTGTAGGTGCCGTTAGCAAGTTGGACAATTGAGCCACTTGGAAGATTTCGACTGATGGCGGCTGTAATCGACTTTAAAGGTTGGTCGGCAGATAATCCTGTATTTGTATCTGACCCGTTGGGAGATACGAAGATGACGTTACTTGCTTGAGCAAGTTGAATATTTGTCAAAGATACGAGGCTATTTGCTCTAAGCGAATTGGCGATCGCTGAGTCATTTAGGACGACAGACTGACACAGCCCCAAAGTAAATAGAATTGTCAACCTCGCAGAAGTCCGTAAAAATGACATAAATTTATCCTCTACAATTTATTTAAGTCTCGAAAATTTCTAGCCTTATACCAAAACATAAAATGGCTTAGTTATTTTATGAATTAGAACTCTTGCTAGATTTGTTTGTTAATACGCACAAGTGTTAGCACAATTTTGTGAATTAACGAATAGATGTATTTGGCTTGACGCGCAGTATATCTAATAGTTTCTAGAAGTATCCTTGCGTAATAGCTCCAAAGCTCCACACAAATATACATCCAAGTTTTATTTTTGGTTTCGCATCGATTGAGGTATCTGTGAGTTCACTTCCTGTTCCATCCCATATTCATTACGAGCTGCTACTGCAATTACTGGAGCGGCAAACCCTGCCTGCACTACACAGTGAGATCAAGGAGCCGCATCTAGCGACAAAGATGAATGTCTCTAGGGAGCATTTACAAGCAGCGATTATTAATCTCCGCAAAGCTTTCGCACTACAAAAGCAGGTCGAAGATTTGTGCGGTTATCACGGCATTGAGATTTCCTATCGTTGGTCTCTCAATGAGTCAGAACAAGAAATGGGCAAGTCTTTGAAGGAAATATCTTCACCAATGCCTTCAGCTAAAGGTAATTGAGGCTTATAGCCCCATGCATTACAACACTTTGCGCTCAAAGCCAGTAAAAATTTTTACTGGTTGCATGATGGGCAACTGATGTAAAACAAAACAGAACCTAATAGTATGAGGCGGCGCTATGCGCCGCCTCATACTATTAGGTTCTAATTTTTAATTCGTAAAAGTGTTGGCTTACTTTTACAAATAAACCAAAGAAATGAAGGGCGGCACAAAGTGCCGCCCCTCATTTCTTTGGTTTATTTGGACTAAGCTAAGTGGCGATAGCTGTAGAACGCAATTGTGACAAAATTGTTACAATGAAGCTAAGAAAACTGTTTCAATTGGCAAATATCTATGGTTCAGACTGCATCACCTACTTTTTCTCGTGAAGATTGGCAAAAGGGATATGAGTCTCTACGCACTGAACAGGCTTATTGGATTGATGAAATTGAGGGGACGATTCCTCTTGAACTGACAGGAACTTTATTTCGCAATGGGCCAGGTCAGCTAGATATCAATGGCGAAAAGTACGGACATCCCTTCGATGGTGATGGCATGGTTTGCGCGATCGCTTTCAAAGATGGCAAAGCACATTTTACAAATCAGTTTGTCAAGACTCCAGAGTTTTTAGCAGAAAAAAAAGCTGGCAAAGTTTTATATCGTGGGGTATTCGGTACGCAGAAGAAAGGAGGATGGCTCAATAACATATTTGATTTGCACAACAAAAATGTTGCCAATACAAACGTGGTCTATCAGGGAGGCAAGTTATTGGCTTTGTGGGAAGCTGCTCGACCTTATAAGCTTGATCCTAAGAGCTTGGATACGCTAGGACAAGAAAGCTTTGAGGGCAAGTTGGAGGCGGGACAGGTTTTTACAGCTCATCCTCGAAAGGACGATACCACTGGCGACTTGTGGGGATTTGGGGTACAACCTGGACCTAAATCAAAGATTTCGATCTATCAAGTGGCGGCTGATGGAAAATTATCGGTAGAGTCTCAGGTTAAAGTATCAGGATTTTGCTTCTTGCATGATTTTGCCTATACGCCCAACTATCGGATTTTCATGCAAAATCCTGTATCTTTTAAGCCTTTGCCATTTTTGTTAGGATTATCAACTGCTGGTGAATGTATCGAATTAAAGCCAAACTCACCTAGTCAATTTTTACTGATTGACCGCAAGGGAAATTTACAAACTATTGAAACTGATCCTTGCTTTGTTTTTCATCACTGCAATGCCTATGAAGAGGGTGATGAAGTTATTGTGGATTCAGTCTGCTATCCTGACTATCCCAAATTAGAACCGAACACGGATTTTAGGGAAATTGATTTTGACAAAGTAATTGCGGGGCAGCTGTGGCGTTTCACGATCAATCCTCAACTTAAAACTGTGAAGAAGGAGATGATTTTAGAGCGATCATGCGAGTTCCCTGTGGTACATCCCCGTTGTGTAGGACAAAAGCATCGTTACGCCTACATTGGCGCGATCGCCAAGGAATCAGGTAATGCACCTTTGCAGGCGATCGCGAAAGTCGATATGCAGACTGGCAAGCAAGAATTCCATAGTTTTGCTCCTCGTGGGTTTATCAGTGAGCCGATCTTTGTACCTCGCGAACGCGATTCTGATAGTGCTGAGGATAATGGATGGATGCTAGTTCTAGTTTTTGATGCTAGCCACAACCGTTCGGACTTGGTAATTTTAGATGCTCAAAATATTACGGGTAAGCCAGTGGCGAAACTACATCTCAAGCACCATGTCCCCTATGGATTGCACGGCAGCTTTACCCGTGAGGTCTTTTAGCGCCCAAAGACAGAAAAACTATGAGAGTGTTGCTTCGCAAAGCTCTCATAAAAGCCAAGGATGGCGGCGCTTTGCGTCGCCATCCTTTTTAAAAGAGATTTAGGGGAAAATGACCATGAGTGCCACTATATCCATCGGCAAAATCGGTATGAAAAGATAACAACACCCCACGATAGTTACCTTTGTAATTGTCGCAATGATAGCGAAGGCGACGGGGATTGTATTTGAGATACACGCCATCGTTAATCGATGGCAGGTCAGTCTCAGGAAGTTGGTAATGGAAATGGTTTGTGTATTTTTGTAAAGATGCCATAGCCTCGGCAACAGTGTCAGCGCAGACCCCAAAAATGTGATAATCAGCCAAACTGGTTAAATATTCCAGAGCTGTGCAGATTTGCTCTCGTTGCTCTAAAGTTGCAGTTTCATTGTCTAAATCACTAAGCTCCCATAAGATTCGCTCAGCGTCGTTGATGGTTAGGTTATTACTCATGGTTGCAATATTGACGAGAGGATAAATCTTACTTATGAATATTAACGAAGAAATTGCGCGTTTGCGCGATCTCCTAACAGCCTCTTGGCGAATGCAGACGGCGATAAAATCAAAGCCTGAACAGATCGAGCTGATTTCTAGTTCGGAAATTTTACCTTGGCAAAAAGGCACGCAAGTAAATATCAATTTTCGGTTGTGGCGACAGTTACCTGAAGCTGAGCGAGATCTACTCCTACTCCATGAAATTAGTTGGCGAGAACAAACTAAGTGGTTCCAAGTTGGAGTTTATCAAGGTGTCGCTGCCATGGCACTCCTCGGTGGAGTTGTCGAATCACTACAGGGAGATGTCACTGGTATCGCGATCGCCTTTTTGCTGGGGACTGTGGGCGTTAATCAAGTTTTGCGTGCCAACAAGAGCTCACAGGTGAAGTTAGCTGCTGATAAAGAGGCGATCGCGATCGCCCAAAAGCGGGGCTACCGTGAAGCAGAGGCAGCCAAAGCAATGCTTGAGGCGATTCCTAATGCAGCTAGGTTATCAGGTCGCAGCAGTCCTGAATTTACCGAGTTAATACGTTGCCAAAATCTACGGGCGATCGCAGGTTTGTCGAAGACAACGGTTCCTGAAACATCTACCAATGATTTTTAAAAAGAAACCTTAAGTTTTTCAGCAATCGATATAGCGCTTTTCAAGCAAGCTAAGTACAAAGGTTTGTCTCCCCGCCTTCGACAAGGAAACAAACCCGTACTTCACTGGACTGATAAATACTATATCGGTTGCTGAAAATACTAAGTTGACTCTTTGATGAGAAGCACTGATACAAACTTTTATGAAATTACAGTAATTTGCTTTTATGCTATTACTAAGGAACCAATTTTTGATAGCGCAACTTTGCTACGCCATCAAGAATATGGTTTTTGAGTAAATTGAAAAATCCTAAGCTGTCGCTCGGCACCTCTACTTCTCAAAACAGAAGGTTTTTATATGAGCAGTTGTAGAAATGCGCTTGAAGAATTAGTCATCGAAGAGGCGGAGTCTCAGTATAAAAAACTGGGAGCAGATGTCAAAAAGCGAGTTGATCTCAGTGAAGTTATCGCTTACACGCTTAATCGTTTGCCCCCAATGTATGCAACAACTCAACGGGGATGGGTACAACAGCGTAAAAAAGCAGAACAAGAAATGGGTGCAGCAATTACAAAAACTGTGCGTAACGGTTTTTTAAGTACCCAAAGCGATGTACTTAGGCAAACTGATCCAATACCTGCCCATGAATTAATCAGTCAGGCTCGTTCTCTCGCTAAGTTGCGTAAACTATTTAGCAAGGAATATCTCAAGTGGAAAGACGTACCAGAAATTGTTCGGGATGCCTTAAATTCAGGCTATTACCAAAGTCTTTCTAATGGCACTTATGTAAGTTTAGATCGGCGCAACTCTTTGCTGGCGCGTAGTTACGCGCTACGTCGTCGCACCAACTCATCTCTAATCTCCAATTCACCCAAGGGCAATCGTACCGAAAAAGAAATTTCGGCTGAGATCAAAGATTTTGAATCTTATATGTCTGGTACTGTCTATCGGTACAGCAACATTTTAGAAAGTCTTGTGGCGGCAATTATTGAACGCCGAGTACAGCGTCTTGAACTATCTGTACAGCAAAAAATTAGTGTTGACGATGTAGCTGCATATGTTTTAAATCGTTTACCTCCCATGTATGCCACTAGCCGTAAGGGATTACAAAATCTTAGACAAAGAGTTAAGTCTGAAATGACTCAGCAAATTATTAATTTGGTTAAGGAAGCTTTAACCAAAGTTATTCAAGCACCTGAAAGATCTTTATCACCTTTGCCTTTCGAGAAATTTAATTTGGAATTAGAAGACACTTTAGTACAGCTTCGCGAACTGCTCGGTCGAGATGATATGACTTGGCGCAATGTTGCCGAAGTTGTAGAGGAATGTTTGCGATCGCCTAGATCTGACTATCCAATCTGGAAAGCCAAGCATGATGTGTAATCAAGATTGGTATAGTAGCAATAGAAAATTTAGTAATAAACAGTCTGCAAATTAATATGCTCAGCCCTATTCTGCAAACTAAAATCGAGAGCCAGATTAGCAATAGTAAGATCATGCTCTATATCAAAGGTACTCCCCAACAGCCTCAGTGCGGGTTTTCCGCAGCCGTTGTGCAGGTTTTTAATTCTCTTGGACATCCCTACGAATCGGCAAATATTCTTGAAGACCCTGAGTTACGCCAAGGGCTTAAGGATTTTTCGAGCTGGCCAACCTTTCCCCAAGTTTATATTGATGGAGAGTTTGTTGGCGGTTGCGACATTGTCATGGAGCTTAATGCTAATGGCGAATTAGCGACCATGGTGCAGTAGCAGTTGTTTGAGTCAGCGCCTAAGGCGCTGACTCAAGAGTTAAAGCACATTTTTCAGAGCTTTTCTAGTCCTCTTCCATGCCCAAGAGCCAAGGGCAAATACAATCAGGCTGAACACGACTAAGACAATTTGAAAGCCAATTTTTTGATTACCCCCCCCCTGTGCTGCGAAGATACCCGTCAGAAAATCTAAGGACACAGCAACCAGAGCTAGGGGCAAACTAGCAGCAATATTTTCGCCATTATTTAGCAGACCAAACACCTTGCCACGCATATTTTCAGGAGTATGCTCTTGGATGGCAGTTCGCATTGGCACTACGATAAAAGCGCCATTTACACCGATGAAAGCGCCAATTGCCCAAGCTAACCAAAGGTCGGTCACAAAGGCATACAGCAACAAGCCAAAGGACATTCCCATAAATCCTAAAAACGGCAAAGGACGATGGGCAAATCTTTTACCAAATTTACCTAGTAATAGAGCACCGATCGCCAAACCCACACCAACCGAAGCCACAAAAGACCCAAACTCTTCGCGATTACCTGTTACGACTTCGGCAAGGTTAATTGATAATTTTTGCATAGCTCCTAAAACTGAGTAGAGCAATGTTAGCTGGAGCATTGCCCCACCGATTAAGTGATTGTGTCGGACATATTGAAAAGCATCTCGGAGATCTGACCAGATACCTGAGCCAACTTTTTTAGGCTGGACAATCTCATCTTTGGGGAGGGCAAATAGAAACAATCCCGAGATCACGTAAAGGCTCCCTAATAACACCTCGCGGCTAAAGGTTGTAGCTTGAGGAAATAACCCCAAAGTTAAAGCAAGGAGTGGCGCACCGATCGCAAATCCGACAATTAGCGATCCCACTTCTGTAATTGTGAATAGGGCATTGGCAGGTAAAAGATCGTTTTTAGGAACAACAAGGGCGATCGCAGATTGTTCGGCGGGGGCAAACACATTGGTAAAAGTGGAAATGATAAAAGTAATCAGCAGCAGTACTGGTAAGGAGCGTGGAGCGAGGGGAATCGCAAATAGGCAAGCTGCGCGTAGGAAATTACATAAAATCAACACCTCTCGTTTGGGATGCCAGTCCACAAAAATGCCTGCGATCGAGCCTAAAAATATAGCGGGTAAAGTCATGGCGATCATAATCGATGACTCACGGGTATTGAGATCTTCTCCCCCATCAGCAACAGCTAGAGCAATCAATAGGATCAACACAACCTTGTCAACGAGCTGAGCCAATATTTGAGCAAGCCACAGTGCTAGAAATTGGCGGTTACGCAACAGGACTAGGTAACCAGAAGGCGAGTTCAGATCGAGTTGAGACATCAGTTAAAGTGGCATTTCCCAAATTTATATAAGGAATGGCGGCGCGAAGCGCCGCCATTCCTTTCTTAACTTACTGTATGCGATCGCCGCCTTGCCGCTTCGTTTTTTTCAGAGCGCTTATTTTTACCACCTTGGCGATCGCTCCGCGCAAAAGGAATCACCACATCTGCAGTAGCAATTTCTCTCGCTGAACGGATTAGCAGCCCTGCGATAAACAAACAGGATATGGTCGAGCTACCGCCATAACTGAGGAAGGGAAAAGGTAAACCTGTCGTTGGTAACACCCCTGTCGCCACACCCACGTTCAGGAGAGCTTGTACCACAATTAGGGATGTCGAACCAAGGGCAACTAAGCGAATTATAGGATCTTTGCATTTGTAAGTTACCGCTAGTCCAATCGTGCCGTAGATCAAAACTAACAGCAGCAAGCAAATGCCCCCAAACAAGCCGAATTCTTCGGCAAAAACTGCAAAGATAAAATCTGTGTACTGAATTGGCAAAAATAGTTTCTGTTGCGATAGCCCAAAGCCAGTTCCCCAAATTCCCCCTGAACCGATCGCCATCAAACTCTGAACTAACTGATAGCCATCCCCCGCTTGATCTTGCCAAGGATCGAGAAATGACATGATGCGGCGGCGTTGGTACTCCCTAAAGCTAACACTGGCGATCGCCACGATAGAACCAAGAGCCGCAGTACCGAATAATTGAATCGTCGGTAGTCCTGCACCAAGAGCAATCAACCAGAGAGTAATTCCACAAAGTGCGGTCACACTCAAGCTGGGCTGCATCAAAATTCCGCCTAAAACCAGCATAAATACTAATAGCCAGCCAATCCGCGCCTTCCAAGGAGTGCGCGACCAATTACCAAAAAGTTGAGCCGCTTGCAAAATCAAAAATGGTTTGATCAACTCTGATGGCTGCAACAAGAAAGAACTAGAACCAAGAGATAACCAACGGGTTGCATCATTACGAGTTGTTCCTAGTCCAGGAATATGGGTTGCATAAAGCAATCCGAGGATGATGAACAAAAATATGGGACTGGTTTTGAGTAAGGCTCGCAATGGCAAATGAACCACTACATTGAAAATTAGTAACCCAATCACAGCCCAAGCTAGCTGGTACTTAAAGTAAAGCGTGCCGTCCTTGAAAGCCAGATCTGCTACAGGATAGGATGCTGAAAATAAGATTGCTAGTCCTGCAAATAGCCATAAAAAAGTGAGCCATCTCAAGAGACGTGCTTCGGTTGCCCACTTATCGACAGTGCGGTCAAAAAATGGCAGTACCTGAAAAATCTGTAGGAGTTTCACGGTTGGGGGAGGGATGAGATTGGCTCTGTAGCGATCGCTACCCAAATTCAGAAAGCAATGGTGCAAACCACCATCTTTTGGCTTTGGGATAGTGACTACAGTTCTAATTTTGTGATGCTATTTTAACCACGATTTTTACCAATCGCCACAATACCCGAATATTTCTTGCCTTAAGCGGCGGCGAGATGCGCCGCCACTTGAGGCAAACTTCTTTTAAACCGTAAGCATCACTTGCTCTATCACTGCTTGACGCGCCCATTGGTCGGCTTCCAGAATATCTTCGAGTTCTGGCTTGGTAACGTGACTATGGCGATCACATACATATTTGATTAGGTCAGCAATCTGCACATAACGAATCTTTTCTTGTAAAAACAATTCCACCACCTGTTCATTTGCCGCATTCAACACCGCAGGCATAGTTCCACCTGCACGCCCCGCCGCATAGGCGAGATCCATACAAGGATATTTTTGGTGATCGGGAGCGCGGAAGGTCAAAGTGCCGCACTTGACGAGATCAAGGCGTTCCCATTGAGTGGGAACGCGCTCTGGATAAGATAATGAATAAAGCAAGGGCAAACGCATATCAGGAAGCCCAAGCTGAGCTAATACCGATGTATCTTCTAGCTCAATCAAGGAATGCACAATACTTTGAGGATGAATCACAATTTCAATATGGTCATAGTCAACTCCAAACAAATAATGAGCTTCAATTACTTCCAAGCCTTTATTCATCAAGGTTGCCGAGTCGATGGTGATTTTTTTACCCATCGCCCAATTCGGATGCTTGAGGGCATCGGCAACGGTAACAGCAGCCATGTCTTCGGTGGGGCGATCGCGAAAAGCGCCACCCGAAGCGGTGAGAATAATTCGCCGCAATCCGCCATCAGGAACGCCTTGTAAACATTGAAAAATTGCCGAATGTTCAGAGTCGGCTGGCAATAGCTTCACGCCATGTTTTTTAACCAGTGGCACGACCACCTCGCCCCCTGCAATTAATGTTTCTTTATTGGCAAGGGCAATATTTTTACCCGCTTTAATGGCGGCAATGGTGGGCAACAGCCCCGCACAACCCACAATCCCTGTCACCACTACTTCCGAGTCGCCATAGCTCGCCACAGTTTCCAGAGCTTCCGCACCCGCCAGCACAATTGGCTGAGTCTCCAGATCAGCGATCGCCTCTTTAAGATTGGCTAGTTTTTTTTCGTTAGCGATCGCCACAATTTCAGGACGAAACTGGCGAATTTGCTGGGCAAACAAATCAATATTTCCCCCCGCAGTCATCCCCACGACTTGAAATTGTTCAGGATATTCGGCAACAATATCTAGGGTCTGTGTACCGATCGAACCAGTTGAGCCGAGCAGGGTAATGCGTTTCATAGGTAGGGGGTTTTGTCAAAAATTGTTAATAAATCTAAGATTACAGCGCTTTGCGTTCAAACCCAAACCCAGAAAAAAAATTTGAAAGCTTTGCTTTGCAACGCTTTCAAATTTTTTTCTGCATTTGCTTGGCGAAGCCCTAGACCTTTACTAGAGGCTTTGCATCAGCACGAATAGGAATTGAAATACACATCCCCTCTTTTGCCATTACGGCTCCCGCAAATTTTTCCTTAGCTAACCGACCAAACTCATCAAGTTGTTCGTCACTATGTAGAGGGTCATGGTGAAAAATCACCAGAGTTTTGACATTAGCAGCTTCGGCAACCTTGATTGCTTCTTGCCAAGTGGAGTGACCCCATCCCGATTTTGGCGATTTAGTTGACCAATATTCCTCGTCAGAGTAGGTCGCGTCCATAATTAGTACGTCAGCATTGCGAGCCAGATAGATTAAATTTTCATCTAGGCGATCGCTAAAATGTTCCGTATCAGTGGCATATACCGCTACGCGATCGCCACAATTGACTCGATACCCTGTAGCTTCCCCTGGGTGATTCAGCATTCCTGTTTCCACTGTCACCCCATGCCCAAGCTCAATAACGCTAGGCACTTCCACATCAAAGAACTCTAGACAGGAAGCCATTACCCTCAGCGGTACAGGAAAGTTAGGGTGGTGCATCTGCTCTTCTAGGCGATCTTGCATGGTCTGCCCTGTCGGAGCAACTTTGCCGTAGATTTTAAATAGATTTCCCTTAATAAATGCTGGCGTGAAAAAGGGAAAACCCTGAACATGATCCCAATGACTATGGGTAAAGAAAATACTTGCATTAACAGGCATTTGCTTAAGCAAATGCTGCCCCAATACTCTAATTCCAGTGCCACCATCAAAAATAAGCCGCTCACCTTGGCAACGCATTTCCACACATGGGGTATTGCCACCATAGCGAACTGTGTCTGCTCCAGGTGTCGCTATGCTCCCTCGCACGCCCCAAAAATGGATAGAAAACTCGCTGTCGGGAATGGACATTAGTTAACTCATTGTCAAAAATTTTTGAACCATTAGGTCAAATCCAAAAAACTAGCAGTTGATTGAGTAACTTCAAAGAACTTCTACAATTCACATGATTAAGTTTTTCTACTAGCATTCTACCCGCAGATTTTGATGCTGATCATTTAAAGCATTAATCGCTTGTAGCTACGGAAAAATACGAAATCATTCAAACTAGATTTGCGTATATGCTAACTCTATGTCCTACTTTGTGGCTATCAGCTTTTAGTACTAGCCACACGCAGCGCTCATAGCTTCATTAAAACCCAGAACAATTTTTGAGAGTAGCACTTTCAAAAATTGCTTTAGATTTTAAAAGCTTCAACAGTCCTTGAAAATTATACCAAGTTAAAAGGTGCTATTGCCATTTACCAAATGGTATACCCTGACTAGGTTTCATTAAAATTAATAGTTAGACTCGCACGTCTTGCCGCGCCAGCCTAACTGTTTCACTAGGAGTAATACGCTTTCGTAAATTGATACAGTGACTTGCGCTTAATCAAAACCCAGAGAAATTGTGGTAGGCGTTGCTCCGCACCGCCTACCACAATTTCTCTGTACTACTCAAAGTCTCAATAGGCTGTATTAATTATTAATTTTTTCTTGATTTTTAGTAAGTTTCGGATACAAGCTTGTGATAGTGTCTCAACCGATCGCCAAATCTAACCACCAATCTAGTAGCCTATCCTTAGGGATTTCGGGCATGAAATGTGCAGGCTGCGTTGCCACAGTGGAAAAGCGTTTGCTTGCTTGCGAAGGGGTAAAAGCAGCAAGCGTCAATCTTTTGACAGAGAGAGCCACTGTGTTCTTTGAAGAGGAACAGGGGAATAGTCTAGCGCCACAGCTAATTGAGGCGATCGCCAAAGCAGGTTTTACGGCTGCATTAATTGATAAAACCAAACTAGGCTCTCGAAAGGGAAATCTCGAAAGCACAGAAACTGTAATTCAGGATTCTTGGTTCGGATTGACGCGAGAAATTATCATTCCTGCTTTTTTGGTAATTCTGGCGATCATTGGACATTTGGGCTTAATTGGTATTACCAATTTGCCGTTGGTGGGCAATATGTATATCCACTGGCTAGTCTCCACCGTTGCATTGGGATGGATTGGTCGCCCAATTTGGTGGGATGGTTTGAAATCTCTCTGGTATCGCGCCCCTAATATGAACTCGTTGGTGGGGTTAGGCACGATTTCGGCATATTTAGCCAGCACCGTTGCTTTGTTTGTACCACAGTTAAATTGGCAGTGCTTTTTTGAAGAGCCTGTAATGTTATTGGGATTTGTGTTATTGGGACAAGCTTTATTAGAACGCGCTAAGGGTAAAGCATCTCAGGCTATTCGCACATTGATCAATTTACAGCCAGACAGCGCCAGACTACTAGTAAACAGTGCTAACGGCGATCTACAAGTACCGATCGCGGTAGAAGATTTGCAAGTGGGCGATCGCATTGTGGTGTGGTCAGGTGAAAAAATTCCCGTTGATGGCGAAGTAATTAGCGGTAGCTCTAGTGTAGATGAGTCCATGCTCACGGGCGAATCCAGCCCTGTGGTCAAGCAAGTCGGCACGACAGTGACAGGCGCAACCCTAAACTTAACAGGAGCAATCACAGTTAAGGTTTTACAAACAGGTGCAGAAACCACTCTAGCGAGAATCGTGGCGCTGGTGGAGTCCGCACAGGCGAGCAAAGCCCCTATTCAATACCTAGCTGATCGCGTGGCGGGATATTTTGCCTACTCAGTCATGGCGATCGCTGCTGTCACTTTTTTAATTTGGTACGCCTTGCTCCATGCCGAAATTGTATTTAGTCTGCGATTAGCGATCGCCGTTCTTGTGGTTGCTTGTCCCTGTGCCCTTGGTTTGGCAACTCCTACAGCGATCATGGTTGGCACTGGACTCGGCGCAGAAAGAGGGATTTTAATTAAAGGTGGGGCAAGTCTCGAAAGAATTGATCAACTATCAGCAGTAGTTTTTGATAAAACAGGAACCTTAACCACGGGTAAAGCCGAAGTTACCGATGTGATCACCAATGACCTGATCGTTTTTGGGCGGAAACTGATTGAGCAAACCACATTTAAAAGTGTGGTGCGCGACATTCCCAGTTCTGCGTTGAAGATTTTACAACTAGCCGCTAGTGCCGAAGTCGGAGCCAATCATATTCTGGGAGCCGCCGCGATCGCCAAAGCCGCAGAATTGCAGATCGAACTCCTATCCACCAGCTCATCGCAGATTGTTGCTGGCTGCGGAGTTGAGTCAGTGATGTCCACAGGGGAAGTGGTTTTAGTCGGAAACAGTACTTGGTTACAAGAACACGATGTGGAGATCTCGCAGGAAATGCTTGAGCGATCGCAGGAGTTAGCCCAATATGGCAAAACTCCTATTTTTGTAGCAATTTCTGATCCTGATCATACAAATCACAACCTAAATTTAGCGGGGATCATTGCCCTGCGCGATCGCCTCAAACCCGAAGCCCCCAAAGTTATTCGCCAAATTATGGATATGGGGCTACAGGTCTGGATGCTGACAGGCGATCGCCAAGAAACAGCTGTGGCGATCGCCTGTCAATTAGGGCTCCAGCCAGAAAGAGTAATCGCCGAAATTAAGCCTGAAGGCAAAGCCGATGCGATCGCTAAATTAATTAGTACAGGTCAGATCGTGGCTATGGTCGGTGATGGCGTAAATGATGCGCCTGCCCTCGCAGGCGCTAATGTGGGCATTGCCCTTAGTTCAGGTACGGATGTGGCGATCGAAACCGCCGATATTGTCCTCATGCGTCACGACATTAGCGATGTGGTTCCTGCTATTCAACTCAGCCGCGCCACCTTCAACAAAATCCGCCAAAATTTATTCTGGGCTTTTGCCTATAACACCCTTGCCATACCCATCGCTGCAGGCGTGCTTTATCCTAATTTTGGGATTTCCCTAAACCCCACGATTGCAGGATTAGCTATGGCGTTCAGTTCCGTAAGTGTAGTGGCAAGCTCCTTATCATTACGCAGCCAGAAAATAGGCTGAGACGATACAGAGCATCGCCTCAACCTATACAGGTTTTGATTTGTCATAATACAAATACAATCAACAAACAATTTTAGTAACAGAAATAGGAGGGACGGCGCGAAGCGCCGCCCCTCCTATTATGCTGAAAGAGCTATAGAAAGAAATAAGATATGGATTGGATTAATTTGATTATTGCGGGGCTTTTAGAAGTGGTCTGGGCAAGCAATTTGAAATATACCGAGGGCTTTACCAAACCCATACCCAGCTTAATTACTATTACAGCCTTTGCAGCTAGCTTCATTTTACTTTCACAATCTTTAAAAACCCTACCAATTGGCACTTGCTATGTGATTTGGACAGGCATCGGTGTGGTAGGCACGGTGATCGTCGGTTCCGTATTTCTCGGCGAATCACGCGACCCAGCCAGATTTGTTTGTATTGGCTTAATTATGGTGGGGATTGTGGGTTTGCGGTTTACAAGCCCACAGTGATAGGATCACCAGCAATTCACCTTAAAATGTCGCCTCATGGATTCTCAGCCTTTAAATGAAAAAACTTGGAATGCTAGGTCAATAATATTGAGCATTCTCAGTCTATTCTCGCTCCTATTTATCGTCTTTTCATTACAGGCAAGCTGGAATAAACCACAGGAACAGACAAAGTTGGATTTATTACAAACCGATCTGATTTTGCAGGCAACACAAAATTTAGAATCTAACTCTGACAAGTCTGTTGAAGATCTATTGCAAACCCTAATCGGTGATGCTCAAAGTCAAGAATTATATTCACAAGCCCTAAACAGCTATCAAGAAGTTCTCAAAACCAATAAAGCTTCCCTAGATTACATCGATCGCCTATCGACAGAAACCAACCAACAGGATCTATCCAAATTAAGGCAAAAAAAACAAGCTAATATCGGTGAAATCACCACCAGAACTGGCTTATTACAGGTAAGGACTGGTAATATTCAAGGAGCGATCGCCACTTGGCAAGCATTAGTCACCGCTGAGTCTAGCTCCATGACCACCAATGGACTGACAGCTCAAATCCTCACAGGGCTGTGGTCAGACCCGATTCTATTATTTCCCAATGCAGAACCCCAAATTCGGCGCACCCTTGACGGCTGGTATCGCCAATTTGCCTTAAAAAAACTATATCAAGCCCAGCAAAGAAGCGAAAAACTGCCCGAACTAGCAGCTCAGGCGCAAATAGAAGCAAACTCGGCAATCAATCGATTAGTCATCGTCAATTCGATTCCCTTACTTGGCGGCATTATCGGCATCATCGTCTGGCTAGGCTTACTAATCCAGTGGATATTTTTTCGAGGTTCCTCTCCATTTTCCAAAAATGAAACCGATCCAGTGCAATGGCAAGTGCCTTGGGGGCTAGCGCTCACTTGGGAAGTCATGGTTTTATGGTTTACCGCATTTTGCTTGATCACCCAGTTTGTCTTGCCGCTCATATTTGAGTTGCTAGGGATCCAATCACGGGCTACTGAAGACTTTACCGTACAGTCCCTACTGGTCTTGATTCCTTACGTTGTCTCCGTAATGCCGATGCTGCCGATTTTACAAATCAGCCTTGCCCCCTATCACCCCTTACCCGATCATTGGTTTCGCTTTAAATTGCTGCCTCCTTCATGGCTAGTGTGGGGAGTCGGCGGCTATTTTGCGGCAGTCCCTCTGGTTTTAATAGTTTCGGTAATTAGTCAAAAGTTTTTACAAGGTCAAGGCGGCGGCAATCCATTGTTACCAATCTTGGTTGATAGTCAAAATAATTTACCAAAATTTCTACTGTGGACAACTCTAGCGATCGCTGCACCATTTTTTGAAGAATATCTATTTCGAGGTTTTTTACTACCATCACTAACCAAATTTTTACCAGCATGGGGCGCGATCGCCGTTAGTGGATTTGTATTCGCGATCGCCCATCTCAATGTGGCTGACATTATTCCCCTGACCACCCTTGGCATTGTTATGGGTTTTATTTACTGGCGCTCCCAAAATTTATTGGCTTCGATGTTGTTGCACTGCCTCTGGAATAGCGGTAGCTTTTTGGCCTTAATTGCCCTCGGCGGCAAATAAGGCTAAAAAGAAAGAAATGGCTACGCCATTTCTTTCTTTAAAAACTCATATTGGATTTAGTTTTTAATTCACAAGCGTTGTAGTCACACTTTTGTGAATTGGCATAAAAGCATAGAGTCACTACTTATTTAGGAATATGTAAAACGATCCAAGGATGGTCAACAACTGCAATCACATTGCCTGTAAATGGTGAACTTTGCGATCGATTCTGAGCATCAAGTAAGCTGAGAAATTTTTCAATATCGAAGAAACTAACCTGATGAACTAAGCATCTTGATAAAAACTGCCTAGCAATTCTTCTTTGCAAGGCAAGGGGATATTCCTGCAATTTTTGGCGATGTAAATGCGGTGATTGATTACACCAAATTACGGAATTGCCCTCTTCAAAAAAAAGACTAGCTTGTGTTTCTAAATAAATTACATCCTCATGCAAGAGATCCGCAGTTTGGGCGATCGCATTTTCTAATTGAGGATTGAAATAATTTTCTAAGTAGGGAATTACTTCTAAACGTAAACGATTACGTTGATACTTTAAATCTTGATTAGTGTTGTCTTCCCATACCTTAATTTGATTTTCATGGCAAAAAACAGCCGTTTCTTGGCGACTGACATTAAGTAGAGGGCGTACTAACTTAATGTTTGGAGTCAGAGATCGCATCCAAGACAATGCCGCCAAACCATCCGCACCACTGCCCCTTGTCAAGTTATACAGCAGGGTTTCCACGCGATCGCTGCGAGTATGTCCCGTAACAATGCGATCGCACCCACATATTTCCGCCATCTCGATCAGCATGGTATAACGCCATTTCCTAGCATCAGACTCATTGTGGAGAGGCATTTCCGCAGTTCGCAAACTAAAATTTAATTGCCAATTTAGCGCCAACTCCGCCACGTATTCCGCATTGGCTTGTGAGTCTTTACGCCAGCGATGGTCACAATGGGCGATCGTTAACTTGAGGTTAAGCTTATCTCGCTGCATCAATAAAAGATTAGCTAGACATAAGGAATCCTGCCCACCCGAAACTGCAACTAACAGATTGCTACCACAAGGAAGCATTTCTGGATGTGATCTTAGAGCTTGATTTAGCTTAATTTTCAGTTGCTTGATTTGTCGCATTCTTTAAATCTATAAACCCTAAATAGCTCATACATACAGATATATTTATCCCAATATATTTGGAGATTATTGAGTCGCCAGCCTGCTCATCAATTGCATTGTTTACTAATTACGTCATCAGTTTGGTAAATAGATTTGTCAAAAACAAGTTAACTTTTGTTTAGACTCTGATATAAACTAATTGCAAAAGCTTGATCACTAAAATTTAAAAATAGGATATATTGATACAAGTAAAAACTGTACTGCTAGAGTCTTAAACCTCAAAGCAAACATTGTATAGTTTTGTAAATTACAGCAAAGTTAGCTTGTGGGTGAGGAATATAGTCAATGTTAAAAAAAAGCTCTAATGTGAATAAGGTACTGTTAGCATTAGCTGGAGTCGTAATTGGTTTCAGTGGCGCTAATCAAGAAGTTTCAGCTCAATCTACAGTAGCTGAGAAAAAAGCAAATTACTCTGCAAAAGATTTACAAGAGCGCTCAGCTAGTATTACTGATGCCCCTTTAACTTTTAAGCCTAGCTCTTCCATTTCTATTTCGACTAAGCCTGATGCAAATCTACTAGATATTGCTCAGTCTAGTCCCGTGATTGCTCAATCAGGAACAGCTACATCCACATCTCCTGACATTATTCGCAATCAGTTATTGATCCGCCCAATCAATACTCAAACTCAAAACGTATTTATCAAGCGCATCTACACCCCATCACTCAATGCTGGTACACCAGTAGCTTTTGGTCTAGAAACAGGTGATGCTTTCATCGGTGTATTTGGTGCTACTGCTGGTCGGATTAGAGATACTTTTGACGGCAGTATCTCCGTCGGTACAGGTTTAGGCGATGCTAGTAACTTTTTAGCTGTTGAAGGTGTCTTCAACATGAATAGTATTCGCAACTTCGGTTCAAACGGTACTTTTGACCTTAAGGTACACCGTCTAGTTTATGAAGATTTCTACAGACAGGTAGGAGTTGCCGTTGGTTGGACTAACTTCGCTAACTACGGCTCCGACTCAGGCGGTACTCGCTCTTCAGTCTATGGCGCAGCCACAATTTCTCAGTTGACCGATCCTGACAACTTAGACAGTCCGAAGCCATTGATTGCCACCGTTGGGGTTGGTGGCGGTGTTTATCGCAAGTCAACAAGTAGGGACGGTGTTGGTGTTTTTGCAAACCTTGGCTATCAGTTTGATCCACAGTGGGGCGCAAGCACAGCCTGGTCTGGTCAAGGACTCAACTTCGGTCTAGGTTTCTTACCCGATCCCACAATTCCTCTGAATATCACCCTCACCTATTCTGATGTAACCAACAACAGTGATGCTGGTACTCAGGTAATTTTGGGTGTCAGCTATGGATTTAACTACACTGGTCGTAGGTAAGTCTGATTGCGTTTCTGGGAAAACTAGGGATATATTTCAGCAACTTTATGTCTCTAGTTCCCATCTATTGAACAACTACAACCTGACGTTAAATCTATGAAAAGAATAATCTCCTCAATCTTGGCTTCAACTCTTTGCTTCACAGGAAGTTTACCTGTTTTTGCAGGTGCGAATCCTGTATCAAACTCTGGTGCTGGCGGAGTTGCTGGGACTGGAAGTAACAGTGCCAACTACAACAATATGTCCAGAGTCAAGGTGTTTATCACCTTTGTAGGGCAAGAGCTTATATTATCTAGGTTGTTAGCTTTAATAGCATCGTTCCAAGAAGATACTGATCGCGACAATACGATCAACCTGTTTATTTTCTTGGTAACTGGCAGGCAATCATTTCTCACCAGCAGCCTTCCAGATGATCTCAAGCTAAAACAAGAGGCTTCAGGTTTTGATAGAAATAGTCCAAAAATTCCTGAAGCTCAGAAGGAAGTTACAAATCGACTACTATCATTGGGACTTGATTTTGAGGATGGTCGCCCCGTTCGCCAGTTGGTCAGTGCTCTAACGTTGGTATTACCTTTTGGTATTGATGCACAACCTAAAGATTCAATCGCTACTGCTGCTGTTGATGGAACTAAGCTTTATCAGGCAATTACAGCCTACAACTATATTGTAGATAAAGTGATTACTGATTCACAAGGTCAAGGGCCTGGAGCTGAAAAGGCAAAATCTACTTTGGCTAAAATGCAATCAGACTTACTTTTCCAAGCAATTTCTACTACTTTGAAGACAGTTAGAGAAGAACTTGAAGCTCAAAAGAATTAATAGTTTCTTGTTTCATTACTAAAAAAAGAAGTCACAATTAGTGTGACTTCTTTTTTTTAGCAGCACGACTGTAGCTTGTTTTTAAATGTTGCTAAGTATAGCAAAGCAATAGTTAGCTAATACAAATCAAAACCCTAGGAGATGAGTGGCGGCGCGAAGCGCCGCCACTCATCTCTTGGTTTTATATCCTCAACAAACCTTGTTTTGCTATAGATCTTTAGCAAAGAATTACATATTTCTTAAATTAATCTTAAAAACTTCTTTTTGCCGACCTGTAGAACTTTTCCTGATAGCTCATCTGTACTAGCAAAAGTGCGATCGCCTAGTTTTTCTCCATCGAGCTTCACAGCGCCATTTTTGATTTGGCTTTGGGCTTCACTATTGCTTTTACAAAGTCCTGAGGCTTTGATCAGATAGTGCAATGGGGCAGGGAAATTGATTTGAGATAGATCAAATTCAGGAATATCGCCGAGATCGGATGTATTTCCTGCCAGCACAATTTGTTCAGCATCATGCTTGGCTTGGAGAGCCGCCTCTTGTCCATGATATTGACTAACGATCGCCAAGGCTAGTTGTTTTTGCTTTTCGCGAGGATTGTCAGGTAAGGTCGCGAGATCAATATTGGTCAATAGCTCAAAATATTTATCCACAAGCGTATCGGGGACTTTTTCCAGTTTGGAATACATACTCAATGGTTCATCGGTGATCCCCACATAGTTACCGAGGGATTTTGACATTTTTTGAACACCATCTAACCCCACTAGCAATGGTAAGAGCAGCCCAAATTGGGCAGGCTTACCTTGACGATCGCTACTTTTAATTTGTAAATCCCGACCGACGAGAATATTAAATTTTTGATCTGTACCACCTAGCTCGACATCAGCATCGATCGCTACGGAGTCATAGCCTTGCAGGAGTGGATACAAAAACTCATGGAGATAAATCGGATTTCCCTTTTCGTAGCGATCGCTAAAGCCTTCTTTGGCTAGCATCTGCCCCACCGTCATACTCGCTTGCAAGTTAATAATTTGCTGCAAGTCCAGTTTATTTAACCATTCACTGTTACGACGCAACTCAAAGCGATCGCTAGAAAAGTCAAGAATTTTCTTAGCTTGCTCTAAGTAGGTTTCGGCATTGTATGCAACTTCTTCAGGAGTCAATCTCGGTCTAGCTTCAGAGCGCCCTGTAGGATCGCCAATTTGTGCCGTGAAGTCCCCGATGATTAAGATCGCTTTATGCCCTGCATCTTGAAACTGGCGCAGTTTTCTCAGGGCGACCGTATGCCCAAGGTGCAGATCGGGACGAGTGGGATCAATTCCTAGCTTGATTCGCAGGGGGCGATCGCTTTTTTGGAGGCGATCGCCTAGGTTTTCGGACTCACTATTGGGAAATACTTCAGTAACTCCACGTTCTAGGAGTGTTGAGAAATCAGATTTACTTGGAGACATATTGAGAATTTACTATTGCTGTAATCATATAACAACCCCGATACTTGTGTCGCCGACCGCAAGGGCAACAAAGCCAAAGATTAGTTGGGCTGTTTATTTATACGGGATTAGTTTCGTGAACGGATACCAAGTGACTGTATAACTCTTAAAACAGTGTCATGCGAATTCTGGATCACATCCGAGAGACAGAGATCTATAGAGGCTTTCAGTTTCTAATCCTGTTTCACGCAAAATATTTGTCATTCCCTTGCTCCCCCTAATGTTTACTTTCTCCGTTTACTTGGTGGAAGCCCTAGAGCTTGTCTTACTTTTTGATCTATTGCTGGCTTAGGTACATAGTAAACATGCAACATGGACTCAAAATTCCAATACTGGTAATTTGTCGGCTTGCATTGACTAAAAATATCTCGCATCAAAGCTAAATCATTCTGTGAGATAGGAATTTTTCCTTCCGAGCCAACCGAAATCATTTCCCCAACAATTTGACCATTGACTTGAACGTCCAGCGCAGCAACCAACTCGCATATCGCAGTACTACTGAAATTGAAGCAACTACCTACTCTACAGTTGTCAACCGTAGTAATGAGGCGAGCAATATCTCTCTTGACTTGTTCAACAGATTGAATAGAGTCAACAATTTTTTGAAGATTTTGTTGTTGTGCAATAGCAGGCAACTTATTAGTGATAGGAGCTATAACAATGACTGTAAATAGAATGATTTTCCAAGATTTTTTCACAATGCTTAGCCTAAGAAATTTTAGTTAAGAATTATATCTTAATCGGATAGACGAACTAAGTAACTAGATGCAAAGTTGTATAACCTGTGGCGCAAGCGCCACAGGTTATAACAGCCTAACTAGGCTTTGACCGCTAGCATACTTCTCTTAAAAATTTGGCGCTATCTTCTGGCATCGCTGTATTGATATACATTCCACTGCCCAACTCAAAACCTGCGGCTTGGGATACTCGCGGCACGATCGCCAGATACCAATGGAAGTAATTGGCATGACCCGAATCTGTCGGCATAGAACGAATGGTGTAATTGTAAGCAGGATTATTTAGGCCGTGAAACAACTTCGATAGGACAGTTTTAAGAGAAAAGGCAAGATCAACAATCTCAAGATCGGTAATCTCGCCAAAGCAGGAACTATGGCGGCGGGGAAAGACCCACATATGAAATGGAGATAGGGCAGCATAGGGAATAAACGTCACAAAATAATCTGTTTCTAAAACAATTCGTTCTCTTGCTTTTAGCTCATCTTTGAGGGTGGAGCAAAATAAACATTCACCGATATCATCAAAATAATTTGCCGCCTCAAATAGACGTTGGCGAATCTGAGAAGGAACCACAGGGGTAGCCGTAATTTGAGAATGGGGATGCTCTAAAGAAGTTCCTGCACTCTCGCCATGATTCTTGAAAATGATAATGCTTTCGATGCGCTTATCTTGACAAATGGTGTTGTAGCGCTGGCGATAGGCTCGAAAAATATCAGCAATATCCTCAATGTCCATTAATGCGATCGTCACATTATGATTAGGATTTTCAATGAGAACTTCATGGTAGCCGACACCTGTAATTGAACGATGAATTCCTTCATTACAGCGAATAAGGTCGCCTATAGGTGAAAGGGCAGGATATTTATTAGGAACTATTCTGACTCTCCATCCACGTTCATCTTCTAGCCTCAGATATTCTATTTCTAAAGGGTTTTCATTACCTTTGCAAAATGGACAATTCGATTTATAAGCAGGCAGTTCTATTAGCTTATCTTCGGAAGGGCGGGCAAACTCGTGGGGGCGTTTAGCTCTCTCCGTAGCAAAGATAACCCAATCTTTAGTAATTATATTTTGGCGAAGATGGGACATAACTATTCACCAATTGGCAAGCTAACTAGTTCCTAACCACAAGAGAGATTTTGAGGGCATTGCTTTACAACGATTTCAAAATCTCTCTTGGTTTGGGTTTAAGCGCAAAGCGCTGTACGCTGTAATACAGGTGCTGTAACTACTGTGACCGCAAACAGTCAAAATCGATAAAAAACTATGCGAATCTTATTAGTAGATGACGAAGAGGAATTAGCTGAACCATTACAACGAGTTTTAACAAATCAAGGATACGAAGTTGATAGTGCCAATAGTGGCGATCGCGGTTGGCAATTGGCGAAAACTGGTAATTATGATCTGCTTATTTTAGATTGGATGATGCCTGAGCAATCAGGAGTAGAAATTTGTCGGCAAATACGACAGCAGGGATATGCCACACCAGTACTAATCCTGACAGCCAAAGATACTCTGGATGATCGCGTGGAAGGACTCGATAGTGGAGCCGATGACTATTTAGTCAAACCTTTTGAGTTGCGGGAGTTGCTAGCCCGAGTCAGAGCTTTGCTACGCCGTAAGCCCAGCGTGGCGGCAGTCAATGAGTCAGTCAAGTTAACCTATGGGGACTTAGAACTGGATCGCAATAATCAAATTGTGCGGCGAGATCAAAGTTTTATTGCCCTGACTGAGAGGGAATACCAACTTTTAGAATATTTTATTCTCCACCCCAATCAACTTCTCAGCCATGAGCAAATTTCCCAATATCTCTGGAAAGAGGGCGAAGACTCACCCACTAGTAATGCGCTTGCGGCTCAGATTAAGCTACTACGCCGCAAGATTGATCGCGATCGCCCTATATCACTAATCAATACTGTCTATGGTAAAGGCTACCGCTTTGGCTAATGAAAGGAGGAGCGGCGCCTTCGTGCCGCCCCTCCTTTCTTGAAACATTAAAAGCCTTGCAAAGCAAGGCTTTTAATGTTTTTTCGGGTTTGAATGAATAGCACCACTGCCAAATAAACAAAAAAAGCATCGCTTAGCGATGCTTTTTTTGTTTATTCAGCAGATAGCAATCTATACAGCCGCGAAGTTAGCAGCAACGAATTCCCAGTTGATCAGCTTTTCAACAAAGTTGTTCATGAAGTTAGGGCGGCTATTTTGGAAATCCAAATAGTAAGCATGTTCCCAAACATCCATTGTCAAGAGTGGAACTTGACCTTCGTGGATCAAAGGATTTTCGGCATTAGGAGTTTTGGTGATCTTTAATGTGCCGCCTTCAGCTACTAGCCAAGCCCAGCCACTACCAAATTGAGTTGCACCAGCGTTTTTAAACTCGGTCTTAAAGTTTTCTAGACTTCCAAAGCTAGCATTGATCGCGTCTAGCAAAGCCCCAGTGGGAGCGCCACCACCAGCAGGCTTAATACCGTTCCAGTAGAAAGTATGGTTCCAAACTTGAGCTGCATTATTGAAAATGCCAGCTTTGCCTTCTTTGTAGCTAATTTTAATGATATCTTCCAAGCTCTTGTCAGCAAGATCGGTATCTTTGATCAGGTTGTTGAGGTTGTCAACATAAGCCTTGTGGTGCTTACCGTAGTGGAAAGCTAAGGTATCAGAAGACATACCCGAATCTGCAAGAGCATCTTGGGCGTAAGGTAAAGTGGGAAGTTCAAATGCCATTTTTGTAGATCCTTTAAAGTTTGAAGTGATTTCTCAGCTTTAAGTATTGTTACAATTATAGACGAGATTGTAAATCGTAGTGGCTGTTACAACTTTAAAAATTACTTTGCATAGCTGTACTTAAAAAATGAATGGCATCACCATCATTCACTTTTTGAGTTTGTACTAAATCCATTTATAGGATTAGTAACGTAGTTAATTCAGTGTACCGCTTCGCTCAACCAAAGTTAGCGGAGCAAAAAATTAGTTCCCATCAGCCCCTTGGCAAATCCATGAAAAAAAGAGATCTTGTAATAACTGGTGTTGCGGCGATCGCTAGCTCATGGTTATGGCAATTTTTACAATCGCCTTCTCTAGAAACGGCGATCGCCTCAGACTCAGATCAACCTCAGAATGCAACTAAGAAATATAAAATTATGAAAACCGAAGCCGAGTGGAAAGAAATCCTCACCCCTGAACAATTTCATGTTTTGCGGAAGCATGGCACGGAGCGCTCTTTCAGCAGTCCTTTGGACAAGGAATATGGCAAAGGAGCCTATCACTGTGCAGGGTGTGACTTACCTCTATTTACATCGGACACTAAGTTCAATAGTCGTACTGGTTGGCCGAGTTTTTTTGCACCCATTGAAGGAGCGATCGGCACGACTATTGATAAATCGCTGTTTATGCAGCGTGTTGAAGTTCATTGCAGTCGCTGTGGTGGTCACTTGGGTCATGTCTTTAATGATGGTCCCAAACCAACAGGACAGCGCTATTGCATGAATGGAGTTTCACTCAAGTTTATTCCCGTGTAGTAAGAGGCGGCGCATAGCGCCGCAATCGCTTCGCAATTAATAAAGGCGGCGCTTCGCGCCGCCTTTATTAATTGCGAAGTTCTACTCCATTTTGAATATTAGTCACATTGGCAGGCGGACGTGTCCAGTTAAAGTCACTGATGCGGAGCAGTAGCTCGCCTAAGCCTTGGGTGGGGTTATATCGAATAACTACAGCGTAGGTGCGGCGAGCATATTCTAAAGAGTAGGATGCATCAAATAGATTGCCAGTGTCCAAATTCCAGCTTTGTTGAATACCAAGGCGAATAGGTCCATAGATTTGCTGAACTATGCCTGCAGTCAGCGATCGCGTATCAGCAAGACGGTCAAACAAAAAAGGCGATCGCCCTGTGGAAAGAGCCTGTGTATAACTAACCGTAAAGCTGGTGTAGTCTAGAAAATCTTTGACAAAGTTTCCGACCTCCGCAGACAAGCCCAAAGTACCGAATAGGGTTCCTTGATTAGCGCCATTAGAGTAGTAAGAATTCACGCCTTGTAGCGCCACAAATGCATCCAGTTTAGGAACTACTGGTTTTGGCGAAAATCTTAACCCAGTCTCTTTTTCAGCAGGGGCAGGTTCTCCACGTAATAGAGGAAATGCCCGACTTAAAACAGCCGCGCTCTGCAAACGCAGCAGAGTACCAACCGTATTCAAATTTTGATCATCACGGATTGCACTCACAGCCTGTAGCGATACTTGGTAGTTAAAATTTATTTGCGAATCTCCTAAGACAAAATTTGGCGAAAACAGTGTGGAACCCGTAATGTTATTTACATCTTGAAAACCTAGCGAACCATTGAAAATGCGATCTCGAAAAGCATATTGCGATAGCAGCGTGTAATCCCCAAAAATTGGAGTTTGGTAGCTGGCATTAAAACGCAGCAGAGAATCCAAACGTGAAAAATTTAGTCCAGCAAAGCTGGCTCTGGCAGAAAAAGTCTGTCCATTATCAAAGGCACTATTTAAAGTCGCAACCACACCTAAAATATCAAATCCCGAAAATCCACCCTGTCCCTCTGGTCGGGAAAATGCCCTTTGAATCAGCAATTGAGGTGATAGTTGAAAACTCAAATTTGGTTGAGTAATCACATCGAAGCTCTGTTGATAAAAAGCCCCATCGCGATCGCGGCGATCAAACCCAATTAAGGCAGGTGCAAAACGTTGAAAGCGATCCAGAGTAATACTATTTACTGGCAGTGGCAGAGAGAAGCCTTGATCAAAAACAATACGTGGAGATTCCAGATCAAGACGATTTTGAGTTGGTGAAATGGGGGTCAATGTCGCTTTGCTAGTTATTATCTCTAGCTCAGGCGGACTGAACGGATCGTTGGTAACGCGCAAATTTTCTGCTATCCAAGTGTCACCATCAATAATTAGTCGTTCAGCGATAAAACCGACTCGGCGCACCTGTCCGTCAGCGGAGTTACCTGTACCTGCAACCGATACTGTAACCGAGTTGGTAGCAACTTCTGAGGGTGATCGCGACACTTCAGAGCTAACCAGCGTCCCCAGATCGACTGCGCCTGAAGCGTTGAGCAATTCACCCTTAATATCGGCATAGTTGTAAACCAATTTTGAGCCGACAATTCTCTGATCGCCGCGTGTAAAAAAGACATTTCCCTCGGCAATTACTTCTTGGGTCTTAGTGTTCAATTGCACCCGATCAGCTTTAAGATTCGCTTTTTTGTAATTAATTACAACATTGCCTTCAGCCACAAATACCTGAGTATTAATGTCATACTCTTGGCGATCGCTAATCACATTAAGCAGATCTCCCTGAGGCGGATTTTTGGGCAGCACTGGTAAAGGCTTGTCCGTGGGCTTTGGCTTTGGCAGGCTATTAGGTTTTATGGGGCCAGCTTGAGCCAATAGGTTTGGTGACTGTGAGCTTAGATCTGAGGCAATCTGTCGCGCAATTGCCTCAGGATCAGGGAGATTTTCTAAAAGCAACTGTAGCTGCGATCGTACTTCAGCAGGTAGTTGATTGGATATACCTGTATCACGAGTTGATGTGGGCGATCGCCTCAGCGTTTGAGGATCACTGGCTTGCCGCACTTCAGCATAGGAGCTAAGCGGCATTTGAGTTGAAGTCAGTAGTAAAAAGTCCATACTTCAGCTAAGTTTACAGGATTTTTCTCTACGATCTAACGCTTATTAGGACAAGTCCTCAAAAATAGCATAGCTATTTTGAGGACTGTGCGATCTTACTAAGTCTTGTTTTTAATTGTCAGAAGTATAGCCATACTTTATGGCAATAGCTACATAAAAAATGTCCTATTAAGTTCATAGGGCTTTGCTCGGCGAGCATTAGCTAATTACGAATTTGTACAGGCATTAGCAAATAAGTCATTTTAGTTGCACCAATTGGGACAAGTACCGCAGGGCTAGTGGGATTATTTAACTGAATTTGAATTTCATTGCTAGGCAGAGCCTTTAAGCCATCCAGTAAATATTTGACATTAAAAGCAATTTCTACATCTTCCCCAGATACTTGAGCAGGTAAAGACTCGCGCCCCGCCGCCACATCAGGTGCTTCCACCGATAACGACACTTCTTGCCCTGTGGAATCAATGGAAATCTTAACGATGTTGTTTTTCTGGTCAGCTAAAACTGCAATTCTCTCTAGGGCTGAGAGAAATAACTTCCGTTCTAAAGTCACCTGTCTCTCAAAACGATTGGGAATTAACTGACGATAGTTGGGATAAGTGCCGTCAAGTAATCGCGAAATCAAAATCTGACTAGCACTCTGGAAAATCATGTTAGCGCGGTCAAACTTAACTGCGATCGCTCCCTCAGTCTGTTGGTTAAGCATGCGCTCTAGCTCTCGGAGCGCTCGTGCAGGAATAGTTACTTCTAGACTAGTGGTCACTGTATCGCCAGTAACAGGCGGCTCATCGGCATCAAGAAAACCTGTCTGCACCACTGACAAGCGGTGTCCATCGGTCGCTGCAAACTCAAGGTGGTCGCTATCAGCAGTTAAATGCACACCTGTCAAAATACGCTTAGTTTCATCGGCAGAGGTGGCAAATAATGTGGAAGCTAACCCGCTCAACATCGCTTCTACAGGCAGATACGTAATTTGCCCATCTTCCCCAATTTGTGGTAACTCAGGAAACTCCTCAACAGGTAGCCCATGCATCTGATAGCGCCCAGAACCACAGATAATCGAGACCATCGTATTGTCTTTGTCTACGCTGATTGTAATATCCTCATCAGGCAGGCGGGAAACGATGTCATTGAGAAGCTTTGCAGGCAGAGTGATCGATCCCGCCTCAACAACTTGCGATGCAAAGGAAACCTGAATGCCAAGATTGAGGTCAAAAGCTGTCATACCAAGGCTTTGACTTGTAGCATCTGCATCTATGCGGATATTTGCCAAGATCGGGTGTGTGGGGCGAGATGCGACTGCACGACCGACGAGAGCAAGATTGGCAGCGAGTTGGTTTTGAGGGCAGACTAATCGCATGGTGGAAAGTATGGGTTAGAAAGGAAACTTTAGAGCAGGTGTTCGGAGATATAGGTTCTAGTTTTGTTCAGCAGAATTCTCAAAGGGGAAATGGAATAATTTAAAGTTGAATGGAATTTCAAAATGGAAGTAATAAATAGAAATCAAACTAAGGATTTTATGTTGAAAAATTTTGGAAGTGAGGATTTGCAAATAGACTTGTTTCTCTTGAGTGCCTTAGTACTTGTGATTTTTCGTTTGTGGGAGCCAATCATATCATCATTTGAATTTTTTGCACGTTTTAAAATTAAATTTTTTTAAATAATTTCAAAATTATTTTTCGTTGTTTTTTCGTTTGATCTGAATATTACTAATTTAAAGAATAAAAAATATTTAATAGTAGTAGTAGGGGCTGTGGAAAATGTGGATAACTCTAACAAAAGCATAAGCAACAATACTTTTAGCGTTTTTCACCTGTGGATAACTCTGTGGATAAAGTGCCTAGTTATCCACAGAGTATAAATACCTATAAAAAGTTTTCCACATTTTCCCCAAGGTTATCCCCAAATATTTAATAGTTTTCCACAAAAAAGTAGTGGTTATCCACAGGTTTTCCACAGGCTTTAGCTAAATATTGGCATTTGATGACGGATTGTATTATAAAAAATACTTGTAATAGTTAGTAATATTTTATATTTGATGTTTGCAAAATTGAATTAATATTTCTTTGAATATATGAAATTAATCCAAATACAAGGGGCTATGGCAAAGAAGAGAATTTTATAGCTTGCCTGCGATTTGTAAAAGTGTTACTTCCCAAACTAGTCTTGGCTGTACATATCTTCCAATTAATTCCCTTGCTTTATCTAGATATTGTAGCGTTGATAAGGACTGATAATGCTCCCAAAAGTAGTTTTGGAGGTAATCAATCATCCATAACTGTAAATCTACATCCAATTCTTTATTAATTTGCTTCGCGATCGCCATTGCATTTTTAGCATCAATGGGAATTTGCTGCACAGAATTAAGTAGTTCTGATGGAATACTCTGGAATCTCTCAAAGGACTCGATCGCCTGTCCTGCGGAGCCTTGAGCGAGGGTGATAACTGCGGGGGGAATATCACTATATCCTTCACGCATTAATACTTCTTGAGTTTGACTTTGGTTTAGTCTAGTAAAGGGAATGCGTTGGCACCTAGAAACAAGGGTGGGTAGGATGGAGCCAGCATCAGGCACAATGAGGACAATCGTGGCATAGAGGGGTTCTTCTAGGGTCTTGAGCAAGCTATTTGCTGCTGACTCTGCCATTGACTGCGCTTCTTCAATAATCACAACTGAGCGATCGCACTCTAAGGGCGAACGGCTTACAAATTCGCTAATTTCGCGTACTTGCTCAATTCTAATCTGGGGCATGGCTCTGCGCTTTAAGCCTGCGGCTTCCGCTTCCTTTGTGGTCAGCATTTTGCCTTTATCTAGATAGGTTGGCTCGACCCAGAGCAGGTCAGGATGATTGCGATCGCCCAGCCTATTGGCAGACTTGCGATTTCCTAATAAAACTTCCGCAAAAGCGAGGGCAGTTTTGCTACGTCCCACGCCACTAGCACCCGCAAATAGATAAGCAGGTGCAATGCGGTTTTTTTGAATTGCGGCTTTTAGTAAAGCGATCGCTTGAACCTGTCCAATGATGCGGTCAAAGGGCGCAAAGGAACAGGGAATTCCATGGCTAATCATTCCAATTTTGCTGTTGCGATCGCCATGAAGCACTAGAACGTAAACTAGTACGACTAGCACTAGATTCATTGTCTACTAGGCGGCGGCGGAGCCACCAACGGATAGCTTCATCGACAGATGCAGAAGGATTATCGGATATTTCTGAAAGCTCCGCAAAGATTTCTGGGGAAACCTCCACATAATGCTTACGGGGTAAAGCTTGAGCTTGATTTTGTACTTCTGGATTGACAGAAAGATTAAGCGCTGATTCTAAAGGTTCCATTTCGTTGCTTGATAGCTTTTCTGACCGAATATCTTGATTAAGGTTACTTTTTTGGGGAAAATTTTGGCTCTCTTCTTCGATCAATTCTGCCTTTTCAGGGCTATGTATAGACTGGTTTGCGACATTCTCGACGACGTGAAATAAATGAAGTCTCAAAGCTGTGAAGGTAGTGGCAAGATTGATGGCTGCTAGGACTAATAAATTGACTGATTGACCTAGCCAGAGACTTAAGAGAGCGATCGCACTGATGATTAAACCTGTGACTAGAAGATTATAACCAGTGACTTTTTTGGAATTGGATGACTTAAATGGTTTTGTTGTAAATTCGCTACGATGACGGGGATTACGGGACTTGGAACTAGACAGAAAAACTAGGGAGATGATGATGTGAATTAGCCCTAGAGCCAAAAAAAATCCGTTAAGTAGCCAAAAATCTTGCATAAATTTTGTTTAACTCGGTGTTTACCATTAAGAACAGGCAGCGGTTTGCACCGCATACCCTCAAACCTAGATAACTACACTTAGTCTTTCCAAATCAATCGTTCCATTCTCCCCTTGGTGGTACAACGGGATTCATTGTGAGAGGGCGGGAGCGATCTGCTTCTTTGATCGCTCGACGTTGTAACCATTGGCGGATTGCTGTATCGATCGCCTGTTCGGGATCATTCGTGACTTCACCAAGCTCAGCCAGTAGAGCTGGATCGATTTCTACACTTTTGAGAACCTCATTAAATAGTGCTTCATTAGCCGAGAGGTCGGTTGGGTTTGAGGTAGCTTTGTCTTCTGGCATAAGGACTATTTGAGTTTTAGGTTAGTTTAAGGAATTGTCAGGATTATAAAAGGTATTATCTAAATTTTACCGAGATTTGTTACCTTGTGAATGTGCAGTGCGATCGTAATCTCAATTTTATAGTCATCTTCACCTGTAATCAAAAACGCAATAGGATGAGGCGGCGCTTTGCGCCGCCTCATCCTATTGCGTGACAAATACTGGAATTATGAGGTTTGGCGCAATGCGCCAAACCTCGTATTCTGGGTTTTGATACTGTATTCTGAAATAAAACACAGATCTTACTTGTATCCATGTCTTCACTTCAAGTTACCCGCGGTACTCGCGACATTCTTGCCCCCGAAATTTATTATTGGCAACAGCTAGAGACAAAGGCTCGACAAATTCTTGCTCAAGCTGCCTATAACGAAATCCGTACTCCTATTTTTGAGTCTACGGAGCTATTTGCGCGGGGAATCGGTGAAGCCACGGATATTGTTGGTAAGGAGATGTATACCTTTAATGATCGTGGCGATCGCTCTTTGACCTTGCGCCCAGAGGGGACAGCAGGAGTGGCAAGATCTTATATTGAAAATAAATTATTTGCCCAAGGTGGTGTACAGCGCCTCTGGTATATGGGGGCTATGTTTCGCTATGAAAGACCTCAAGCGGGTCGCCAGCGCCAGTTTCATCAGTTGGGGGTCGAGGTGTTAGGCAGTGCCGATGCCCGTGCCGATGCCGAAGCGATCGCGATCGCTAGTGACTTTTTGCAAGCAGTGGGACTAAAAGATCTCGTTGTTGATTTAAATTCTGTCGGAAGTGCTGAAGATCGGGTTGCCTATCGCCAAGCTTTGGTGGATTATTTCACGCCCTTTGCGGAAGAAATTGATGTAGACTCCCGCGATCGCCTAACCCGCAATCCCCTACGCATTCTCGATAGCAAAGATAAACGCACTCAAGAAATTTCCCAAGAGGCTCCCAGTATCCTCGACTATCTCAGCCCTGAGTCTCAGCAACATTTTGAGCAAGTTCAAAATTTACTCACTGATCTCAATATTTCCTACCGCATCAATAATCGCTTAGTGCGCGGCTTGGACTACTACACCCGCACTGCTTTTGAAATTCAGTCTAGTCAGCTAGGTGCACAGTCTGCTGTCTGTGGTGGTGGGCGTTATGATCGCTTGATTGCGGAACTGGGTGGTTCTGATGTGCCTGCGGTGGGTTGGGCGATCGGGCTAGAGCGGTTAGTAATTTTGATGCAGCAAGTTGCCGAACAGGAACAATCGGCGATCGACTTTTATGTAATTTCCCGTGGTGAAGCTGCTGAGGCGAAGTCACTATTCATTGCTCAAGTTTTGCGTCAAGCTGGTTTTAGTGCAGAACTAGATTTGAGTGGGGCAAAATTTGATAAGCAGTTTAAGCGGGCGAGCAATGCCAAGGCAAAGGCGGCGATTGTGATGGGTGATGCGGAAATTGAGTCGGGACAGGTACAAGTTAAATGGCTAGATTCGGGTGACCAAGAAGCGATCGCGATCGCTGATCTAGTTGCTAATCCAGAAATTTTAAGAGAAAAGTTGCTTGCCTAGTCCAAAAGATGTAAAACCAGAAGACGATTGGCGGCGCTTTGCGCCGCCAATCGTCTTCTGGTTTTACCAAGAAATATTTAGAAGAGGCTTCGACTTCCCTTCGACAAGCTCAGGACATCGCGCTCAGCCAGCAGTATACGTTGGCTGAGCGAAGCGATGCCCTGAGCTTGTCGAAGCGTCGAAGCCCTAACTCTTATTTGAAACAGCTATATCACTGGGAAGGAAATAAGGATGGCTATGTATACTATAAAATAAATCTAAATATTTAGTTGAGAGTTAGGGATGATGCCTTGGCAAGTCAAAGATCAAATCTCGGAACTAGTTAACAAGTACAGGGCTAAGGTTGACTTTTTGGCAATTCGCATCGAGCGATTGCATGGTGCGGATATTTTCCTACGCAGTGGCAAAATCGAAACCCTGAGCACGGGGATGTCAATTGGTGGACAGGTGCGTGCCTGTCATCTTGGTGGTTGGGGCTTTGCTAGTTTTAATAATTTGCAAAATTTAGAATCGAAAATACAGGAGGCGATCGCGGCGGCAAAGTGGGTCGGCAATGAAAAAACGGTCTTGGCTGAGGTTGCTCCAGTGCAAGCTCAAATTCGGTTAGCAGACTTGCCTCAAGTAGAACTGATCGCCAAAAAGAATTTATGCGCTCAATATACGGAAATCTTGCAATCGGTTTCGCCGCAGGTGGTCAGTACGGCGGTGCGTTACGGTGACTGTACGCAGCAAATTATATTTGCCAATTCTGAAGGAACGCTGATCGAGCAGGAGTGGGCAGATTGGGAACTGCGCTGTGCGGCTACGGCGCGATCGGGCGATCTGGTGCAGACAGGACGAGAAACCTTTGGTTCTCGACGTTCCTATGATGATTTACTCAATTTAGACAATCATGTTATCGGTGCAGCGCAACGGGCGGTTAAGGCGCTAAATTTACCGACAGTGCAGGGGGGAACTTACACCGTGGTGATTGATCCGATTTTGGCGGGGTTATTTGTCCACGAAGCCTTTGGGCATTTGTCAGAAGCCGATATGCTTTATGAAAATCCCGATATGCTGGAAACCATGAGCATCGGGCGCAAATTTGGCTCGGAAGATCTCCAGATTTTTGATGGTGCGGCTCCTGCGGATCATCGTGGTAGCTATGCCTACGATGATGAGGGTGTTCCTGCAACTACCACTCAACTCATCGCTGATGGCGTATTGGTAGGTAGACTGCATTCTCGCGAGACTGCGGGGAAACTGGGCGAAAAAGCCACTGGCAATGCCCGATGCTTGGACTATCACTATCCGCCTATTGTCAGGATGACCAATACTTGGATTGAGCGTGGAAAGACCCCTGTTGCCGATTTATTTAACGATATTCCCCTTGGTGTTTATGCCAAAAATTGGCAAGGCGGCATGACCAATGGCGAGATGTTTACATTTACTGCGGGGGAAGCTTGGATGATTCGTGATGGTAAAGTTGCGGAGCCTGTTAAGGATGTGACGCTTTCTGGGAATGTCTTTGAGACTCTCAAGGATATTGAGGCGATCGGGAATGATTTCTTTTGGGATGAATCAGGGGGCTGTGGTAAGGGTGGGCAAAGTGGCTTGGCAGTGGGGTGCGCCTCTCCTAGTTTGCGAATCAAAAATGCGATCGTCGGGGGTGAATATGACACCTAAAGTCGAAACTAAGCTTCAGCAAGTCAATTTAAATTTGGTACAAACGATCGCCGATCAGCAAATAACCGAAGATCGTCTTAACTTGCAATTGAATAGATTGCGGCTAATGTACGATTTCGTCTTGGCGTTAAATGCCGCGCAAACGATTACTGAGATTTATCAAATTGCCTTAAATGGAATTTGTGCAGCCCTACATACCTCGCGTGCTGCCGTAGTATTTGTCGATCGTCATCATCGTTTGGAATATCAGGAATCTATTGGAATTAGCGATCGCTACAAGCAGTCAATTCAAGATTTCTTTTATCAATTTGAAGACGAGATCAAGTCAAAAGCCTCGATATTCCCCAACTGTGCAGCTTTACCAAGTGATCGCAATTTACAAAAGTTTTTGCTCGATGAAAAGATCGGTGCGGTCGCCAGATTTCCCTTGGAATATGAAAATAGACATCTCGGCGATATCATTGCTTATTTCGACTCCCCGAGAGGATTTACCGAAGAAGAAACTCAATTAACCCAGACAATTATCACCTATGTAGCGATCGCCTTGACCCGCAAGCAAGCGGAAACAGCTCTCAAAGAAAGCCAACAATTTATCCAAAGAATTGCGGATACGATTCCCAGTGTTCTCTATATTTACGATATTGAAGAAAGTCGTAACGTGTACTGTAACCAATCAATCACAAGTATTCTGGGCTACACACCTCAGCAATTGCAGGGTATGGATCAGTTTTTTCTGAAAAATGTAGTCCATCCCCACGATGTAGCCAAAATCATAGAACATCATCAACAGATTCGGCATAGTCAGACCGAAGAACTATTTATGATCGAATATCGATTAATTGATATTGAGGGTAATTGTAAGTGGTTTTATAGCCAAGAGACAGCTTTTCTCCGCAATCCTGACGGGACGATTAAGCAGACTATTGGCTGTGCTTCCGATATCACTAAGTTAAAGGAAGTGGAAACTAAATTAAAGTCATCTTTGATTGAGAAAGAAGTTTTACTTAGAGAAGTCCATCACCGTGTTAAAAATAATCTGAGTATGATTGATAGTTTGCTGTCGATGCAAGCTCGCGAAGTAAGAGATGCTCAGGCTCTCAAGCTGCTTTCGGACAGTCAGCGCCGCATTCATACGATGTCACTGATCCATGAACAACTTTATCAATCTCAGGGCGTGGGTAAAGTTGACTTCTGCGAATACTTACATCGGTTGACTACCAATCTCTATAGTTCAACTAATTTTAATTCTGAACAAATTAAATTAAGGTTAGACGTTAAACCGATTTTCCTGAATATTGATACGGCTATTTCCATGGGGCTAATTGTCAATGAGTTACTGACTAATTGTTTTAAGCACGCCTTTCCAGATCGCACTAATGGATTGATTGAGGTTATTTTACAAAAATCAGCGATCGATCAAAATTTGCATTTGATTATTCAAGATGATGGTGTTGGGCTGCCTCAGAATATTGATCTGAAGAAGACTGACTCTTTGGGATTACGGCTAGTTAGGATTTTAACTCAACAATTAAGAGCTAGTTTGAATGTATCTTCAGTTGCAGGAACTAGCTTTCATTTCACCTTCCGCGAAGATTAATGGCGGCGCATCGCGCCGCCATTAATCCTGCAAATTAGGGCTGAGGAGAGGGACTAGGCGCTGCGGGTAAGCCGTTAGTGAACTTTTCAGTTGCGTCTTTACTTTCGTAAATGCAATCAACATTGGGCGACTTTTCAAGATCACCCGTAAAGCCAAAGGTATTCATTCTGTCCTTACATTGACGAATATCAGCTTCCTTGATCACATTTTTTTGGAGTAGTAAATTCCAGTTATTTGGTAAAACTACACATCCAGGGACAGGCTCAGCTTGACTGATAAACACATTAAATGGGTTGAGCGTGACATAAACTCTACTGCTCATTACCATTGCTGATGCGCCGTAGTTGTTGCAAAAATCGCGACTAGGAGCGAGATTGTCTAGGCGGATCGCATCAACAGTGCGTGGTGTGGGGTTGAGCGTGGAAAGGGCAATGCCAACACCAATACCGATCGCGAAGATGGCTCCTGCGATCGCCAACTTAGTGGTGGTTTCATTGGCTTTTGGTTCGGTCGGTGGTGTATTCAGGGTCGAAGAATATCTACGTCTTGCCATAGATGTGATTTAGAGTTCTCTTTTAGGTTAACCGATCTTTTAGTCTTTGGCATTTTCTAGGTAGCGCATCCTAATTAAATCTCAAACCCAAGAAAGCTGTCGCGCCCGCGTAGCGGGCGCGACAGCTTTCTTGGGTTTGAGTAGCTACTTACTCGCATGGCGGATGGGAAATGAAACTCATTTAATAGCTGCGCGATCTAAAATTTCGGGAATCAAATGTTCGGCTTTAATTGCCATGATATGCACGCCTTGGCAAATTTGTCTGGCGATCTGGATTTGTTCCGCCGCGATCGCAATACCCTCTTGCAAAGGTGATTTTGCCTGAGCTAAGCGCTCAATGATGCGATCGGGGATTTGCACCCCAGGCACAAACTTATTGAGAAACTGGGCATTTTTGGCGGACTTAATTAAAAATATTCCTGCCAGTACAGGTTTATCGGATTGACTGGCGATCTGCTGCATAAACTTATCAAGGCGATCGAAATCGGTAATCAATTGGCTTTGAAAAAATTGCGCTCCCGCATTAAGCTTGCGCTCAAACCGTTTTTCTAAGCCCGACCAACTAGGAGACTGCGGATCGATCGCGGCTCCTGCCAGCAAGGCTGTTCCTTGATTGGGCAATGCCTTATCATTGGCATCCAGTCCTTGATTTAGCTTTTGAATCAGTTGTAATAATCGTACTGACTCATAGTCAAATACTGATCGCGCCTTGGGAGAATCGCCCGCTTTAACAGGATCACCCGTAAGCGCCAAAATATTGTTGATTCCCATCGCCGCCGCCCCCAACAAATCACCCTGTAACGCAATGCGATTGCGATCGCGACAGGCTAGCTGGCAAATAGTCTCAATACCAAGGCGCTGTTGAATCAATACAGAGGCGGTTACAGGACTCATGCTCATCACAGCTCGACTGGAGTCAGTGATATTAATCGCATGGACTCGTCCTTTTAGGACTTGAGCCTGCTCAAGCATATGGGTAGGATCACAGCCTTTGGGTGGGGACACCTCGGCGGTGATCAAAAACTCTTTACTGGCGATCGCTTGACGAAATTGATTGAAAGTCTGATCAGATGGCATAAATGTTGCTTGGGCAAGATCGGTCATGCGAAACAAAGCTAGTCAAGGGTAAGAATGTCTGCATTTTAAACCATGCTAGCGATCCTGACGACTTTCAATAAACTCCTCCACTTCTTGCTTCGCCACCATTAAGCTGACATTCGTTTCCTGACGGTGTATTTTTATCGCTTCGATCTTACGGTAAGGGTCGAGAGCAATTTGCTGAACATTGGATGAAAGATGGCTAGGTATTCTTATATCAGAGGCTTTGAGTAATAAGCCGAGGGATTTCTCAATGTTTTTCAGCCTGCGCTCAATAGCGTTAAAAGTGGCTTGAATACTGAATCCAGTAATTAAAATAATTGCTAGGAAACAGGCATAAATCAATCCATCGAGAAAAGTATTCATGAGTGACTTTCAAAAACTAAACCAAGAATAATTTTAAAAGCGTTGCGAAGCAACGCTTTTAAAATTATTCTTGGTTTGAGCGCGAAGCGCCGTAACTACAAGCCACTAACTGCTCGCTCTAAGTTGGCGCGGGACTGGTTATAGCCAATGATCGCTTGAACACGGTTAACATCAGCGCGGGTGAAGTCTGACTCAGCGGTGATCACTTCCAACTGTGTGCCAACTCCTGCATCTAAACGCAAACGGGCTAAGCGCAGAGCTTCCTCAGCTTGTCTAACCGCGATCGTAGCTGTCTCAATTTGTTGAAAACGCGATCGCTGATTGATAAAAGACTCTTCAACGTCATAGCGAGCTTGACGGGCATCCTTTTCAAAGCGTGTCTCTGCTAAAGCTTGATCGGCTTTAAACTGATCGACCTGAGCCGCAGCCCGACCACCATCGTAAAGGTTCCAATCGAGCCGCGCTCCAATTTGATAGCCCGTACCGATGCCACCACCGCTAGTAAACTCTGAAGCAGTATTCACATTGGCAAACACACTAACTTGAGGTCCCAATCTAGCTAGGGAAGTCGTGGCGCGATCGCGAGCAACTTCTCGCTCTAGCTTGCGAATATCTAACTCAGCACGGTTTCTGACCGCAAGTATAATTGACTCTTCTAGGGACAGCTTCCACTCGCTGACAGGGGCTATTTTATCCGCTGCCGTAATTTCGACCGTTGTGGGAAAATTTAGCTGACGGGATAGTTCGCGCCTTGCCACCAATTGCGCGGCTTCGGCATTTAACAAGTCTTGCCTAGCATTGGCGAGCTGCACCTCTGATTGCAGGACATCAAACCTTGTACCAACACCTGCTCTTTCCCTTGCTTGGGTGTCCTTTAAGCTTTTCTCCGCATTTTCCACAGCCTTGCGCTGAATGCGAATCGTCTCATCAGCATTTTGAAGGGTGTAGTAGCGAGTTACTACTTCTAAACGTAGTCCTTGACGAGCGCGATTGAGGTCAGACTCTGCAATGCGTAAGTTGTTTTCGGCAATTCGGATGAGCGAGTCATTTACTCCTGAGTCAAAAATATTGTAATCAATGCCCACAGTGCCTGTGAGTGGGTTGCTGGTGGTTCGTCCCGTATTGACATTGTTATTGTTAATCTGATTAAGCCGCGCTTGCGCCGAATCTGAATAACTGTACTGTACTGTACCTGTAACCGTTGGCGCTCGCCCTGCTTCTGCTTCTCTCAGAGCGGCTCTAGCTCGTTCTATATTGATCCGAGCTTGAATCCAATCGGAATTGGTGCGTTCGACTAACTCCAAAAGTTCTTCTAGAGTAACGGGTTTAGTTGTATCTAATCTGACTTGACTAGGAGTAGTGGGGACAACTAACGGCTGAACTACATCCAGCTTCCCTGAATCAGAAGCGGCGGAACTGGGAATCACTCGCGCAGGTTCTGTCGAAGAGCTAACTTTTTGTGGCTTACCTTGTTCAGTCTCAACTGTCTTGGCTCGATCCTTGAGATCCATATTGGGATCACTGATAACATTTGCCGCGACAAGCTCAGTGGTCGTATCAAGCTCTAGTGTCACCTTACTGTAAGGACGCTGAGCCATTGTAAAATCTTGAGCATTGGCTGTCCAAGCTGGAATCAGAAGCGATAAACTCGCACCAAGCGTCAACCAACTGGAAGAAATTCGCATAATTCAGTCCGTTACTCCTCACGTTTAGACATTAGCCAACATACCTTAGCTAGATCATATTCTGATAGCTCACGCATCACAATCATCATGCTATTGGGTAGATGACCCGCAATTAATTAGCTGGGTGTAATTAAATATATAACTTTGCAGGCTGTAGCGCACGCACAGCTTGCAATACAGGTTTTGGCTTTGGGTTTTAGTCCATGATCAAACTGATTGCATCTTTTAGAGCTTTTGGCGAGAAAAAAACATAATCAGTTTCCTGAAAGCCACCTCATGAGAAACCAGAAGATGAGTGGCGATGCTTTGCGCCGCCACTCATCTTCTGATATCGACAATCAGAGTTATCTGCGAATGGCTTATGGATTGTAATATAGCAGTTAGCCTAAGTAATATAGCGAAACAGTCTACAAACTAAATCTCAGATGAATATTTTCCCATCGATAACCACTCCGATGTCATGGCGTGGAGATGCTCTGGCGATCGCCATTTTTACAAATCCTCAAGATCAAAGTGCCGATAAAAGTGACGTTAAAACTTTGACATTGCCAGAGGCACTCAAAAATTTAGATATCCAAGTTCTCAGTTGTACCTTAACCGACTTGATTACGGAATCTGAGTTTACGGGCGAGGCGGGTACATCGGTTAGTGGGCGAGTGGGAATTGACGTTGCCATCCGTAAGGTCATGTTGATCGGTATGGGTGATCCTGCTAAGGCAACTGCTGACACTTGGCGCAAAGCCGCTGCCACCGCCGTAAAATGGGCAGGGAAGGAAAAGGTTAAAAAGCTTGCCCTGTCTCTGCCTACCTATAACCAAGATGTTAGTTTGACCTCTCAAGTGATCGCTGAGGGCGTATTGCTAGCAGCGCATCGGGATAAGCGCTTTAAATCAAAAGATCCCCACCCATCTTTGTTAGAGCTGGTTGAGCTTTTAGAAACAAATCCAGAACTAGCTACTCCTGCGATCTTGAAGGCGCAACAAATTGTCGATGGAGTCATTTTGGCGAGAGAGCTAGTATCGGCTCCTGCCAATATCGTGACTCCGATTACCCTTGCTGATACGGCGATCGCGATCGCCGCTGAGTCTGAACATTTCACCGTCAAAATTCTCGAACAAGCCGAATGTGAAGCCTTGGGTATGGGAGCCTTTTTAGGAGTAGCCAAGGCTTCGGATATTCCACCTAAGTTTATTCACCTCACTTACAGCAATGGCGTACCCACCCGTAAATTAGCGATCGTTGGTAAGGGCTTGACCTTCGATTCGGGCGGATTGAACCTCAAAACTGGCGCGGGTAGCAGCATCGAACTGATGAAAACTGATATGGGTGGTTCGGCAGCCGCCCTTGGGGCGGCTAAGGTGATCGCCAAACTGCAACCAACCAATACTGAAGTGCATTTCATCGTGGCGACTTGTGAAAATATGGTCAATGGCAATGCCATGCGCCCAGGAGATATCCTCACTGCTTCCAATGGCAAAACAATCGAGGTGAACAATACCGATGCCGAAGGTCGCCTCACCCTTGCCGATGCCCTTGTCTACACTGATAAGTTAGGCGTTGATGCGATCGTTGACCTTGCCACACTTACGGGTGCTTGTGTGGTCGCCTTGGGTGAAGATATTGGGGGAATGTGGTCAACAGATGAGCCTTTTGCTGAGGCGATCGCCAAAGCTGCGAAAGATGCTGGTGAAAAATTCTGGCGGATGCCCCTTGAAGAGCCCTATTTTGATCAACTGAAATCGGTTGTTGCTGATTTTAAAAATACAGGTTCTCGTGCAGGCGGCGCGATTACAGGCGCTCTATTTTTGAAGCAATTTGTAGAAAAGACGAAGGCATGGGCGCACCTTGATGTGGCGGGGCCAGTGTGGACAGAGCGAGAGTCTGGCTACAACAATGCAGGTGGTACAGGGTTTGCGGTACGCACCTTGGTAAACTTGATTTTGGAATTTTAGATAGCCGCGAAGCGGCTATCTAAAATTCCCTACGAATGGGGCGCGGCTTCGCCGCGCCCCATTCACTTAAAACACTTTAAGAACTAGGGTAAAGCTGATGCTGGCAAAAAGAATTTTGCCCTGCTTGGATGTCAAAGCAGGACGAGTCGTGAAAGGAATTAACTTTGTCGATCTCAAGGATGCTGGCGATCCAGTGGAGCTTGCCCAAGTCTATAATCTTGCAGGAGCCGATGAACTGGTGTTTCTGGACATCACCGCCACCCATGAAGATCGCGGCACAATCTTGGATGTGGTTTATCGCACTGCTGAACAGGTTTTTATTCCCCTCACCGTTGGCGGTGGTGTCCGTAATCTTGACAATATTCGGGAATTGCTACGTGCTGGTGCGGACAAAGTAAGCATGAACTCTGCCGCCGTTAGTGATCCTGACTTAATCAATCGCAGCAGCGATCGCTTTGGCAATCAGTGCATCGTTGTAGCGATCGATGCAAGGCGAAGAAATGATCCTGAAAATATGGGGTGGGATGTCTATGTGCGCGGTGGGCGCGAGAATACGGGTATAGATGCGCTGTGGTGGGCGCAGGAAGTAGTTAGACGCGGAGCAGGTGAAATTTTGCTGACCAGCATGGATGCTGACGGCACAAAAGCTGGCTACGATCTTGAGTTAACACGCCAAGTCGCCGACCTAGTGGAAGTACCTGTGATCGCCTCTGGCGGCGCTGGTAATTGTGAACATATTCTCCAAGCGCTGACCGATGGGAGAGCAGAGGCAGCTCTACTGGCTTCTTTGCTGCATTATGGAGAGCTGAGCATTAGTGAAATTAAGGATTACTTGAGTAATCACAATATTCCTGTCAGAAAAACCAATATGTAATGACGCGGCTTCGCCGCGTCACTAAGAAAAACGAGTGGCAGCGCGAAGCGCTGCCACTCGTTCCTTGAGATGTAATTAATTTGCTGTAACCAAAGTCTTCGCGCGATCGCAAATAGCTTCAGCATTCATGCCATTAAACTCAAACAACTGCCCTGCTGAAGCGGTGGTTTCGCCACGCTTCCATGAGAATACATCGCGCTTACAATTGCTACGGAGCATAACTGGTTCTAGCATTGCCGAAGCACCGCCGATTACGCCCAGTAACGCATCACCACCAAACATCGCTTCAAAATCGGCATCGCTCAAGAACTTGCCATCTGGCTCAGAGCAAGTATCCCAAGCCACGTCCGTGGGACGATAGAGGCGGCGAGGACTGACAATGGAAACGATTTTGGAACCAATGCCCAGTTCGGCAAGCTTTTGGGCGGCTTCATATACAGGCTGAAGCATCATGTCACCAATGACTGCGAAGACAACTTTTTTATTGCCAGCAGTTTCTTGCAAAGCGATCGCGCCATCTTCGAGAGCCTGACGAGTCTGCTCAAATGTAGTACGGATTGGCAAAGGCGATTTACTCGCCGTAATGACCACACCTTTATTAACAGCCTTCAGCGCCCAGTCATAACAAACTTGAATGCTATTGGCATCAAGAGGGAAGAGAGGGAAGATATTGCCATTTCGCATCATTGATGCAAAGTAACCTTCGATTTCAGGGCGTTGGTGTGTCCAACCGTTACGACCTTGCTCAAGAGCACCTGCGGTAAACAGACAGACTGTAGCAGGCGTGGGACGGCGCAACTCAGCCATTGCTTGCGTGACCGTCTGCCAAATGGGAAGTCCATTAATTGCAAAAGACTCATAGGAACACCAAAGAGTGCGGCTACCCATCAGGGCTAAGCCCACCGCTAAACCAGCACAGGCATCTTCGCTAAGAGGTTCATAGACCTGTCCTCCTGGGGCTTGGTTGTAAAGATCATCGGTGGTGGGGTGATTGATTTTGAGAGCTTGGTTGATGTTGGCAATTCCTGAAGCTTCGTTACCATCAGCATTAGTGACGATATAACGCTTGTCGGTTTGTCCCACATAACCTACTAAGCGACCCATCGCTGTGGTGGAAATCTTTGCTTCGGCGATCGCATATTCTTCAAGGGGTAAGGTTCCCAAATCGACTAAGGGAAGTACCGATTCGGTAACGGCAGTTTTAGAAGAAGAACCACCACCAGCCCATTGCAGATTAGTACTAACGGTTTGCCATGCTTCAGGATTGAGGGCGCGAGATTTTAACCCTGCGATCACATCAGGGTTTTCGATGGTGTGATGAGCATAGAGATTGTGGGATTTTGCGCCACGGGCATGGACACCTGCGCCCTTGAGTTGCTTAATGATAAATACGGTCAACTTACCGCCAAAAGCAAGTTTGGCAGCCTTATCCACACCTACAAGTACAGCTTCCGTAAATGCTAAACGTTGCTTAAGAGAGAAGGCAGTACTATCGACATAAGCACCCTCTTGATTTTGATCATCAAAATCCTTCGCATCGACAAGAATTACTTCATCAAATCCATTCCCTTTCCAGAAGGCAATCATTTCTGCATTAGTTTTGGTGGAAACCATGCTGTGATGTTCTTGACTAAATCCATTCCAAACTAGAATAGGAACGAAATTAGTAACTTCAGGATAAGCTGTATGGAAGTGGGCGATCGAACTCATTGGATAGGGTTCACCTAAGCCGCCATCGCCTAAAGTCACAGGAAAAAGCTTGTCACGATGTAAAAGTGCGGCTGCCATTGCGAAATGCTGTCCTTGTCCTAGGGGGCCAGCAGGAGCCAGAATCCCTGGAATGTAGCCTGACAAGTGACCGAGTAAGCCATGTTTCTCGCGATATCTTTCTCGCATTTGGCTAACGGTGTGAATGCCCATATCTTCAAGGGAGCGATCTAAGAACATGGCACTGTAGTATCCAGGGGCATGATGTCCGACTTCGGTGGGCATATTCTTGTGACCGAGCATATAGAAAGCGGCGACGGCTTCGGCGCTACTGGCAAAGCCCCCAGGGTGTCCTGATGCTTTGCTAGCTGTGACTTGTAAGGTGAGATAGCGCAGAGCATCAGCCGCCAAGAGAGTTTGAAATACAGCAGCGCGATCGCTAGGATCGGTTACGCCAGATTTGTCTGGGCTGAGCACAGGCACTCGCCCCAGTTCGTCGAACCCCTCCAACGGTTCGCCAAAATACTGTATGCCTTCACAGAAAGCGGGAGTGGCTGCGTTTGTGGTGTTAGGGGTTGCGACCATAGATTTTTTGACCTTGGGTTTGTCTAGAATATAAATTTAACGATGGAATACATAGAGATTAAGAAATGTTGAAATTTCTCCTTGGTGACATTTTAGTATGTGGTTGTCAATGGTAAGCAACAAATACATCTGACCGATTGCCAATCTCTAGGTTTTTACAGCGATTTTCGATCAAATAACCCACAAGAAACTATTTGAAAGCATTGATTTGCAACGCTTTCAAATAGTTTCTTGGTTTGGGGTTAAGCACAAAGTGCTACAAGCCAAATGTGATTCTTATCTTCTTTGGCTTGCCAAAACTCAAGCTAGCTAATATGTGATTTTTTATAGAAAATTGCCTAAGCTTGCACCTATGCGATCGCGAATTGGTTCTCTTTCAATTGAGGGCAAATCAAATCCACCTAAATTAACTAACCTAAGAACTAAGGAATGTCTGACATTTGCTGAACGATCGCCATTGTCCTCACGCTGACGGTACAAACTCTTTGCAGTAAATCGATTACTTGTTCTTTGTAGTCTGCAAATTTGTAAGTGCTGAAAAGTTTAGCGATCGTGGGATCTTTGGGTTTCTTTTCTTTGTATTGATCGAGTATCCATTCAAGGGCGGAACGGTTGCCGAGTTTGTATTCCCATGCGATCGCTGGTACACCTGTTAACTGGGTATTGTCATCAAGGATGATCACGCCGTTAGTTTTATCGGCTTTGAGTTTGGCTTTGGGGTTGTCTTTGGTGTCGATTTCAAATCGTTTTAGTCCATAGGGTTCGATGGTTTCATAGTTGAGGTGTAAGTCCATTAGGGCTTTTCCCCATGCCGCCCATTGATGGAAGTCTTCGTAAAAGGGAAGTCGAGGAAATTCGCGTTTGAGGTTGAGTTCGTATTTGGTGCGGTAGTCGGGATGGTGAAGGACGGCGTAGGTGTAATGGAAGATATCGAGCTTGGTGATTGTTTCTCCTGTAGGAGTTTCTGCCCTCACCCCTTCCGTAGCAGGAGATTTTGCCCTCACCCCTAGCCCCTCTCCCGCAGGAGAGGGGAGAAAGAGGAATTGTGAGATGGTTTGGAGGACTTGGGGGAGGTTTTGGGTGATTTCTTCGTTTTGGAGGCGGAGGACTTGTAAGCCGTTGGCTTTTAGGTAGGTGTCGCGATCGCTGTCTCGGTCTTTTTGTATTTCATGGATACCGCCATCTAGCTCGATGACGAGTTTAGCTGCATGACAGTAAAAATCAACGATATATTGACCAATGTTATGTTGTCTGCGAAATTTTGCATCATGTAGCTGATTTGCGCGTAAACATTGCCATAACATCTGTTCTGCTGGAGTTTGCTTTTGCCGCAGTTCCTTAGCCTTCTGCAACAACACTTCAGGAATATCTCGTCTAGCCCCCGCTAAACGCACCAAATCAGGATCTAATCCTGCCTCTATCTTCTGCTCCAATCTTGCTCCCCTCTCCTGCGGGAGAGGGGCTGGGGGTGAGGGCAAATAATGCTCGTGGAACCTCTCCAAAGCCCAATCAGTAATGTTATCAACGCGATCGCCTTTTTCATCATAACGATAAAGCGGAAGACATTGAGTAATACCATTTCCAAATTTTAAGATGGCTAAATCAACTATACGATTAGAGCTTAGACAAGCAAAATCAGGAGTTCCGACATTAAGGGTGATTATGTAGTTGTCACTTTCTCTTTCTGGAAAAATATTAAACATTTGATAAGTCATCCCGTTGAAGTGTCTATCAAAGTACAGACATTGCTTTACATAGGGACGATATAAACTTTCAATAACTTGAGTCTCTTCAAATGATTTAGATATTTTACGATTTAAATATTTATTTGTCTCCCGATCCCATTTAATATCAAACTCTCTCGTTGTTCCATGTGTTAACTGCTCCATATACGCATCAACAAGATACTTTACTTTAGCAATCAAAGAATCTCTTGAGAAATCATAAACCCATTCATCTCGCTGAGTTTTAACCCCTGCTGAAAAAAGTTGAAAAATTGCTTCCTCAGATTTACCAGCCTTCACTTCCTTATCAACCAAAGGTAATAAATCATCAAAATTATTATCAGTTTGATTTACCCAATTAGCTTTTTTATCTGGCGTAATCCGTTCAAAAAGAATCTGTTCAATCTTTATATTTGAAAACCAATCCAGCTTTTCATCCTTAGTTTGCTCGTCTCGCAACGTAAAGTAAAAAATTCTTGCCATCTTTATTTCCAAATTTTTTCAATTGGATAATCATTAAATTTGCTGTCAGATGTTACTAAAGGTATTGACCGATTAAGAGCCTGAGAAATTAAAATTCGATCAAAGGGATCTTTATGATCTTGACGATAAAGAGGAAGATTATAAAATCTAATTGTATCTTCGATGGAAATTGGCAATAGTTCAAAATCTGTTTTTTGAAATCTAGCTTCAATCTCGTTAAGTTCACAACTAAATAATATTTTTTCCTTCCTTGACTTCATCGCAATCTCCCAGAAGCTGACGATACTAACAAAAATATTTTCTGCATTCTCAATTTTACTTTTTACCTTCAAAGGAAGACTAGAACTCTCTTCTACCACCCAAATAAAAACGCAGGTATCTAGCAACAAAGAACTCATTACATATACTCCTCAAAATCATCTATTGGATCATTAAAGTCATCTGGCAAAGGTAAGACAAAAGTTCCCTTCATTGACCCAAATAAATTTCGTTTCTTAGGTGATTGAATTTCAACTTTTTCTAGACTTTTATTGCTATATTGATTAACCAGAAATTCTGTATATAGAAAAACTGATTTTTTGATATCGTCAGGCAATTGCTTGATGTTCTCTAAGATAGCTGTTTCCATAGTCATAGCTATTACTCCTTTGCAACTTTCACTAAAAACATTATAGCTACACCAGTCTGAATGCCAAAGACATTGTTTTTCGTGCCAGAGATTTTAGGATTACTTCTCACATCTGACTGCGTATCAACAATGTAAATATAATCAAACTCATCTGCCAAACATCTACGCAATCCATCAAATGTTTGCGAATCAATAAACGAGCGATTGGTGATAAACGCCACTAATCCATTCTTACCAAGGCGATCGCTTGCCCAACGATAGAACCGCGTATACATATCATAGACAGCGATTTGATTTTGCGCCGTTCCTTGCTTGATGTAAGTTGCCTTAATCTGCTTATCTATTTGTCCATAAACCCGATTTGCATTATTTTGATTGAAATTCTCTTGCCATGCGTTATACGGCGGATTGCCAATAATCACCGAAATCTTGCGATCGTTCTGATTCTGGATCCTAGCCGTATTCTGCACACTCATCGCAAACAAATCAAACTGCTTCCCCTCAAACCCACAATGATCCAGTGTATCCACCAGACAAATATTCTTAAACTCCTCATACTTATTCATTTTCTGAGCATAGGTAAACTCAATATTCAAATTCGCAATGTAATAGGGCAAAATCGCCATCTCATTACAATGAATCTCATGCTTATACTTATGCTCCAACTTGTGCGCTGGCAAATACTCAATCAACTCCGTCACATAGGTTCCCGTCCCCGTACAAGGATCGAGAATCTCCACCCCCTCATCCGATAGCAACTTGCCAAAATGCTTATGCACCAAATAATCCGCACTCTCGATCATAAATCGCACAATCTCATTGGGCGTATACACAATTCCCAACCGATCTGCCGCTTTGGGGTTATAAGCCTTGTAGAAATTCTCATAGAGAGCCTTCAGAAACTTCTGCTTCTCATGATGATTAGCAATATTCTCCGAACTACGGCGAATCACCGCATAGTAATACTCAATACTCTTCAAAGTATTACGGCGCGTCGTCCCTGTAAAAAACGTATCGATCATCGCCGACAACTCACGGGCAATATTATTCTCCCGATGGAACTGCGACTCATGGAAAATATTTGTAAAAATATCCTCAGTAAGAATGTGCTGAATCAACATCTCATGAACATCAAAAATCTCAATCTCAGGATTAATTGACTGCCGACACACCTCTAAAAACGCATTGCGGCGATCGCGAAATTGTTGATTTTCCTTCTCCGCAGCTTGAATCGTCTCGCGTAATTTTTCAAGAATACTAGGAATGTCTTCCTTAAACTTGGTAATAGCCGCCCGAAAGTCCCGCACCTCAGGACGTTCATAATCCACAAATATGTTGAGTAAGCGATCGAGCGCATCCGCATCTCGCATCGCCACCCGCCCAACCTCACGGCTATTCTGGATTAAAACCGCATTTTGAGAATCCTCAAACAAAATATTCTCATCGGGATAACCCTTCTCAAACTTCTTCTCAATTTCTAAATCCAGCTTGTCGTATTCATCCTTACTCTCCCACCAGCCATGCTCCAACCTAATTGCATCCTTAATCGTGCCATCAGGAAAAACGGTCGTATTGAACTTAGTCTTAAAGTCCAATTCAGGAACCAGTAGATAATTGCGAGGCTTACAATAATCATTCAGTAAGCGTTCAAAAGCATTACGAATGCTGGTTTCTTTTTTTGAGCCACCATAGCGAATAATTTTTTCAACCTCCGCTTGATATTGCGTAACCAGCAATCTCGACATACTCAAAGCCTAACAAGTTTTATTAGCAGCACATTCTAACATTAGTTTTTCATCTGGGTTTGCTAAAATATGCGGAATCATGATACCAAAACACCCAAATAAAATGATAAAAGGTAAAGAATTTTATGTAGTCATCGAAAGAGATGAAGATGGAATATACATTGGTGAAGTTCCGCAGCTTCGCGCCTGTTATAGCCAAGGATGCACAGTTGATGAACTAATGCTAAATATGCGAGAAGTCATTGAAATGTGTCTTGAAGAACTTTCAGAAGAAACTTTTACTGAATTCATTGGAGTTCAGAGGCTGGTTGTCTAAATGGCAAAGTTACCAGATCTCACCAGCAAGGAACTGATTGCCGCCTTGACAAAAATAGGCTTTGAAAGCGTGAGGCAAAAGGGTAGTCATGTGAGAATGAAGCATGAAGATGGGAGAGTTGTTACAATTCCTGTCCATTCAGGCAAAACTCTCGGTAAGGGCTTACTTCTCAAAATATTGCGAGATGCCGATCTCACAAAAGAGCAGTTAATCGATTTATTGGCTTAGTACTGCATACTCAGTCATAATCTTATTTTTATGAAACCCACAGTTATATATCTTCCCCAAGAAACCGAACAAGTCCTTGAGCAACTCTCAGCACAAGGAGGAAAAACACCTTCGGAAATTATTCAAGAAGCGATCCAAATTTATGTTGTGAACAAGAAAAAGATATTGCCAAAATGCGTTGGCATGGGCAAAAGCGGCATCTCCGATCTCTCTGAACGGGTAGATGAACTACTCTGGAAAGAATGATTAGAGTTATAGCTGACACTGGCGCAATCATTGCCCTACTTTTTGACTCTAGATCGCCGACATTTTAATATCATTAGACCTGAAGGCATCGACTATTTAGAGCTATTGCCATAATCAGAAGAAGTAGATGCGATCGCACTTGCTACGGCATCAAGATAAGCATCAAGATCCATACCATGTGCCTTAGCAAACAACCTCAGCGTATCAACCTTTGTACTACCATCACCTTGCTCAATCCGCCGTACTTGGCGCTCAGACAAGCCAATAATATCGGACTGACGGAGTTTATGTTGCTTGCGTAAAGTGGCGATCGCCTTACCAAAAACTTGATTATGTTCTGATTTAAGAGAATCAAACTTTTGCTTCCATTCAGGATCAGTGGCATAACGGAAAGCCTCAATATCCAGATGAATATCCGCACTTTCCCAATACAAACAGCTACCATCATCATCAATAGTAAAGTTACTACGATCATTAATAGAAATACATTTCAATGCAGGTAAGGAATCAAAAGGAACCTCTAACTTTTCCATAGCACAACTAAGAACTAATAGGCGATCGCCAATCACTGTTGCATCAGCAATTAGTTGTTCTTGCGCTCCTATAGTCCAAGCATTCATCACCCTTTTAGGTACAACATCCGCGATCGGCTTTATTACCTGTGATATCAATTTATAAATCTCTATATCGTTTAAACTTGTGCATTCTAAATATACCGCGACAAATCAGGTCTTGTCATCCTCAGCAAACCCGCAAAGCCTTATAATAGTAAGACACTTAGTAATAATTGCCGATCGCACGCGGGGCAAGCAATGCCAAGCCATGCAAGGAGAATTTGATTAGCATATGACTGAAATCTTAGAAGATCGCATTATCCCCACAGACCTGCGCGGCGAAATGTCGCGATCGTATCTGGAATATGCCATGAGCGTGATTGTTGGTCGCGCTCTACCCGATGCTCGTGATGGACTCAAGCCTGTACATCGTCGCATTCTCTACGCCATGCACGAGTTGGGCATGACCGCCGATCGCCCGTTTCGGAAATGCGCCCGTGTGGTCGGTGACGTAATCGGTAAATACCACCCCCACGGTGACACCGCTGTGTATGAGGCACTGGTGCGGATGGCGCAGGACTTTTCGATGCGCGATCGCCTAGTCGATGGTCATGGTAACTTCGGTTCTGTGGATAACGATCCTGCCGCCGCGATGCGATATACCGAATGTCGGTTGACTCGGATTTCGCAATTCGGGCTGATTCAAGATATTGAGCGCGATACGGTTAACTTTGGCGATAACTATGACGGTTCACAACAAGAACCTTTAGTATTACCTGCCCGAATTCCCCAATTGTTGCTGAATGGGTCTTCAGGGATTGCCGTGGGGATGGCAACAAATATTCCGCCGCACAATTTGGGTGAATTGGTAGATGGCTTAGTTGCCCTAATTGCTGACCCCAATCTGTCAGATTTGGAATTAATGCAATATATTCCAGGCCCTGACTTCCCAACGGGTTCGCTGATCTTGGGTACTGATGGTGCTCGCGAAACCTACACAACAGGGCGCGGTTCCGTAACCATGCGGGCTGTAGCTAATTTTGAGACGATTTCGGCTTCGGGAAGGCAAGATCGTGAGGCGATTATTATCACGGAAATGCCTTACCAAACCAATAAGGCAGCGCTGATTGAACGCATTGCGGAAATGGTCAATGAGAAAAAGATTGATGGCATTTCGGATATTCGTGATGAAAGCGATCGCGATGGAATGCGCTTAGTCATCGAACTCAAACGTGACGCTTATCCAAGAGTGGTGCTGAATAATCTTTACAAATCCACACCATTACAATCGAACTTCAGTTGTAATATGCTTGCTTTGGTAGATGGCGAACCAATTACCCTGACCCTACGCAATGCCTTACAAGTATTTCTCGACTTCCGTTATGAAGTAATCACTCGTCGTACTCAGTACGAATTGAGAAAGGCTCAGGAACGCGATCACCTGTTGCAAGGTTTGTTAATCGCGCTCAATCACCTCGATGCTGTGATTGCCCTGATTCGAGCCGCCGATGACAGTGCTACAGCCAAGGCGGGATTGATTGAGAACTATGGACTTTCAGAAGCACAAGCTGATGCAATTCTGGCGATGCAGTTACGGCGCTTGACGGCTCAAGATGCTGACAAGATCCATGATGAACATGATCAGTTAGTTGCCAAGATTGCTGATCTAGAACATATTCTCGCCAATCGCGATCGCATTCTCACGATCACCCGTGAAGAATTGGAAGCAATTAAAGTAGAATTTGCGACACCTCGCCGCACGCGCATCTTGCCCAATGAGGGCGACATTGATACTGCGGATTTGATCGCCAATCGGGAGACGATTGTGATGGTCACACAGCAGGGCTACATCAAACGGATGCCTGTGGATACCTTTACCGCGCAAAATCGTGCCACGAGAGGCAAGGCAAGCGCCAATGTCAAAGATGATGATGCGATCGCCCATTTCTTTGCCTGTCGCAGCCACGATAAGGTGCTCTTCTTTACCGATCGCGGTAAGGTTTACGGAGTTAAGGCTTACGAAGTTCCCGAATCGGGTCGGGCGGCGCGTGGTACAGCCGTAGTGCAGCTATTACCGATCGCTGCTGATGAGAAAATCACTACCGTGCTACCGATTAGTGAATTTAGCGAAGACGAATATCTAGTCATGCTCACGGCTGGCGGCTACATCAAAAAGACGAAATTACCAGCTTTTGCGAATATTCGTTCCAATGGTCTAATTGCGATCGCCCTAGAAGAAGGTGATCTATTACGCTGGGTACGCCGCGCTAAAGCTGATAACACCATTATCGTTGGTTCTCGTCAAGGGATGTCGATTCGCTTCCGCACGGATCATGAGCAGTTGCGTCCGATGGGACGTGATACTCGCGGCGTGCGCTCGATGCGTCTGACGGGTGATGATGAAATCGTGAGTATGGATATTTTGCCAGCAGGTTTAGCTGAAATTGAGGAAGTCGAAGATTCTGAAGAAGATATTGATCTGACTGTAACCGCCAATGAAGATGAGAATCTGGAAACTGATCTTGAAGTTGAATCTGAAAGCGAAAAACCTCAGGGCCCTTGGGTGCTAGTGGTGACTAGAGGCGGCTATGGTAAGCGTGTTCCTGTCAGTCAGTTCCGTATTCAAAAACGTGCTGGTAAAGGTTTGCGCGTTACCAAGTTCAAAACTGGTCAAGATCAATTAGCTTCCCTCTGTTTAGTTGACGACAATAACGAACTGATGATTGTCACTAGTCGCGGAATTGTCATGCGTCAATCCACCGATGCGATCGCTTGTCAGTCCCGCACTGCTCGCGGTGTGCGCCTGCAAAGGATCGATGCGTCCGATGCGATCGTGGGAGCAACTTTAGTTCCTCCTGCCTTGGAGGAAGAGATTGATGAAGTTGAGATTCAAGATACTGAGTTGACTTCTACTGCTGTGGAAGTAGTCGAGGAATCAGTAGAACCAGAAACAGAAGAATAAGTAGACTACCAAGAAAGTTGTCCCGCCCGCGTAGCGGGCGGGACAACTTTCTCGGTTTTAATACCAATTCACAAAAGTGTAAACCCAAAAACAATGATGGCGGCGCATAGCGCCGCCATCATTGTTTTTGGATTTAAGATAAGAAATGGCTTAGCCATTTCTTGTCTTGGCACTAGATGGAATAATCTAGGGCAAAAGACTTGGCATCCCTTGGCTGAATATGTACATATTGCTGAGGCTGTAAATTTAATTCGTCAAAACGCTCACGAGTTAGATGAGCCGTCAGTACCTGTCCATCACCCAACACCAACTCCGCTTGAATTTCCCATCCCAAATGAATCAATCTAGTAATCCTTGCAGAAATAGAATTAGCGGACGCTTCCGTCTCGATCAAAATATCACGAGGTCGAATGTATACATCTTCACTAGCGCTATGTTTATGAATTTGATGAAACTCACTGACGCGATCGCGGCTAGCAGGTAACACGTTTACAGGGCCGATAAAGCTCATTACAAAAGGTGTGGCGGGATTGTCATATACCTGAGCAGGTGTGCCAATTTGCTCAATGCGTCCTTTATTCATCACCACAATTTCATCGGATACCTCCATCGCTTCCTCTTGATCGTGGGTGACAAATACGCTAGTGACATGGACTTCATCATGGAGTCGGCGCAACCAAGCCCGCAGTTCTTTGCGAACCTTGGCATCTAAAGCCCCAAAAGGTTCATCTAGTAATAAAACACTAGGCTCAACCGCCAAGGCTCTCGCTAAGGCAACTCTTTGGCGTTGTCCACCCGATAGCTGCGATGGGTAACGATTGCCTAGACCTTTAAGCTGGATTAGTTCTAATAGTTCTTCAACACGAGCCGCGATTTTTTCCTTAGACTCTTTGCGAATTTCTAAACCAAAGGCAATGTTTTTGCGAACAGTCATGTGCTTAAACAGAGCATAGTGCTGGAACACAAAGCCAATATTGCGATCGCGGACATCTTGATCTGTGGCATCTTTGCCAGTCAAAAAAATCTTGCCGTGATCGGGCTTCTCTAAGCCTGCAATCAGTCTCAGTAATGTAGATTTGCCTGATCCTGAGGGGCCAAGAAGGGCGACTAGGGAGCCAGTACGAATTTCAAGGTTGATGTTGTCTAGGGCTAAAAAGTCACCAAACTGCTTATTTACATTTTCTACAACAATACCCACTCTGCACTCACCTCAAAAGTTTAGATAGGAAGTGAGTGGCGGTGCATTGCGCCGCCACTCACTTCCTAGTTGACAAATACAAATCTACGGTTAACACACGCATTTACCGTTAATTTAGTCCTTTATTCTATAACACTTTAACGCTAATTCACAAAAAAAACTCAAGAGTAATGGCGGCGCAAAGCGCCGCCATTACTCTCTAAGGCAAAAGTCCGCCACTGTTGCCGATGCCTAAACGCTCGGCAAAGCTAGCTGTAAGCGGCAAGATCGTGATCAACATCCAGAACAAAGCGATCGCTCCAACAACTTCGCGATCGCCATCTATTTCCGATAGCTCATTGAGCATCGGACGTTCGAGATCTCTTAACAAGATCAAAATCAACCCACCCCAATAAAGAGCGAGGGGATTGATCACGGTAGCAATTACTAAAAAGATTAGAGTTAATACCGTCGTCACGCTAGCAGTGCGGCGACCATAGATCGCCTGTACAATCCGTCCGCCATCTAATTGACCTGCGGGCATCAAATTCAGCGCAGTAATCACGGAGCCAAGCCAGCCTAAGATCACCAATGGATGAATCGAAATAAAACTAGCCTGTAAGCGATCGCCTAAAAAGGCTTTGGCTAAAGTTCCTGCTAAAACTGACGCTTGGAAGATTTGACTAGGGATATCGATGTTACCTAACCCGATTGCCGACATTCTGAGTCCCACAATCAGCATGATTAAAGACAATACGCCACTAATCATTGCGGGAGCGATCGCGATGTCAAAGAGAACAGTGCGATTGGGCAGTGGCGAAAAGATGCGACTAAAAGCGCCAAACGATCCCAACTGCGAGGATGGCAAAAAGAAGGGTAGGCTAATTTTGACTTGATATTTTCTAGCAACTAAGCGGATCGCTAATTCCCGTAAGCCTAAAATCAAGGTGATTCCCAAAGCAAAGGGAACTCCCGCAAAAAACTCTTGGGAAGTTTGCGGCGCAGGAAAGCCCGATACTAAGGCTCCTAAACTAATCGAAGTGTAAGCATTGGCAAATATTAAAACTACAATCAACAGCTTTTGAGGAATTGTACTGTTATCAAAGCTGCTGACTCGGCTTGGCAGAACGATCACGACAGGTTTACGGTCTTGTCCTTCTACCAAAAAAAGATTGTATTTATCGCCAAGGCGATCACGCAGTGATTGCGATAAACGCTCATGGACTACATCTGGCTCACCACGCAAATTTCCCTTAAAAATAGCGCCTTCTTGATAGGGAATAGTCTCGGTCACGTAGTAAGTCTCAATTCCAAAAATCCCTTGAATTAACTTTATTTCTTCAACGGGGATCGCTTGATATCGCTTGATCTGCTCCTTAGCTTGGGACATGGCTAGGGCGATCGGCGATTTAGTCGGGTCTGGTAAGTTCGAGCTGTTTTTAGCAGATTGAGTCGGGTCACTGGCGGAGAGGTTTTGAGAATCTGGGCGATCGCGACCAAGAGCTTCTAGCTCCTTATTGAGTTTTTGTTCGATCGCCGCCCTCTCGGCAGAGCTGACTTTCCGCAACTGATTGCCGATGATTACATAGGCGATCGTGGAACTAAGTAGCAAAAATAAAAGGACAGTAAAGTTGATAAAAATTCCTGACACAAATAAGCCGAAATAAATCAGCCAAGGTGACATGAGGACTACAAACTGTAGCCAAGAAAGTAAGCCTAACTTACCAAACTTGCGGGAGCGAAGGTATCCCCACCCCAATAGAGAGAGGGTAAGTATAAATACGGCGATGGGAATAAATGCAGTTGACTTCATAGAAATAAATTACAGGAAATTGCCGCGATTCATGCTGTAAAGCCACAATTCACTACAATTTCTTCATAAACTAACCCCAAGAAAAAAGTGGCGGCGCGAAGCGCCGCCACTTTTTTC
>QBLS01000025.1 GCA_003249015.1 Pseudanabaena sp. | reverse complement strand
CGCCTAATTATTCACTGGGAAGGGAGTAGTAACTCTTCCATAGCAGGTACAGCGCTTTGAGTTTTAATCATTTATGAGAAAAATAGGGCTTCGACTTTGCTCAGCCAGCCTAATATTGATGGCTGAGCGAAGTCGAAGCCTCTCATCACTGGCTAGGCAACCAATACTCATCCTAAAAAAATTATTGAGTTTACTTTTGTAAATTGATATAAATTGGGGCGTATTCAATCCAAGATGGCTAGATAACTATCACATTAACAAGTTATAATCTAAGATAGATGATATAAATTAGAAAACGTAGTATACCTAGGAACTAAGTAATTTCTCAGTGAAAGCCATGACCATAGTGACCGAACCCGCAACAAAAATTCTCATCGTAGAAGATGAACTTGTGGCGGCAAATGCTCTCTCAGACGGGCTTACTGATATGGGGTATGACGTATTGGAGATCGCGGATAGTAGCCATGATGCGATCGCCCAAATTCACCGCCAAGTACCTGACATTGTGTTAATGGATATTAAATTAAGGGGAGAAAGTAGTGGCATAGTAGCAGCTCATGAAATTCAAAAAATATCCTCAGTCCCAATTATTTATTTGACAGCCTTTAATGACCCAGACACATTAGATCAAGTAATTTCAACATCACCCTATGGATATCTCACCAAGCCACTGCGATATACCGAAGTGAATATGGCAATTATTTTGGCTCTAAAGAAATATCATGAGAATAAAATATTAAAAGAAGCGTTAGAAAAGGAAAAAGAATTACATACACTTAAATCAAGAATATTGGCGATGACATCCCATGAGTTTTCTACTCCAATGTCAGTAATTAGGCTATTAGTCTGGAAGCTTCAAAATTTTGAAGACCAAATTACCAAGGAGGGTCGAGCTAAAAATCTTGCCTCTATCCAATCGGCAATCAAAGATATTCACTGGCTATTAGAAGAAGTAAAATTTATTTCTTGTTCCGAATCTGGAGAATTTCCATTCCACCCTGAAAAGGTTGATGTAATTACCTATTGCCAGCAATTAATAGATAGCTTTCAAACCGATGATCAAATTCGGAAATGTCGCATTAGCTTTCAGAGTCATGGTCAGCGTAAGTTCATAAAAGTTGACAAGAAATTACTGTGGCATATCATCATGAACTTAGTATCTAATGCTATTAAATATTCCTACGATGGTGGCACTGTAGATGTAGATATAAAGTGCGATAAAGATCACTTAATTCTAAGTATTTGTGATCATGGAATTGGCATCCCCAGTGAATATTTAAACAATTTATTTCTGCCATTTTTGAGGGCTGAAAATGTGGGCAATGTTAAAGGGCTAGGTATGGGACTATATATAGTTAAGCAAGCTGTAGAAGCTCACCATGGCAAAATTGCTGTAGAAAGTGAAGTAAATATGGGAACTAAATTTACAGTGTATTTACCTTCAGCTTAGAAAATAGATTTGTTTACTTGGGTTTTTAAAAATAAAATTTTATTTAAAACCCATACTGGATTTGTTTTTTACTTCACAAAAGTATGGCTACACTTCTGTGAATAACTAATTATAATTTTGATATGGTATTTTCAAGGACATCAACTGGTTTAATTGTAATTTTAGGGGCTACGGCAACAGGAAAAACAAGCTTAGCGATCGCCATTGCCAAACACCTAAATGCCCCAATTTTAAGCGCCGACTCGCGCCAAGTTTATCGCTATTTTGATATTGGAACTGCCAAGCCCTTGATCGCTGAGCGCGATCAAGTCCCTCATTATTTAATTGATATTGTTGATCCCGATCAGACGCTGACCCTTGCAGATTATCAAGATCAAGCGCAAGCTTTAATTAGCGAATTCCATCAGCAGGGAATCACGCCGATTTTGGTGGGTGGTTCTGGACTTTATATTAAGGCAATCACTTCAGGCTTAAAGATTCCTAGAGTGCCAGCACAACCTGAGTTGCGATCGCAATTTGAGGCTCTAGGACAAAACTATTGCTATCAGGTGTTAAAGCAAGTTGATCCAGTGGGAGCAACCAAAATTCATGCCAATGATCGAGTGAGGACATTGCGATCGTTAGAGGTCTTTTACGTCACAGGGCAACCTCTATCAAGTTTGCAATATGAGCAACCACCTGCCTATCCGATTGTGCAAATTGGGTTGGAATGCCCCGACCTAGATAGTTATCGTCAATTAGTTAGCGATCGCACCGAAAAAATGGTCGCTGAAGGGTGGCTCGATGAAATCCGTGATTTACAGAAACGTTACGGAGAAAATTTACCACTTCTCAAAACCCTAGGCTATGGTGAAATGTCAGATTATTTAGCTAGCAAGACCGATCTAGAAACTGCCAAGGCTCTAACTGTTACCCATACCTGTCAGTTTGCTAAACGACAACGCACATGGTTTCGTGGATCTGGTAATGGTGATCAGCCAATACATTGGCTGCCAACAGGTAGCAATTGGGAACGGGCGATCAATTTGCTATAAAAAAAGAGTGAAACTGCAGCGCAGTTTCACTCTTTTTTTATAGCAAATTTTAAAATTTGTTACTTGATCTTGTCCATGATCGAGAAGATCGGTAAGTACATTCCCACAATGATCGAACCAACCATGCCGCCGAGGACAACGATCATCAGAGGTTCCATCAAACTGGTGAGGGCTTTAACGGCTTCCTCAACTTCGTTTTCATAGAAGTCAGCCACCTTCATTAACATCTTGTCAATTTCACCAGTTTCTTCACCGATACTTACCATTTGCAAAGCCATGACAGGAAACACCTCAGTTTTTTCCATCGCGGGTGCAATCTGACCACCTTCTCTCACTGCATTTCGAGCAGATTCGATCGCATTGGAAATCACCAAATTACCCGCAGTCTCAGCGGTAATTTCAAGGGAAGCCAAAATCGGTACACCTGCTCTCGACAAAGATCCAAAAGTCCGCGCAAATCTAGCAACCGCAGTTTTAACAACCAAGTCACCAAACAAAGGCAACTTTAAGAAAACGCCATCAAGGTAAAGCTTACCTGCAGGAGTTGCATAAACACGATTATAAACAAAACCAGCCCCAACGAAGGTTGCTGGCAGAATCAATACTGACGGACTCTTTAAAAAGTTACTGATATTTACCAGAATTTGCGTAAATGCTGGCAACTCACCGCCTAAGCTCTTGAATACGCCATCAAATACAGGAATGATGAAAATACACATGGCAAGGAAGATCAAAACTGCGATCGATGTAACCACAATTGGATAGGTCATCGCTGATTTGATTTGGTTGTTTAATCTTGCTGAATCCTCTAACAAAGTTGCCAATCTTGCCAATACATCGTCCAGCACACCACCCGTTTCACCAGCTTGCACCATCGCACAGTAAAGCTTATCAAATACCTTGGGGTGCTTGCGTAGAGCATCAGAAAAGTTAGTCCCCTGCTGCACATCATCCAAAACCTCGGTCAAGGCAATCTTCAGCTTTGGATTCGCGCACTGATCAACCATGACCCCTAAGCCGCGCACCATAGATACACCAGCATTTACAAGGGTAGCTAGCTGTCTAGAAAATAGAGCCAAATCCTTTACTGTCACTTTTTGAAGAGAAAGTGACATTTTTGACATATCAAAGCCGCCCTTCACCTCCTTGATATCTTGGACAACAAACCCTTTCTGTCTCCAAGTATCACGGGCTTCTTTGACTGACTCAGCAACCATGATTTGCTGAACTGCTTTGCCTTTAGGGTCTTTCAGATTGCCTTGGAACTTTGCCATGATTGCACCTCTCTAATAAAAATTATGCTTAGAAACCTATCAACAAACTACTCCCCTGCCCTGTCAGCTAGTAATTAAGTATGCGCGGGCTTAGCTCACGCATACTCAATTACCTAACCACTAATAGATCGTGATTTAATCATATCTGGCGCTCTTAAGTCGCCAGTTGCCTTACGCTTCATCACAGGAGCGGGATTAGGACCAACTACGCGCAATAACTCCTCAGGTCGAGAAGTTTTGGACATGGCAGCTTCAAAAGTAATGTCGCCATCCATATACAGTCTTGCTAAAACCGATTCAAGGGTTTGCATCGACTCTTTACCGCCCGTTTGGATAAAACCATACATTTGAGCAGTTTTACCTTCACGGATTAGATTAGAGATCGCAGGTGTAACCACCATAATTTCTTGAGCCATGACCCGTCCAAACTGTCCTGGTTGGGGATTGTGGCGCTGGACAAGGGTTTGACTCAACACCGCTACAAGGGAGTTAGAGAGTTGTACCCGAATCTGTCCTTGTTGCTCTGGTGGGAATACATCCACCATGCGATCGACTGTCTGAGAGGCGGAGCTAGTATGTAATGTTCCAAATACTAAATGCCCAGTCTCTGCCGCCGATACCGCCAGCTGAATCGTTTCCAGATCTCGCATTTCCCCAACTAGAATTACATCTGGATCTTCTCTAAGCGCCGCTTTTAGAGCATTAGCAAAGGTTTTAGTATCTTCGCCAACTTGACGCTGGTGAATTACACTTTTTACGGATTCGTAGACAAATTCAATCGGATCTTCAACCGTAAGAATATGTTCAGCACGGGTTTTATTGATCGTCTGGATCATCGCGGCTAAAGTGGTTGTTTTCCCTGAGCCTGTGGGTCCTGTCACCAAAACTAGTCCACGCGGCTTTTCGCTGAGTTCTCTTACAATCGGCGGCAAGTTGAGGTCGTCCATATCAGGAATTTTGGAAGATAGCGCCCTCAAACAAGCAGCATAGGTTCCGCGATCCTTGTAGACATTGACCCGAAATCTAGCGAGTCCCTTAACGCCATAAGAACAGTCTAACTCCCAGTTTTGTTCAAGAGCCTTGCGCTGGTTATTATTTAACATCGCAAAAATTAAGCGCTGACATTCTTCTGGGGAGAGGGGGTCGCGATCAGTGCGTGTAAGGTGACCATTAATGCGGATGTAAGGAGGAAGCCCTGCGGAAATATGTAAGTCAGAGCCTTTTCGCTCTACTACTTCTTCCATCAAGTCTTCGATGATGTAATCCATTACCATAGTGGCTTATTCTCCTAGGTTGATTTTGTGTGAATGGGAAGTAGAGTGGCGACACGGAGCGCCCCCACTCTAAACGTAAAGTTAGAAAGTTCTTGGAGTAGTACAGTAGGGACATTCAACCGTTTCTGGGGTGAGCATCGCATCACAGTTTTCACACTCTAATCCCTTGCCGCGAAGGGCGCGTTCTTCTGCTTCTCGTCCTTTATCGGTATAGACAACTCTCAACACTTCATCAAGGGTAGTAGCTCCTTCCCTAACTAGGTCAAAAGCATAAGCCATAAGGGTTTTCATCCCTTCTTGCACTGCGATTTCCTTGATAACTTCAGTGGTTGCACCTTTATTAATCGCACTTTGCAAGCGTTCGGTCATTTTCATGATTTCGTATACGCCTGCTCTGCCCTTATATCCTGAGCCATTGCACTTGGGACATACCCTTTGTCCAGGAAGCATCGACTCGCGGTTAACGATGTTGGCTCGATAGAAGGTGTTTTGGAGATCACGGCTAGGTAAGCCAAAACGATCCAGTTCTTCTTGGGTAGGGTTGTAAGGAATGCGACAGTTGTCGCAAACACGGCGCAAGAGTCGCTGAGCAAGTACGCCGATAATGGCGGTACTTGCCATAAATGGTTCTACTCCCATTTCTTCGAGACGGGCAATACTGCTTGGCGCATCGTTGGTGTGCAATGTAGTCAATACTAAGTGACCTGTTAGAGCCGCCTCGATCGCTGTTTTTGCAGTTTCCGCATCTCGCGTTTCACCCACGAGAATGACATCAGGGTCTTGTCGTAAGAATGCTCGCAGGATACTCGCAAAGGTCATGCCCTTTTCACGCAATACCTGACATTGGGTCAACCCGGGTAAATTGTATTCAACAGGGTCTTCAGCTGTACTGATGTTGATGCCAGGTTCGTTACATTCAGCTAAGGTCGAGTAGAGAGTAGTAGTTTTACCCGAACCTGTGGGGCCTGTGACCAAAATTAATCCGTAAGGACGCTTGGCAAAGCTTTGCATCAGAGCTAAGCTTTCGGGATTACTGATTAGACGGTTCAATCCCAACTGAGTGTTGGAGTTATCCAGAATCCGTAAAACTACCTTTTCACCGTTTTGAGTAGGACAGGTATTTACACGGAAGTCAACACGGCGACCTTGGAAGTTGCGTTTGAGCTTACCATCTTGGGGTACGCGCTTTTCCGCAATGTTCAAGTTGGAAATAATCTTAAAGCGTGAAATAACTGCATTAATGATGTTTTTGGGCAGGCGCTTGTTTTCACTTAAGAAGAAGTACTCGCGCAAGACTCCATCTTTACGAAGACGGATACATAGATCTTTTTCCTGCGGCTCAATGTGAATGTCAGAACAACCTTCTTTGAGCGCTCTCACTAGGATTTTGTCAACAAGGCTAATAATTGGAGCGGAGTTCTCCCCGCCGACCATTAGTTCATCGCCTTGATCAGCGTCAGTAATGTCTTCTGAGAAAACATCATCTTTAACTTGGAGATCTTCATCGCTGATCGCCCCTTCCGCTTTGGAACTCTTATTGATCTGAAACTGCACAATGCCATCAAAGATGCGATGGAAGTCTTCGCGGGCGATCGTCCGCCTGATCACCGTCGAGTTTTTGATCAAGCGAGATAGTTCATTTTGAACTTTATAACTATCAGGTGAAACAACGGCGACTGTGATGCTATTTTCAGTTTTGGCTAGGGGCAACATTTCACAGTCGCGACAACTGGCGATCGGGATGATATTTGAGTCTAATAACTCGCTGAGTGTCGCCATGTCGAATTTGTCTATCTCGACATCGGGATCTATTGGCTCAATTCCGTAGAGAACACGGAGTTCAAAAAGTTGTTGACGTTTGTAATAGCGGGCAATGTCGGGGGCTAGTTGCTGTCCCAAGATTTGCTCTAAGACATTGAGAAACGGAATATTCTGTTCTTGACTATCTTTGACAGCACGATCAAATTGGTCTGTAGTGGCGTGTCCTGCTTGAATTAGCTTGCTCTCAAAGGGAGATCGTCCTCCCCGTTTGGCAAGAGCTTTAGTTCTGTTTTTTAAGTTAGCGGCGGTAGTTGGTGCTTGATCTGATGTATTCATAGCCCAAGAGTTCCTAAGAGTTCATTGCCCATTAATTTAATCAATTTGATCGCAAATTGATCTAGGGCGATCATAGCTGTTTGCATAGCTATATTGGGCAAAAATAGCACAAGTGTTTCATACTTTTTACAAAGTTTTTACCATTGGTTAAAAAATATAGCTGTCGCCAGTCTTGTTAGAACACAAAACCCAAGAAGCGAGTTGCGGCGCGAAGCGCCGCAACTCACTTCTTGGGTTTTATTTGTCCTAATACAAGTGTCTATAGCTCTACAGATGATTCAAATAAAAACTAGGGCTGCGACACTTCGGCAAGCGAAGACTGCTACTTAGGCGGGACAGCTTTCTAGGTTTTTAATTTGCTTACATAGCAAAGCAAGGTTTGCTTAGGACATAAAACCAGAAGATGAGTGGCGGCGCTTCGCGCCGCCACTCATCTTCTAGGGTTTTGATTTGTATTAGCTAACTCTTGCTTTGCCATAGCAATATTATTTCTGGGGTTTGAGGGATTGCCAACGAATTTTTGTATTTTGACCAAGCATCTGCGTGATCGCGATCGCCCCTTTTTTATTGAGGTGGCTGGGATCGGAAAATAACTCAGATTGGTCAGGGATTGATTGGGAGAGGTCGATATAGGTAAAGCCTTCGCGAAGCGCCAACTCTTGCATCCGTTGATTGAAAATAGATTCAAAATTTGTCCGAATAGAATCTAAATAGGTGGAATGTAAAGGCATATTCACTAATAAAAGCTCAATATTATTACGGCGACAAAAATCTACAACATTGGCAAAAGCATCAAACTGGGAACCGCTAGTTTCAAAGTCGCGATAGTCGAGATCGTAGTCTCCAGGGACTTGAGGGTATCTCTGAAAGTAGGTGACTGGATCGAAAACTACGTCGAAAGCCACAAACCCTTTGGGGTCGATCGCTGTAACTGCTGTGGGACGAGTTGCGGCGATGAGACTCTCGCTATTGCTGAGTAAGTTGGTATTGCGATCAAAGCTTTTAACTACTGAAGTCCGCACCTCTTGGCGCTTTGCCTTGGTTGCAAAGACATTAGAGATGACGCTAGCCAGTGGATTGGTGATCTTTAAGTTAGGTTCTGGGGTGATCGCCGAATTATCATTATCGTTATTTTTCTTAAGCCTCTCCTGTAGCTGTTTATAGCCAAGGGAAGCCGTAATTTCATCGTAAGTGATGTCATTGCGTCTGCTATTAAAAGCTCTCAAACCATCAGCCCAAATAATCATGCGGGGTAACTGTGGACGTGACAAGATTTGGGTGATTTGCAGATTGACGACTTTTGCAGTTGCCCCGTCAATTCCTAAATTGAAGACATTAATATCTTTATATCCTTTGGCGGCAAGCACCCTTTCAAGGGTGCGTGGCTCGATCCCGCGCAAGGCTCTTGAGCTACCCACAACCATCACATCTGGCGATCGCCCCTGATTGGTGACTTGCCAATCTAGCAAAGTTAGCTTGTCATTCAATGTCGCAATATTAAAATTTGGCTTAGTTTTATCTGGGCTAGCCTCCGCAACTAATGGACTAGGCGACAGATCGAGGTTGGTTGTGGTTTCTGTAGTTAGCGCTGGCAGTGGTTCCGATTGGCTAACGTAATGGCTGAGAGTTCTGTCAATGGCGATCGCACTACCGACACCGATCGCTAAGCTAATCAAGCAGGACTGGATCGACAAATTTCTAAAATTGGGGGAATTATCAAGACTTGTTTTCCCTAACCACCTCAATTGCAAAAACTGCTTAGCGATATTACTGAAGCTGATTAGGCGATCGCCTAATCCTGAAAGAAAGTCCTGATTACTATCGACCTCATCATTTAGATCGTCTGAGCTTACAAATTCACTTGCTAGTTTTTGCGGCGGCGCGATCTGAGCAGTTTCACTTTCATCACTAGCTTGCGTACCGATCGCCAGCAGATCAATTTCAAAAGACCAATTAGCTGTCTTATCCCCAATTACGCGATTTGATACGGTAATAGTCTGAAAGTATTCTGATGATTTTAAGGTTCGTAAAGTATCTAAAATTGGTAAAGCAATTTCCGCCTGCAAAACTGCTTGTCGAGTTTCGCAAAGTAAATTTAAACAACTATTTTGTAATAACAGTTTTAGTTTGGCTTGGGCTAACTTATTGTCTAAAAGTGGATTTTCCTGAAATTTTTTTAGTAATTCTGTAATGATTTCCGCAGCCACGATCGCTGACTGACTGATGGGCAGATCAATGCCTAGCGCCCAAGCCTTGCCATGTAACTTCAGCTTGCGAATTCCTTCCGCAAATAAAACCGATCCATCTAAGTCTTGAGTACTGAGAGCAATCTCTTCAAGAATTTTTGCCGCACAGTCTGCTTGCTGCTCTTGGCTGTAAAGATATAAACAATCACCTTTTTGTCTGGTACGTGAGATTTTTAAGCCGCCCAAGAGCCTTTCTGGCTCTGCGGCAATAACACTAGAAGCTGAATTAGTCACCAAAGCTCCTCGCTCAGGACTAGCAGATGGTACAAACTGTTGAGAATCTGCATCTAGAGATATGGTTTCCATTGGCGATCGCGTAGCAGCAGGTGAAAATTTTGCTACAAGGTTAGCATCTCCGCGCTTGGCGCTGTGATAAAACCTAGATAAATTTTAATTAAAAGCCCAGAAGATGATTAGTCCCAAATAAAAAAGTAACTACACTTCTGATAATTGGTGTAATGCCAAGTCTCTAAGCTCCCCGAAGCTATATCATTAAGATTTTAAAGCTCACACTATAACGTTTATCAGTCTAGTGAAGTACGGGTTTGTTGCCCCGCTTGCTTGCAAAGCTCTGTAGACAATCAAATAAGTAGAATTGACTACTGCCTAATAGAGTAGTTTTACCTATACCTTTAGACATAAATTTTGATCTAAACACCAATAATCTTGTTATCTCAACAACTACCTGTATATAGAAATACCGACTGTAATCAAGAATTTGTGGCAATCTCAAAACTGAACTAGGTTTTACCGTTATTTGACACAAGGTTGTAATAAAGCCTACTCAAATTGTTGCGGGTAAACGGTAAACTTATATCAAAGCTGAAATTTAGGTTGGATTTGTGAGATCTCGGATCGAGCGAGTCTTGTCCGAAGACTGGCTAAACTACTATATCGATCTCTTTTTTGGAGCGAACTGACTGTGACTATTTACGTTGGAAATTTGTCTTATCAAGCTGCTAAGGACGACCTAACAAGCGTCTTTTCAGACTACGGCACTGTAAAGCGCGTGCAACTGCCTACCGATCAAGAAACTGGTCGGGTTCGTGGCTTCGCCTTCGTGGACATGGAGGACGATGCTCAGGAAGAAGCAGCTATTGCCGCACTGAACGAAGCTGAATGGATGGGACGAACTCTGCGCGTTAACAAGGCTAAGCCTCGTGCTGAGCGTAGTAACGATCGCCCTAGAGGTCGTGGTTACGCCTAAGCCTCATTAATGCTCAAAACTCCAGTCGTAAACGATTTCACCATTGTTTACGACTGTGGCAGAAAGAATTGTGATCAACATGATCAAAAAAATGATCAAATATTTGCAAATTTTGAAGCTTTTTTGGTCAACTGCGATCGCCGCTGAATTGGAATACCGCATTAATTTTGCGATATCGGCACTAAGTAGTATTAGCGGCTTAGCGGGTAGCATATTTGGGCTATTTTTGTTTTATCGCACTGGCTATACTTTTGCGGGTTGGCAGTGGGAAGAGTCGATGATTGTGTTGGGAATGTTCACGATCTTGGAAGGATTTTCTAGCACTTTTCTAGCTCCTAACCTCAGCAAAGTTGTTGACCATGTCCAGAATGGCACTTTGGATTTTGTTTTGTTAAAGCCGATCAATAGCCAATTTTGGCTATCAGCACGTACCCTGTCACCTTGGGGTATTCCTAATCTAGTTTTTGGCTTTGCGCTACTTCTCTACGCTAGTAGTAAGCTGCAATTGGGTATAGGTAATTATTTTGCAAGCTTAATACCCCTAACATTGGGCTGCATCATCCTTTACAGCATTTGGTTTATGTTGGGGGCAACCAGCATCTGGTTCGTCAAAATCTACAATGTCACCGAAATCTTACGGGGTTTAATGGAGGCGGGACGTTACCCGATGGCAGCTTATCCTGCTGGCTATCGTTTCTTTTTTACTTTTATCGTACCGATCGCTTTTTTGACCACAGTCCCTGCCGAGACACTATTGGGGCGCGGTGAATTTATATGGATCATAAGTTCGCTGTTTTTAGCGATCGCCTTACTATATATTTCCAATAAGTTTTGGCAGTTTGCCCTTAGGTTTTACACCAGTGCCTCTAGTTGAGACAGATAAGTATTTTTTGAAACAACTATACAAAATCCTCAAAGGTATGAATGCACTTTTGTGAATTGGGATAAGACCTTTGGCGCTTGTGCCAAAGGTCTCAGGGGTTTATATTTATGCCCCACTACTTAGCCCTTTCGCATTACTTGGTCAAGTAATGTATCAACCTTAGTCGCCAACTCACTATCGCCAAAACCAATTTGATCCAAAATGCTAAAGGCAAGTTCTAGCGATCGCAAAGACTTGCCCTGATACTGATATTGAAATTGCGAGTTACTGCATAGTTGATAAAGCAGCGCTAGATCATAAAGAGACCTAGCATACTCAAGCATCATCCCAAACTGCTCAAATGCTATGGAAGCGTCAATTAAGGAATCTTCTGCTGTTTCAATTGCATCTTCGTCCAGTGCATCTAGCCCCACGGCTAAACGCTGCACATAAATGCGTCCCCGCAGATGTTTAGCGATCGCAACACCTTGGGAATGTTGAAAATCTCGGAACCTTGGTAGGACTTGAATCCTCACACAGATCAAGCTTTCTTCTACTTGATTATTACCTAGTAATGCCTCTGCTAGATCGCAGTACAAGTAGCCAATTTCAATCGCATCCGTAGGCTCACTTAACAAGCCGATGGTATCTTTAAGCATGGCGATCACCTCAGTCCACTCATGCCTAGCGATCGCGATTTTAATCAGTCCTTTGAGAGCCTGTCGCCGCAAATATTCGTCATCATTGGCGATCGCCATTTCTAAGGCGCTATTGAATAAACTGGCGGACTGCTCTAGATCATTTATGAATAAATACAAGCATCCCAAATGCAGATAACTGAGGGCGATTTCCCTTTCTTCGCGCTCAAGACGAAGAGATAGCGATCGCTCAAAGTGAGATAAAGCCAATTGGGAGTTGTAATGGTACAGATGATATTGACCAAGGGTGTCATCGATCAAGGACTGCCCTTCAGCATGATTGATATCAGTGTAAATATTGTAAGCACCTTGAAGTTGATCTAAAGCCGTACTCATCTCATTTGTAGACACTGACAAAATGGCTTGTACATAGAGTAAATAGGCTAGATTTTCTTGATCGAAGAGGGAGTCTTGAGCAGGGCTTGAGGTAAAGTCTTGCTCCAATAGCTCTTTAGCTTGATGAGCCAAAGACTTAGCTCGATAGATCGCATCTTGCTGCTTAGTTGCCATCAATTCCACTGCCAAATCCAAAAAAATTGGGAATGAGCTTCTAGAATTTTTATCTGACTCACTACTTTGTAAACTTTGCTCTAAGTCGGCGATCGCGGAAGTACGATCCTGTCGTGGCAATTGTCTGTTCTGGATCAGAAATTCACCCTGCCTCATAAAAATCTCCAAAATTATGCGTGCAAATTGCCAATACCGTCTTTCTTTTCCCCCTAAACTTATCGTACCTAAATTATCGAACCAAAGCTACATTTGTTTCCTGTGATCTAGAAGTTTCAATTGTAGTAAGTAGCTCAGAACCAGATTCAGTCCCTTAGCTTTCTGTTTTTTTAGTTTGCAATTCCCAAAACCTATGGCGCACGCTACGCTTGCGCCATAGGTTTTGGCTTGGAGTTTTAATTATGCCTAGCTACTTATACAATTACTGTGATTTCCAAAGTCGTAATTGTTAAATCTACATAATGCAAGATCAAATCACAGAGGAAATAGATCTAGGCGATCGCTTTGCGCCATCACCTGAAGTACAGACTGAAGATCGGAAGGTATATGACTATGCTCTAGATGGACTGCGGGGAATTGCCGCACTTTGGGTTGCCTATGCTCATATTTTCTTCTTTAATTTCAAAATTGATCCTGCCTATCATCCAACTTTGCCAATTGGATATTTTTTCAATGCTGCTCATGGCGGAGTTCTCATTTTTTTTGCACTATCTGGCTATGTGATTGGACTTACTAATCGATTACCTTTTTCGCAAACGAATGCGATTCGATATGTACTCAGGCGATTTATTCGACTCTATCCCATATATGTATTAGCGATTATTTTGGGAACACTTTCCTATCCAGTAGATACTTGGAAAACTATTGTTGGTAGCTTTTTTTTCTTGCAAGTAGCAGTTTCAGGGTTAATTCAGGGCAATGGAGTTCTATGGACTTTGAACTATGAAGTGGTTTATTACCTAGTCTTTTTGGCGGTTTGGTATTTTCGCCCCAAAGTCATACCACTAATGTTTTGTTCTTTAGTCATAGCCTGTGTATTTCCATTTATTCCAGCTATTCCGTCAATTATTTCGGGCTATGCGGCAGGTTGGATCTTTTGGTTATTTGGGCTATGGCTAGCGTGGAAAAAGCCTAGATCGGAAGAGATCCGCAAGTTTCCCCTAGTTGCTTATATGCTGATCTTTATTGCTACGGATAAGCTGAGTATTGTCAAGACTTTACTAGAGGCGTTAGAACTAACTAAGCTCAATCTTGCCCAGATCAATATTACCGACTTTGTTTATTTACCTCTCTGCCTTTTACTGTTTAGTGCTTTGACACAAAGGCGTATTCCCTGCGTTCGCTGGCTGAATGCGATCGCGATCGCGCTTCCCCTTGCCCACACCACGTATTTATTGGTTATCGGTCAGCAATATGCTCTTTTTGGCGGATTCCATTTGGCTCTAGGCATAGCTCTTTGGGGTTGGCGGTCTAGTCCTGATATTTTTCATAAGTTCACATTTTTTGGCAGCATTTCCTATGGTGTTTATGTTTTACATATGCCAATTATGAATTTTATGAGTTATGTTCCTTTCTTTAGTGGTTCTGTTTTTAGCTTTATTGTACGGGTGTTGATCTGGGCAGGACTGACGATTGGTATTTCCTACCTTTTGGAGCTAAAACTGCAACCAATCATCAAAAACTGGTTTCAACAAAAAGTTCTTAATCACGTTTGAGTTACAAAGTATTGTCCTCAAATCATTTAGTGGCGGAGCAAAACGCCGCCACTAACTTCATATGCTAGTCCCGCCCGTGCAGGGGGCGAGACTGGCATATGAAGTTAGACATTTATTTGAATATTGCTTAGGCTAGTTGCTCTTAATAAAGTTAGAGAATTCCAAAAAGAACGCATCTGTGTACTAACAGCTTGCCATTGAGAATAATGGAAGAAATGTTTGCCGTGGTTGCTCAACCATAGGCGATCGCTATCTTTGAGATGCTGTTTCCATTTTTGATAGGAGTTTGAGCCGCCTGCAACATAATCATCGATCGCACCACAAACTAGCATGGGTACAGAAATAGTCGATGGCGCAATATGGACAGGCGCAAATAACGAATGTGGCACTAGGGAATTATCCAGATCTTGCTGGAGTAGGTCAGCTAACCAACACAACATTTCTTTGTCTCGATATCCAAACAGGTAAAAGGCGGTTCGCTTTAGCATTACTTCGCGGCTACAGCTAATTAGTTGACGCTGCTCATAGTAGTGACTATGCCAACTAATAGCCAGATCAACGCCTGTGGACAACATGGTTAGCGATCGCACTTGCTCAGGATATTGTTTGGCATACAGCCAGCCGATTAGCCCTGCAATCCCATGCCCCACTAGATGCACCTTGTCTTGGCAAGTTTGGATAAATTCATGTAAACCCGCGATCGCCAAATTTAGATCCACTGGCTGATCGACGTTTTGACAATATTCCCACTGGGCGACCGTATATTGCCGAGATAGCGATCGCAGCAATGGCAAGTCAAATCGGCGTAGAGACTGACTGGTGCAAATAGCCACAACTTGAGGAGATGGGGTTTGTCTGAGGGTCATAGATTTATTGAAATTAATTATTAATAACTTCTGTATAGACTGAGGCTAAGCCGTAAACTAAAAAACAATTTTTGATGGAGTGGATTCGCCGCGCTATCAAGGTAGTTTTTTAAATAAGGAAAGGATAGCTAGCTAAGACAGGTCATGCACAAATGTGGTTCAGCAATCTCTGTAAAACCTTCCTTAACTAACTATCACTGTCAACGCATTTGAACTATGAACAATGAAACGGGGCTGAGTCAAACTTCCGATTCAGAACTTCATTTGTGTTTATACCTTAAACTTATTGATTATTATTGTCAATAAGTTTTTAAAAAATAAGTAGCAATCCCAGAAAATAGTTGTGGGTGGCAAAGCCACCCACAACTATTTTCTGGGATTAAATATTACTTCTAATCCCGCTCCTCTTCGACTCGTCCTATGCCCTTTTCATAGACTTTGCAAACCCCTCGGCGGCTAGACTTGATGAAATCACAAAATAGCTTAATGTCAGGATTATCAGCATAGTCGGATGTGGACTCTAAAAAGGCGATCGCTTGGGAGCGATTGCGATGGGATTTGTAGATAATTTTGTAAGCATCAAGAATAGCGCGGCGGCGTTCGTGACTAAAACCATTGCGGCGTAGCCCAAGGCTATTTAACCCCAACACCATATTTGTATCCACTGCCATACAGTAAGGAGGAACATCCATACCGAGGCGCGTCTGCCCACGCACCATTGCATAGGCTCCAACTCTCGTAAATTGGTGCACTACCACATCACCACCCATAAAGGCATAGTCTTGAACTTCCACATAGCCCGCTAACAAAACATTATTAACGACAGTGATACGATTGCCGATACTACAGTTGTGGGCGACATGAGCGCCTGTGAGAAATAAGTTGTCATTGCCGATTGAGGTCTTTGAGCCTTCGGCAGTACCGCGATTGATGGTCACATATTCCCGAAATACATTGCGATCGCCAATTTCGACAAAGCTAACTGCACCTTTGTAAGAAGTATCTTGAGGCTCCGAACCTACAATTGCCCCATAGCCGACTTGATTATCGTTGCCTATTTTGGTATGCCCTGTGACGATCGCCCTAGCTCGAATTTCGCAGCGATCGCCAATTTCCACAAATTCATCAATAATTGCATCAGCTCCGATTACTGTACCTAAACCTATTTTGGCGCGTGGATGAACTATGGCACGTGGATGAATGAGGATCTGGTCAATGGGTTTAGATGCTGACTCAGTACGGACATCTATGTCAAGGTTCGAGAGATTACTAATGTTGGTGTTTGGCATTTAAATGGCTATAGTCTGGGGCGCGGAAAGGTAAGCAGCGTTTGGTAGCAGCAATTTATGCAAACATTTTACCGATATTTGGGATGACTGTTACAGAGCTTTGTACTGAAAACCCCAAAATCAGTTTTTTATACCAAAGAGCCTAGTGATGCGGCGCTTCGCGCCGCATCACTAAATACAAAAACAAACTTGTGCCAACCGCGTAGCGGGCGACACAGATAAAAATCACATCAAAATCACAAAATTCCCAAGGCTTGCAGTCGTTGTCCAATTTCCGCAAATAATTGGGAGGAATTAAAACTATTTTTTTGTAAAATCTTTTGCACTGACCCACTAAGTCTCACGGTATCGGCTTCAGTTAAATCTTTAGCCGTAATGATAATAATTGGAATAGAAGTAATTCCTTGAGTCAGTCGCAATAAATGGATAAATTCAAAACCATCCACATTGGGCATAGTCAAATCCAACAGAATTAATTGTGGTAGATTTTCACCCATTACCTTAAGGGCTTCATATCCATCGGCAGCTTCAGCAACCAGACAATTCTCTTTCTCCAGCATTCGCCGCAGCATTGAGCGCACATTCCAGTCATCTTCAATTACCAAAACGGAGAAGTCTTCTTTTTCTGAGCGATATTTTTCAATCTTATTAATCAAGCGATCGCGATCAATGGGCTTGAATAGATAATCATTAGCACCAATTTCGTAATGTTCTACATTCTCATCATCGGTAGTCAACAAAATAATGGGAATCCCCGACGTTAAGGACTGTGATTTTAGAATCTTAAGAACTTCCCAACCAGACATAGAAGGCATTTGCACATCTAAAATGATAGCCTTAGGCAGAATTTGATCCGCCAATTCCAATCCTTCTTGTCCATTAAAAGCAGAATAGATCGATACACCAAAGTGGGACAAATGACCTTTGATCAATTCATGGACGATGGGCTCATCATCAATAATTAAAATTGCTGGAATATCCCTTTGCTTATCAGAAATATGGCTAGAGGGTTGGTAGTTCTGATCGGTCAGATTTTTATAGGTTATTGATTGGACATTCTTGCTTGCTTGCTCACAGTTAGCTGGTAGACAGACTCTAAAGGTTGACCCTACGCCCAGTTCACTACTGACAAATATATCCCCACCCATCATCTGGCATAGACGTTGACTAATCGCCAGTCCTAGCCCTGTGCCACCATACTGCCGCGTCGTGGAACTGTCTGCTTGAGTAAAGGGTTGAAATAGATTTTGGAGATTTTCGGGGCTGATGCCTATACCTGTGTCGCTAATTAGGAATATAAAAACTTCTCCCTGTGAAGAGTAGCTACGGCTGACATCAACGCTGATTCTTCCAGATTTAGTAAACTTACAGGCATTGCTCAAAACATTCAGTAAAACTTGACGCAAGCGTGTCATGTCTGCGCGAATACCCCCAAGGTGCGACGCACAATTAACATCTAACTGGTTGTTATTTTTGAGTAATAATGGCTGAATCGTACTACAGACTTCTTGAATGAGTCCCCATACGTCAAAGTCATCGAAATAAATCTCTAACTTACCAGCTTCAATTTTAGTCATATCGAGAATGTCATTAATGAGATCCAACAGATGATGACCAGAACGATAAATTTTTTGAAGATCTTCTTCAAAATCTTCTAGCCCCAGCAGAGCGGCATCTTCCTGTAGCATTTCGCTGTAGCCAATAATCGCATTGAGAGGTGTGCGTAGTTCATGGCTCATATTTGCCACAAAAGTACTTTTGGTGCGGCTGGCTTCGAGGGCGCGATCGCGGGCAAGGGCTAGTTCCTCATTCATAGTACGCAAAGCCTCTTCATCATGCTTACGCCGCATTAATGAACCTAACTGCATCGCGATCGCGCTGATTAGTCCGACCAGATGCTGATCGCCATCGTTTGGTGATTCCGTGAAAAAAAGCACGATCGCCACAACACTAGTATCGTCACTCACAGGTATGGCTAAGCCTGACTTCAGCCCGCTATCTAGCGCCGCATATTTGCGAAGAAAATTCGCTTCTGACTCTAGGTTAATATCCCAAATCCACTCAGGTTTTTGATGTTCCCATACTCGCCCTGGGAAACCAATCCCCGTAGCAAATGAGATCTTCTCACTGGTTTTCCGAAAGCTTTCTAGCCCCTCAATACTGCTGTACCAAGCAGGACTACACACCAGCATCAGATTGTCTTCCGAAGGTATCCAAGCCTCCCCATATTCCCAGCCCGTAAACTGACAGATTTTGCTAAGCGCGATTTCCAAAGCCGACTGAAAGTCATTAGCAGCACTAATATCTAAAGTTAAAGACTGCAAGAGTTGAGACTCTTCCTCAGCACGTTTGCGCTGAGAAATATCTTGGACAGTGCCTTCAAACCCGACGAGAGTTCCTTGCTGATTACGAATAGCCCTGACATTTTCTGAGATCCAGATTTTCGTTCCATCACGGCGATATACCTGAGACTCAAAGTTAGATATCGTGTCATGATGGCGAAGAAAATCAATAAATTCTTGACGACGCGATGGATTTACATAGATCTGGTTAGCGATATTAGTAACATCGTGAATCAGGGCTTCTGCCGATGGGAAGCCATAGATCTTAGCCAGCATCGGATTGGCGATGATATAGCGTCCTTCTAGGGTTGTCTGAAAGATTCCTTCGATCGCATTTTCAAAGATAATTTTATATTTTGCTTCTGCACTTTCTAGCTCAGTACGCAGTTTAGAGGTTCTAGATTTTAATAACCGATGAATTTCTGAAGCTTGATCGACTACATGTATCAAGTCTTCTACTTCATAGGGCTTAGTAATAAACTTGAAGACTTGCGATTGATTGATCGCTTCCACTAGATCAGAAATATTGGTATGCGCCGTTAAGATAATTCTTAAGGTATCAGGATAAGCTTCGGCAACTTGGCTAAGTAGCTCTGTGCCAGTCATCATTGGCATTCTTTGATCGGAAATAATCACCCCAATATCAGGGTCTTTCTCAAGAATAATTAGCGCTTCAAATCCATTTTTGGCTTGCAAGACTTGATACTTCTTGTAAAAAACACGCTGAAGTAGTTCACGGTTATCAACTTCATCATCAACAATTAGCAATTTGGGCTTTTGAGAGCTATCCATGGTGGTGATGGCGAACTGGTTTTCGCATTAAAATAATTGACTAATCTGAATATTTGTAGCTATTAATTATCTCAGCGTAATCAGAACCTAAAGCTAGGGGTTGCGCCGCCCGTGTAACGGATGGAACAATACTATTGTTTTTTAGGTTACTTGTGCCTAGTTACTTAAAATTCAGCTAAAGATTGATATTACTATTTCCAACAGCTAGGTCGTTGGAAATATAGCAGCTTTCAAGCAATTAAGTTGCTAATAGCGTGTTTAAGAAGTTTTTTAACCCTCTACCTCCCCCCTGCATAGGGAAAAATTTAAGCTTTTTCTCTTTACAAACTACCTTGAAATACCAAGTTAAAACCAGAGACTGTTCTGCCCGCATAGCAGGCGGAACAATTTTCTTGGATTTTAGTTTACTTATAAGTAATACCGATTCACAAAAGTGTGACTACTGTAACTACAGTGCTTGTGCCTTGAAAGCCAAACCCGTAAATTACGCTGCGCGTGAGCCACAGGTTTTGGCTTTTCAGTGTACCTAGCTACTTAATAAATAAAAAGGGAGCAATACCTCTATACTGCACTAGATTGGAAAACGCTATAGTAAAATCAGTCCCATAGAGGGAATTGCCGACTCAGCCCAAGAGAAAGTGCTGATTCTATGGCTAGAATTTTTAAGTGATTTAAGCAAAATATAATATGAAAATTGTTGTGACTGGTGCTACAGGTTTTGTTGGTTCCAAATTAGTTGAGAACTTGCAAAAAAGAGGTGATCGCGTCATTGTCTTAGCGCGTAACGCTGACAAGGCAAGTCGCCAATTTGCCAAAACGATTTCCCCCGTAGAAGTAATTGGGTACAATCCATTCGAGTTAGGAGAATGGAGTAAGTCAATATCGGGATGTGATGCGGTAATTAATCTTGCTGGTGAACCTCTTGCGGGTGTTCGGTGGACAGAAACTCGAAAAAAGCAAATCCGAGATAGTCGTATTTTAACCACAAAAGTCTTGGTTCAAGCGATCGCCCAAGCAGAAATTAAGCCGCAAGTTTTGATCAGTGCTTCAGCGATCGGTTACTACGGCACAAGTCTTGATAAGTCCTTTGATGAATATAGCTACGCGGGCGATGACTTTCTCGCCAGTATTTGCAAAGACTGGGAAGCGGAGGCTGATGTGGTCACGGGCTTGGGAGTGCGTCTAGTCAAACTGAGAACGGGAATTGTATTAGGCATGGGCGGAGCGATCGCCAAAATGTTGCCAATTTTTCAAGTTGGCGGCGGCGGCAAAATCGGCAGCGGCAAGCAATGGTTTTCGTGGATTCATCGCGATGATCTGGTTGAGTTGATTATTTATGCGATCGCTAATCCTCAAGTGTCCGATGCCCTAAACGGCACAGCGCCTCAGCCTGTAACCAATGAGCAGTTTACAGTTTCATTTGCTAGGGCAATTAAACGCCCTGCTTTTTTACCCGTTCCTGCGGCGGCGTTGATCTTGGTATTTGGTGAAGGTGCGACGGTTCTGCTTGATGGTCAAAAAGTATTACCCAAAAAAGCAGAGCTAAATCTGTTCAAGTTTAAATATCCTGATATTGATTCAGCGCTAAAGCAAATTTTTGCATAAAAAAATGAACGTCTCACGAAGTGAGACGTTCATTTTTTTATGGGCCGAGATGGATTTGAACCAACGTAGCTTACGCAGCGGATTTACAGTCCGCCCCCATTAACCACTCGGGCATCGACCCATTGCTTAGCTGTTTTCTAGGCGAATACAATCATATACATTTGTGGCGATTGTGGCAATAGTTATTTTAATAATTAGCGGTGCGGCGCATTGCTAATTATTAAAATGTAGCAACCGCAAAGCTTCGCCTACCTTTTGAGACGAGTAAACCCGATCGCGATCGCGATTAAAAATAAAAGCCCCATGATTCCAGCGATCGGGTTGCCGCTAATCCCTGTGACCCACTCAGGAGCAACCCCTGTGGGCTTAAGCCAATGGGTTGTATTCACAATGTAATAACACCAAACTAAGCCCCCATGCAGCCCGATCGCCACGCCGAGCCTGCCCTCACATCTGCGCCTTGCGATCACCAAAACTACGCTCATCATCACTAGCCCTGCAAACTGACTCCATGTCGCCAAAATCAAATCTAGGGGCTTAATAAAGTGCAAAATCGCAAATACTAAACTTGCCCCAATCAAAGCAGTGCGCGGTGAGTAGTCCCTTTCTAGCTCTGAAAGTATCCAGCCACGAAATAGCATCTCTTCAGCAAAGCCAACCCCTAGCGAAGTCAACATCCCTGGAGCGATCGCCCCTTGCCAATCGACAAAATACACTCCCAACATAGGCAAAAGCTTAGCTGGCAATGGTTCTTGCCAACTGGTAGTCTGAACGGCGAGCCATCCTAAGCTCACCTGCAAACCATAGAAAATAATTAAAGTAATCGTCCCCAGTCCCCAGCCACCTAGAAAATCCAGCCCATTCTTTTTCGTAAAAGATAATCCATAGTAGCGATAGGGGTGCGGATACTGGGAAACCTTACGACCCCATATGCCAATTAATCCTAGAAAACCGCAGTACAGCAATATAGTTAAGCCGACACCCACTGATTCCCCATAGATTAAATACAGCGGTGCAGCGATCGGCAGCCACAGCAGCAGTAGGGTTAGTAGAAATAAAATAATCCGAACTGGTGCGGGGTAAGAGTCTAGGCGTTGAAAATTCACAATCAAGATTCGCTATTTGCCATAAATATTACAGCGCTTTGCGCTTTCTCTCTAAGAATTAGTGGTGCGAAGCTTCGCACCACTAATTCTTGAGTTTTGCTAAATATAGCAATTTTAAATATTTAGAAGAGTCGTCGACTTCGCTCAGCCAGCATTACAAGTTGGCTGAGCGAAGTCGACGCCCCAACTCTTATTTGAAACCAAAAGGTGTACCGCCTGCTATGCGGGCGGTACACCTTTTGGTTTTAGGTTTATTTATGCCCAGCTACTTATCTATTTCTAAACTTAGAATCGAATAAACCCCCAAAAAATTTTAAAAGGCTAACTTTGTTAGCCTTTTAAAATTTTTTCTATGACTCTGGTTCAATGGTGCTAGTCAAGCCTTTGCTCTGTAAGGCATCACAGTAAAACTCAGCGTGTTCCTGCACGCAGGTAATCACTAAGGCGCAGCCACTAGCATGGGCTGCCATCATAATATCTACGGCTTGAGGTTGGGTTAGCCCATTTACAACTTGCATTAAGGTTTGGACAACATACTCCATTGAGTTGAAATCGTCGTTATGCAGCAGGACTCTATATCTTGGAGCGATTTTGCGTATGGTTTGGGAACGAGTAATAGTTTCGGTTGCCATATATTTAAGTTGCCTCCATAAATAAATGTGAGCTATGGGTTTTAAGAACCGATTTTTGCAAGCGGAGATTTGCCACGCCAGTAAAAATTTAGTTCTTTATTAAATTGCAGAACCCTTACATTATAATTAGGAACCCAAAAAATGTGAAGCATAATCTAGGCAGAAAACCAAGAGAGGGTTACAGTGCAAGGCACTGCAACCCTCTCTTATTAGCGCCAAGCGCTAGATAATCCTAGGCGGTAGGTCGATTAGTGTAATAAACTTCGCTACCACTATCAGGGACGTACTGACAAGCCTTTTGAGAAGTAAAGAAAGACTTCCAAATAGGCACAGTGGAAACTCGATAATAATCACCCAATACAGGCTTAATTGCTTCAGTAGCAGTTTTGAGGTGATAGTGGGGAATGCCAATGAAGATATGGTGAGCTACATGGGTTCCGATGTTGTGATGGATATTGTTAAATATGCCATAGTCACGATCAATCGTGGAGAGCGCACCTTTGAGGAAGTACCAGTTCTTACCCCGATACCAAGGAATGTCAGACTCGGTATGATGGAGGTAGGTAACTAGATCTAGCCACACGACAAAAATTAGATAAGGAACAATATAGAACTTGAATAAGAATAGAAATCCATAGGTGAATCCCAACCATCCTAAAAAGACAACCATCAATCCCCAAAGAATGCTGCTAGTAAGAATGTCATTGGTTTCTGATTCACGGAACAAGTCGTTATTAGGAACGAAATGGGAAGCTGTCGTACGAGCAGGCGATCGCTTGAATAGATAAAGGGGATAAGCAAATAAGAGAGCATCAAAACGGATGAATTTACCAATCCAATCCATCGCCTTGTATTGACTTTCGGTTACAGGATACCAACTCTCATCGGTGTCGATATTGCCTGTATTTTGGTGATGGGTGCGGTGGCTAATCCGCCAGCCATGATAGGGAACTAAAATCGGGATATGGGTGAGATGTCCAACTAGATTGTTGAGCCATTTTAAACGGGAGAAGGAGCCATGTCCGCAGTCATGTCCGACCACAAAGAAAGCCCAAAACATCGTACCTGTAGCAAACCAAAAAATTGGATAAAACCACCAAGCATCAATATAAACAGCAGCTGCATATAAACCGACAATGATCGCCGTATCGGCAAAAAAATAGGCGAGCGATCGCCATACATTGGGATTAAAGCATTCAGTAGGAATAGCACCTTTAACATCTTGGAAAGTAAACGGAAGTTCAGTTTGTGATGTAGAAGAGGCATCGGTAAGTGGATTTTCGAGATTGATCCGATGAATAGCCGTTGACGACACGTATATTTCCCTGTTGTAAAGAAAAATTAAGTTAGCTCTTAAATTCTAGCAGTAACTTAGATTCTTGCTCAAAACCAAAGTTTTTCAGTAAAAAAGCCCAACGATCATCGCTACTCTTACCACTTAGTCGAATATAAGCTTGCATTTGCACAATTGCATCTTGATAGCCTGTTTGTTGTTTGAAGCTGGTTAAATCCTTAGCCAATCCCTTAATTTCATATTCAAAGGGAGTCAGCCATGTCAATTGACCAGCCCGATGTAACAGACTCAAGGCGATCGCCCCTTGAGGATATTGCTGACTAACGGCATTGAAATTGCCTCGTCGCGGTAGTTTTGGCAAAAGTGCTAGGGCTTGTTGTTGAATTTTTTGTTGCTGTTCTAAAAAGAAATTTACTCTTTGGCGATCGCTATCATCGAGCAGTCCCGTTGGCTCACTGACTAACATCAAAGCCTCCGCAGGCTGGTCATCACGCCCCGCCCGTCCGATCTCTTGAATATATTCTGAAAGAGTCAAGGGCGGCTGAAAATGTAGCACCCAACGGGTGTCGGGCTTATTAATACCGAGTCCAAACGCAGAAGTGCAGATTACAAAAGAATATTGATTAGTGAGCCATTGCTGCTCAATATGGCGGCGTTCTTGGGGTGGCAGTCCTGCATGGTAAGCCGCCGTTTTAAAAGAATGAGCTTGTAGCCAGTCCACTAATATCTCCGCATCACGCCGACTACGGACATAGATCAGCCCTGACTGCCCTTGATGATCGCGGATAAATTTGAGGGTGCGGGACTTGCGCCCTGCGGGTGTCCAAGCGATCTCCACACGCAGACTAAGATGAGGACGGTAGGGACTGGTGCGGACAATTTGGGGGTTAGACATTTGCAAGCAAGTTTGTAACTCGATCGCGGTTTTGGGGTCGGCGGTTGCTGTAAAAGCTGCCAAGGAGATCGGGGGCTGATCGGGATTTTGAGCCATCAGCACCTTTCGCACGGCTCCCAGACGACGATAACTAGGGCGAAAAGCATCTCCCCACTGCACTAGGCAATGGGCTTCATCAAGCATGATCCCTCTAATTTTCAAATGGCGATCGCTGAGCTTTTCCCAAACGGGCTGACTTAGTAAAGTCTCTGGCGAAATATAGAGCAGTCTTGTGTTGGCAAGATTTTGGAGAATGTGGCGGCGAGTAGCTTGGGGCTGATTGCTATGTAAACACGCCGCAGGCAAGTTGCGAGCTTGCAAATCTCGAACCTGATCTTCCATCAGGGCTAAAAGCGGCGAAATTACTATAGTTAAGCCTTCATCTAAGATTGCAGGCAACTGAAAGCAAATGGATTTGCCACCACCTGTTGCCATAATTGCCAAGCAATCCTGCCCATCGATCAGACTAGCCACAATCTGGCGCTGAGACGGTCGCAGGTCTTCATATCCCCAGATGCTTTGAAAGGTATGGCGTATACTCGTCCATCGGTCAAGCTTATCCCCCAATATTTCCGACATGGGCATACTCACTATCAGATCATCACTAAGTAGCTGGTCTAAAACCTTTGGCTTGCAACAAAGGTTTTAGGATTTTATATTTAGCTGCGCTTAGTTATTTATAGTAGTGCCAAATAAAGAAATGGCTACGCCATTTCTTTATTGGAAAACCATTACTAATCTTATGCAAAAGGTTTGTTTCCCCGCCAAAGGCGGGGAAACAAACCTTTGTAACTTGCTTGATTGGAAAGCACTATATAAGATTAGCGACAGCCATAAAGATTTTCTGGAGTATTTAAATCCTCAATGGACTGTATGGGATTACCATAATCTAGAAAACATATTTAGATAGAGGGGAACTAATCATATAGATTTATAAATTTGAATAGCCTAAGATGGAATCATGTAGACTAATTTTCTTAATATTGGCTAAATACGCCAAATTCAATGGGATTACCTTCAAATATCAAAAAAACTGCAGATTCAAGACTAATTGCTTAAATCTCGTTATTAAGGGAAATTATTCAGGTGAGATCAGAGGAGTTATCGACTCTTACTATCAAAGATAAGCTTCATCACGTACTTACGGTTGAAGACCCAAAGGGTTTTCGTAATTTCCTTTTGCATAACGTGACCTATTCCCTTGGGCGTAGCCTTGAGAGTTCAATTGTCTTGCGCTCAAATCTAGTTTCTCGACACCATGCCACCTTACTCGCGATCGCCGATCCTAAAAAAAAGTCGTACCTGTTTCGGATTATCGATGGCAATCTCAATGGCACCAGAAGTACAAACGGAATTTTAGTCAATGGTAAAAAACGCCTCTCCCATGTGCTTTCCCACGGTGATGAAATTCTCTTTAGTAAAGATACTCGGGCGGTTTATCAGATTGTCAGCACTCTCCCTAACTCTACAAGAGAAGCGCAATCAGTAGCTAGCAACGTTGCTAGTCAGTTATCTGGGGAGCTTCATTTTGTCCAGTTTTCACCTTTACAGTCGATCGCAGGGCAGGATATACCGATCCGTATTCGCGAGACAATCAATCAATTTATTTCCTCCCCTGAGCTTAACCCCCAGCCAATTATCGAATTAAATCTAGTGGGAAAAGTTCTTTATCTAAATCCTGCAGCTTTATCGCAATTTCCTGATCTAGATAGCCTACAGGTTCAACATCCATTACTACAAGAGTTACTGGCACAGCTTGTACCCCTTGTTAACCCTGTCAGAAATATCTTCATTCGCGAAGTTACGATCAATGGCAAAGTATTTGAAGAAACAATTCACTTCATGCCTTGGAATGAAGTAATCCGAATGCATATTTCGGATATCACTAAGCAAAAGCAAGCTGAAGCCATTATCTCTTACCAAATTCACTATGATGCGCTGACAGGATTGCCTAATCGTAAGTACTTGCATGAGTACTTACTAAAAATTGTTGCCAAAACTGAGCTAAAAACACAAAAGTTTGCGGTTCTATTTTTAGATATTGATTGCTTTAAATTGATCAATGAATCCCTTGGACATAATGTTGGTGATTTGTTGTTACAAGCAGTTAGCGCAAGGCTGAAGGGGCTGATGCGATCAGATGACTTATTAGTGCGTTGGGGTGGCGACGAGTTTACAGTCATTGTGCGAAATATCGACTCAAATGATAGGGTTGCTCAGATCGCTGAGTCGATGATTCAGACTTTGACTTTGCCATTTAGCTGTGGGGGGCATGAGCTACATATAACCACCAGTGTGGGCGCAAGTGTCTACCCAGATCATGGCAATGACGTTGAAGCTTTAGTTCATAACGCTGATATGGCAATGTACCGAGCCAAAGCTGAAGGACGCAACAGTTTTCAGTTTTATATTTCCAATATGCAAGAGCAAAGTTTCCAGCGATTGGTGATGGAAAATAATTTGCGAAGAGCCTTAGAAAACAAAGAACTGTCTCTTTACTTTCAACCACAAGTTGAGCTGAAAACAGGAAAAATCGTAGGAGTCGAGGTTTTATTGCGTTGGCAACATGTAGCTCTTGGTTCTATTCCCCCTGGTAAATTTATCCCCCTCGCTGAAGAAACGGGATTGATTATTGCGATCGGCAATTGGGTACTACGACGGGCTTGCTTGCAGGCGATCGCTTGGCAAGAACTCGGACTACCGCCAGTCCAAATTAGTGTTAACTTGTCGATTAAACAATTGCAGCAAAGGGATTGCTTTGATTGCTTAAAACAAATATTAGATGAAACCCAATTTGATCCCCAGTACCTAGAATTAGAGATCACCGAAGGCATCATGATGAATCAGGTCGAAGAACGGGTAATTTTATTAAATCAATTTAGAGATATGGGCATTAAATTGTCCCTTGATGATTTTGGAACAGGATATTCTTCCCTTAGCTATCTTAAAAACTTACCGATTGACACACTCAAAATTGACCGTGTGTTTATTGAATACATCACGCATAATGAACATGATCGGGTGATTGTCAGCTCACTGATCAATCTGTCCCATAGTCTGGACTTGACGGTAATTGCGGAAGGTGCAGAGACACAGGAGCAGGTTGATCTATTAAGAGTATTAGGGTGCGATCGCATACAGGGACATTTCTTTTATAAGGCAATGCCCGCCGATGAAGTTGAAGCTCTTTTAAGAGCGCAAGGGATCACCAAGCCTACCAATAATTAAAATTAAAACCAGAAGCTGTCCCGCCCGCTGCGCGGGCGGGACAGATCTCTAGGTTTAGCCATTTCTTGATTTGGGATAACAGGCTGTAACTAAAAAAATTAAAAAAGTATGAGTCAATTTCTGGGGCAGTCAGTTGGGGAATCAGTTTGGAAACGCTTACTTAGCGGCAAGATCGCTTCCTGCAAGGAAGCCATAGACTTGCTCGTTGATCTAGAGGGGAATGTGAGCTTGGGTTCCCTCGACCAAGAACTGACCCAGCGCTTTTTTCGTGAATTTGAAGACCGTAATTTATTGCCACCAGTGATTCCACTGTTACTGTGGCGCAATTGTTTTTATATAGGTAGTCCTCAACTACTGACCCATGAAGTAATTAAGTTGATTAGCGATCGCACCTTGACTGAAGTTAGGGTAATCATGGTGACGACTGACAGCTACCGCAAATGGTTTCGCCGCCAAAATATCCCCAGTCCCAATGCCATCCACGCCACGCAACCCATCAATCCCCTCACAGGGGAAACTGAGCAATCAGACATTGGCGAAGTTACTGACCTCTATCTATCACAGGCTGTCGATCAAACTCGGCGGATCAATGCCCTCATTTCGATCGCTTTGCAACATCGAGCCAGTGACATTCACCTAGAGCCAACCCCCAAAGGCTTGCGGGTGCGCTTTCGTATTGACGGCATTTTGCGCGACATCAAAACCCTTCCCCTCGAAATCAGCCGTAAAATTATCGTGGCGCTGAAAGTGATGTCGGACATGGACATTGCCGATAGTCGCCGCCCCCAAGATGGACGCATTGGCAAAGAATATACCAATGATGACAGCCTACATCTCAATCTCGATATGCGGGTCAGTACCTTACCCTGCGTCTGTGGCGAAAAAGCCGTAATTCGACTCCTACCCCGTGATAATCCTTTTTCCAATAACCTAGAAGCACTTGGCTTTAGCGATCGCGCCCTCAAAATATACGACAGTTGGCTGCGGCAACCCCAAGGACTGATCATCATGACAGGACCCACAGGATCGGGCAAAACCAGTACTCTCTACACCAGTTTGCAAGCGATCGCGCAAGAACACGTCAATGTGATCACTGTCGAAGATCCTGTGGAATACATTTTACCCAATATTACCCAAACTCAAGTCTGTGAGCCAGCAGGAATGACATTTGCCGCAGGTTTACGGGCTATTTTACGCCAAGATCCTGACATTGTGATGGTGGGGGAAGTCCGCGATCATGAAACGGCGGAAACAGTAGTAAGAGCCGCCCTCACGGGGCATTTAGTACTTTCGACAATGCATACCAATGACGCTGCGAGCGCCATTCCTCGGCTCAAAGATTTGGGGCCAGATCCTGGGCTAATCAGTGATGCCCTATTGGGTGTAGTCGCTCAGCGCCTTGTCCGCAAAAACTGTCCTCACTGTGCAGTTGCCCACCTGCCCACGCTTTTAGAACTGCAAAGTCTCAAACTCAGCGCTGAAGATATCGAGCCGAGCCAATGGCGTAAGGGCAAAGGTTGCGAAAAATGCTTTTTTACAGGCTATATCGGACGGGAAGCCGTTGTCGAATTAATTGATATCGATGATGCTTTTCGGCAACTCATCTATGAAGGGACAATCACGCAAATGAATCGCTATCTCAACGAGATTGAATTTAATTCCTTTAGGATAGCTGCGATCGCCAAGCTTAATTCGGGAACGACTACCTCTGAAGAAGTATTGCGAGTTTTACCCCGCAGCGCCCTATACCGAGTCCATTCTCCAGTTACGCCAACGCGGGCTTCGACTTCGCTCAGCCATCGATGGCTAAGCGAAGTCGAAGCGCTGCACTGAGTCGCTTCGCTCAGTACAAGCCTAAAGAAAAAGCCCGCCTCTGGCGGGCTTTTTCTTTAGGCTTGTACTTTGACACCACGCCAAAACGCGATATAGCCTTTAATATTCTTCGCGGCATCCTTTGGTTCTGGGTAATACCAAGCCGCATCCTTGTTGGTTTCGCCATTTACCTCAAGGCTGTAGTAACTAGCCACGCCTTTCCAGCCACAAGTAGTATGCGTACTGCTAGGCTTAAAATATTCCATATTTATAGAATCAGGGGGAAAATACTGATTACCATCGACAACCTCGCAGCGATCGCTCTCTGCTAAGGTTGCCCCATTCCAAGTAGCTTTTGGCATAGATTTAGATATTCTGCGCGTATTTCTGTCATTTATAACTTTTATTGTAGTGTTTGATAGTCTCATGCTGGTAGTTTTAGCGATACTATTATCAGCGTAATCAATCACTAGTATCAGAGCTTACTCAGAAAGCGAGTAGAGACAATCCCTGCATTGCCCCTAGCAAAATTAAGGGTTTTAAAATGCTTTTGTGTAGGCTCTAAATATTATGAACTTTAGACTTCAGTAGAATTAGGCTCAAGATATGCTTTTAGTGACAGTTGGTACAGAGCAGTATCAGTTTAATGCATTGATGCATTGGATAGAGCTATTGGTGAAGTATCAATTGATTGATGAAGAAATCATCGTCCAGTACGGTGCTTCTACTTACTTGCCCGACGGAGCTAGAGCCTATCGTAAGCTCAATGAATCGGACTTTCTCAAATTTGTTGATAGAGCAACTCTGATCATCAGTCACTGTGATGAGGTAATTGCCCAATTTTTAGAAGATAAAGATACTCCCTATGTGTTAGTTCCCAGACTACAGAGGTTTCGCGAATATATCGACAATCACCAAATGGAAGTCGCTGATGACTTTGAGCGGCGAGGTATCGCGATCGCCCGTTCCCCTGGGGATTTGGTCAAGTTTATAAAGTTGCAGCAAACGTCAAGAGTCTCTCCCAAGGTAGACGAAACCCAATTGTGCGAATATCTACAGGAGCGCTATCAACCGCAAAAGCTCATGCTTGTCTGCTCAGGAGGTGGCTACTTTCGCTACATGCTGAGCCTTAAAGATTTTTGGCAAACTTGCAGCGATCGCCTCTGGGTATCAGTCCGCAGTCCCATAACTGAGGAAATCATCGAAGATCCCATCAAATATTGGGGATATGTGCCTATCAAAGACAACCCCATAAATTTTATTCGCAACTGTATCCTTGCGGTTAAAGTTGTCTCCCAGCATAAGCCTGATGTCGTCATTTCCACTGGTTCAGGCTTTTCTTTGCCATACTTGATCTTAGCGAAATGGTTCTGTGGCAGCAAAATTGTTTACATCGAGTCCAAGACTCGCTTTCAAAATGTGGGCTTACCTGCATGGCTTTTGATGAAATCCCAACTCCTTGACCTAATTGTGGTTAGGAGTGAAGCGATCGCTGCTCTCCATCCCAAAGCCGTATACATTCCCGTCAGCGATAAAGATTCCCAGTTACGCCATAGTCGTGACTACAAACAAGCATCAGTTGTCACCTTCGAGCAAGTCGCGTTTATTTTCTGCCCTGAAAATCTCAATTTCTCTACGGCAAGGCAGTTCTTCAACGACTTTCAATCCATTTGCAATCCCGATGAATATTATCCCAAAATCATTATCGATATGAGTCACACCACTGTAATCGATAGTGCAGGACTAGGGGTTCTAACTAACTGTTTGAGAATCTCGACACTTAATAAAACCGAGCTAATCCTATGGAGTGTCGGTGAGGCTATGCGTGAATTAATTGGGCTTTCTTCCCTTAGCAATCTCTTTGTCATGGAACATGAGAGTAATACTTTTCGGTTTGCTGAATCAATTCAAAAGACAAAGGTTAGTAACATTACCCCCTTTAATCTGTTCTTATTTAGATTGCAGCGACACCTCCTTCAGACCCCAGTTTTACGCATTTTTTACCCAGTTTTAAAATTTATATTTCCTTGGATTGACGTTGATCCGAGCGTGCCTGTACATCCTTCTGTTCGCAATCCAATTAAGAGGCTAATTGATATTGTTGGGGCATTAATTGGACTTAGCTTCACTGCAATTCTGTTTGTTCCGATCGCGATCGCAATTACCTTAGAAAGCGAAGGTGGCATTTTATTTGGGCAGATTCGTTGTGGTTTACTGAGCAAACCTTTTCGGATTTGGAAGTTCCGTTCTATGGTCAAAAATGCGGAACAACTTAAGAAAAAAGTGACTAATCAAATTGATGCAAGTTCTCAATCCGATGATGCCGATATCGAGGCAAATGATAAGTTTTTCAAAAATGCCGATGATCCACGGGTAACAGCGACAGGCAGATTTCTGCGTAAGACCAGTCTTGATGAATTCCCTCAATTTTGGAATGTGCTAATTGGCGATATGAGCCTAGTGGGAACACGCCCCCCTACCTTCAATGAAATTAATTCCTACGAGCTAGAGATTGAATACCATGATGAACGTTATACGGAATGGAATCGACTAGATGTGAGACCAGGAATCACAGGATTATGGCAGGTAAATGGACGCTCAAATGTGAGAACCTTTGCTGAAGTAGTGAATTATGATATCGAATATCGTAAGAATTGGAGTGTTTGGTACGATTTAAAACTAATTGTGAAAACAGTTATAGTTCTATTTGATAAGAGGAATAAAGCTGTTTAAGTTATTGTCGCCCGCATAGCGGGCGACAGTAGCGAATGGGGCAAATCACTGTATGCTTTTAAAAAATTCTTACTCGCAAAAATCATGGAACAAAATTGGGCTTACCTCCTCAAGCAGATTATCGATAGGCAAACTCTGACCCCAGAGCAAGCTGCATCACTGATGCAGGGATGGTTAGAAGGTGCGATCGCTCCAGAGTTATCAGGGGCAATTTTGACAGCTTTGCAATTTAAAGGAATCGTAGCTTCAGAGTTGGCGGCGATGGCAAATGTATTACAGTCTCAAAGTGAAGGACAAAGGCTAGAAGCCGAATTTGCTCACATAGTCGATCGCTCTAAGCCATTGATCGACACCTGCGGCACGGGCGGCGATGGCGCATCGACCTTTAATATTTCTACCTCCGTTGCCTTTGTGGTGGCTGCTGCCAATATTCCTGTGGCTAAGCATGGCAATCGGGCGGTATCTAGTCGTTCTGGTTCAGCCGATGTCTTAGAAGCAATTGGAATTAATCTATCTTCATCTACTCAAAAGATTTACGAAGCTCTGCCAGCGGTGGGGATTACCTTTCTATTTGCTCCTAATTGGCATCCTGCCATGAAGTCTGTGGGGGCTATTCGCAGAAGTTTAGGTATCCGTACTGTCTTCAATTTGATTGGTCCCCTTGTCAATCCCCTCAAACCAACGGCGCAAGTATTGGGTGTTTATCAAAAAAGTTTAACTCGCACTCTTGCGGAATCTTTACAGCAAATGGATCGCCAGCAAGCTGTGGTCTTACATAGTCGCGAAGGAATGGACGAAGCTGGACTGGGAGACATTACTGATATCTGCTTCTTAAATAATGGTCAAGTCACAGAAGATGCGATCGCTCCTCAAGATTTAGGACTAGCCCATGCACCAATTGCCAGCTTGAGAGGCGGTAATGTGGCAGAGAATGCCGAAATTTTGCGAGCAGTTTTGCAAGGTAAGGGAACTCAAGCCCAAAGTGATTGTGTGGCTCTTAACAGTGGTCTGGCTCTGCGCATCGGCGGCACGGCGCATACTTGGAAAGAGGGGGTAAGCCTTGCCTCTGAGATTCTCAAAAGTGGTGCAGCATGGGACAAAGCCGAGGCTTTAATTAAGTTTCTTAGCTAAGATTGCGGCGCAAAGCGCCGCAATCTTAGCTATTTACTTCTAAGTGCCGAAGGAGCGATCACCAGCATCTCCTAGCCCTGGAACGATCCAACCTTTTTCGTTAACGACTTCATCGATACATCCTGAAAATATTTGAACTTCGGGAAATTGCTGATTGATTAGTTGCAATGCAGGAGGCGCACAAAGAGCATTAATAATCCGAATTAGTGAGGGATCGGCTCCTCTCTCAGCCAGTATTTTTAAGGTACTAATGATTGAGCCGCCCGTTGCCATCATCGGCTCCACAATAAAAATACGTGTCTGCGGCGCAAATCGATCTGGTAAACGGTTGAGATAGCAACTAGCCTCAAGGGTTTCTTCGTTGCGAACTAGCCCCAAGTGATAAACGCTTGCTGCTGGCAACAAAGTTTGGCAGCCCTCCAACATCGACAGCCCTGCCCGTAAAATTGGCACAAAAGCCAAGGGAACAGAACCATCAATTAATAGTCCTGACGCTTCCGCGATCGGCGTTTCTACATTCACCTCCTGTACGGGTAGAAACTCCCGAATTGCCTCGTAGGTCAGCCATTTACCCATTTCATTCATGGCTGTCCGAAACAGTGGGACAGGGGTATGCTTTTCGCGGGCGATCGTCAGCCAATGGCGAATTAGTGGGTGGGGTGGAACGTATATACGCAGTTGGGGAGCCATTAATTTTTTACAAGAACTTTTATCACTACTCCTAATTGTATAGCTGTCGTCAGTCTTGGTTGTATCAAGTTAAAAAATGACCTTGCCATTGGATTAGTATCGAAGTATTGCGATTGCCTCTTTAATCTCTGTGAATATAAAGGGCGATCGCTGTGATCACAAAATCATCGTTTCGTTTGTTATGTTAATCTTTGTCTAGAAGCGGACGATAGCAAAGAGGTTGTGACAATTTCTGCCTAGGCTTACCGTAGTTCAGTCTGTATCAAAGCAATTTGCAAAAATTTGTGGAATTATCCTTATTTGAATACGAATTGAGTAGTGGTTTTAATTGGACGGATCGAGAGCAAGAGGCGATCGCCAAGTTAGAAAAAATCCTTGGTGATCGCTTATTTGACTTGACTATCCAAAATGGCGATCGTGAGCTAAAAGCGCGGCAATATGTAGGTGTATTTCGATTAGGCGATCGCACTGTCGAAGTTTTGCCGAAAATGTATCGCTCCAATTATGCAGCATCACAAAAGCAAGAAGCAGTGCGAAACTTGCTGTATATGCTGGAATATACGAATCAGTTGAGTGTTAAGCAATATGCTCTATCTTCTCTGTCACAACAGGATCTCGATTGGTTTGAGATTTTGACAAGATTATTCGCGATGAATCTTTTAGAAGAATGGCAAAGGGGCGCTTTCCGTAACTACCAGTCTGTGAGTGATACTTTACCAGTTCTCAAAGGGAAATGGAATTTGACGGAACAGCTACGCCGCCCTGAACGCAAGCATTTATTCGCGGTGACGTTTGATGAATTTACTGCCGATAATCAACTAAATCGGGTTTTGCGTTATGTAGTGGAGCGACTGTATCAGTTAACGCGCAATTTCCATAATCGGCAAATGTTGCATGATTTGCAGCAATGGATGGAAGAAGTAACTTTATTGTCAAAGGTGAATGTTGAAGATTTGCGATTAATTCCCATTACGCGCTTAAATCAACGCTTTGAGCCGCTTTTAAATCTGGCGCGTTTATTTCTAGAAAACGAGAGTTTGCAATTATCTAGCGGCAATTTCCAGACTTTTGCTTTTGCGTTGGATATGAATAAGCTGTTTGAGGAGTTCGTGATTAGTTTCATATCTCGCCATCGTCAAAAGATTTTACCAACTCAGTTACAGGATTGTGAGTTGTTACCACAGTCGTTACGTGCAGTGCGTTATCTGGCAAAGACTAGTAATCAGCAAGTATTTCAACTCAAGCCCGATTTGGTGATGCGTCAAAAGGGCGACTTCCCTTTGATTATGGATACGAAGTATAAGAGATTGAAAGAAGGCGATCGCAAGTTGGGTGTTTCACAGGCAGATTTCTATCAAATGTATGCCTATGCTCAACGCTACAAATGTGCGAATGTATTGCTGATTTATCCACAGGTGGTGGGGATGTCAGAACTTAGAGCTAGGTTTGATATAGAAGATGGGACGATTACGGCGGCGACGATTGATCTTTGTGGTGATTTGAGTAAGCAGGAGGAGCGTGATAAGCTAATACATAGATTGAGAGGGATTTTTGCAGATAGTCAAGGAGTATGAAATGGAAATGCTCATCAAATACTCTCACAGGGAAAGGTTGCAGACATCTCTTTTCTAGCTTCGGCAATGTCTTCATCGCGGATGTTAGCGCCACGCCACAAACCACGCAAAGATCTACGAGGCTTAGGTTTTATATTCAATTCACGTTAAATTTCAAGGGTTACTTTTTCGATTAAGTTAATTTTATCCACAAACGAAAGTTGGTTGGCTAGTTCTAAAACTTGCTCTAGGGTGACAACTTGAGGAATAAATTTAGACTTTTGGTAAGCTTTGATTTGTGTAATTTGATTTTACTCTAACAGGCTCGTCATGAGTTTTTAAGGTGCTTGTTAGGCACAAAATATGCATTAGAATATGATTCAGTATTGTTTAGGAGCATTTATCATGTTGCTGCAAGAACTTAAGGAACAAGCTTATAAATTGTCAAAAGGCGATCGCCTCGATCTGATTGCGGCGCTAGTTCAGTCGTTGCAAAATCAGACTGAAATTGATGATTGGCAATATTTAGCACAACGAAATCATCCTTGGCGAAAACAGTTATATGTTAAGGGACAAAAACTACTTGCTTCGACTATTTGGCAAGACATGATCGCTAATGAAATGTCCGTTGAAGAGACTGCTGATAACTGGGATTTGCCTGAAGATGCTATTGATGAGGTTATTCGCTATTGTGAAAGTCATCAGGACTTGTTGAAGTTAGAATCGGATGAGGAGCGTTACCGTTTAGTAGAGAAAGGAGTTTCCTTTGAGTCTAAAGTTGCTGCTTGATGAAGATTCTCAGTCGAAATATTTAGTAAATTTGTTGCGGGGAGTGGGGCATGATGTGGTTACGGTTAATGAGACGGCTTTAGGTGGTTTGCCTGATAGTGTTGTGTTTGACTATGCAAGGCAGCATAAACGAGTAATACTGACTAGAAATTGCGATGATTTTCTTGAATTACATCAAGTTAACCCAAATCATGCGGGTATTTTGGCTGTCTATCAGGACTCAGACACCTCAAAGAATATGAGTTATCAGTCTATTGCTAAGGCGATCGCTAATCTTGAGATGTCAGGAGATAACTTAGAGAATCAGTTTGTAATTCTCAATCAATGGAATTGGAGTTAGTAAAGCATCTCAATATTAGATATAGCAAGCTGGCAAAAAAAACAAGAATAATTTTAGATATTATCAAGAAAATGTATGAGTCCTAATCAAGATTGGCGCGTTGCACTTCAGGAATGGCTGCAAAAAAATCCTAAAGTGATGCCTGATGATTTGAAACAATTAAGGGAAGAGTTTGTTAAAAGTTTTCCTATAGATAAATTGCCAGAAATGACTCTCGATCAATATGCGGCGGGAAAGCACGATCGCGAAATTGGTAGTACTTTTTGTCATTGGATTGAGTTTAGAACGGTAAAACTAGGTAGTATCAAAGGTGGAGGTGCAGCTAAATTTGGAATTTATTGGAGTGCTAAATACGGAAAATGGGAATGCAACCAATTATTTCAAACTGATGATGTCGAATTAGCTTTTCAGAAATTAAAGACTGGTTTAGTAAAAATAATTCAAGCGGCTCAATTAAGACAGTTTGATGATTTAGATAAAATTGGTGACGAATATTTAGGCAAGAATAAAAATTCAATTCGGGCTAAACCTCTTTCTTTATATTTTCCAGATGATTTTTTGCCTATTTCTAATCCAACACATCTAGATAATTTTCTGAAATATTTTAATCAAATCCCCAAAGAAGGTTTACACGCAAAGAATAGACAGCTTTTAGAATTTTTAGAAAGCCAGAATGAATTTCATGGTTTTGATACAGTACAAATGATGTATTTTTTGTATGATTTTCTTCCTCAGAACTATGAATCACCTATAAAATCTGATCATGAAGATACTAGTCTAGATAGTGATGAATCGACGATACCTTTAACTACCAAAAAATTATTGGATCTTACTAATAAAACCCAAAATATTATAGTTTATGGAGTCCCTGGTACTGGTAAAACTTGGAATGTTCAAAAATTTGCTACTTACTTTCTTTTAAAAGAAAATATTTCTAATGAAAGTGCAAATAAATACTCGGAAGCTATACAAAATAATGATCATTCTCAGATTCAAGAGCTTCAGGATAAAGTCTGTAATAATCAAGTAGTCTATGACTCACAACCCAATTTTTGGTGGGTGACTGCTAATCCTAAAATCTGGGAATGGAAAACTTTATTTGAAAAAGGTGAAGAAGTTTTTTATGGTAAACGGCTATATAAAAACTTAATCAATATGAAAGTGGGAGACTATATATTTGGTTATCTTGCATCTCCTCATCGAAAAATAGTTACTCTTGCTAGAGTAAAAGAAGGTGTAAAAGAGATTGACAATAGTACGGAATTACATGAAAGATTAATTCGGTTGAGAGAACAATTAGCAGTTTTAGAAAAGCAAGAAACTTCCCCAAAAGGTGTTTGGTTGAATAAAGGAAAAGTTCCAAATAAAGACTTTATCCAAGTTGTATGGAAATCTGATAAACCTCATGAATGGCTAGATGGTAATAAATCTAGGTATATTGGCAAAGTTGATAGCGAAGAGCATCTTCTTGCTGAAAAACAATTTGCAGCAGGTAAACAATTACGACAGACTGAATCTGATATCGAAAATATTTTGAAAGAAATTGAGAGAGGTAAAAACAAGGGAATTATTATTGAACCTTTAACTTTATTCGACAATCCTATTGATTGGTCAATGCTATTGGAAAACATAGTCCTAAAAGATTCTGAGCCAATAGTTAACAGAGCGCAGGGAACTTTTTTTCATTTACGCCCAGATGAAGTAAATGAAATGATCCGTTTATTAACAGAAGCTGGAAACAAAATTGATATTCCGTTAAAAGGGCAACCTAATGGAAATGGTGAATTTTTGAAATCAGTCACTTTTCATCAATCATTCAGCTATGAAGATTTTATCGAAGGTATTAAACCAGAAACTAATGACTCTTTAACAGTTACTTACCCAGTTGTTGATGGAGTTTTCAAAAAAATCTGTGAAAAAGCAAAAGGAGATCGTTCCCATAAATATTTGCTTGTAATTGATGAAATAAATCGTGCCAATATATCTAAAGTTTTTGGTGAATTAATTACGCTGATTGAAGATGACAAAAGGATAGGAGCGCGTAATGAATTAAAAGCTACCTTGCCTTACTCCCAAGAAGAATTTGGCGTACCGAAAAATCTCTATATATTAGGAACAATGAACACAAGCGATCGCTCGATCGCTCTGTTAGATATTGCCCTCCGCCGCCGATTCACCTTTATCGAACTCAAACCCGACCCCGAACTACTCAAAGAAAAAATTATCGATGGCATCAAGCTAGATCAACTGCTCATCCAACTCAACAAACGTATTACCCTTCTCATCGGACGCGATTACCAAATTGGGCATAGCTACTTCATGAATATTGATAATATCGAAACCCTGCGATTTACTTGGTATCACCGCATCGTTCCACTATTGCAAGAATATTTCTATCACAACAGCGAAATGCTGAGAGTAGCGATCGGTGAGCAATTTATGCCAGCGATGACCATAGATCCCACCTTACAAAAAGCACTCGGTAACTTCTTCCCTTCTGAACCCCAGTATGAAATCCCAGAATTAGAAGATGATGACCTTAGAAATGCATTGTTGAAATTGACTGATGGATAATAGGTATTTGTGATATGCAATAACTGCAATTATTCAAATAGCGATCTAGCGGCTATCGCATAAAGCAAGTATTTGTTTAACATCGTTTCAAGCGATCGCCGTTTTACTTCAATCAACTTGCGATCGCCTTATATTGATTTGAGAAGCGATCGCCCCAATCACTCAAGACAGCTATGTTACTCTGGAAATATGTTACTAGTGCTGTAAAACTATGAAACTACAAATTCAAGGCATTAAATCAGGACAAATGATTCAACTGCTAGATATAGTTAATATCCCTGACGGAGCAGTATTTCTGGAAATTGAAGCAGATACACCTAGCGATAAAAGCGCCAGAATAGAAAGATTAAATCGTGTATTCGGTGCATGGCGTAACCAGTCCGACATTGATCGAATGTTTGCTGAAATTGATACACAACGCCATCGGGACTATGGCAGAGACATCGACTCCTTCGACTTCTAACTATTCATGTATTTACTCGACACAAACATCTGCATCGCACTGCTCAAAGGCAATCCTCCCGTTGTTTCTTCCTTTAATGCCTGTGCTGATGAATGCTATATTTCCACAATTAATGTCGCCGAACTTTATAAGGGAGTTTCCTGCTCACAGCGAGTAGAACAGAACCTTGCATCACTTGAGCTTTTTCTCCAAGATATGCCAATTATCAGTTTCGATCTATTAGCTGCTAAAGAATTTGGCAAGATCCAATCAGAACTTAGACAAATCGGTAAACCCACAGGTGAACTAGATGCCATGATTGCTGCCGTAGCAAGATCTCGTCATGATCACATAGTTACAAATAACACAAAGGATTTCATCAATATTTCTGGATTAGGGTTGAAAAATTGGATCGTTTAGCGATTGCCTCATAAACCAAGCACTTGTTTAACATCATTTAAAGCGATCGCTAGTTCATGTATCATCCGTTTCTTATTCCGTTGGATCGAAAATTGGATCTTCTTGGTTCTCTTCGAGAGGTGGCTCGATCGCTAAAGTGGAAGCCCTCACATGGGGTAAAGATGCCCCCTCTAATCCCTTGGTAATTCTGGCTGGAGAATAGTCGAGCGTCACAAAAAGTGGATAGTGATGCTCACCACGATCGCTAATAATGTTGCGATGTTTCCAAGGTAATAGCCAATAATATTCTTCACCGAGAGCAACTTCCACTTGTCGCCAACGTTGCAGCAACGCAGAATAGTCTTCATTCGGGCGATGGATAAATACAAATATCTCTTGACCAGTTTTCACCTTCCAGTCAGGGTCGCACATGATCAGCGCCAGATCGCATTGCAGTTGCAGATTGCTTTGAGTGAGGTTGGGTTGAGTAAGCTGCACCACGGGAAATGGAATCGAAATCAAGCTATCACTGGGGCGACGCAAACTAGGAATTAGCTCAAAGTATGGTCGATATTCCCGCAAAAGACTGATCGCCTCAAGGGGATTGCTGTAATGGCTGAGGAGGAGATCGTAGCGATATTGCAAATTACTCATGGCGTGATCGTTGGCAAACGCACAAAGAATGTGGAACCCTGCCTTATTTTTGGGTTAGGTGATTCTACTAAGATTTTGCCACTATGGGCGCTAATAATATAGTGAGACAAGTATAAACCTAGCCCACTACCTTGCTTTTGATGATTGCCTTGGCGAAATCTCTGAAACAGAAACGGTTGTTCTTCAGCAGAAATTCCCGCGCCCGTATCGGCGATCGCAATAATTGCCTCCGACTTTCCTAACGCAGTCTTGAGGGACACATTCACACTGCCTGACTCGGTAAACTTGAGAGAGTTGCCAATTAGGTTATTGAAGACTCGCAAAAGTTCAAGGCGATCTCCTCTGACCTTATCGACTTGATCGAGATCGGCAGTTAACTCCAAGTTTTTAGAAATAGCGATCGGCTTGAGTTCTTCGACAACTTGCTTGAGTATTTCCTGTAAATCTAAGGGCTGCAAATTAATCGTCTTGCTGCCTGATTCGTAGCGATACACATCCAGCAGCTTATTCACCATTTCCAACAAATTACGGTTGCTACGACCCATAATGATTAAGGCTTCACCGATCTGTGGCGAAATTTCGCCAAGTACGCCATCTTGGAGAAGTCCCAACATTCGATCAGCCGCCACTAGTGGCGTGCGGAGGTCATGGGTTAACCGCGATACAAAGTCCTGTCTCTGGCGGTCAATGCGATCGCGTTCGGCAATGCTATGTTTCAATCGCAGCAGCGATCGCACCCTTGCCAATAACTCATCAGCTTCTATAGGTTTACGGATAAATTCATCAGCACCTAGGTCTAGTCCCTGCACTGCGTTAGCGCGATCGTAGGCAGTGATTAATAAAATTGGGATAAATGGCAAATCCTTCATGGCTCTGATGCGACGTGTCACCTCGTAGCCATCCATTATCGGCATCATCACATCTAGCAAAACCAGATCGGGCGGCGTTGTCTCGATAATCTCTAGAGCATCCTGACCATTTGACGATGTAATTATTTCGTATCCTTCATCTTCAAGGATCGTACTGACAAGAAATAAATTATCTGGAACATCATCGACAATTAATAAACGGTCAGGAGATTTCATTCAAACGCTCAAACAAATCGGGGCATACATTTAGATATTGTCATGAAACCGTTATCAATGCAGTCATCCTGATGATAGAAATATGGCAAGAGAGGGCGGCGCGAAGCGCCGCCCTCTCTCTTTATGCAACACAGCGCTAATTGTTAGGGAAGCGCAAAGCGCTGTAAAATCAGAGCTTCAGCGCGTAAACAAACTCACCAAAACAGTATGCGTCAATACCTAACCCTCTCTCTCAGCGCAATTATGCTTTTAGGCAACGCGGTATCTGCTGAAGAAAAAAAGCCTGTCAAGCCTGAAAAGTACGAATATCCACAGGAAGTAGTCAGAACTTTTATGAAAGGCTGTGGATTTACTAGTAATAAAGCATATTGCACATGCAGCTTAGACAAATTGCGATCGCGATATACCTTTGCGGAATTCCTAGAAATTGACAAATCTGCGAGAGAAACTAATCAAGTTCCCAAAGAAGTGATCTCCTTGTTTCAATCCTGCCGTACTCAATTTCCCAATTAACATGGCTTCGACTTCGCTCAGCCAGAAATTCTAATTATGAAGATTGCCAGCGCCGAAGGCGCTGACAATCTCAAAAGCTCCGTAAGACCCAGAAAATCAAACATCAAAATATGGAAGTCGTAGTTATTGGTGGTGGTGCGGCAGGTTTTTTTGGGGCGATTCATGCCGCCCAAGCACCCCATACCCATGTCACACTGCTAGAAGCAGGGCGACAACCCCTAGCCAAAGTCAGAGTTTCAGGAGGCGGACGCTGTAACGTTACCCACCATTGTTTCGAGCCTTCGCAGCTAGTGCAGAACTATCCTAGGGGAGGCAAAGCACTGCGGGGAGCCTTTTCCCGTTTTCAAGCCCTAGATGTCGTGCGTTGGTTTAGTGCGGAAGGCGTAAAGTTAAAAACGGAAGCCGATGGCAGAATGTTTCCGACCACAGATGATTCCGAAACGATTGTGGAAGCGTTGATGTTTGCTGCCAAAAAAGCAGGTGTGCATCTCCGCAATAATGTTTTGGTGCAGAAGATTGAGAAGCTAGGAAGATCAGATGAAGAACCTAAATTTGAATTATTGCTCAAAGGTGGAGAAACACTAATTTGCGATCGCCTCTTACTTGCCACAGGTAGCAGTCCTTCGGGCTATGCGATCGCCAGATCTTTGGGTCATAAGCTTGAGCCCCCTGTCCCTTCCTTATTTACCTTTAATATCAAAGATACTCAACTACATGAACTAGCAGGAGTGAGCGTAAACCCAGCGAATGTGAAGTTGTTGGGGCTAAGTTCCGCCAAGAAAAACTCAGCTCGCAACCAACTAGAACAGTCAGGAGCCATGCTCGTCACCCATTGGGGACTGAGTGGGCCCGCTGTGCTTAAGTTGTCAGCTTGGGCAGCCCGCGAGCTACACGACTGCCACTACCAAGCGCCTCTAGCTGTTAACTGGATTCCTACGCTCAAAGCCGAAGCGGTTAAACAAATTCTACTTACAGCAAAGACAGAGCAGCCCAAAAAGTTTGTCTCTAATTATTGTCCTGTGGAGATTTCCCTGCGCCTGTGGGAATATCTATTAAAGAAAGCGGGCGTGGAACTAGAAAAACGCTGGGCTGATCTCTCCAATAAGGAAATACAGCAAATTCTCAATGTACTGACAGCAAGTGAATATGAGATCGCAGGGAAAGGGGTTTTTAAGGAAGAATTTGTCACCTGTGGCGGTATTTGCTTACAGGATGTTAACTTTCAGACTATGGAAAGTAAGGTTTGTCGAGGTTTATATTTTGCGGGCGAAATTTTGGATATTGATGGTATAACGGGTGGTTTTAATTTTCAAAATGCTTGGACAACCGCATGGATCGCTGCACAGGGCATAAATCAATCCATGTAGCAGCTCTTCGCGCTGCTACACAAAAAGGGTTCCTTTACTTTGCAGAGTAAAGGAACCCTTTTTACTACTTATGCCAGGAACGAGATTTGAACTCGTGACACGTGGATTTTCAGTCCACTGCTCTACCAACTGAGCTATCCCGGCGGTTTGCTTTTTTTGCGCTTTACTAAGATAACACCAAAGGGAATTTTCGAGCAATATAATTTTAAAAAATATTCTAAAAGCTCAAAAGAGTAATGGCGGCGCAAAGTACCGCCACTACTTTCAATATCCTGTGACTAACCAAACTACCGATCGCAAGCCGTCGCGCAGTGATTTGGCTGGGTTTTCCGACTTAATAGTTGAAGGAATGGCGATCGGGTGCATATCGATCCCGCGACTGCCTAACACGATTTTGCCAATCACAAGGGCGCGGGGCATATGAAAATCTGAAGTCAACACATATACATCCTTGATATTGCGTTCCTCTAACTCCTTTACCATCACTGTGAAGTTAGTAACCGTATCCACAGCTTTGTAATTTAAGTTAACGCGATCGCGAGCCACCCCTGCACTATCAAAAACGTATTCAGCATATTCTTTAGGACTTCCTGAAGACACAAAAATTGGCAGTTGAGGATGTTGCAATGCAAACTGAGCAGCAAAACTTTCACGACTCGGGGAACCGCCCAAAACTAAAATAGCTTGCGGCTCTCTAGCCGATAAATTGCTGACCACAGGAGGAAAGCATGGGACTCCAAAAACTATGCACCCAGAACCAATTAACCCAGATAAAGTTGCCATAGAAGTTTTACTAGGTAATGGGTTAATCATTGTTGTTAGTACTTTGCGAACGAGCAAAATATTATCCGTATCATGAAACAATATGCAACCAGATAATGCAAAAAATCGTTACCAAACCTAATAATCCAGTGCTACCACTTGATTATTAAAATCTAAAGATCGATTTCGCGCCTACCTTCGATTGCTTTGGCAAGTGTGACCTCATCTGCATATTCTAGATCACCACCCATAGGAATACCAAAGGCAATTCGCGTAACTTTTGTAAACGGCTTTAATAACCCACCTACGTACAGAGTTGTCGTCTCACCCTCAACGCTAGGGGCGATCGCCATGATCACCTCAGTCACCTTATTACCACTGACTCGACGCACGAGAGTTTGAATGTTTAACTGGTCGGGGCTGATCCCATCCATTGGGGAAATCAATCCACCAAGGACATGGTACTTACCGCGAAATTCCCTAGTTTTTTCAAGGGCGATCAGGTCGCGCGAGTCAGCAACTACACAAATAATGGAATTGTCACGACTAGGGGCTGCACAAATCTCACAAACTGGTTCCGCCGAGAGATGTCCACATACAGTGCAACTTCCCACTTGTTGCTTTGCTTGAATAAGTGCTTGAGCGAGAGCTTCGATTTCTTCAGTAGGTCGCTTCAGAATATGTAGTGATAGTCGTTGAGCAGTTTTTGCTCCCACACCGGGCAGTCGTTGCAATTGTTCGATGAGGTTCGCTAGGGGTCGGGTGTACAAAGCAAGAAAGCCATGAAATAACACTATTAATCTTAACGCTACTTTCAGAAATTTTTAAAAGCGAGGTGAAGCGGCAAGTTATAGCAAAAAAAGTTTTGCTTAGGACATAAAACCAGAAGGCGAGTGGCGGCGCGGAGCGCCGCCACTCGCTTCTTGGGTTTTGATTTGTACTAACTCTTGCTTTGCTATATTCTCATTAAAAACAGCCTTCGGCGCTGAAAATCCAAAGGTAGTTAAGAGAAGAGGCGGGGCAAAGCCCCGCCTCTTCTCTTACTGATATTTCTGAGCAAAGCGAACTTGCATATCGTAAGCTTCGCGTTCTAGAGGATTGTTTTCATACTTTTGGTTAGCCCTTTTGTACTGCACAAAGTATTGATAGCCAAATTGATCCAAGCCGCCATTTTGTTCGCATTGTCGAACATGAACCATTTCATGTACTAACACAGACAGTTGCTTAAGATCTTCGCCTTTGTAAGGATCGCGTAGGTATATGCGATCGCAGTAGGTTTGGGCAATACTTTCAACCTCTCCAAAATGCACTGCCAAATTACCAAGCACCCAACGATCCATCATTTGGGCGCTATAAATTATGGTCACTCGATCAATGTAATCAATAAAATACCTCCGCAAATATCGCTTTTGCAGATTGTCAAGCGGTACACCTTGACCATTTTTAGAACGCATCGTTTTCGCTGAAGCTTGGTAGGCGATCGACCCAGCCTGTCCCCAAGCTTCTTCAACTAGGCTAAATTGTGACTCAGATTTCGCTAAAAATTGCGATTCTGTCATCCCTATCGCTACTACTAAAGCCAGAGTTATCAAAAGTAAAAAGCCAAATCTTCGCAAGCTATTCATTTGAAGCTTAAAATCCCTCAAATTTTATAGAGCGTTTATAGCGCAAGCTTCTGGGCTACATATTTAATCGTGCCCAGCTAGCTACCTATATATTTGAGACTTAACTATGAGAATTTAGTTCATTAGAAACAATTACGACCGTAATATTATCTCGACCACCACGTAACTTAGCTGACTCAATTAGGGCTTGGGCAGCCTGTTGACAATTACGGATACTTTTGAGTTGGTGAGCAATTCGATCATCACTTAACTCTTCCGTCAATCCATCACTGCAAATCAAAAAGCGATCGCCAGGTTGCCATTCCACTTCACCCGCAACGACACCCTTAAGATCTTCGCGCCCCAAACATTGCAATAGCATATGTCTCCAAGGATGAGTCTTAGCTTCGTCTGGATTGACCACCCCCGTCTGGATGGCTCTGGCAATCCATGTATGGTCGTCACTAATTTGCTCCAGCTTTGATCCCCTTAAGCGATACAACCGAGAATCGCCAATATGACAAAACCAAGGATGCTCATCACGAAACATTAGAATCACAATGGTCGTCCCCATATCAGAGCGGATCGGGTTCGCATTTTGATCATTGATAATTGCTTGGTTCGCTTTATCGATCGCATCCTGCATTAACTTCTGGGCATCTGTCTCGACTTCCCAGCAAGTTTCTAAGCATTCACGGATTGCATCAACAGCAATTTGACTTGCTACTTCTCCCCCTGCATGACCGCCCATGCCATCAGCAACTATAAAAAATCGTCCATCTGGATCGATATGATAAGAATCTTGATTAGCTGATCTGACGCAGCCTGTATCGGTTGCTCCCGCAAATAGACGCTTCATGTTAAATGGTTCGGCTCGAAGTATTTTGATAGACCAATTTTTGCTACAGCAGTCTTTAGTTTAACCTTCACAGGCAAAAACTCAAAATCAAAAAAATGTTGGCGCGAGCAAAGCTCACCTTAGCAGATGAGGAGTGCGACGGGTCGCGTCGCACTCCTCATCTGTTGGATAGAGGGGACAACTATTTTTCTGGGCGATCAATTTTTGACAATAGCCGCAAGAGCGCCAACATCAAAAAGCCGCCGACTAAGCTCGCCACAATAGCAGGAATTTGCCAACCGTTGATAAACAGGAGCGTCGCGCAAAGTAGACAAGTTGCGCTTAGTATTGCGTAGATCGCCCCAATTCCGACATTGCTGAGTCTTCGGAGCAGGCGATCGGTTTCTTGCGACTTTACCCTGACGCGGATGTCGCCGCGATCAAGCTTAGCAAGGGTGTCATCAATGCGGCGCGGTAAGGCGATCGCTGTATTACTAACCTGAGCCGCCTGTCGACCTAGTTCACCCAAAAAAGCGGTAGATAAACTACCAGATTCTCGATTGCTTCCATTTTCCATAAGATTTGTTGCGTAGGGTTTGGCGACTTCCATGAAGTTAAAAGTAGGATCTAGCCCTTTTCCCAATCCCTCAAGTGTAGAAATTGCTCTAAGGACAAAGGTAAAAGTGGCGGGAAATCGAAACGGTTGATCGTATGCAATGTCATATAGATCATCGCTAATGGCAGCAACTGACTGCTTTTCCATCGGCTGACCCATAAAGTTGTCTAGCATATATTGCACAGATCGCCTGATTGGACCACTATCGCCAGTGACTTCCAAGGCTCCTAACTCAATTAATGAATTAACTACAGCCTCAGCATCTTTTTTGGCAATCCCAAAAAAAGTTCTGAGTAATTTATCACGGGTGATCGATTGGATCTGCCCCATCATTCCAAAATCATAAAAGATTAACTCGCCCTTACCTGTTACCGCTAGATTACCAGGATGGGGATCGGCATGAAAAAAGCCATGATTGAGAAGCTGCTCTAGGTAAGCTTCTGCACCAATTCGAGCAATATTTTTACGATCAATCCCTGCTGCTTCTAGCGCTTCATAGTTGCTGACCTTGATCCCTGGCATATACTCTAGGGCTAAAACTCGCCTCGAAGCATAGCGCCAATATACCCGTGGCACGATAATACGGCGATCGCTTTTAAAATTACGGCGAAATGTGTCAGCGTTCCTACCTTCCTTCAAGTAATCCGCTTCTTCGTAGAGGATTTTGCTGCATTCTTCGTAAATTCCCACCCAATTGCGTCCCTTACCATGCTTAGGGTGATTCTGGAAATACTGAGCAATGCGTTTGAGAATCCCTAAGTCGATCGCAAATAGTTTTAGCAGTCCTGGGCGTTGCACTTTAACAACTATTTCTTCCCCCGTATGCAATTGCGCCTTATGAACTTGACCAAGGCTGGCAGCGGCAAGAGGTACAGGATCAAAATAGCTAAACATTTCCTCAATGGGCTTTCCTAGGTCGGACTCAATGATTTGCTTAGCCTTGGCTGCGTTAAAAGCGGGAACTTTATCCTGCAATTTTGATAACTCTTCTACCGACTCCGCAGGTAAAATATCAGCGCGGGTAGACAGCAGTTGACCAACCTTGATAAATGTTGGTCCCAACTGTAACATCGACTCGCGCAACCAAATTGCTCTTAACCTCGTTCTCCGCTTTGTTTTTGCTTCAGTTTTACCGCCGACATAGCTCCATTTCTTACCGTCAAGCCAAATAATCCAAGAAAAGGTGAGTACCGTCCGCCAAATATCGATAGTGCGAGCGAGTTCAGAGTAGTTGTCACGACTCCAGCGATAGCTAGTTTCAGAGGATAAAGCCGACACAATTTACTTGGGATAAGGGTGTTAGAAGTTTGTAACAAACCTTCACATTTTAACTTGTTTGTTCATAGTTTGTAAGCGATCGCTAAAAAAGTCCTCAGAGTAATGGCGGCGCTTTGCGCCGCCATTACTCTGAGAGACAAACAAAAAAGCCCCGCAACGCGGGGCTTTTTTGTTTCGGTAATTACCGTTTCGAGTATTGAGGCGCTTTACGAGCCTTCTTGAGTCCATATTTTTTGCGTTCCTTACAACGGGGATCGCGGGTCATGTAACCTTCAACCTTGAGAGGCTTACGGTTTTCAGGAGCAAGCTCACATAAGGCACGCGCAACACCCAAGCGAATCGCATCAGCTTGACCTGTGACACCGCCGCCATGGGCATTGACCATCACATCGTATTCGTTTTCTAGCCCCAGAGTTTCGAGGGGAGCCTTCACACCCGAAATGTAAGCAGGATTGAACTGCAAATACAAATCCCCAGGCTTACCGTTAATTACGATTTTGCCTTCACCAGGAACTAGACGGACACGGGCTACGGCAGTCTTACGGCGACCTGTACCCCAATAGACAGCACGATTTGAGCGTTCAGTATCAGACATATGTTATTTCTCCTACTTCAGCGATGGGATGGTGTTAATGACTAAGGTTTCAGGTTGTTGCGCTTCATGGGGATGGCTAGCACCTTCATAAACCTTGAGCTTTGTGAAAAGCTGGCGACCTAAAGTGTTTTTGGGCAACATACCCTTAACAGCATGTTCGAGAACCCTTTCAGGAACTCGCGCAATTACCTTTTCAAAGGTTTCAGTTTTCATGCCGCCTGGACGACCTGAATGCCTTCTATATAGTTTTTGGGTGGATTTTTTGCCAGTAACAGCAATTTTTTCGGCGTTAATTACAACGACGAAATCTCCAGTGTCCAAGTGAGGAGTGTAGATAGGCTTGTTCTTACCACGCAAAATTACTGCGATCGCGCTAGCAAGCCGTCCGAGGCGTTGACCTTCGGCATCAATAACATACCACTTACGTTCTGTATCTTTTGGTAAGTAGCTTTTATTAGGAGTGAGTGTAGTTGTAGTCATTAGTTTCTCTACAAAGGAAATTTATCTATGAAACTTTTTGATGGAGAAGAGTCTCTGTATATGACAAATCAAGTCAAATTAAATTTATGGCTTGGTTTGCCTTCAGGCTCAACGTTTGCTGGCGCGACGCTAGCTCAATAAACGGGTTGTCAGCATATCCGATGGACAGTAGACATAGCCCCTGCGGTGGTGCGGCATACTTGACTTCAGTACGGCGCTGTTGCTTCCAAATGTCGGTAAAATCAGCGATCGCAAGACTAGAACGTCCCACGTCAACTAGCTGACCCACTAACAAACGAATCATTCCGTACAAGAAACCACTTGCTTGGACTTCGATATGGACAAAATCTCCGTCCCGCCAACATAGAGCCTCTTGAAGCTCAAGTCGGCTATGGGGACGACTAGACCCTGCTCTCTGAAAAGCTGCCATGTCTTGTTCACCAATCATCGGTTGCAAGGCTTGATGGATCAGACTTTCATCAAGGCGATCGTGGTAGTAGTGCCAGCTAAACCGACTGACAAATAAGTTCGGGCTAGCATCGGTGTATATCGTGTATCGATAACGCCTCCATGTTGCCGAAAACCTTGCGTGCCAGTCACCAGCGACTTCCGTCGAACTCCAGATCAGTATGTCATCGGGCAGATAGCTATTGATTACCTTTTCCCACTTGTGGGGCGGAATCACACTTGATGTGTCAAAGTGAGCCACTTGAGCCGCCGCATGAACACCAGTATCAGTTCGACCCGCACTATGCAACACAGTTGGTTGACCACAAACCTCAGAAATAACTTCCTCAATGGTTTGCTGCACACTGCGATGGTTGGGTTGTCTTTGCCATCCGTAATAATGTGTACCCAGATATTGGATAGCCAAGGCAACACGACGAGATGACGAAGAAGGCATGGCAAAAACTATCTAAACCAGTTGCAGAATTGCCATTTCTGCATTGTCGCCACGGCGGCTAACGGTACGCACAATGCGGGTATAACCGCCATTGCGCTCCGCATAGCGTTCTTTGGCTTGGCTAAAGAGTAGGTCAACCAAAGTGGTGACACGCTCTTCTTCGGGTAGCTGTTCTTGCTTGGTCTTGGTCATCGGGCGATCGCTAACAGGCTCACCATCTTTGACGGAAATATCGTACAAATAGGCGATCGCTTGACGGCGAGCATGGAGAGAACCATCCTTAGCCAAGGTAATCATGTGATCGACATTGGTACGAACAGCATCAGCCTTAGCTCTAGTAGTCTTGATTTCACCTCTGAGGATTAGCTCAGTGGTCAAAGCTCTGAGAAGAGCTTTTCGCTGATCGGCAGCTCGGTTGAGCTGGGGGGTTTTACAACGGTGGCGCATGGGTATGTACTAGATGAATATTAAACAAAACTCTAAACAAAGCTCTCTAGAGCGAGAGCTACTTATAGAACTTTAGAAGCTTTGGATTCAGTCAAGGTAAGCCCAAGATGCTGTTTCAGAGCATCCATAACTTCCTCAGCCGACTTTTGACCAAAATTCTTAATTTCTAATAAATCGTCTTGGGTGTATTCCAACAAATCAGCGACAGTATTAATCTGTGCGCGTTTGAGACAGTTATAAGCCCTGACTGATAGTTGTAACTCTTCAATATGAATTTGCTTAGTCTCATCCTGCTCATCACGCTCTTGTGGCAATGATGGGGCAAGGGTAATTTCTTGCAAAGGCGAGAACAAATTCACCAACACACTAGCCGCTTGGCTAAGTGCTTCTTGAGGGGTAATGCTGCCGTTTGTCCAAATATCAAGCTGTAGGCTCTCTTTATTAATCGCATCACCGATTCGAGCATCCTTAATCTCATATTTGACCTTACGCACAGGCATGAACACCGCATCAATCTTGAGGGTATCAATCGGGGAGCTATGATCTTCCTTAGAACGATCTACTGACCGATAGCCTTTACCGCGCTCGATTGTTAATTCCATCTCCAAGGTTGCACCCTCACTGAGAGTCGCAATGTATTGGTTAGGGTTAACAATCTCAATGTCCGATGGCAAAGAATGGAAACTAGTTGCCATTACCAATTTTGGACCACGCTCTACCAAACGAATAATCTGCGGTGCTGAGCTGTAAGACTTCAACACTAGTTCTTTCAGGTTGAGCATTAAGTCCAGAACATCCTCGCGCACACCTGGAATCGTCGCAAATTCATGGTTAACACCAGCAATGCGAACGGCGGTGACGGCTGCACCCTCTAAATTAGATAGCAATACCCGTCTGAGCGCGTTTCCAATGGTAATGCCTTGCCCCCGATCTAGTGGTTCTAGTACAAATTGACTGTACTGACTATTGTCTTTTTCTGTGTGGGATGCAACGCACTCAACCTGAAACTGTGCCATATTTGTACCGACTTAGTCTGCAAGAGTAAACGAAAATCAAAGGGAGGAATTTAGGGATTGAAAAATTACGAATTATAAACTTGTTTTTTAGTTCGTAATTGATTAGACACGTCTGCGCTTAGGAGGACGGCAACCATTGTGGGGAATGGGAGTGATGTCGCGAATCAGAGTGATTTCTAGCCCAGCTGCTTGGAGTGCTCTCACAGCAGTTTCACGTCCTGAGCCAGGACCTGTAACCATTACCTCGACTTGGCGCATGCCTTGCTCCATCGCTCTACGAGCTGCCGATTCAGCAGCAGTTTGCGCGGCAAATGGAGTACCCTTCTTCGCGCCTTTAAAGCCACTGGCACCAGCCGAAGACCAAGAGATTACATCGCCTACAGTATCTGCGATCGTGATAATAGTGTTGTTGAAAGTAGACTGGATGTAAGCGACTCCATTAGGGACATTGCGCTTATTCTTACGTGCGCCAGTTCTACGGGTTGTTTGACGAGCCATTGTTTCGTGTTAATCCTTACTTACTTCTTACCTGGAGCCTTCTTCTTACCTGCAACAGTACGGCGACCGCCACGGCGAGTACGCGCATTGGTACGAGTACGTTGTCCACGGACAGGAAGTCCCATACGGTGTCTGCGACCTCTGTAGCAACCAATGTCTACTAGGCGTTTAATGCTTAATCCCTCAAGGCGGCGGAGATCGCCCTCTACTTGAAAGTTGGATTCTACCTCTTGGCGTAAAGTGGTTACTTCAGGATCAGTAAGCTCTTTAACCCTCGTATCAGGGTTTATTTTGGTAGCTGCTAAGATTTTTTTGGCGCTAGTCAGACCGATTCCGTATATATACGTTAGTCCTATTTCAATGCGCTTGTCACGAGGAAGGTCAACTCCTGCAATGCGAGCCACTATAAGTCTCCCAATTTGTTATCAGTTTTCATAGGTTATAATCGCGCCAAAGTCACTTTTTGATAGTAACTGCTGGCACTAGTCTGTGAACACATTCTCCGTACAAGCACAATCCCTATGTAGTGGGTTAGCTACAGTCTGGTAGAGGCAAATTACGGGGACAGAATATTTTACAGCGAACTCTATAATATATTGACAATGGCAATTTCTGTCAATATTTTTTTAGTTTTGTCAGCAATTTTTATTGTAAAAGCAATTTTTATAATAAAAATTGCTGTATTTTTAGAAGCTAATCGTGATGAGCAGTCTGTAAGAAAATAAGATTTAGCAAAAATCAAAGCCCCACAAATGAACGGCAGCACTTTCCGCTACAACTTAATCTATGGATTTACGTTCTAAGCAAATCTTGTTTTCCTATACGCAAACGCATCTGTAGCTAGTTAAATTGCCGCTATCGAATAAGAATTGCGGTGTTATTCTTGGTTTTAGCTGCCGCACCTGCATTACTGAGGGAATCGGCTATCGCTCTCTGTAGAAATCACCCCAGAAATGGGACGATAGGCGTAGCTAGTAGCCAAGGAAGGTGAAACCGTGGACGATTGGGGGCGAGACATTTTCATGATGTCTTCTTTGATTGCTTCAAGATCAACGTAGCGATCAGCGACATTGATTAAATGATCGCTGGTCATTGAGCGCAAGCTGACAACCTCAACTCTAACTCCGCGATAGCTCGCGGCATCAACTGCGTAAGCGAGATCCCCATCACCACTTACCAATACTGCTGTGTCGTAGGAACCAATTAGTGCCATCATGTCTACAGCAATTTCCACATCAAGATTGGCTTTTTTAGAACCATCAGGGAGTTGAACTAATTCTTTAGAAATGACTCGATAGCCATTACGACGCATCCACAGTAAAAAACCTTGCTGCTTTTCATTAGTGCGGTCAACACCAGTGTAAAAGAATGCTCTGAGTAGCCTTGAGCCATCGGTGAGACATAGGAGTAATTTGGTGTAGTCAATCTCGATTCCTAGTTGTAGGGCGGCATAGAATAAATTTGAGCCATCAATGAAAATGGCGACTCGCCCTCGATTCTCCAAAATTTGGTCTGGTTTAAAACCAGAATCTTGCTCAAAAGGTAACATATCTTTTCCTATAGAACGCTTGTTATCTAGTGCTGCGGGATGAAGCTTTGGTATTAGCATTGATACTTAAAACCGTCCTAAGTGTTTACCTAATTCAGAAAACCTCTTAAAAATTTTTAATAAACTCATAGCCAGCTTTTTAATGGCTGGTATTTGGACGCTGAAAGTAATCTTTAGTAAAGGATCTTGCTTTATCCCAAGACTATTTGAGAATTGCTTAAAAGTTTAGTAATGATTTAGTTTTGAACATCTTCTCAACAGACTTGTCTATAGACTCATTCAAAGAATACTTGGAAAAAAGTTTAGTAAGCTCGTTAAAAAAGACTCAAAACTCTAAAAAGGGTTTTTTATTTTTTAAAATAATAATCTTATTCTTATAACCTATCTTCAAATATACACTATAAGTAAATATACTCAGAGGTATAGATTTTCAGAAATTTAATAGTCAATTAATTACAAATCTTAAAGTTGCCAAAGGTGCTAATGAATGGCAGCAATAGCTATCACCACTGATCCAAATCAGGTAGTTATGAGGCGATATTAGGGTTGCCTCATATTAGCTAATTAACATCAATACGCTGAAAAATCGGTATTGGGGTAGCTAAGGACTGACCTGCTTGTATTATTCCCCAGTTTCTATGACTCCAATCGGGTGGATTAGTTTCATCAAACCTTAACCCTAGCTGTTCATAGGCGGCGATGCTTAATCGGGGAGTAATGGGAGAGAGGAGATAGGTGGCAATGCGGACTGATTCAAGTAAAACGTAGATTATTTCGTTAACTTCTGACTGTTTTCCTAACTTAAACTGCTTCCAAGGAGTAGTTTCATCAATTAGCTTGTTACAGTTCCAAATTAGTTCAAGGATTTTCTCGGTGGCGGCTCGAAAGTTTAAGTTTTGATAGTCAAGGGCTATGAGATCGCCAAGGGTTGATGCTTGGTTAATTACTGGCTGGACTAAATCGGAAACCTCAGTGCGATCGCGGGGATCATGGGAGGGAATACATTGCTGGCAATATTTACTCGCCATGCCAAGGCTGCGATTAAGTAAATTTCCAAGACTATTGGCTAGATCAGCATTGACGATCGCGATAAATCTAGCTTCGTTAAAATCACCGTCACGCCCAAATTCAATCTCTTTGAGAAAGTAGTAACGAATGGGATCAGCACCAAAGCGCTCCACAAGATCGTAGGGATCGATGGTATTGCCCAAAGTTTTACCCATTTTTAGTCCGTCTTTTGTCAACAAACCATGACCAAATACACGCTCTGGGAGGGGCAATCCTGCGGACATCAGCATGGCTGGCCAGTAAATTGCGTGAAATCGCAAAATATCTTTGCCAATAATATGCAGGTTAAATGGATACCACTTTTTAAGGGCATTTTCTAGGGTGGGCGCGTCATCTGGCTCTAGTAAGGCGGTGACATAGCCGAGCAATGCGTCAAACCAGACATAAATCGTATGGCTAGGATCGTTAGGGATAGGGAAACCCCAATCGAGGTTAACTCGCGAAATTGAAAAGTCTTGTAAACCTTGTTTCATGAAACCAAGAACTTCATTGCGGCGGCTTTCTGGCTGAATGAATTCGGGATTGTCTAGGTGAAATTGATCTAATGCGTCTTGATACTTGGAAAGACGGAAAAAATAATTTGGTTCGTCTCGCCACTCGCAGACGACATTGGTATGGGTGGGGCAATGATGGCTAGGGGGTAACTCACGTTCTTCTTTAAATTCTTCACATGCGACGCAGTACCAGCCCTTTTGTTGGTTTAGATAGATATCGCCAGCCTCATAAACCCGTTGAAAAAATTCGTTGACGATCGCCTGATGCTTGGGGGCGGTGGTGCGAGTGAAGCGATCAAAGCGAATGTTAAATTTTTCCCAAAGGCTGTAAAACTCAGCAACGGTGCGATCGCAGTGCTCTTGGGGCGAGAGATTATTTTTTTCGGCAGTGCGCTGAATTTTTTGCCCATGCTCATCTGTGCCTGTCACAAACATGACGGGATGCCCTTTTAGCCGATGAAATCGCGCAAAGGCATCGGCAGCGATTGTGGGGTAGGCGCTACCAATGTGGGGGCGATCATTGACATAAAAAAGTGGCGTGGTCAGGGAGATCGTTTTTAAGGGGGTTAATTCAGAAGACATGGGAGACACAATTCAGGACTGTTACCATTCTGCAAAAAAATGGCGAGAATTTACTATTTTTTCTTCTAAGAGTTACCGCGCTTGTGATTGATTAAAACCCAGAAATTTTTTGAGAGCGCCGCGAAGCGACGCTCTCAAAAAATTTCTAACAGTCTGTAATGGCGCGGTGCTCTTCATCGCACCATTAATTATTGGGCGCGAAGTGCCGTCTTTTTCCACTAGGCTGCTATTATGCTGGCAGAAATATAGCTATAGCATTTAAATATTTAGAAGAGGCTTCGACTTCGCTCAGCCAGCAGTATAGGTTGGCTGAGCGAAGTCGAAGCCCTAACTCTTATTTGAAATTGCTATATAGTCTCAAGCCAAGAAGTTTTTAAAAGGTTGGCTACGCCAACCTTTTAAAAACTTCTTGGCTTGAAGAAAGCGCAAGGCGTTGTATATTGCGGTTTAACTGTCAGTTTTTATGGTTTTTTATGGAAGCTTTTAATCCGACACCTCCAGACTGGATCGATAAGGCAAGCCATGCGGTAAATTTTTGCTGTCCTCATTGTGGTCAACTGCCAAGCCAAGCTAAATCTGTATGGATTAATCGTCGATCGCCTGTCTATACCGAAAACCATCAACGTAAGTGGCAGGAATTTTATCATTGCGAGTGTGATGCGGCTTGGTGGGCTTGGAGTAATGATCGCCCTCCGTCGGAATTTAGTGATCGGGCGATTCGGCATAACTATGGCGAAGATTTAATTTAGTTGCATGAAATCACCAGTGGCTCTAATCTTTGCCCTATTTTTTATTGCGGGAGCTTATGCCAGCTTTTTGGCAGATTGGTTGGGCTTCTGGACGATTTGTGGTGTCGGACTAGGACTGTCGCTAGTAGTTCCCTCAGTCTGGCGCTTGGGTCCTAAACGTTGGGTCTATTTATTAGCAACTATTGTGGCGGTATTGTCTTTCTTTTATATAAAGATGCGATCGCCACAGCCAGAAGTGAACGATGTTTCTAAATATGCACCTTTGTCTAATGTAATTGTTCGTGGTGAGGTAATTGATGCTCCTAGCCTGACACGTAGCGAACGCGCAAAATTTTTATTGGCTGTTAAGCAAATTAATACTTCTGGGAAAATCAGTCCTAAGCCTAGCAATGAAAACAGTCAAGTTGCCATCGCCGATGCAGTTTCTCAAGATTTTGTAGATGCATCGGGAAAACTGTATGTAACCGTACCTTTAATCGAAGTGACTGGGCTGAGAGCAGGGCAAATGGTTCAGCTTTCAGGAAGGCTGTATTTACCCAGTCGTGCAGACAATTTCGGAGCCTTTGACTTTAAAGCTTTCTTAGCGCGTCAGAGTGTATTTGCTGGATTAAGTGGGCGATCGCTGATAATGCAGGGTGATGCACCAAGTTTTGGGGAGTGGTGGTTTGTAAGTCGCATTGTTCGCGCTCATGTGATGGGGGCAGGGGTGCCAGAGGGTTCGCTACTGAGTTCTTTGGTCTTAGGAAGTCGGGCTGTAGATTTACCAAGCACAGTTAAAGATGAATTTATTCAGGCGGGGTTAGCGGCAGTTTTGGCGGCTTCAGGATTTCAGGTGACTTTGGTGCTGGGGGCGGCGATCGCGCTGAGTCGCGGCGGTAATCTCAAACAACAATTTGCCCTCGGCAGCCTGTCTTTATTGGGATATCTGCTGTTAACAGGCGCAAGCCCGTCAATTTTACGGGCAGTGGTGATGGGCTTTGGTAGCTTGATCGGTTTAGTAGTGCAGCGCCGCAGTCGCCCTGTGGTGGGTTTACTGGTTACAGCCGTGCTGTTGCTGATCTATCAGCCTCTCTGGATTTGGGACTTAGGCTTTCAGTTTAGTTTTTTGGCAACCTTTGGATTAATTACCACATCAAAAGCTGTTACCCAGCGATTGCAATGGCTACCTCCAGCGATCGCAGATTTAGTTTCTGTGCCGATCGCAGCCTACATTTGGACTTTGCCTTTACAACTACTAATGTTTGGCAAAATTGCTCCCTATAGCCTGCTTGCCAATGTGTTTACGACTCCCTTAGTAGCTGTCTCGACCTATGGCGGGATTATTAGCGGTATCTTAGGAATTGTTTTTGTGCCGTTAGGAGCCGCGATCGCTTGGTTACTCTATCCATTGCTGCATTGGATTGTCGCCCTAGCTCAGTGGGTCAATACTTTGCCTAACGCTAATACTAATGTGGGGGCGATCGCACTTTGGCAGATGTTTGTCGCCTATGGACTATTTCTTGCCATTTGGTTAGTTCCTTGGTTTGGCAAAATGCAGCGTTGGACGATCGCTTTTACTTTGGCTTGCATTATTCTGTTTGTGCCAAATGCGATCGCTCAGAGAAGTCTATTTCAGGTAACTTTGCCAGCATTTAATGAAGTCCCAATCATGGTGATTCAAGCCGAGAATCAAACCGTACTAATCAATAGTGGTGATGAACAATTTGCGAGCTTTACCTTGCAACCTTTTTTACAAAAATCTGGAATCAATCGGATTGACTGGGCGATCGCGACCGATACCCAACCCGATGTCAGCAATGGTTGGAATAGTCTGCTCTCAAAATCTTTGACCATCAATCAGTTTAGAGACATTAACCTTGGGGTTACGTCCAAAAATTATCAAAACCTTCAACAATCTCTAACCAATGCCAATGTCCCCATCGCCTCTCTTAAAACTGGCGAGACCCTTAAAATCAGCAACCAAATTGAGATCCAGTTACTCAACCAATCACCTGACATTATCAAAATTGCTATCGGTGAGCTATCTTGGTTATTGCTAAGCAATTCTGATGCTAAGACCCAACAGTTGATCATCAATCAAAAGGATCTACTACCTAAACTATCAGCAAATATTCTTTGGTGGACGGGTGGCAGTATTGATCCGAAAATATTACAAGCGATCAGCCCAAAGATTGCGATCGCATCGGCGAGTAGTGTCGTCGAAGAAATGGTCAATCAGTTGGACGAGTCTAAAGTCAGAGTGTTTTGGACTGGGCGCGATGGCGCGATTCAGTGGAGTCCAGATAAGGACTTTTACACTTTGCGCGATCAAAGTGATTCGCGATCGCCAATTTAGTCAAAGAGGCTTCAGTTTTTCAGCAAAAACATCTAGATACAAATATGGAATTTCAGTTACAGGAAGCCCAAAAATCATTTAAAGAATTTGTAAACAATAAATATTCTTTAATATTCGTTGCCCTTGGCTTTTTGGCAACTTTACATATTCAATATGTCTGGAAAATATCCGAGAAAACTCCATCTTTGCTTGACCTTTTAGGGTGGCTTAGTATCGGATTTTTACTATGGAGGAAGCAGGATCGACTCAAGTTTAGAGGGAATTTAATTTCGTCTTTAATCGGGATGATTTTGATTGTGTGGATGGTTTTAAGGCATAGCCTAACTCAATCAAATCAGTCTCTTGATGTATTATCTTTTTGGGAGCATCTCAATTAGGCACTGAGTAGAAATACATAGGAGAATAGAAATAGCCA
>QBLS01000024.1 GCA_003249015.1 Pseudanabaena sp. | reverse complement strand
TCGCTTCGCTCAGCCAACGTATACTGCTGGCTGAGCGAAGTCGAAGCCTCTTCTAAATATTTAAAATTGCTATATTTTGCCGTAGGCAAAATAAAACCTTTTCTAGGTAAGCCATGTCTTGCCCATGCCCCATAAATTCATGATTAAAAATCCTATGACCTACCCCAGAGACATGATCGGTTATGGAAAAACTCCTCCCGATCCTAAATGGAAAGATAACGCTCGTGTTGCAGTGCAATTTGTAATTAACTATGAAGAAGGTGGTGAAACTTGCATCCTTCATGGCGATAGTAGTTCTGAAACTTTTCTTTCGGAAATCGTTGGCGCGGCTCCCTTTCATGGACTACGCCACATGAATATGGAATCCTGCTATGAGTACGGCAGTCGCGCAGGATTTTGGCGCTTGTATCGGATGTTTTGCGATCGCCAAATCCCTGTAACTATCTATGGCATTGCCATGGCGTTAGAGCGAAATCCCGAAGCTGTCGCTGCGATGTTGGAAGCGGATTGGGAAATCGCTAGTCATGGCTATCGCTGGATTGACTATAAATATTTTGCCCCTGAACAAGAACGGGAGCATTTACAAAAGGCGATCGCTATTCACGCAGAAGTAACGGGAAGTCGTCCTTTGGGCTGGTATACAGGTCGCACCAGTGAACAAACCAGAAAATTGGTGGTTGAAGAAGGCGGATTTCTGTATGACTCGGATAGTTATGCCGATGATCTGCCCTATTGGAACCATGAGTATGGGAAACCACATCTGATCATTCCTTACACCTTGGACAATAACGATATGCGATTTGCAACTTCGCAGGGTTTCAACTCAGGCGATCAGTTTTTTAGCTATCTGCGAGATGCCTTTGATGTTCTCTATGCAGAAGGAGAAACCGCACCTAAAATGATGAGCATCGGCTTGCATTGTCGATTAGTCGGTAGACCTGGAAGAGCTGCCGCCCTAGCAAGATTTCTGGACTATGTTCAGAGTCATCCCCAAGTTTGGATTTGTCGCCGCCTTGATATTGCTCACCATTGGCATAAGCACCATCAACCCTAAAAAGAGCCACGCCAAGCGCGGCTATAAAACCAAAAAAATAGCGGTGCGCGGCGAAGCCGCGCACCGCTATCTACTACTTACAGCAAATGACCTGAAAAAGATAAACCTTCGATTTGATCAATGGGAACCATCCAAATTTTGTTTTGGTAAGGTCTCCACACCGCACTCATGATGTAGTGATTGCGTAAAGAAATAATATGCACATGAGGAATACCCGAAAATTTAGAGCACGATCGCAAAAAATCTAGAGTCCTAATCAAACGGCTATGTAAAAAAGTCGCCATTTCGTCACTACAATTTTGGCGCAACATTGGCACAACCTGCGGGTCACTGTCTCCCCTCAACTCATAAATAATGTGAGTCTTGCCTTTGAAGTCGATTTTGCGCGATCGCACTTCCCACCCACATAAAACCCCAAAACCAATCACAGCCATGCCCAAGTCAATATGAAAATCACGCATTTGAAACTTGGTATTACTGCTCATATCGCTGTAGGTGTTGTAACCAGTCCATGCATGAAACTTTTCTAGATTTTCATCAATTATGTCAACGGCTGAGCGATAGGGGGAAACTGCGGCGCGACTGGTTTGGGTGACTTCTGAAGGTGGCTCTGGTAGCATACTTGTCTCGTAAATTGCAGTATTTTTGGCTAACCCAGACTGACAATAAAACTTATTTCAACAGAGGGTATTTAGAACTTGAATTAAAAGCCTTATCAGAATCTTAACATTGTTATTAAAGTTTCTCCTTTCAACGTAGCAATTCTCATTATGAAACCAATTTTGGAATTTTTAGCGCCGAAGGCTCTGAAAATTCCAAAATTGGTTTTTGAAGGCTATTCCAAGGCTGAATTTCAAAAAATAATTCTCATTATGAAAACTGGTGACATCGATCACGGTATTGACACCTCACTGTCACAGGACTTGTCATATACGATCGCTTTTTTTAACTTTCGATCAAGTGATACTGATGCTCATAGAGAAATTTTTAAAGCAATGCTCATTCACAGAGCCAGAACAATGATTCTTAACTCACTTAGCCAAGTCCGCACGATTATCATCAACACAATTGCTGGAACTGAAAAAGCGATTGTATTTTTGGGAAAAACCTTTGTAGCTGAAAAAATCTATGCAACTGTCGGCGATGCGATCGCTGGTTGTAAGAGAGATATCGACATGGGAATGGGGCTTCTCATCGTCCCTGAATCTGAGCAGTTTCGCGTTTGGATTGCCATACCCGAAGACTTAATCTTGCAAAATCAAGCTTCGTAAAACAATAACGGCGGCGCGAAGCGCCGCCATACACTAAGAGTTGTTCCGCCCGTTTAATACCAAATAAAGAAATGATGTTTACAGCGGCGGAATAGCCTTCTTGATTAGGTGTTTACCCTTTACACAAGTTATTTATCTGGTCAACAATGGCATCTTCTTGGCTTGCGGCTGTTTCTAAGTCCTGCAAAGACTGAGAGAGCGCCTCAACATTTTTGGTTTCTTTTGCCTTTAGTTGAGCTTTAAGAGATAGGACAGTAGTGTCATAGACTGCTGCTAATTGAGTCTGTAATTCCTTTAAAGTTACATCCTGCACTGAGACTGCTTGCACTTCAGTACGCAACTGGCTGAGGCTGTCAGCAAATTGCGTAAAGCCAGTATCATCTTTAGGGATTGGTATGGTACTAACTTTATTGGCAATAGTAACGAGTTTGTTACATTGAATAACTCGGCTTTCTCCGCATCCATAGAACATTATGGCAAGGCTAAACACCGTCAAACAGCGGACAGGAATGAGTTTCAGTGGATGGTTAAAAGCCGAGGCTTTGGGTGGTTGAAGTTGCATTATTTGATTGCCAATGGTCTAAATGTAGGAGCTTGATGTACGAGCAGGTATCCAAAAATTCTAGAATGTTTTAGTTACCTAAGTTTAGTAAAGAGATTTTGCCTTATGTCCGATAATCGCCGCAGTAGTGCCATCACCGAGGGCGTACAGCGATCGCCTAACCGTGCGATGTTACGCGCCGTGGGCTTCCAAGACGATGATTTTACAAAACCGATTGTTGGTGTGGCAAGCGCCCACAGCACCATTACCCCTTGTAATATGGGGATTGCCCCCCTAGCAGTTCGTGCTGAGGCAGGGATTCGCGCCGCCAATGGGATGCCGCAAGTGTTTGGAACAATCACCATCAGCGATGGCATTTCCATGGGAACTGAGGGGATGAAATATTCCCTAGTCTCCCGTGATGTAATTGCTGACTCGATCGAAACTGCTTGCACAGGGCAGAGTATGGATGGCGTATTGGCGATCGGTGGCTGTGATAAGAATATGCCAGGGGCGATGATCGCCATGGCAAGAATGAACATTCCTGCTGTATTTATCTATGGCGGCACAATTGAGCCAGGGCATTTAGAAGGGGAAGACCTCACTGTAGTCAGTTCCTTTGAAGCGGTTGGTCAATATAGTGCAGGCAGAATTGACGAAGTAAGATTGATGTCGGTTGAGCGCAATGCCTGCCCAGGGGCTGGTTCTTGCGGGGGGATGTACACAGCCAATACCATGTCTTCCGCCTTTGAAGCGATGGGTATGAGTCCTATCTACTCTTCTACGATGTCGGCGATCGCACCAGAGAAAGCCGAAAACACTGAGCTAGCAGGCAAGATCCTCGTTAATGCCATTCGTCAAAATATTTGTCCTCGCGATATCATCACCCGTAAATCTATTGAGAATGCTATCTCTGTAGTCATGGCAGTGGGCGGCTCTACCAATGCGGTGCTGCACTTCTTAGCGATCGCCCATTCCGCTGGTGTGGAATGGCAGCTTGATGACTTTGAGCGCATCCGTCAGCGCGTACCCGTACTCTGTGACCTGAAGCCATCGGGTCGCTATGTCGCCACCGATCTGCACAAAGCGGGGGGCATTCCTCAAGTCATGAAAATGTTGCTAGCCCATGGACTCCTCCATGGCGACTGCTTGACCGTCACGGGACAAACTGTAGAAGAAGTCCTCAAGGACATTCCTGCGGAGCCTCGCGCCGATCAAGATGTGATCCGTCCTTGGGATCGTCCGATGTATCAGCAAGGACACCTCGCCATCCTCAAGGGCAATCTGGCTGAAGAAGGTGCGGTCGCCAAAATCTCTGGGGTCAAAAATCCGATTATCACTGGGCCCGCTCGCGTCTTTGAATCAGAGGAAGATTCTCTGGCGGCGATTCTTGCCAATAAGATCAACGCTGGGGATATTTTGGTAATTCGTTACGAAGGCCCCAAGGGTGGGCCAGGAATGCGGGAAATGCTGGCTCCCACCAGTGCCATTATTGGGGCAGGATTGGGAGATTCGGTGGGCTTGATTACTGATGGACGCTTTTCTGGCGGTACTTATGGCATGGTAGTTGGTCATGTGGCTCCTGAAGCTTATGTCGGCGGTACGATCGCCCTTGTTCAAGAAGGCGACTCGATCACTATTGATGCCCACCAGCGCTTGATCCAACTCAATGTCAGCGATGAGGAATTGGCGGCTCGCCGTGCGAACTGGAAAGCGCCTAAACCTCGCTATACCAAGGGTGTGTTGGCAAAATATGCCACTTTGGTTTCCACAAGCAGCAAAGGTGCTGTCACTGACTTAAATTTATTTGAATAAAAAATAGCGGAGCTTTGCGCCGCTATTTTTTAAAGCTAGTGGAGGCGCGAAGCGCCTCCACTAGCTTTTTTATGATGCAGAATCCTGCTTGCCGACGGAGTAGTTAATGGCGTAGCTCCAACTTAATAGGCGTAGCCAGAGGCGAGGATTGGCAGGCTCTAGCCAATTTTGACAACTCCGCAAGATCTTGGGCAGCCAGCCGCCTAAAATTGCATTGGTTAAAGAACTGCGGGTAAAAGCTCCATAGCTAGAGAGCCATTTCAACATATCCTTTGTCCCTGCCATTTCTAAGATCCAGAGAATTAGCTTTGGATTTTGGAGAGCGGCGATGATCGCCAGTCGATTAAACATTAGCCAACTAAGACGGTCTTTGATAAAGCGATCGCTAATAGCTTGTGGCTCATTGGCAAGCAGTCCAAAGAAAGTATTGAGCATGGAATTAACGCGCTCAGGGGGAAGATGCATGCCTGTGGGAACCATCATGCCCTTGGAAAATAACCATGTAACCGCGATATTACTCTGATAGGCATTAATTTGGCTAAGGTCATCAGCTTTTAATAGATCATGCTTTAGAGCAGTATCCAGCAAAGTGGCAAGACGGGGTAAGTTGCGAACGAGGGAACCAAAGCCTGTAAATACGAGGGGGGACTGGAGAGAAGCGGCATCACCGATCGCTAAAATCCGATCAAAAGCACACTTTTTAGAATTCTCATTGAGGCTGTAATGTCCTGTGATATAGCCAAAAGTTGCCTTCTTCCAAATTAGCTTTTCCATATCACAACGGCGATATTCGGGCAAAATCGTGAAGAAGTCCTCATACATTTCCAGTAATGATCCAGGATTTTCAGGATGGACTTGATGATAATGGAAGAGATAAACGGTCAAATCATTTTTTTCAGCGGGAAATAGTTCCCAAATTAACTGCCGTCCCCGCGAAATGTCGCCATGACTAAACAGCACATCACCATATTGGGAATCCCACACTTCTTTGTCAATTCCCTCTAAAACTGCGCCCACGGTCGGACAGACGCTATCAAAGGCTTGCCCTGCATTAAGTTGCTGCGCGATCGCCGAAGCCGAACCCATCGCATCAATGACCAATCGTGAGCTAATCTTTACTTCTGCACCTGTTTCCAGATTCTTCGCAAAGATTGTTGCGCTTTGAGGATTGATTACTACTTTTTCAAATTCTGTGCGATCGCAAATCACTGCACCATACTGATAGAGCTTCTTACTGCAAATTTCTAACAGTCTATTGGTGTCAATGGCAATATTGAGAACTGTCGGCGTATGCAATACCTTGGCTTTAAGATTAGGAGGATTATTGCTATCAAAGAATTTATTAAATCCATCGACATACTCAGCCGTGATCATTAACTCAAATTCTTCTCTAGTAAATAGTCCAAAATCGATCAAGTTCTGGAACTCGGCACGGGAGATATTCCATTCGCGATTCATCCTTCCAAAGGGAATCCGTTCTACTAGACAAACGCGGTAGCCCAGCTTTGCCATCATCGCGGCATGGATAGCTCCCAAAGCGCCGCCCAAGTAGACGATATCGTAGTCTAGTTGCTGCTTCGTTGTATTTGCTTCTTCACTTGACTCTTCAAAAATTACTTGTTTGGGAGTTTCAGGATTTTTGACACTCTCGCGCCAACGCTTTTCCCACCAATAGACTCGGTTGAGGTCATATTCGCCATTGGGGAACTTCTGAAAGAATTTAACTGTGAGTGGATATTCTGTTTCTAGCGCCTCGAAAATGGATTGATTTGGGGCGAGCGCGGGTGGTTGCTTAAATTCGTAGGGGAAAGCAAGGCGGACAGCTTTGGTAAAATGTTCTAGAAATTCCTTTTCGCCATCCATGATCTCCTCTGACCAGCGAAATATTTTGAGATATGTCGTGCGCTGCAATGTCCAGATAAATACTGATAGTTGCGCGATCGCCCCTGAACGATTTTGGCGATCAAGAATAAAGCCATGCTCGGCAAGTGTCTTTTTCCCAAAAGGTGACTGGTACTCAGACTGGAGCCATTCTTTTACGGCGGCAACCTGAGTTGTGGGAATTTCAATGTAGAGTAACTGCTGCATGGCCAGATAAAAATTTTTCTTATACCTTTTAATTTTGGCATAAGTAGCTCTGCATAGTTAAAACCCCATAACAGAGATTGTTCGACCCGCGTCGCGGGTCGAGCAATCTCTGTTATGTAGCAAAGCCAAGGACTTTGCGCTCAAAAACAAGCCAAGAATAATTTTGAAAGCGTTGTAAAGCAACGCTTTCAAAATTATTCTTGGCTTCAATAAAAGGGAGTGCGCGGCTTAGCCGCGCACTCCCTTTTATTTACTTTGGTATTACTTCTTGGATGGTTTTGAGCAACTCTTGTTCTAGATAGGGCTTGGTTAAATATCCTGAAGCACCCAGAACCTGAGCAACCCCGCGATGCTTTTTGCCACTGCGGGAAGTCAGCATGATCACTGGTAAATCTTGATGGCGGCTATCCTTGCGACAGGTAGTGAGAAACTCAAATCCATTCATATTGGGCATTTCTACATCGCATACTACGGCTTGAATTTTTGGCGATCGCGAGACAACCTCTAGGGCTTCACGACCATCACCTGCTTGCAAGACTTGATAACCAAACTTGGTTAAGGTTAAATACAGCGCCTGTCGAGAGGTCATGGAGTCATCCACAATCAGAACGGTCGGACGATCTAATAGCTTAGGTGTTGCTTCCAAAGCATTGCCATCAAATGCGCTTTGTGTAGGCTTGGGCGGCACTTGGGACGGATCAATCAAGAGCAACGCTGAGCTATCAATCACTGGAACAAGTGTGCCATCACCAAGTACGGTGCAACCATATAGGTAAGGAGGGGGAGCGATCGCTTTTCCGAAAGGTTTGACTGCTAACTCCTGCTCATTGAGTACGCGATCAATTTGGAGAGCAGCGATTTCATCACCGTTGGATAGTAAGAGGAGGGTAGTTTGATTTTCTTCGAGTAGTGAATCTATATTCAAGCCATCGATAGATTTTTTGGGTAATGGATAGCCATCGGCAAATATAGAAGTGGGATATAGAGAAATTAATCGATCTTCAAAACGGAAAAATTCTCTACCTTGGATGATCTCAATATCATTGATATCAATAGTAAGAATCCCCAATAGCGTGTTAATCGCGATCGCCATTAATCGATCTTGAATACTAAAAACTAGAAGGTTGGCAACGCTGAGGGTCAGAGGCAACTTGATGATGAAGGTAGTCCCTTGACCTAATTCAGATTTAATTTCAATGGAACCTTTGAGCCCGCGAACCTGCTCTTGAACTGTTGACAACCCCATACCACGACCAGAAAGCTCCGATACGGCTGTAGCCGTTGAGAAACTTGGGGCAAACAAAAACTGATAAACTGATTCTTTCGTAACATGATCAGCCTGTTCGGGAGCAAGTAGTCCGACCGCGATCGCCTTAGACTTAACTGCGGCAATATCGATACCTCGCCCATCATCTTTAATTTCGATATAGGTTTGATTACCCCGATAATAGGCGCGAATTTCGATAGAAGCTGTGGCGGGCTTGCCCAATTCTACGCGCTCCTGAGCAGACTCCGTACCATGGTCAAAGGCATTGCGTACCAAATGCACAAAGGGATCATAGAGTTTTTCTAGAACCGATTTGTCAACTAGGGTTCCAGTTCCCAAGAGTTTTAAGTTGACCTGCTTATCGTACTTATTTGACATTTCGCGGATCATGCGTGGCAAGTTCCCCAAAATGTCACCGAGGGGGAGCATTCTCGACCACAGCAGGTCATACCGCACCTGTTTCAGCACCTGCTGTTTGCGCCGTTGTGTTTGCTGTTTTAGTTGCATGATTACGGACATATCGCGCACAACTTCGTCCATTTGGGCAATTTCTTCTAGAGCTTCTTGGACAATACTATGCAGACGACTATAGGAATCCATTTGTAGAGCATCGAAGTCAGCCAGATCTGCTAATGGACTGGTCGGATTTGCTAAAGCCGAATTTAGAGGATTTCTAGACATTGTTACGCTGCTAAAGCTAGAGTTTTGAGCCTTAACTTGCGATCGCTGAGCTTTGTCAAGCCAAGATTGCAAGCCTTTGGATAGATTCTCAAAACCCTTAAATTGCTTTTGAATGCGAAGAATTTTTGTTTGTAACTGCTGATTTTGGAGGACTGAGGCATTCTCTTGAGTTACCAGTTCGCTTGAAAAATTATTCAACCGTTCTAGTCTTGCCAAGTCTACTCTGACGGTTTCAGAGATGTAGGGAATAGTATTTTCTGGAGTTTTGGCTTTGAGGGCGCGATTTGCCTCTGGAGTGATGATTTGAGACTCTGAAAAAAGAGCCTCAGCCTGTGATATCTCTTGGGGCAGTCCAGTGGCAAAATCAATCTCAGTATCAATTTCAACTAGATCAAAGGCAACATTTAAGTCTTCAAATAATTCTTCTAGTTGATGGGGTGGCTGAACATCTAAAGGTTGTGCATAGATATCAAATTCTAATTCGGGTTGTTCTGGGCTTTCTATTGGTTGCTCAAGTTGACCGATCAGATCGTTCAGATTATCACTAAAATTGGCGTTCAAGTCAGCCAAATTCTGTTCTATTAGAACTTCTGCATCTTGACTATTTTCTTCTTGATAGACATCTTCTAACTTAGATATTAAAGTAACTTCTTCTTCTAAACCTTCAAGATCTGCTGAAAATACATAGCTATCAAGTTCTAAATCCCACGTTGTATCTAGCTCAGAGTTAGAATCTAGTTCTGGATCTGCTTGATTTAACTTATGTAAATCTTCCAGTTCTTCTTCTAATGACGAGAACCAGTTATCAGGTTCTTCTGAATCTGAGAGGGAGCCAGTCGAATCCTGATCGGGAGTGAGATTGGTCATTGCAATTAATGCGGGGCTGGGCTGTCCCCCTTGAGCGCGATCGCCTGCTAGTACCTCAGCACGAGCCGCTGCAAAATTGGCAACGGCGACATTGCCGACCGAGATGGGATCGTCGGGATGCTGCTCAAGGGCTTGCAAAGTAGCCGCGGCGATCGCCTTAAATCCAGAGAGATTTAACAATTCACCGATACCGCTAAACACCTCTACTTGCGCTCTGATTTCCCCTTCTACGGGCACATTTTCAGGATTTGCTAAGACATCTTGCAACCGCAAAATCCCCTGCTGCACATCACCTTCAAAGACAATTTGGACAATATCTACCCCCAACTCCGCCGCCGTTGGTAGCTCTACATCGTCATCCATATTGCCGAAGTACATCCCTAGTACTTCAAAGATCGGCTCTGCATTGGCGATCGCGGACTGTTCGTCATGGCGACCCGTTTGAATTTGCTCTAGCAGAGGTACTCGCAGACAGTCATAGGCTTGGAGCAGTAGTTCTTCGATATCGTTATCAATTTCGCCCTCGTATCGATACAGCGCTCGAAACACATCTTCTAAATTGTGGGCGATCGCTTTGATTGCCTCAAAACTCAGGCTAGCAGCACCACCCTTAATTGAGTGAGCAGCACGCATTAAGGAATGAATATTATTAGTACTGAGATCATTTCGCAGAGACAATAGTCCAGTTTCAATTATCCGCAAGAATTCGGGAGCTTCTTGCCGAAAAAACTGGTAAGCCTGATCGTGAATTTCAGTTTCGGTGCTATACATCTAGACTATCCTGCGTTTCTTGCTGCTAGGTTTGGGGAATGGTGGGGAATGAAATTAATCACTAACTTTAAACTGAGATACGCTCACTTGTAGCTCTTGAGCTACCTGCCGTAGTTCTGTAAAGGCGGTATTCAAGCTCTCGCTATATTCGGAGTTAGAGGTTGCGATCGCGGCTACGTCTTGAATCGTCTGACTAACATCGTCGGAAGTCTGGGATTGCAAAGAAGCGGATTGGGCAATTTCCCGTACCAGTTGGTTCACCTGTTGGCTGGATATGGAAATATCAGTTAACTTTTGACGAGTCTCTTCAACGAGCTGGGAGCCGCTATTGACCTGACGTGTTCCCAAAGCCATCGCCTTAATCAGGTCATTAACTTGAGATTGAATTTCTTCGATAAGCTGACGAATTTCAATGGTTGCCTTGGCGGAGCGTTGAGCCAGTGCTCTTACTTCGTTAGCAACTACGCCAAATCCCTGACCTTCTTCCCCTGCACGCGCCGCCTCAATGGAAGCATTGAGCGCGAGCATATTCGTTTGATTGGCAAAGCCACTGATCAACTTGACAACCTTAGAAATTTTCTGAGAAGCCTCTCCCAATTGTTTTACTTTTTCGGCGGTTTCCGCTACGGTTTCGCGAATTGCCCCAAAGCCTTCCACGGTGATATTCATCGCTGAGTCACCTTCAAGTAAAGCTTGAGTTGCTAGTTCTACCTGTGACTCGGCTTGGGTCGCCCGCATCATTACTCCACTAACTGAGTCCGCTAGGTTGTGAATGCGTTCGAGGGCTTGATTAGTCGCTAATACCTGTTCTGAAGCACCATCAGAGACACTTTGAATTGTTTGCTCACTTTTACCTACAGTTTGGGATAGGTATCGCGAGGCTTTTTGAACTTCCAATACCAATTTGCGAAGATTTCTCACAGTGGAGTTGTAGGAGTCGGCGATAGTCCCAATTTCATCTTCAGTTACTTTAGCGCGTACCGTTAAGTCGCCTCGACTAATCGGGTCAACTTCTATGATCAGTTCTAACGCTCTTTTTTGTAAGAACTCCTTGGCTTGTCGTTGTTCTTGAGTTCTTAGTTCTGCCTCGGTCTTTGCAACTTCCTGCCGCGCTTCCACAATTCGTTCTGCTTCGAGTTGCTTCTCAGCAATTAGAACTTCTAATTGCTCTGCCATTTTATTTAGTTCCTGTGACAAGGTACCGATTTCGTCGCGGCGATCGCTATCTTCGAGGCGTTCTTTCATGTCGCCCAGTGCTAACTTCTGGGTGAAGCCAGATAGACGGCGCAAGGGGCTAGACAAGGATGTCGCTACCACAATCCCGATCGCCCCTGCTATTAAAATTGAGATTCCAGCGATCGCATAACCCGTATTGAATAGATTATTCAAAAGTGCTTGAACTTCGGATTGGGGACGACCCACATAGGCGATACCAACTGGCTTGGCGCTAGGTTCAATCAATTGACGATGGTCGTAAAGGGGCGTGTAGAAAGTAAGGTAGTTAACCCCAGTAATATTAGTCTCACCCACATATGCCTGTCCTTGCTGAAGGACAGAATCTGATACTTCACGAGCCGCGCGAGTACCAATCGCCCGCGTATTGTCAGGAGTCTTCGTATTTGGGTCAACATAGGGAACGTTAGTCGTAACGCGCCAGTCTTTGGCGAAGATCGTGGCGGTGGGCATATTGTAGCGCTTGGAAAACTTGTCAACAATGCCATAATTGCGGTTTAGCAAAGCCCCGACAACTGCTGTACCGACAACGCGCCCCCTGACTCGAATCGGATATACTGCCATGCTGACTAGCCCCACTTTGCCCTGTTCAATGTCGTAGGTTCCCTCTGGGGCGGGCTGTTTTGCTTCCGCTAGTCCTTGGATTGCTTGGGGGCGAATGCCAATATTGGCAGTCTTTTCTAGTCCTAGCATTTGCAAATCCGAACTCTTGAGCAGCTCGATGCCATACATGGGCTTACCTGTGGCGATCGCATTTTTCACAATCGGTAAATTCGCCAAATTACGCCCAGTTGGGATCGATTCCTGTTGGTAAGCTTGGGGAACTAGCTGTATTTGAGCTTGTTTATCTCTAGGAGGAAGGGCAGGAAACTTGGTCGCATCTTCATTGAGAACAAGAATATTACCTTCAATACTGCGACCGAAGCTATCTGTAATTAGCTTAATATTCTTAATTGATTCTGGTTCAACATCGGTACTAGTCACTTGCAGTAATGGCTGTAAAGTGGCTCTTTTGGCGGCTAACTCGGCGGCATTAGTCAGATCAAAATTGTTAGCTTCAACGGCGGAGGCGATCTCTTCCGCATCCTGCCGACTTTCTGAGTTTGTCCATAGCACATATTCAGAGACAAAGAATGATCCCTTCTCTTGTACTGAAATCTTCAGTTCTCGCAGCGCCGCTTCCTCTGAGGTTTTAACTAGTGTCTGGGTAACGATCAGTACAGGCAGCCCTGAAGCCAGTAACAGCACGATCGAAAGCTTCCAGCGGACACCCAAGTTACTCCAGCCCTGTGACAAATTCCAAAAAGGAGCTTTGATTTTAGGGTTAGGCGCTGGCGTGGATATTCTGGTGGCAGAGTTTCTGACTGGGGGAGTTTCGGGTTTATTTTGGAGTAGCATACTTTTCTTGTGGATAAGTCTTTGATAAATCTAGTCAGGGAAAATGGAGATTCTTAATCAGTTAAGAGAGGGGACAATCTTAAGCCACCTTGAACTGAGACACGCTAACTTGTAAGTTTTGAGCAACTTCCAACAACTCTGCAAAAGATCGCGCCACATCTTCTGACTGCTTGGAAGTATCTTCCGCGATCGCGGCAATACTTTGCATAGTCTGTCCCATGTGTTCAGAGGATTGGGTTTGTGTATTTGCCGCGATCGCAATTTCCCGAACGATTTCGTTTACCTGCTTACTCACAGTTGCGATTTGGGTCAACTTAGCACGGGCATTTTGAACTAACTTAGTACCCGAAACAACCTGCTCCGTTCCAGATTCCATCGCCGTGACCACCTCATTAGTTTGAATTTGAATTTCCTCTACTAATTGCTCGATTTCGGCGGTTGATGTGGCGGACTGCTCAGCAAGATCTCGAACTTCTTCAGCCACAACACTAAATCCTCGCCCTTCTTCACCAGCACGGGCTGCTTCAATGGCGGCGTTTAGAGCGAGCAGGTTAGTTTGAGCCGCAAAGTTACTAATCAAATTAACAATGCGAGAAATTTTCTGCGATGTCTCACCCAGACGCTTCACTTTCTTGGCGGTTTCTGCAACAGTTTCACGAATTTCTAAAATCCCTTCAACGGTCAAGTTCATTGCGTCATCGCCTTCTTGGAGAACAGTTGCCGCCACTTGCATTCCCTTTTCTGCTTGCTTAGCTCTAGTTTCCACACCACGAATCGACATGGACATTTCCTTGATTTCCTGCAGGGCTGAGTTGATTGACTCTGACTGCTTTTGGGCTTCGCTAGATACAGCTCGCACCGCCATCTCATTACTGGTTGCCGTTTGCGTCACCGATTGAGTGGCTCCTTGTACTTCCATTACCAGTTTCCGCAAGTTGCGAATGATGGCATTGTAGGAGTCAGCGATCGTCCCCACTTCGTCGGCAGTGACGTTGGCTCGAATCGTCAAGTCGCCGCGACTAACAGGATCAACTTCCATAAGTAGCTCTAGAGCGCGGTGTTGCAAAAATTCCTTTTCCTGTTTTTGTTGTTCTGCCCGTTCATCGGCTTCTGCTCTAGCTTCTTTACGAGCATTTTCCAACCTTTCCGCTTCCTGTTGTTGAGCTTCGCTCAGATATTTGAGTCGTTCGGTCATGTTATTAATATTGTCCGACAACATACCCAGTTCGTCTTCGCTCAATACCTCCAAACGAATGTCTAGATCACCCTCCCCAATTTTAGATACAGCTTTAGCCGCTTCTTGGATAGGCTTAATGGCTCTGTTAGTCAATAGGATGGCGAGAATTCCGACAAGTAAGGCGGTAATACCTGTACCTGTGGCGATCGCAAGGAGCAGATCTCTTTGAGGCTTGAACGCAACCTCAGTATCGAGGGCTAGCACAACCCCTAAATTGAGATTGGGCATATTGCGATAGGTGCTTAGCTGGACATAGGTCAATAGTTGTTCTTTCCCATTGAACAGATCAATGCCGATGGCAGTAGTCGATGTCCTGCTAGCGATCGCGTTGGCTAGTTCGGGAAAATCTTCCTTTGATTGGTTGTTTTCCTGTGATTTTTCCTTAGCCCAAAAGATTTTCCCAGAGGCATCGATTAGGTGATATTCATCCTTTTCACTACTACCTGCTTTAACAATTTCCCCAAGATTCTCAATTGGCATTCTGGTGCGAACCACGCCAATGAACTTATCCGAATTAGCTTCTTTGACTGGAGCGGAAATAAACAGATTTACGGTGTTATTGACAGTAGAACGCCCTGGTTGACTGATGAATGGTTTGCCACTGGCGAGGGCATTTTTAAAAAAGTCGCGATTTTTAATACTAGCTGCGGGATCTTGGGTAATTGTTGATCTGAGTGGAGTGTTCCCGTTTAAATCGGCAAAGGCAACTAGGGTATACACTCCGTAGATTCTTGCGTAATCATTTAATACAGCCTCCCGCTCCGTCTGAGTCATCACCGCTTGTGCCTTGCGATTAGTCAAGATTGGATGTGCTGACAATACTTGAATATCTCCATAACGCTCATACATGAAGCGATTTATTTTATCGGCAATCTCATTGGTTTTTTGTAGTTGTGCTTCACGAATTCGAGTATCCAAGGAATTGCTGGCGAGAGAGTAAGTAATACCGCCAATTGCCATTACTGGCAAAGTGCCAATCACCACTGCCAAAACTGTTGCCTTAGTCCGTAGGCTCTGCCATCGCCATCCTCCTCCTTTCTTCTGCTTTATATTTGGATCGCCAGAGGGAACATCATTATCTAAATTATCCGAAGGATCTAGGGGATTTTCAAGACTTGTCACTTGATCATCTTCGGAAAAATTGATATTCGTCCCATTTACTGATGGAGAAGATTGGTTGAAGGATTGCTCATTTTGGGTCAACATAGATTTTCACAATTTGATGAGTTGTTTGACGAGTGTTTGTAAAATTTAAGTAGAGCTGTAGGAATGGACAATCTCAATAAGTGCATTGCCATCTAGTACTAAGAGAGATTCATCACGGCTATTTAGCCAAGAGCCTTGACAAACCTGCGCCATCACTGGCGACAAAGTCAACCCAGAGGTTTCAATTGCTGAAGAGTTTATCCGTATAAGTTGACCAACTTGCGACACGGCAAAGCCAATCACCGAATTTAAGCTACGCAAAAAGATAACGCTGCAATTATCTTGAAATCTGCCTAAGTCCAGCGCTTGAGCATACAAAGGCTTGCAACCTAACATACTTGCTAGATCAATGACCCAGACAATCTCGCCTCTCCAGTTGTATATGCCCATCACACTGGGCGAGGGCAATCCTGAGATCGCTGTTATTTGTGTTAAGTCAATCTGGACAATTTCTAGCAGTTGCGTAGTTGGCAGCAGCGCTTGTTGATCGTTCGCCAAAGAAAATGTCAAAAACTGCTCAGTGACGGGATTGAGCTTTGACTTGGCTGCTTGCTGAGAGCCAATTGTTTGACTTGCCATAGCGATCGCGCTCCTAATCTTTTACTAACAATTTAATAGTCCGCACCAGTTCTGCAACATCTACAGGCTTGGTCAAATAAGCCGAAGCCCCCTGCTTCATTCCCCAAAACTTATCCATTTCGCCGCTTTTGGTAGAACAAAGCACAATAGGAATATCTTTAGTCTCTACCTTGTCCTTGAGATCGCGACAGAGTTCAAAGCCACTTTCATTGGGAAGAACTACGTCCAAAACGATCGCACTAGGCTTTTGCTGGCTGATTTTGACCCTAGCATCATCACCATTGGTTGCCAAGATCGTATTAAATCCCGCATTTCTCAGTCCGCCCATAATAATTTCAGCCTGAGTCATGGTGTCTTCAACTACTAAAATCGTACTCATTCTATATTCCTTGTTATATGTGAAAATTTAAATAAAATAAATAAAATTTAAAAGATGGGATTCGTTTGCCTGAAACCTCTCGTGGCATAGCTAATTGGCTTCAGGCGATTGCAAATACTTTTGGAGGATTTGCAAAACCCGAGTGGGGTCGGGCGGCTTACTTAAAAAGTCAGAAGATCCAGCCATTTTGGCTCTCACTCGATCAATTACACCATCTCGACCTGTCAAAATTACAATGGGAACCTCTTGAAACGTTGTGGTCTTCCGCAAAAAGGTACATAGTTCATATCCGTTAGTATTGGGCATGATCAAGTCCAGAAAGATCAGATCAGGCTTGCGCTGCAATAGAGTGCTAACACTTTGCAATGGCTCGGTGATCCCAAGTACTTCGTAGCCCAGAGGAGCAAGGATATGCTGCATACTAATCGCGATCTGAGGGCTGTCGTCAATACAGGCAATCAAACCGCGATACTCAGCTTTATGGGGTTGGGTAGGGCTTGCCCATTTTGGCGATCGCCAATCGGGAATTTCTTTAAATGCAACGATCCCATCAACGACCAGAGGCAAAAGCGATCGCATCACTCCTACCATAGAACAATGCATCATGATCGACAAATCCCATAGGGTATTTTTGCCATTGATGATTTTATTAAGGGTGTTATAGGTCTTGTCAGTAATAGCTTGGGCATTTTGCATCACCCTGAGCTGGTCTGGGTTGGCAATATAAGGAGACAGATCAAATGTAAATCCTCGAATCATATTCTGCACATGGGACAGCCCTGACTGTTTCCATTTTTCTTGAGCAGCACTAATTGAGTCTAAAGTTTGAACTGTTGACAAGGCGACAATTGGCTTAAAGCTGAGAGCTTCAAAAGGTGTCCAAGTTGACTTGGGCTGTTTCTGCTCACTCAAGCTATAAAATACTTCATTAATACTGGCTTGAATAATGCTTCTAGCTTGTTCAATAGTTATTAAGTTATCTTGAATTACTTTTTCAATTAATTTCATCTCCCACACTGGTTCTGTAGGATTAACCGAATCTAACAATGTCTGGACATTAACATTGTGAGTATGTTGGCGTATCGCTCTTGCCAAGCGCCTTACTCGATGTTTACCACCTGTTGCATATACCAAGCGTCCCAAATAGAAATAGATACTCCAGTTGGGAGCCGATTCCTCTTCGTCAGCGACAATTAATTCACCAGTAGCCTGCTGAAATAACACATGAAGCTGCGTTATGTCTTGGATAAACTTTGGTGTCGAAGTTGTTGATATTTCCACGGGAGAAAGTCTACTAGTTATGATTTTTAACAGACAGGAAGAAGTCAGAATCACGACCAAAAACTAGACTCTGACACATAGCTTTCAGCACTAAACTATAGCAGTTTTCATTTTGCCGTAGTTAGAATAAAAATCTATACTTTTTATGCCAAATCAAAAAACAGCTATGCCATTTTTTGATTTGAAGACTCTTACTGGGTTTGGCTTATCAATTCACAAGAGTATTGTCACACTTTTGTGAATTGGTACATAGCACTTTTTAAGCAAGCGAGGTACAAAGGTTTGCTTCTCCGCTTTCGGCGGAAAAACAAACCCGTACTTCACTAGACTGACAAATGCTATATAGTTCAGCGTAATTAAAAGCTAAGAAGGGTGTTCTGTTCGCTAGGCGGGCGGAGCACCTTTCTTAGCTTTTAAGTTACTTATGTCTAGCTGCTGATTAGAGCAGATTTGAGAATTACTCGATCCGCCCTCCCCCTTAAAAAAGGGTGCGGGTTTAAGCTTACCCACTTTGCAAGCTATCCTATACACCTAAGTTTCTCTGTATAAATTTCAGCCTGTAGCTCTCCCTTAATGCCTCTTTATTAAGTAGCTAGGCATAAGTAACCTAAAAACCAAGAAGTTTGTTCCACCCGCTACGCGGGTGGAACAACCTCTGGTTTTGGATTTTAATTATGTTGATCTACTTATCTACTTAAGGAAGATTGAGGGAGTAGACTTAGTAATTAGCTCTATAGTTAAAACCTATGTTTACGGGGTAACCTTTATCAGGGGGATTTAAGTTTTCACACGCAGTGCTATATTAAAATCATTTATTTAATACAGATATGTATAGTAAAAAACTTGAAGATATTAGCTTTAATCCCTCAGGTTTATTGCAAAATCTTTTGTCTAAACAATATGATTTAGTGTCCGAACAATTTATCAAAATCTTAGAACATTTTGACCAAAATACATATTTAGAGTTAACCAATGATTCAAGGTATTTTGTCAATGCCTTTGTTAAAAACTTTTTGTATATCTTTACGCAATCAGACTATTTGATTAGCGATCGCTATGTGGGTAGATTTATACAGTTTAATCTTACTATATCTAATCTTGTTGCTATTTCTGATTTTAAAACCACTGATCCCTACTTAGAAATATTAAAATATCAGGCTCACAACTACGCCAAGATTTTAACTTTATGTTCTGCTAGAAATAGCTTTAAATATCAACGCCGCGACTTTTTTGATGCTAGTCCAGAGTTAGCCAACCTTTGGTATTCTTGCTACCTTGAAATCTATCGCACGGGTTTAGTTAACCGAATTGTCTATCAAAATCTTAGAGAACATCTAACCTATGAAGATGGACGACTAACTGATTTTTATAAAATTGATGATCTCTACTTTGGGGCAACCTATATCGATGGAGATAGCGATCGCTTTCTAAAGTCTAAAGTCAATCAATCAATTCAAAAGAGTAACCTGATTAAAAATTTGGTGATCTCTAATCAGCCTAATCCGCGAAAAGTAGCGATAATTTCTGGATTTTGGTTCCCAGAACATTCTGTTTATCGTATTTTGTATGATTGCGTTGCATCCTTGAAAGATGATTATGAGCTTACCCTAATTCACATAGGCGATCAGCAATTAGGGATTGATCGACAAAATTTTCAGGATATAAGATATCTAAATCTTCAGAATGATCAATTTGATATTAGTAGTATTCAAGACAATGATTTTAATGTTATTTACTTCCCTGATATTGGAATGTCATCGGAAAGTATTCTGCTCTCTAACTTGAGAATGGCTCCCATTCAAATTTGTGGTTTAGGGCATCCTGTGAGTACGTTTGGGAGTGAAATTGATTATTTCATTAGTGGCGCTGACGCGGAAGTAACTCGGAACGCAGAAGTAAACTACTCCGAGCGCTTAGTTCTACTTAATGGACTGGGTGCAGTGAACAACCACCCCAACTATCAGCCGAAACAGAGCTTGGATATCAAAACTCTGCGAGATGCTACTGATGGAAAGTCTCAGTTTATTATCAATTGTCCTTGGTACGCCCAGAAGGTCAACTATCCTCTATTGATTTTGTTGAAAAAGATTGTTCAAGACTCTAAGCGACCTGTACTATTTCGTTTCTTTTCAGGTGGTGGTTTAACGCGCAAAAACGACTTTCTGCCCTTTGTCCATGAGATTACGCAGTTGCTTGGTGCTGAAAATGTTAAGGTTTATCCCTACATTCCTTACACTGAATATATGACCATTATGGAAGAAGGTGATATCTGTCTCGACTCTTATCACTTCGGTGGATTTAATGTAATTGTGGATAGCCTATTTATTCAAAAACCAACAGTTGTGTTTGAAGGCAAGCGATGGTATAGTCGAGCAGGGGCAAGGCTTATGAAAAAGCTAGGTTTAGGAGATTTAGTCGCTAAAAATCCAACAGAATATACTCAGCTATCTCTTAAGCTGATTAATAACCATGATTTTCTATGGGAAATGCAAGAGCGAGTTAGGCAGATCGATCTCAATGGACTTATTTTTCAGTCCAGTAATGGTCAATATTTTAAGAAAGCCATTGATTTTCTTATTCAAAATCACGAGTATCTTAAAAGCGATCGCTCTCGCAAGCCAATTAGAATCTCATAGACTCCAGAATGTCCCCAAAAGAGAAGTGGTGTGTCACTACTCTTTTGGTCGCGTTGCTTATCAAGAATCGTCAGGGACTATATATGGCGGTTTGCATCTTGCCTACGGCAAAATACAAACCTTACGGGGATTGATTTTTTGTTTTCAAATGAGTACGCACTCATTTGAAAACTGCCATAGCAATTTGTAAGCAAGTGGAGAAACAAACCTGTATTTTACTAGTCTGAGAAACGCTATATAGTAAGTAGTTAGACATAAGTAACCTTAAAACTAAAAAGGCGATTCTGACTGCGTAGTGGGCAGAGTAACCTCTGTTTTTAGGGTTTGATGCTGCTGAACTACTTATTTAAAAATCTTATCTGCTGCAATTTTCAAAATTACTACCCTTAATAAACCAGTGATTACGCTCAACCTTCTGCATCCTATCGAAGCAAAACCAATTCAAACATGGAAATTTGATTCTGAGCCTGTGATTCGCATTGGGAGATCTGGGGATAATGACATAATTCTCTACAGTTCTGTCGTATCTAGATATCACGTTGAAATACATCGCCATTCTCTAAATTGGGAAATCGTGAATATTGGCGCAAATGGAACTTATATCGATGAACATCAAATTGATAAGGAGCCTCTTCAAAATGGAATGACGATTCGGCTTGCCGCTACTGGCCCTAAAATTCAGATCTTCATAGATGGTGATTCATCGGAACCAGTAAAAGTCTCTCCAACTCAACCAACTAATTTGCCTAAAGCTGATAGCAGTCGCCCGACCTTTCGTCCAACAAATTAAAACCCAAGAAGCGAGTGGCGGCGCGAAGCGCCGCCACTCGTCTTATAGTTTCGTGCCTCTGCTGCTGAAAATCCCAAAACTGGTTTCATAATGAGAATTGCTACAGTATTTGTATAAGAAATTACTTACCATAGTATGATTTTGTCTAGCCAACCAAAATCGATCCCGTACAGTCATCACTATGCGTATCGCCATATTTACCGAGACATTTTTACCCAAAATTGACGGCATCGTCACCCGCCTCAAATATACCGTTGAATATTTGGTCAAGCTCGGTAATCAGGTGCTAGTGTTTTCCCCAGACGGAGGACTTACCGAATATTGTGGTGCAGAAATTTACGGTGTGTCAGCCTTTGACTTTCCGCTTTATCCCGAGTTAAAGGTGGCTTTACCACGCCCCTCAATTGGACTTGCCCTTGAAAGATTTAAGCCTGACATTATCCATATTGTAAATCCTGCGATTTTGGGAATGGCGGGGCTGTACTATGCAAAATCAATGAACTTGCCCTTAATGGCTTCCTATCACACCCATTTACCTCAATATCTGCAACATTACGGCTTAGGTTTCTTAGAGGGGGTGATGTGGGAGTTAGTCAAAAATACGCATAATCAAGCGGCGTTGAATCTTTGTACCTCTACTGTGATGATTGATGAACTGCGATCGCATGGAGTTGAGCGTCTAGATCTATGGCAACGCGGAGTGGATACAGTCCAGTTTCACCCACGTTTTAAAAATGCTGAAATGCGATCGCAGCTAACCCAAGGATATCCCGAAGATACTTTATTTTTATATGTGGGTCGTCTCTCTGCCGAAAAAGAAATTCAGCAGATTTTGCCCGTCTTGGAGGCGATTCCCCGTAGTCGCCTTGCTCTAGTGGGCAATGGTCCCTATCGGCAAGAACTCGAAAGGATTTTTGCAGGAACTAATACTAACTTTGTGGGTTACTTGCGAGGAGATGATTTAGCTGCCGCCTTTGCTTCTAGCGATGCCTTCCTATTTCCCTCACGCACAGAGACTCTGGGATTGGTACTGCTGGAGTCGATGGCGGCAGGTTGCCCTGTGGTTGCCGCAAATTCTGGCGGAATTCCTGACATTGTTACTAATGGAATCAATGGCTATTTGTTTGAACCTAGCGATCGCGATGGGATCGTGCAAGCAACTAAAAATCTTCTGCAAAACCGCGATCAATATATGTGCATTGAGGCTCGTCTGGAAGCCGAAAGATGGGGCTGGGACGCAGCGACTCGCCAGTTGCAAAACTATTACGAACAGACGATCAAATCTAGCCAACTGGTTGCTGCTAGCCTTGATTAGCTACATAAAAGTAATGCATCACGGCTCCGCCGCGATGCATTACTTCTTTGGGGTGAAAACTAAACCCAGTATGGTTTCTGCGATCAAAAGCCATAACAGATCCCCCCCAAGCCCCCCTTAAAAAGGGGGGCTTGGGGGGATCTAGATAATTCCTAAATGGGTTCTAAGCCCTTAGATTGACAAGCCTAGTTTTAAACCGAGCAAAGCATGGGCAACTAAAAGCGCCACGATCGCACTGCCTAAGTAGGCATGGGCATTGCGGAGCAGGGGCTGATTGCCGCCAAATCCAGTTAACGAGATAGTGCCATTGATCGCCAGTAATACAAGTACAACGGAGCCTGTAATGAAGTGAGGACTTTCTAACAATGGCTCACCCTGCATTACCAGAGATAACAGTCCACCTGTATAGCCTGCGGCTAAAAAGGTAGTCATAAGGGGAGCTACTTTACGGTGATCAGCCCTATTTTTGTTAGCGATTTCTGGCTCGGTTGCGGTGCGTCCACGCCATCCCGAAATTGCGACAAAAGAACCCATCGCCAAAATGACGATCGCCATAAAAAATGGATGTCCCCAATGAGTGATTGGCTCAGGAACGCTTAAAGCTTTGAATTGATCAGCGATTGGCTGGAGAGACTCAGTGAGTTTAGTGGCGAATTCGGTCATAGTTTTCAGGTTTTGAGGAAATTGCGTTGAAACTCAATTATAAAAAATATTTACAGCTTAATGCCAAACCAAGAAATGGTATAGCTGTAGACACTTGTACTAGGACAAATAAAACCCAAGAAGCGAGTAGCGGCGCTTCGCGCCGCCACTCGTCTTCTGGTTTTATGTCCTAACAAGACTGGCGACAGCTATATGTGTCAATTCTCATTATAAAGTCCAGTTTTTGAAAGCTAGCCTAGGAATATTTGAGGTTTCACATTCAGAATTGCTAAATAGCCTAGCTATTGCTTCGGTAGCGGTAAGTAACTAAGTGCAATTAGATATAAAACCCTAAAACCTGTGGCGCACGCGGAGCGTGCGCCACAGGTTTTAGATCTGGTTTTTAATTATGCCCAGTTTCTTATCACACACAACCACAATGATAAAGCGCTGAATGTATTAGAATGTTTTGCATAAAAGTCCTAAATTCTTGATCAGAATCAGCGGACTCCGCCTTCACTCAGAATTGACATAAAATAAAAGCGATATAGCGGTGAATAGTTCAATGAATCTAGTTGAACAGATTAAACCTTGGGAAGAGAAACAGATTCTGAACGAGCGATCTCTAAATAACTTAGTGAGAGCTATCAATTTATTTAGTGGTTCCTTTGCTCTAACTATTGTCCACTGTAACTACCGTTTAGTTCGCCAAAAGATATTAGATACGCTCTCCTCAAAGATTGAGTTGCCATTTCGAGAAATTTGGTGGAATGAAACCTCAGAATCTCTCTGCACAAAACTCAAACGCGACGCATCTCTAGAAGATGTATCTGCCCTCATGTGCCTTGGGCTGGAACAGCTTGCAGGCGAAGATTTAAAGAATCTATTTGTTGGGGCGAACTTACAGCGCGATCGCTTGAAAAAAGAGATATCTTGTCCGCTAGTACTATGGCTTGACGACCATGCTTTGCACCGATTTTGGAATTTTGCCCCTGAACTTGCCAATCTCGCTGCGCCACCAATTAAATTTGAACTGTCGCTTGCAGAACTCAATCACGAAATTTTACAGCAAGTAGAGAGCTTATTTGCGATCGCCAAAGATCCCCTTGTACCTTTGTTTTGGCAAGATTTCAAAATTGATAATGACCCGCACTTTATGTCCCATCGTGAGTTAGAGCTAGCTCGGCGGGAGATGCAGATTGCTTACTACGACACTCAACAAAATGTTTATGGCAACCATGGGATTGCGGCTCTGTCTGAGGAAGATTCACTGTCCCCTACTTCAATAGATGGGCAAAGCCTCTATCAAATTGCCCCAGATTTGGATGCGAAACTAGATTTTGTTTTGGGAAGGCTGCTGTGGCGATCGCCCTATGCAGATTCTGGGGATGTCTATGATGAGTCTCAGGGCGAGGTGCATAGTGTATCGCAAATTTATTATCAATGCAGTTTAATCTATTGGCAAAATGCTGAATGTCTGGTAGAAAAAGGGATTGTTCTCTTTTACATGGGGAGTTTGTGGTGGCATAACTCTTTTGTGAAAGGACGTTCTACCCATGACTCTTGGCTCAGGGCAAAACAGTTTTTTCAAGAAGCGATCGCCTCCTTTCAGAATGCGGGTCGTCTTGATCTAGTCGCCAAATATAGCCGTTCCTATAGTGGAGTTCTAGAACAACTTAAGGAATGGCAAGAGCTACAAAAATTTATAGAATATCTAATTCCTTTACATCAACAGAACTCTCTTGATCTTGCTCAAGACTATGGATACCTAGCCAAAATCGCGATGGATAGAAGGGAATGGTTGTTGGTTAAAGGCTATACGGAAAAAGCTATCTTGGCTCTATCCATAACTCCAGTGTTTGACCATGAGCAGTTGGAAATTAGTTGGTTTCGCCTGCGTGATGTACAGGTAGCGCAATGTCGATTGTTACTCGCGCAGAGCTACTTCCAGCTTAAGGAACTAGAGCTAGCCTCAGAATTAATTGAGTCAGCGATCGCTAACTTTAATCCCACCTACGAACCTCAACTATATGCTCGACTCTTAGATACATTCCATGACATTGCCTTTGCTCAAGGACGTTATCTACAGGCTTTTGAAGCTCGCCAAAGTCAACGTTCTTTAGAACAGCAGTATGGACTAATTGCCTTCATCGGTGCTGGTGTCCTGCAACCAAAACAGTCTCATTTTGGTGCAAATATCACTGACCTAGATGTCAGTAAATTTGATCTTAATGGTGGAGAGATTGCGGCTTCAGGACGTGTCCAAGATGTAGAAAATCTCATGGAGAGAATCCTGCTAGGAGAGCCACGACTGACTGTAATTCACGGTGAATCAGGAGTTGGCAAGAGTTCCTTGGTAAATGCGGGATTAATTCCTGCACTGTTGCAAAGATCGCTCATCGGACAAGAATTGCTCCCGATCAAAGTCCATATTTATCCCAATTGGGTTAATGCTATTTCGACGGGGCTGCAAGCCAGTTATGAATTTAGAAATGATCCGATGGTTAGGGATATCATTTCCAGAGAGGTTGATGAGTCGAAACAACCTCGTAATGATCGACTAGCGGCGACTAACCTGCTCCACAAACTCAGAAAGTTATCAAATCTTGTTCAGATAGTGCTTATTTTTGATCAATTTGAAGAGTTCTTTTTTACACATATCCAGCCCCAAGAGAGACAGGTTTTTATTAATTTTTGGCAGGGCTGTCTGCAAATTGTCAATCTTAAACTAGTAGTCTCTATTCGTGAAGATTACCTTCATTTGTTGCTAGAGCTGGACTCTACCTATGCAGGAATTGATATTCTTAGTCGAGATTTTCGTTATGTGATTGGCAGCCTCTCCATCGCAGATACCAAATCTCTTGTTAAGAACTTAACTGAACAGGCAAACTTCTTGATTGAATCAGATCTAATTGACGAATTAGTGAATGACTTGGCAGGCGATCGCGGTTCCATCCGTCCTATTGAACTGCAATTAGTTGGTTCGCAACTTCAGGATTTAAACATTACAACTCTAGCTGATTATCGCGCCTCTGGTGGAAAGCAAAACTTGGTGGAGCGTTCGATTAAGGAAGTAATCAAAGCTTGTGGGAAATATGATGCGATCGCTCAACAGATCCTGATTTTACTAACTGACGATCAAAGTAAACGTCCCTTGCGTACATACAATGAGTTAAGAACAGGTGTCTTGGCTTATTCTAGTGACTTGGGTGCATTTAATGCGACTCTAAAGATCTTAGTTGGTTCAGGGCTAGTTTTTCAGTTGCTCGAAACTTCAAATAATCGCTATCAACTGGTACATGATTATCTAGTTCCATTTATTCGCTCTCAGAAGGAAATAGGATTACGTGATGAGCTGACTAAAGTGCGCTCTTCAGCACAGCGTAGCCAAGCGAGACTAAACCTATTGACCAAATTTGCTCTATTTGGCACTTTTGCAGGACTAGTAGTTGTCTCTGGGTTAGCTTTTCAGGCAAATCAACAGCGACAAATTGCAGAAATTGGTGAAATAAAAGCTCTGGTCTCTTCAGCAGAGTCTAAGTTTTTGCTCAATGAACAGTTAGACGCTCTAACTACAATTTTAGATTCTGCTCAAAAATTAAATGATACAGCCGCAGGACAGGGAAAAGAAGAAGTTAAACAACTTACCTTTGAAGCGATGCAAACAATTGTCTTTAATTTGAGAGAGCGGTATCGATTTGTTTCTTCAAAAAAAGACTCCCCATTTTATGTAGGAAGATTTAGCCCCGATGGGAAGATTGTGGCTGTTGCTGGTTTTGACGGTTCAGTCTATCTATTTGATAATAGGGGCAAATTAATCTCTGAGTTGTCTGAGCCTAATACTAAGGAAATTAGAAGTATTAGCTTTAGCCCTGACGGTAAGAAGCTAGCAGCTTCAGGCTCTGGTTCTATGGTCAGGATTTGGGATGTGCAGAGTGGCAAGGTTCTCACCAAATTTGAGGCTCATCAAGAGGCTGTATTTAGGGTTGAATTTCACCCTGATGGGCAAAAGCTGCTGACAGGTGGTCATGATGGGCTGATCAAGATTTGGGATAGCGATCGCGCCCTTAATCTAGTAACGATTAACCCGCCCAATGTGGCAAATCTGGTAAGTCCTAACCAACCCGATCTCACCTATGCCCAGAGGCAAAGCGAAGTAATCCAAAACGCTAGTTTTAGCCCTGATGGGAAAATGATTATCGCCGCCAAGAATAGGGCTATTTCTCTATGGGATCTGCAAGGTAATTTGCTGGCTAATCAAATTGCCCACGATAAAGAAATTCGTAGCGTTAAGTTTCATCCTGATGGTGATAAATTTGCCTCCTCCAGTAATGATAAAAGCGTCAAAATTTGGCAAATATCCAGTCAAATTCTTGCCTCTGTCTCTTCTAACTCTCCCCAATATATTTCCCGTAACTCAGCGAATCCTCCTTATGTCTTGATCAATAGCCTAAATGGTAATCGCAGCAATATTTTGAGCTTGGCTTTTAGTCGAGATGGCGGCAAGATCGCCCTTGGTGCTCAGGACAACTCGATTCAAGTCTTTGAACTTAATGGGATGATCGATAGCCAACTTGGTAAGCACCGAGATAGTGTCCTTGATTTGGATTTTAGTCCTGACAATCAGTTTATTTTATCGGCAGGCAAGGATCGCAATGCTCGCCTGTGGTTTGTCCGCAACACCCTGATCGAAACCATGTACGGTCATAAAGATACAATTTGGTCAGTTAGCTTTAACCCCCAAGGCAAGACATTTGCTTCTGGCAGCGTCGATAAAAATATCCATATCTGGAACCTAGATGGAACGCTTCAGAGAGAAATCAAAGGTCATAGTGACATTGTTTATGGGGTCAGCTTTAGTAGTGATGGCCAAAAGTTACTGTCAGCTAGTCGCGATCGCACTGTCCGAGTCTGGGATAGCAACACAGGTGCTCAACTACATCTATTAAAAATACATGGCGCTCCCTTAATCTATGCCACCCTTAGCCCCGATCAAAAAGTTTTGGCGACCCTTGGCGAAGATCAAAAAATCAAGTTGTGGCGATGGGACAATACCGATAACCCTCAGTTAATGCATACATTTTCCCATTCCAAAAATGTGTGGTCGATCGCTTTTAGCCCCGATAGTAAGTCCATCGCCTCTACAGGTGATCACCAAGCGGTGAAGGTGTGGGATGTCGCCAGTGGTGAAGCTATCCATGACATCGCTGGAGCCCATGGAAATAATGGGGGACTCTGGGTCGCCTATAGTAACAACGGCAAATATATTGGCTCTGTGGGTAAAGATGGCAAGTTTAAATTGTGGAATTCTCAATCAGGAAAATTAGAAAGAGAGATTATCATCAATCTTGATAATGCAAATGCTTGGAGCTACGGATTTAGCTTTAGCCCTGACGATCGTAATGTTGCAGTGGCTAATGCCGACAAAACCATCAAAATTTTTGACATTACTTCAGGGGAATTACTCAAAACCCTCTCAGGACATACCGCCGAAATCCATGCTATCAGTTACAGCCCCGATGGTGAGTATGTCGTATCCGCCAGCCGAGACTCGACCCTAAAGCTTTGGAAAGCCGAAACATTAGAATTTGATAAGTTGGTTCAGAGGGGCTGTAGCCTGCTTAAAGACTATCTCCAAAATAGTCCCAACTCAAAACCCCAAAAAATTTGTGATAAATAATCTATGTCCTGCCCGCTTAGCGGGCAGGACATAGACGGGTAGGACATAGTAGATTATTTAGATCTTTTCACTACAGTGCAAAGCTTGTAAATCTAGCAATTAAAACCCAAGAAGCGAGTGGCAACGCGAAGCGCCGCCACTCGCTTCTTGGGTTTTATGATCTAACAAAAATATTAAGCATTGTCGCGAAGCGCACTCAAGCAGAGCAACACAAAGATGTATGTTGTAAAAACAAATAACAGCACAGTAAACTGCTGCTATTGCTATAATCCCCAACCTCTTATAGTCCTTTTGCTTGCAAAAGCCTATAGCTATTCCCTAGTTTAGAAAGATATGGCGAACAAACCTGCCTCTTTACGAAAAAAAACACCTGCCAAGAAAAGGAAGAAAGCTGTAGCTACTTCTCCCAGTCCTAGGCAAAATTCTAATAAAAGCAATTGGCTCAATGATCTACCGATCAGTGTGAAGATTTTGTTCGCGATCTGTTCGACTAGTTTTTTATCCCTAATTAGTTTTGCGATCGCAGCGCTTTATCTTAACAACAGCCTTGCCCCTATTGTTTCTGTAGAAGCACAGAGCCAACTATCGACAGCCACATTATTTGTGTTTGGATTGGGTTTTGTCATGATTGTGCTTAGCTCACTATTTGGGCTATTTATCGGCAGTACAATTAGTAAGAGAATTCGGGGACTAGAGGCGATCGCGCGACAATTTGCTTCGGGAGACTTTACGGCGATTGTTCCAGTAGGAGCTAGGGATGAGGTGGGCAAGCTAGCCGATGTATTTGACCTGATGACTACCAACCTCGCGCAAAACGAGCGTCAACAGTCTGAGGCAAAAGTGGAAGCCGAAATGCAAAATGACCTCTTCCAAGATGAAATTTCCCATTTGCTGGATGTCGTATCTGAGTTAGAAATGGGCGATCTCACCGTAAAGGCGGAAGTTAGTCCCAATGCTACAGGATTGATCGCCGATACGCTGAATCGACTATCGGAGCAGCTTGCGGAAGTCCTAGCGGCGGTGTTGCAGACCACGCAGCAGGTGACATTGCGTACCGATCGCCTAGAGCAGTTAGCGATCGCGGTATCCCAAAACGCACAGCAGCAAGAAGAATTGGTGGTGCAAGCCCGTCTGGGGATTGAGGATGTGGACAAACTTGCTGAAAATGCCGCGCAACAAGCGATCGCTGCGAACAAAGCTGTGCAAAGAGTGCGATCGGCTGTGCGTCAGGGGGAAGAGCAAATTATTTACTTGACCGCTTCGATTGAGTCACTACAAGCAGCGACCGTGCAGATGGTACAGCGGATTAGGAATCTCGGTGAGTTCGTGGCTCTCGCGAAGCAGTTTGTGACCGACCAAAAGCGGCTAGCTTCGCTGACGCAGGTTTTGGCAACCAATGCTTCGATGGTGGCGGTCAGAGCTTTAGAGCAGCGCGATCCTGAGCAATTTGTGTCGGTTGCTCGCGAGTTTGAAGCGATCGCTACGCAGGTTAACACCTTAGCAACCCAGACCAATCAAGGGCTGATCACCCTTCAGCAACGGACGGGATTTGTGGATGTAGTAGTTTCAGGTATTGATCAAGACGTGCGCGACGTAAATAGCTTGGTGGCTGACTTTACCAATAGCGTCGATAGCTCTGAGCAATCCTTTACTAATATCTCCACCGTGACCGAAGAACTAGCGGAAATTGGCATCTCCGTAACGGACTCTTCGCGCTCCATTGCCGAAGCCGTTAAATTTAGCTTAGCCTCGATTCAAGATATTGAAGCGATCGCGGAACGCTCGGCTTCCCAAGCCCAGTTCACCCGCGATCAATCGGGCAAAATGGGGATGTTGGCGCGACAGCTATTGGAAAGAGTCCAGTTCTTCCGTCTGCCAGCGATCAGCGAATCCGATGTCACCGAGTTTGGTGAAATGGAATCAATTGATGTAGACGGTACACCAATCCCCATTGGCGGCGACTTGTAGAAACTTGCTAGGGAAATGATGACAGTGCAATAATGGCGAATTCTGAATTTAACGATCTCCAATTACAAGATGAACTGAAGGTTCTCTTTGAACTCGATACTCAAAAAGACTTGCAGCTCTATGTGCAGACTGTCAACCAGCTAAATGCTTCCAACTGGCGACAGGATATTCAGCAGCTCTACCGTTGCGTACACACGATTAAGGGTGGCTCGGTAACTGTAGGATTTCAGTCAGTCATTAAGGTGTCAACAGTACTTGAGGATCTTCTATCTGACCTCAGATATCTAGATGTGGCTCCTCCCCTAGCTGATGGTGAGTTATCTAAAGCTCTGATTGAAGCAGGTGAGTTGCTGATCGGTGCTGTGCAGATGGGGGAAAGCCGAGATGCAGAAGCGGCTGTAAAGTATATTCAAAACCTACGTGACCGTATTCAGAGTGACTATTTGCCTGAATGGAACGAAATGCGTCAGGTGCAGCAAGAGTTTGCTGACCAAGGCTTTGACTTGGTGACGCTCGATCTAGAAATGATGGTGGAAGAACTGCCAGAGTCGGGGGAAGTCTCTGAGGAAGCATGGGAAATCGCTCAACAAACGATCATGCAATTGCAAGAAATTGGTGCAGAAATAGGCTTGTCAGAAGCTTGGCAGAATTTCATGCAGCAAAAGGCGGCAGAACTCTTTGAGCATCGTGATTGTGAATTGTGGCGAGCTGAATGGATGCCATTGCTCAAAAAACTGAAGGATAGCGCCCGTCAAGGTGGCGTTTTTGCGGCTGAACCTGTGGAGGAGGTCGCGATCGCTTCTTCATCTGCGAGCGAGAATGTCGAACCGATCAATCTTCCCGCACCGACAGCCGATGTGCAGATCCCTGTGCCACTGGAACGACTAGAGCGATCATCGCAATATCTAGTAGAAACTCTAATGGCAACTCGTGCCACCCAAGGGTTTTATGAGTCCGTCTACTCGAACCTACTGCCCCTAGTTTCCCTTGCTCAAAATAGTGTCCAGTACATCACCCAGCTAAGAGAAGTTCAGGATGATTATGCACTTTTAGATGCATCAGGTAAGCAAGATGGACTAAAGGTGGAACGCTATCGACAGGGCTATACGGCGATTAATCGGTTGCTGGAAATTAGTCTACGCTTGATTGAGCTAGGTTCGGAAACAGGGGAATCCGCCAGACGCACTGCCGATAGTATCCAAACCCTCGATCGCAGTCTTCGCAATCTGCAACAAACCATCGAAGAAAGTCGCCTCGTTCCCTTTGAATCTCTCGCCTTTAGGTCAAGAGGGATTTTGCGAGATCTGATGAGTCGCATTGGCAAAATGGTGCAATTTACGATCATCGGTGAAAAGCTAGAACTTGATGCAGGCACATTACGCAGTCTCGAACCAGTGCTATTGCACCTACTGCGTAATTCCTACGATCACGGTATTGAAGAAGCTCATGATCGGGAGCAGTCAGGAAAACCTGCTCAGGGAAAAATTGAGCTAGCCCTCAATCGGCGCGGCAGTGTATTTGAATTGAGTATCCGTGATGATGGGCGCGGTATTGACCCTGAACGCATCAGTCAAATTGCTAAGAATAAAGGCTTGCCACTAACTGATACCAGTAATTCCGAGCGTTTATTGAATGTACTTTGCCAGTCGGGTTTTACTTCTGCGTCGGCTGTCAGCGATATCTCAGGGCGTGGCGTAGGTATGGATGTGGTTGCCAGTCAAGTGGCGATCATGGGCGGTAAGATGAATCTAGTCTCTCAAGTCGGTAAGGGTAGTACCTTTATTATTCAGATTCCTGTACCTCACTTGTTTGTACGCTGTATGATGCTGCAATCGGGCGATCGCACTTTTGCTGTGCCAACTACAGAAATTTATACAACCACTTTGGTGGAGAGCCTACTCTGGCAAATAACCGATCGCGCCGACTACACGATTGAAGTGGAAGAAAATGGCAAGTATATTCCTGCGATCGATTTATCCCAATATTGGAATGGTCAAACGGAAACGCGATCGCCTCTGCCGACCTCAATCGCTGTGCGGACGAAGCAGGTTGAGAGTGGGCTAGGCGTTTGGCTCTTAGCCGATACTTTGGTTGGACAAAGTGAACTATTAGTTACGCCTATTCCTGCGCCTTTAATTGCGCCCATTGGCTTGATTGGGATGAGCCTGATGCCTGATGGCAAGCTAGTTCCCGTAATTGATGCCTTTTCGTTTGTGGAAGCTTTATTCTCTACCGAGGTCGATCTCTTAATTACTTCTAGCTCTGAAGCTGCTCCATTATTGGCATCTAGCGATCGCCAAATTGTCGTAGTTGATGATGCGGCTTTGATGCGTCGCCGCATTGAAAGTGTGCTGACTCCGCAAGGTTATCAAGTTGTCACCTGTGACGATGGTATGGATGCTTGGCAATGGTTACAGCAACATTCACAGCCTGCTTTGGTGATCACGGATATTGAAATGCCGCGCATGGATGGCTTTACGCTGATTGACCGTTGTCGCCAAGCAGGTTTGACGATGCCGATCTTGGTGATTTCATCACGTCTTGCGGAGGAATGGTCAAAGGAAACCGAGCGACTCGGAGCAACTGACTACTTGACTAAAGGTTTTGCATCCAATGAGTTGGTGAGCAAAGTCGAGACTTTGATGGCTTTGCCAAGGTGATTTACAGCGCTTTGCGCTGAACCCAAGAAAATATAGACAATTCAGATAAGAAATGCAGGGCTTCGACTTCGCTCAGCCATCAATATAAGCTGGCTGAGCGAAGTCGAAGCCTCTTTTATTCAATTAGGACTCCTTTTTTTTGGGTTTTAGACTTGACTTCGTTTTTGATGGAGGCGCATCAAAATTTCTGTATGTACTTCGCGAGTAATTGGATAGAAATAGGCGAGAACTAAACCAATTACTAAGGCGATCGTGGGCAGAGGACCGATCGCTAAACGAATCGCAAATAGAGCCGAATCAGGTTGGATTGGTGTCGGTTGACAGGCGACATTTTCGCGAAACTTTGCCAACGATAGCCCCTGTCCTAACAAAAATAGCCCTGCAGCTAGCCCAAACTTTTGTAAAAGCACCATAAAGGCATAGAAAATTCCTTCACGGCGTTGCCCTGTCTCTAGCTCATCTAGATCGGTGACATCGGGAATCATCGACCAAGGGATTAAATATGCCGTGGAAATGCCAGCCCCTGCCATAATTGCCAAGATATAGAGCAATACAACTTGACCCTCTTGCAAGAAAAATAATCCTGCTTGAGCAATAATCCAAATTCCTGTCCCCATAAAATAAGCTGCTTTTTTGCCCAGCCTTTTGCTGATTTCGCTCCAAATAGGCAGCATCACTAGAGCCGTACCTTGAACAGCGATCGTTACCAAAATAAAGTCGCTCTCTTTTAAGCGCATCCAATTGACGACAAAGTAGGGAATTATGGAAGCGGTAATTTGCAGAGCTAGCCATGAACAGAAATAAATCCCAATCACAAATAGAAAGGGACGGTTACTAAATACAATTTTGATTTGCTCTATAAAGCTCAGTTCTTGGCTATCTTCGAGAGATTCATTGTGAATGCGTAGGCGATCGCTCGCGATCGCTCTTCTCTTAATTCCCCAGACACACCAATAGATAGAAATACTGGAAATGACCGCACAGACTGCACCGAGGGCAATATATTGCGCTCCCCCTGTGTCACAACCACCTGTCTGTCGCGCAGGATCTTTAAAGAACGCAAAAATTAGTTGGGCTAAAAATAGAGACACAATACTGCCGCCAATGGAAAACATAAAGCGGAAACTGTTCAGACTCGTGCGCTCGTTGTAGTCTTGGGTAATCTCTGGAGTCAGCGCTGTATAGGGCAAATTGACCGCTGTAAAAAAGAGATTAAAAACTATGCCGATCGCCACGTAATACCAAAATAGAACCATCTTGTCAGTACTAGGAACTAGCCACTGAGCAAAAAAAGATAGCCCAAAGGGAACTGCTGCGTAGATCATCCAAGGTAATCTGCGTCCTAGTTTTGACTCGGTGCGATCGCTAAGCACGCCCACAATCGGGTCATTAACGGCATCAAAAACTTTGCCAATTAGCAGTACTAATCCTGCAAGGGCTGGTTCAAGCCCTGCGACATTAGTAAAAAAGAACAGTAAAAAGAATGAGAGTAGATTAGTAGTGATCGCTGTCCCCAAGTCTCCAGCGCCATAGGCAAGCTTTTCGCTGAGGGTAAGCTTAGTCTGAGTAAGATCGTACTGAGAGGGATCAAAGGAATTTGCAGAATTACTCATTCGTAATCACTCAAAAATTTCGATTTAGAATTGCAATAGCATAATGTATAGCTAACCCAAGAAGCGAGTGGCGGCACAAAGCGCCACCACTCGCTTCTTGGGTTGAAGCCAATTTTATTGCTTCAGCGCCTTTGGCACTGAAACAATAAAATTAGCTCTTAAAGGCTTGCCTTTAAAAAATCAAGTTTTATAACAAATTCTTACTTATGAATTCCGCAAACCAAGATCCCGTAATTCCTACCAGCGCCTATCGGTTGAGAAACTTACTGGTAGCGATCGCCGCAATTTTATTAACTACAGCTTTGTTCTTCGGCATTCAAACCCAGCGTAACTCCACATCCCTAGAGGCAGTAGCCGCTGCGGCTATCCCTATCGATCAGGCGATCGCCAATAACAAACCCACGGCGATCGAGTTCTATGCGGATTGGTGTAGTAGCTGTCAGTCGATGGCAGCCGATAATCTGTCTTTAGAACAGGAGTACGGCGATCGCTTAAATTTTGTGATGCTGAACGTGGACAATACGAAATGGTTGCCAGAGGTAACTAAATATCGAGTTGATGGGATTCCACGCTTTATTTTTTTAGACAGCGCAAATCAACTAATTGGCGATACGTCTGGGGCAATTCCCCGTGCGATCATGGCGGAAAATATCGAAGCGGCGATCGCGGGACAGCCTTTGCCCCACAACAGTATTAGCAGCGATCGCACTTCACCGATTTCAGAACCTCAAGCTGATATTTCACAACCAAGGGATCACGGTAGTACCAAATAAAGAAATGGCTTAGCCATTTCTTTATTTAAAAACCTATACTGGGCTTGGTTCTTAACTCACAAGCATTGTAGTCATACTCTTATGGATTGGTATAGCTGTTTCAAATAAGAGTTAGGGCTTCGACGCTTCTAAATATTTAAAATTGCTATATAAATAGTCTCCGTAGGAACATGATGGCGCTTTCTTAAACGAATAAGCTAGTGGTGGCGCTTTGCGCCACCACTAGCTTATTCGTTTAGGGATTACTACTAGGTGCGTTATTGGGGAGAGGGATCGAAATATTTTCGATAATAGTACTGCCACTATTAGGGTTTTCTGGAGTTGCTTCTGGTGCGTCTACGTTATCAGGTTCAGTCTCAGTAGTTGTATCTGCTGGCAACTTGCCATCATTAAGAAAATAATCATAACTAGCACGCGAAATCTGACGAATCAGTTCATTAGCCCTTTGATCGTTATTGGGGCGCGTGACCATCACGGCGATCGCATAGCGTTTACCATTGGGCATATCGATAATCCCAGCATCACCAACGGCTGAACCGATATCACCAGTCTTATGAAAAATACGAGCATCCGCACCAATGCCCTGTGGTAACAGAGTTCTCGTAATTGGACGACTCATAATATCCATGAAGCGATCGCGACTGCGCGGTGTCATGAGCTTGCCCTGAGAGACCATTGCTAAAATTGTCACCATATCTTGGGTACTGATTGTATTTGTGCCCTCTAGATCGGGCAGCTTATTATTCGCCACGATATTATTCAAGCCCCAAGACTGAAAGCGCTGATTAACTGCGGCAAGTCCACCTAGTCGCTTGATGATCATATTTGTCGCAGTGTTATCACTGATTACGATCATTTGGGTAGCAGTTTCTAGGGCTGTCTTTTTTGTCCCCAAGGGTAAACCCTGAAAATCTCCAGCCTCACCCACCATCACATCCTCAGATATTTCTAACAGCTCATCGAGCTTGATCTTGCCAGCATCAACATCTTGAAAGAAAGCAACAAGTAAGGGTGTTTTGATCGTGCTTGCGGCGGCTATCTTTTGGGTTGCGCCAACCTGAACATAAGTGCCAGAATCCAGATCGATCGCCATCATTTGCATGACAAGATCTTTTTGAGTAGCCGCTAATTCTTTGATTTTGGCAGTAAGTGAGGTTGCTTCAGTTTTTAGCTCTAGGGGGATGATTTCCTGTTCTGAAACCTTTTTCTCGACAACTTCAGCATTATTGATACTTGTCTGGTTTATTTGCTGCTGTTGATTTTGCCAAAAGGAGATCGCTGTGCCTGCAATTACGCTTAGACCAACACTGGCGATCGCTAAACGCAGGACTTGCCAACCTAGTGGCTTATTGCCGACTTTGCCTGAGCGCGAGTTGCCATTGGATTTTTTCTTTACTTTGGGTTCTAGTCGGGAAATATCTGCAGAAGGACGTTGATCGATGCGTCTATCTGGGCGAGATTCCACTCTTCCTTGGCGATTTGGTAACGGCTTTACCTTGTCATCTGACCCTTCAGAACGGACTTTTGGTTCAAAGTTAGTGGGACGTGGAACTACCTCGCTTATGCTTGTCACCGACCTATTGCGGCGTTCTCGCAATTTATTCAGACGTGCTTCGCGACTTTTGTCATTAGCGTCAGGTGATGAAAAGTTTCTGGGTTCCACAGCAATTTATAACTCCGATACAAATGTCTCTACAATTGCGCCTTGCACTTTCTTACAGCCACTACCGATCAAACGAACTACCAGAAAGATTTTGAAGGCTTCTGGGTTTGGGTTTGAGCGCAAAGCGCTGTAAAACCAAAATCAGTAGACCTTGCTGCGCCTGTGCCACAGCTTTTGAGCACCAGCGCGAAGGCTGGATGTTCAATCAAGATGCGCTGTAGCCCAATTCACTTGGCGTAAAATCCCGCGTAGCATAGCCACTTCCGATGCACTTAAATTAGCTCGATCAAAAATATGTCGAAACTTTCGCAATCGATGGGTAGCTGTATGGGGATAAACATATCCAATCTTCAGCAGCAGAGCTTCGAGTTGTTGGTAGCAAACTTCCAGCTCGGCACGGTTAGCTAGGTCTATGGGTGCTGACTCTAGCAAATCTTGGGCGATTTGGCTAGTCAATTTTTTTGGGTTCTGTTGCGGGGCTTGAGCGTCCTCTACTTGGTTCTCCGTTAGCTGTCGTAGTTGATAGCAACAAATTCCCACCGCCTGTGCCAAATTGAGGGATGGATAATCGGGATGCACAGGAATCCGCATCACTTGCTGGCAATGCTGGATTTCTCGATTACTTAAGCCGCGATCTTCCGCCCCAAAAACGATCGCACTAGTTTCAACTTGGGTCAGCCAACTCAAACTAGGAATAGGATCGCTCACTTGCAATTCACCTTGATCAATCCGTCCTGCGGTTGCCACTGTCCTTTGACAATCGGCGATCGCTTGGGGCAAGTTATCGACAACTCTTGCTTGTTCCAAGATTTCAGGGGCATGGACTGCCATATTTCGGGCTTCTTCGCTAAAGCGATCGCATTGAGGATTAACTAGCCATAGCTCGCTAAGACCAAAATTTTTCATTACCCTAGCCACTGAGCCAAGATTACGCTCTCCCGCAGTCTCGACCAACACAATCCGCATATTTGTCATGGTGTTAATTTTGCGCCTCGCGCTTTTCCCCTGAATAACCAGTGATGCGCGGCTTCGCCGCGCATCACTGGTTATTGATTTTTGCGTATCGTGGCTCCGCCGCGATACGCAAAAAATTTCTGGTTTTTAATTAGTCTCGAAGTGCTGTAAGAATCTGGCGATGCCAGATTCTTAGTTAGAGTTATCAGACTTAAAACTAAACTCTGTCCCATTGAGAATCCTCTCAATATTGGAGCGGTGTAACCAAATCACAAAGGCACAGCCAACGGTTACAAACATTGTGTAAGTTACATTCCCTTGTGATAGCCACATAAAAATTGGGGCGATCGCGGCGGCAGCAATTGAGCTAATCGAGACAGTTCGCCAAATCGCCATCGTCACGCCCCATACACTCAAAGCTAGGATGGCGGCTAACCAATTTAGCATCAACAAAATTCCTACTCCCGTAGCAACAGACTTACCACCTTTAAACCCTAACCATACAGGGCGGCTATGACCAATCATCGCCAACATTCCTGCCCCAATTACAAATATCGATAGGTTGTCAATATTTTGATTAGTACTAGCCCCCTCCAGCATCCCCATCAAGGACTGCTGTAACAAATTTGCCGATTGCATCAAATAAATTGCGATCGCCCCCTTCGCAAAATCAACTACAAATACGCTAATACCTGCGACCTTGCCCACATTACGCCAAATATTTGTTGCTCCCGTTGAGCCAGAGCCATGTTGCCGAATGTCAATGCCTGCGAGCCTGCCCACTAAATAGCCAGTGGGAAATGAGCCAAGGAGATAGGCGATCGCCAGCAACAAATAGGGAAACCACATAAGCGCCGTATCAAAAATAATAAAATTTATAGCCATGTGGCAAAGCCACATGGCTATAAATTTTATCTTATTGCGGTTAAGCAATAAATCGCTGTGCTTGGCACTGCCACTCCATAGCTTGAATTAACTGTTAGTCAATCGAAATTGACTGAGGTCCGTCATTTTTGCCGCTGTCGCTTGCAGAATAAGGAGTATTTAAAGTTGCTCCCTGCTTTTCTAACCAAGTCTTTAGGGGATCTTGTTGGAGGTCGAGCTTAAGGAAGCCCGAAACGAGTCCACCTAAAAAAGCAACTGGTTGCCCCACGAACTCATTAAAAATCGGTTTTAGCTCGTCCATAAAAAATACAAAGAATATAGATTTAATTTTTGATAAGTAGGTGGGCATAATTCCTAAAAGTTAGAAATTTCGCAGACTTACGGATGCAATAATCTGCTCAATGCCCTTTTACATCATATAGCAGTCCCAAATCATTTGTGACTGCGCTATGCGCTCAAGCCCAAACCAAGAGAGGTTTTGAAAGACTTGTCTTACAACGCTTTCAGAATCTCTCTTGGTATTTTTAGTGAAAATTGTAACAATAGGTAGCTTGGCATAATTTAAAGATCTAAAACCTGTGGCTCACGCTGAGCGTGCACCACAGGTTTTAGGGTTTTATATCTAATTTCGCCTAGTTACTTAGAGGTTATGCCAAAGCGTGAAATGTCGAAGCCATTTCTCGCTTTGGCATGGCTTCTACTGGGTTTAATTTTTAATTCGTAAAAGTGTTGTTACATTTTTGTGGATTGCTATGACAACTTGGAGATCACCACTTTTTTGACGCAGGAGTAAGTAGAGAAGCGCCTAGTTAGCTTGAGAAACAATATTATTTCTGAATAAATCTAGTAATTTCTCGTCATATCATAGTTAAATCGATCAATGTACTCTCACTGTCTTCACTTGAGAGTAGCTAATCACAGAGAAAACTTTCGATGACCACGTTAAACCGTTCCACGCTCCGCCGCCTCAAAAAACTTAAGCAATCGTCTGCGGTTTGGGAGGGCGATCGCCGCGCCTTACCTGCAAAAATTCGCCAATCACAGGACTCTTCTAACATCATCCCTCTCCATGCCCCCGAAGAAGAGTCAAAGCCTCACTGTATCTTGTGGGTCGATGGGTCGATGGGAATGGTGCGCTCTATGGACGTGGTGGAGTCGAATGTGGGGCAAGAAGCCTTTGTGCGGGCGTTATTACAGGCGATCGAGCATCCCCAAAGCCCTGCCCAACCCTCCCTACCGCAAAAAATTCTAGTATGCGATCGCGAGCTTCAGTTTTACCTACGTGGCGTTCTGCAGGACTTAGATATTTCTGTGGAATATGTGGAACGATTACCACTAATTGATGAAATTTTTTCTCATATCCTAGAAAGTTTCTCCGCCGATCCTCCCGTTGTACCAGACCGCTATGCAGCATCCTTGCATCAACAATCTGAGCGACTTTGGCAAAATGCGCCTTGGAACGTGCTGTGGGATCATCAGGTAATTTCGATCAAGCTAGATCGCTGGGACATTGACACCATGTATGTGATCGTCATGGGAAAAATGGGCTTAGAGCAGGGTGCAATTTTCTATCGTTCCCAAGAGTCGTTGGTCAAATTTCGCCATCGTATTGTGGCGGGCAGCTCTAGCGATGAAATCGAAGAGACATTTTTTCACCAAGACTGCCTATTTAATTTATTTGAAACCCCAGATTTAGAATCGGAAAATGATTTCCCGCCTATCCCCTTCCGAGGGAAAATTCGCGCTCTACCCGTTGCTACAGCTTCCTTCAAACCTATCTATGGCGCTTTGCATCCCCTTGAGGGTGGGCGACCCTACCTATACGATGAGGAGGCGATCGCCCTCACCGTAGCACTCGAAGCACTAAATAATTTTTGGGAAAAGTACAGTAATCGCCTAAAGTCTAATTTCAGTAATATATCTGAAACCTACACTTTATCTGTTCTCGAACTCGATAATGATGTTGAGGAGTCTGTCTCAGTGACTATCTCAACCATGCCAGAGCTTTCCCGTGAGCTAAACCAGATCTCTGAAGAAAGCCATGATGACGACGACGATGCACCGCTGATTAGTGAAGATCTCTTCCCAGAAAACTCACTAATTCACATGATGACTATTCCATGGGAACTGGTAGAATTATTGCGAAGAGCTACCATTCACCAGCAATTGTCCGAATCTTTGCCAACTATTAAGAAAGGCGAAGGGCTTCCTGGGTTATTGATTCAGACATCGCGTCCTAAAGCCTTAGAACTAATTGAACAAATCAAAAGCTTTGAAGGTATTCAATCACTCTGTTTTAATCCCGCTGAAGACATATTTGGCAATGCTTGTCAGCTTGGGCTGATGGTGATGGGTAATCGCGATCTACATCTTTTTAGCGAGTTTGATAAGTCTACCCTCAGCGGAGAGCATCACAAACGATGGAAGCAAAGAGCAAAAAATACTAAAGGTAATATCTGCGTGATTATTGCCATGGGTATCACAGGCGCATCGCGTGGTAATCCCGCTCCTCACCATATTTTGGGGTATTACGAAATCAAATTGATTGATGATAAAGAATTGGGATTGGGAAAATTGCTTGCCGAACCTGCTTTCGATTTTGAATTTTAAATTGCACCATAAAACCCAATAAATGAGTAGCGGCGCTTCGCGCCGCTACTCCGCAAAAATGTGAGTGACAGAGCGAAACGCTGTCACTTGCCTAACTTAACGCCGAGGTACTTATGTCTCAACAGATTATCTACCGCATCCTTGATGCAAATCTTGATCGCGCCCGCGAGGCATTGCGAACGATTGAAGAGTGGGGGCGCTTTGGGTTAGAAAATATCGATATCTGTGGTCAGTGCAAAGAGCTGCGCCAGAGCCTTGGCAAATGGCACAAGGAAGAATTTCGCCGAGCCCGCAATACCCCTGACGATCCAGCGACCGATCTTAGTCATGACAATGAAGTTAGTCGTGCTGATGTGCGGGCTGTCCTCAGAGCCAATATGGCAAGACTGCAAGAGGCGCTGAGGGTTTTAGAAGAATATGGGAAAATTATTGACCCAACTATGGGGTTAGCCATGAAACAAATGCGCTATCTGAGCTATACCCTCGAAAGTCAGCTACTAGCCCATGAGTCTGGTAACCTTGGCGAAGCTCGCCGTGCTAAATTACAGGCTGCTAGTCTATATTTAGTCACGATGCCTGTAGACGACATTGTGTCTGTTGTGGAAAAAGCCTTGCAGGGCGGAGTGCAGATTGTGCAGTATCGCCAAAAGGATGGCGAAGACGCAATTCGCTATGCGATCGCCCAAAAACTTTGTGATATTTGCCATCAATATGATGCTTTGTTTTTGGTAAACGATCGCGTAGATATTGCGATCGCTGTGGGAGCAGATGGTATCCATGTGGGGCAGACTGATTTGCCTGTTGCAGCAGTGCGGCAGATCCTCAATACAAATGGAGGTGATGCCTCGCAATACATTATTGGGCAATCGACAACCAATCCTCAAGAACTAGAAATTGCTCTAAACAATCAGGTGGATTATGTCGGTGTGGGTCCCGTTCATGCTACGCCAACAAAGCCAGGCAAGGCAGCCTCAGGACATGAGTATGTCAACTATGCGTCTAAAAATTTACAGATACCTTGGTTTGCGATCGGTGGACTTGACGAAACTAATTTAGAAGCTGCGATCGCCGCAGGTGCGAAGCGAGTCGCCGTGGTTCGCGCCCTCATGAAAGCCGAGCAGCCCGATCTAGTTGCCAAGCAAATGCGATCAATTCTGAACTATTTATAAAAATAAACATTAGTTAGCCAATATAAATCAAAACCCAAAAAGATGAGATGCGGCGCTTAGCGCCGCATCTCATCTTTTTGGGTTTTGAGCTGTATTTAGAAACCAACTGACTCTAAATCTTCTGAAAAATCTGCCAGAGTCACAAAGTTTGAAGCCACTGTCGTTTCTTTTCTATCAATAGTTAATGAATCCATATTTCCCAAGATCCGCTCGATAGTCACTGTACCCATGTCTGCTGGACTATTTTTTGGTGCTTGATTGGATAAAACCTGAGAATCTTGACTTTGTTCTCCCTCTTCAATCAAGGCTAGCAGTCTATCTAAACTCTGCTTAGGGATTTTTGATTTAATGGCATCAATCTCAGTTGCGATAGATTCAACCCCACTCGAGTTAATAGACGTATCTTCAAAGTTGAAGCTCTTAAATAGGTCATCTTCTAAGTCTGCAATAGCAGTATCCTCTTGAGAAGGATCGATTAGCATTGAATTGTTTGACGAACTAGCTTCTGCAAAACTTTGAGTTGAGTCAATAAGAAAATCATCAAATAAAGAATCGCCAGACTCGCCTTGAGTACGATCATTTATGACTTGTGGCGTTGCCACAGCATAGGAAAAATCTTCAAATAATGCATCTGTCGTATCTTCCGAAGCCCTTGTTTTTTGTTCACTAGTCTCTATATTTTTTTGATTGCTAGCATCAGCATCAGTAACTCCATCTACCTTCTGAAAGCTGGTTGTACCTGTCTCAGGAAAGTCATCAAATAAAGAATCTACTGTAATCGAGTCTGCTCCTATAGTTAGCTCAGTATTATCAGTTAAGGCTGCATCGAAATTTTTAGTAACCTCTACATTATCTTTTGCATCTTGTTTTTCTGGCTGAGCGATCACTTCTGAAATAGTCATATTTGCTGGTTCAGGAGTCACTACCTGCGCGATCGCTGCATTAGCTTCAGCCACTGATTCCGCAAGATCTAATGTAATGCCTTGATGCTTTTGTTCTGGCTCTTCTTGATCTTGATTGGGTTCTAAAAATATCTTAGTGACCAATCTGATCTTGGCTTTTTGCCACTGTTGCCCTGGTTGCAGTATGGACAAATTGGTAATTACTTGATCGCCATGTTCGTCTGTTTGACTAGATTCGGCGATCGTATCTAATAGGCTACGCAGGTTAGGATTAGCGGCAACTGCGGCAAACAAAAAACTAGGCTTACTGATTACTTGAATTAATTCTGTAAGCGTGGTCAAGCATCGAACAGTACCAATTTGTTCGTCTGTAAATCGCACTATGATGTCTTGATATGCTTGCGAGTTTTGTTGAATTTGCGAAAACTTTTGCACCAAGATAAAGTCGCTAGAGTTTCTTGCCAGATTTACATTTTGAGGCTGTCCATTGCTTAACTGATGACTAGGTTCAAGGTCCTCTGATGGGGGGGAATTTGGGTAGTCACTAAGCTTAAATTCATGTTGCCAAGCTAGGTAGTTGTTGTCTGAGCGATGGGTCAAAATTTTTACCCGCTTCACTTGTTCTACCTGCAAGATCATCATGCCACGGTGAATAATAGTCACAACAGCTTTTTGGTTGGGTACTTGGGCTGCTCTCAAAAATATATTCAGACATTCAGCTTCAATTTCTGCTGTGGCGTGAATACCTTTGGAGGCTAGTGATCGATTGATCAAAGTGGCGATCGCTTGGGGATCGCCACTTTTTGCCAATTCCATAACGCTTTGCTGTGTCATACCCTATTCCCAGTTGGCTAAAGATTTCCTGTAGCTAGATCAAAGACTGTAGCTTTTCCAATCCTAGTTAAGTACGTGTTTATTTCTCTGTCTTCGGTGGAGAACCAAACCTTCGTACTTTGCCTGCTGGAAAATTACTGTATACAGGTCTTGAGATAAACAAGATGACTACAATTTTCGCACTTAAAGTTGAGACATTCCCTCAGCATTAATTCCTAATAATACCAATTTACAGTGCTTTGCGCTTAAACCCAAACCAAGGATAACTTTGAAAGCATTGCTTCGCAATGCTTTCAAAGTTATCCTTGGGGTTCGTTAATTGTTGTATAGCGAGAATATGAGTGGCGGTACAGCTTCTGGTTTTAGGGTTTTAATTATGGTGAGCTACTTACTACTGATTTACAAAAGTGTGACTACAATGCTTGTGAATTGAAAACTAAACCCAGTATGGGTTTTCAAATAAAGAAATGGCTACGCCATTTCTTTATCTAGTATGGTTCTCAAAAAAATAAAAAATTACTTTTGATACAAAAAAGAACAGATTGTCGAGAGCACGTCTTTGCCGCGCTATTAACAATCTGTTCTTTTCTTTATGGCGAAGCTCTTACCTCGGTTAGAGCTTAGTCTTCGTAAAGACGGCACTCCGCAGCATCAGGATTGTCATCGCAATATACTTCTAGAGAATTCTTCTGCTTTTCTGGCTTTTGATTTGATGCTTCAGCTTCTAACTCTTCTAGATGATCCCAAGCTTCTACACATTCCTTAGATCCATCACCACTGATTTCACAAGTTACTCTCGCTTGCTTTAATTCTTCTTGGATCTTCTCTTTAATATTACTCATGTATTTTATTCACTATTGGTAGTTTAGATACTAGCAGACTGAATGGATTTAGCCATCATGCGTCAGAAGTAGGACGATATTGCATTCTTTTATGGAAAATTAAGGAACGATTAGCCCTGACTAACTAGACGACCCCAATCACTGATGGCAACATCCCCAATAACACAATAAAACCGATCCAAACATTTTGACTAAATGTCTGTTGATATAGTTTATCAGGAATTTCAACTTGAGTTAATCTGTTGCACTGCCATGTCCAAAGCAGCGCGGATATCAAGCAAGCCGTGTAATAAACATATCCAAGCTGTAGATCCCAGCCCAATAAAATCAAACCTCCACAGGCGATCGCAAAAAATGCGGCGATCGCATACGTTACATACTTGCCAAAAAATAATGCGCTCGAGTTAACTCCAACTTTCTGATCATCTTCGCGATCGCTCATCGCGTATACCGTATCAAAACCCATTGTCCAAGCAACCACTGCAACCCAAAGCTCCCAAACATAGCGATCCAGTCCGCCCGTAACTGCACTCCATGGAATTAGTACTGCAAAACCCCAAGCGATCGATAAAACTAATTGGGGAACTGGGAAAAAACGCTTGCAACTGGGGTAAATAATGATTACAGGGACAGCAGCGAAACAAAGCCCAAAGCTAAGGGGAGTCAGATATGTGGACAGTAAAAAAGCACATAAACCTGAGACTAGTAAAATACCTACTCCGACTTGAAGCGATAGCGATCGCTCTGCCAAAGGACGGTTTTTAGTACGTTCTACCAATGGATCAATATCACGATCCCAAAGATCGTTAATGACGCAGCCTGCGGCACTGGTTGCCAAACTGCCCAAAATGACTACGATTAATAGATCTAAGGGGGGCATTTGCTGGTGTACTTTAGAGGCGGCGACAGTTGCCCAGAGAGCAGGCAGCATAAGAATTAAGCGTCCTGCTGGTTTGTGCCAACGCAGTAATCGAATGACTTTCCAGAAGGTCGATTCTTCTTGATTTAATGGGCTTGAGGTCATATTGCCTTGAACTACTGGTCTAGTTTTAATATAGCAAAGCAAGTTTTGCTTAAAGCATAATAGCAATTCACAAAAGTGTGACTACACTTTTGTGAATTCAAAACCGAACTCAGTAAGGGTTTTCAAACAAAGAAATAGCTACGCCATTTCTTTGTTTACAACGCCAAAATTTGTATGGACTACCAACTTTAATTTTTAAGCAAAGTAGCTGATTACAAAAGTTTTCAGCATTGTTACGCTTCATATGGTTGTTTTTTGGGCGTACATATTGCGATCAAAAAAGTATGAGGTCTTGCGATGAAACTAATTAAGTCCGCCATTTACTATGTTTTGTTAGTGGTAACTCTAAGCACATCTTTAGTAAAGCCTGTTAATGCACAGGAAAATATCAAGGGTTTGGTTACAGGCTTGACTGATGAGTTAGTCGGTGACAACACTTGCCAAAATACTGGAGGGATTTTGGCATATGCCGAGACCAAAGATTACGCGCTCTATATCTGTGGTGATATAAAAGATGCTTCTCGACCACGCCATTACCGCAGTGTTAACAAAAATGGCACACCAGGAGTAACACTCACAGCAAGAACTTATAACCCCGATCAAGGCAATTATTTTGAGTTTTATAATGGCGACTATGTTTATCTACTGCAAATTCCATCTAAAACTATCCAAAATCCTGTCTTAATGGTCGAATTCCCTGACGGATCTGGCTACGAACAAAAGATAAGCCGTTTCCTATTAAGTAACTTTCTTTTACAGAGGGAATCTATTCTGCCCATATCAACAGTTAATGAAGATATAGCAAAGTAAGGCTTTCTTAGAAAAAAATTCCATAACTACGTAAGGGTAGGCGGCGCTTTGTGTCTCCTACCCTTACATATATGTTAAAATCTTTGCCCAACAGGGGAATTAGCTCAGTTGGTAGAGTGCTGCGATCGCACCGCAGAGGTCAGGGGTTCGAGCCTCCTATTCTCCATTTTTTGAGTTTTCCGTAACTTTGGTGCTGAAACCTCAAAACTTAGTGTTTATTAATGAGTTGCCCAATCTTGTACCACTAAATTCTTGGCAGAAAAGCAAGTCAGACATTTGTTTATTTCATGATCATGCATGACCCAATCCGATGAAAGAGCAAGATAAGATTATTTAAGAGTATCCAAATGGATATTTAATGCAATATCTTAAATCAACGCAGAGAGAACGATGAATCTGAATCGCCGTAAGTTAATTTCTTGGTTTGGCTTGGGATGGCTCGCGACCCTATTACCATCTTCATTAGTTGGATGTAGCGAGGCGACTCCAAACGCTAGTGCTCCTGCTGCTCCCGAAAGTGTTGCTGCTGCGCCAAGTGGTGGCTTTAAACTGATTGGTGCGGTTGCTCAGCTTGATAAGAATGGCAGTTTATTGTCAGATGACAAGAAAGTTGCCGTAGTCCGTGACCCTCAGGATGCGTCTAAGGTCGTCGCTGTCAATCCCACCTGCACTCACAAAGGCTGTACTGTCGAATGGAAGGCTGCTAACAAGGAATATGTATGTCCCTGTCATGATGCCAAGTTTTCAGCTAGTGGTGCGGTCAAGGGAGGCCCTACAAGTACTCCTCTACCCAAATATGCCGCCAAGATTGAGAATGGGCAAGTTTTAGTTAGCGTGTAATACAGCGCTTTGCGCTTTCCAAAATCCCTTGGTACTACTCAAAGTAAACAATATCTTTAAAAAGCGGCGCTTCGCGCCGCTTTTTAAAGATATTTACGTCTATTGCGAAAATGAAAATGAGTGGCGGCGCACCGCGCTGCCACTCATTTTTTAGTTAGGCAACCCTTGATTGGGTTAGGTTTTCAATTCACAAAAGTATTGTTGCCCTTTCATAAATTTGCATAAAAATTTTCTAGTGTTAAAAGATCTAGATATAACTTCGAGTGATTAACGAGCAGGATTTAGAATATAGGGTAAGCATTAAAACCTAAATTCTGTGATACCAAGTCTTGATATCAAATATGCTTACTCGATGTGTTTGGGAATGGTTATTTCCTTAACAGGTGTATCCCTATGGCAAAAATTATCACCAAGTCCAAGCCGAGAAATTTCTGATAATTCTGAGGCAGCGAAAGTGATTATCCCCCCTCTACCAGCGACTTTTACACGCCCAAACCTCAATGATGGTGAAAATATTGGCAGCTTGAGAGTTGGTAATCGTAGCGATCGCGCGGTTCGGATTGTTTTGTTCTCAAGAATTAGTTCTCAAAACGCTTGGCAGGCGATCGAACCGCTCAATTGGGACTTTGCGCCAAATGAAGGCGGCAAAGAGGGCTTACTGCTATCTTTGCCAAACTACAAAGTTGTGATTGGCAAGGGTGATGTGATTTTTGCCTTTGCTACAGATGGTTCACGAACCTACTGGGGACCCAACATTGTGGGCGAGACTGACGCTCCCTTTTGGGACAACCAAAATAAGGAATGGAGCATGGTTTTACAACCATGAAATAACAAACAAAGGCGATGCTTTGCATCGCCTTTGTTTGTTATCTCAACACCCATTTAAGGGTTCTATACATCTTTGCGTTTGATCACGGGACGAGGCACTGGTGGACGATTTTCGGCAGCTTTAGGGCGCGGCGGGTAAAAATTACCAGAACCATCACCACTCTCTCCTGAAGCTGCAGGCTTGAATGGTCGATCGCTGAATTTCTTTGGTGCAAACTTGTTGCCGCCAAATCTGCCCTTGGGCTGCTGGTGACGCTTGCCTTTATTGGGAACGATACCAATGAACTCACCATCAATGATGGTCAAAACATCACCTTGTCGCTGGACATTGACACTCCAGAACTGCCCCACTGCATCAGTAGGTAACATACCTGTTAGGCGCACCTTAAACTTGCTGTATTCCTTGACAACCTTGTCTTTTTGCTTGTCAAATTTCTGCTCAGAGCGTCTGACTTTAACAATGACCGCATTATCTTGTACTGACTGACTCGACACCTCTCCTCTTACCGAAAAGTATCCATCTTGGATATCAGGCTCCCCCTGAACATCGGATTTGCCCAGTTCCTGTGGAGCCCAAACACCTGCGATCTGTACATGTAGTTTGCCCGCCTTGTCATTTGTGCGAGGATATACAACCCACATATAGTCGCGATCGCTCAGCAGTCTTTTTTTCACTATTGAGATAATTTTCCCAAGTAAAACAGCATCAACCTGTGAGCCATCAGCAGTTAGTATCGATCCCTTAGAAAAGTTATCTTCCTTTGGTATGTATTTGCCACACACGACACCGATCGCCCTGTATTGAAATGGCTCCGTAGCGGCAGGAATCGGCTGTAAACAGACCTTTTCAGCTTCACTTTTTTCCTCTGAAAAGGATCTTTTATCTACCCCTTGGGCAGTGACGCTATTTGTAACTGGACTCTTAATATCTAAAACTTTAGTGGGCAGTATCTTATTCTTCTTGATGGCAGGTAAGTTATCACTTGACCTAGGTGCTTCGTCAGTTTGCTTGGCAAGATTTTGTTCTTCTCCCTTAATATCCTCTGTAGACTTCGGAGCAATTACCTTCAAAACTTCTAATTTAGGTGAGTCTTTAGCGGGTGATTTGGATGTATTAGATTTTGCTAAAGATTTGCTGCTTGAGTCGTCGGATAGACTGGATTTACTGACTTTGCTCATAGGAACTCCAAAAAAATAAGGTGTCTAATGCGGACTAGACCCTACTAGGAAAACGTTAGAAAAATGTGACTTCTACCTAAAATATAGTTCCGCAAAAAAATATTAAACATCTAGGTAGCCTAACTAATCCCCTCGGTGACTGTCTATCAATTTGCAATCGTATTGATATGAATATAAATATAACTTAAATATAACTTTACAGATGCATCCGTGAGGATCTTAACCCAACGTAATAACTTAATATTTCTGACTATAGAAGTAGATCCGAAATTTACAAGGTGTCTAGTATGGTAAATCCTAAATTTTGCCTGTTCCCTGAACTTATAGGAAAGTTTAGTTATACGTTGCCTAGATAGCAACGGCTAAAGCTATCTTAAGGATTTACAAAGGATTTGCGATCCCCGCTAGGTCAGCCATTAACATACGGTTGTTCCCTAATACAAGCACTTTTGTTTGTATAGCAGCATCATACTTGCTGGTGATTTAACGGAGATAGAGGATTGTATGACATCTGACAAGCAAAATTTTGGACTGATCGGCTTAGCGGTAATGGGTGAAAACCTCGCTCTGAATATTGAGCGCAACGGATTTTCGATGAGTGTGTATAACCGTAGTCGAGATAAGACCGATAAATTTTTGGCTACCCGTGCGGCTGGTAAAAACTTTAAGGGCACATTTACGATCGCTGATTTTGTCGCTTCCCTAGAGCGTCCCCGTAAAATTTTGATCATGGTTAAAGCTGGTGGACCTGTAGATGCGGTGATTGAAGAACTAAAGCCTTACTTGGAAGAGGGCGATATTGTCATCGATGGTGGTAACTCACTTTACGGCGACACTGAACGCCGCACCGTTGCACTTGAGGCGATCGGACTCAAGTTTATCGGTATGGGCGTAAGTGGTGGCGAAGAGGGAGCTCTTAATGGTCCCAGTATGATGCCTGGAGGTCAAAAGTCTGCCTATGCAGAAATTGAACCAATCGTCACCAAAATTGCGGCTCAAGTCGATGACGGCGCTTGTGTCACCTACATCGGTAAGGGTGGTGCGGGACATTATGTGAAAATGGTGCATAACGGCATTGAGTATGGCGATATGCAGTTGATCGCTGAAGCATACGATTTGCTAAGCAATGGCTTGGGTTTGACTGCCGCCGAACTCCATGAAGTCTTTACCGCATGGCAAAGTTCAGAGCTTGATTCCTATTTGATCGATATCACCGCTGATATTTTCTCGAAGATCGATGATGAAACTGGCGATGCACTAGTGAACAAGATCATGGACGCAGCGGGGCAAAAGGGAACTGGTAAATGGACTGTTCAAAGTGCCTTTGATCTCGGTGTGCCGATCCCCACGATGATCGCGGCGGTGACAGCGAGGGTAATGTCTTCGTTCAAGTCTGAGCGCGTAGAAGCTTCTAAGGTCTTGACCACTGCGACATCTGGCAAATATGAAGGCGATCTCCAAGAATTTATTGATGCTGTCCGTGATGCGCTGTACTGCTCTAAGATTTGCTCTTACGCCCAAGGGATGGCGCTTTTGGGAGCAGCCTCTAACGAGTTTGGCTATGAGCTAAATCTCGGTGAGATTGCCCGTATCTGGAAAGGTGGTTGTATTATTCGGGCTGCTTTCCTTGACAAGATCAAGGCAGCTTTTCAACGCAACCCCAGCTTGCCTAACTTGCTAGTCGATCCTGACTTCAAGCAAACCATTCTCACCAAAGAGTTAGCTTGGCGCAAGGTGGTAATTGCTGCCGCGCAGTTGGGTATCCCTGTGCCAGCCTTTAGCGCATCTCTCGACTATTTCGATAGTTACAGACGCGATCGCTTGCCCCAGAACTTGACTCAAGCTCAACGCGACTATTTCGGTGCTCACACTTATGAGCGCACCGATAAGCCTAGAGGTGAGTTTTTCCACACTGAGTGGATGAAGTAACAATTTTTGATAGCGCGGCTTTGCCGCACTATTCAGATACAAGCTCGCCAACGGCGAGCTTGTAAAGTTTGTAATTAGTCAGGTGTATATGAGTACTGGGGAATTTGAGAAAAATCAATTAGACGATCGTCCAAGGATCACCAGTAGTAATGATGGTGCAAGCCTTGGCAATTGGAGAGTTAAGATAGTTTCTCTGCTCACCATGTCTTACATGTTTTTTAGCTTGATTAGTCCCATGTTTCTTAAACAGGGACAGCAACCTAAAAAATTAGAAGCAAGCGACTTGGCACTGATTGCCCTCGTTTTGTTGTTTAACTCTAATTTGCTGAATCGGTTGGAAGACTTTGGTGTTTCTAAAGAGGGAGGGATCACAGCCAAATTTAAAAAGCTTGAGCAGTTAGATCAGGAAGTAAATAAGCAGAAGGGGCAGATTGACGATATTCAATCGCAGCAGCTAGAACAATTGGAAAAGCAACAAAAAAATTTAGAAGAGATGCAGGCTTTTATGTATAACTTCCTGATTACAGAAAAAGATTACGAAAAGATTGATCAACTCCATAAGCATTTAGAAATACATACTAACTACGACTGCTTTGTGCCTGAAAAGGTTGGCGATGAGCTAAGGCACTTGAGAGATTTAAAATTGATCTCGACAAAGCTGGGGCATATTAGCGACATAGTTCGGGCTAGTGAATATGGAAGATATCCCGTTGATTTGACCCAGCATCTTGATGTTACAGAATTAGGTAAGAAGCTTTTGAAAATTCGCCAAGAGATTAAAAAGAATGTGCAGACCCTTTAAGAATTGATTGGCGCATCGAGCCAATCAATTCTTAAAACATTAAAAGCGTTGCTAAGCAACGCTTTTAATGTTCTTCTACAGGATTCCTTTAGAACTAGGGATCAGGCTTGCTCTGCGGGGATCGATTTCTACTGCCATGCGTAAAGCGCGGGCAAAGGCTTTAAATCCAGCTTCGATAATATGATGGGAATTGCCACTCTCTAGGGGACGAATATGCAAGGTCATCTGCGCGTGATTGACTACTGCTTGAAAAAACTCACGGACTAACTCGGTGTCATATGTGCCAACGCGCTGGTTGGGAATGACTAGGTTGTAAACCAAGTAGGGACGACCCGAAAAATCTAAGGCAACTTGAACCAATGACTCATCAAGGGGAGCCACAAAATGCCCAAATCTGGCTATACCTTTGCGATCGCCTAGAGCTTGTCCCAAAGCCTGCCCCAATACAATGCCCACATCTTCATTGGTGTGATGATCATCAATGTGCAAGTCCCCAGTCGCTTGAATGTCGAGATCAATGAGTCCGTGGGAGCAAATCTGATGCAACATATGATCGAGAAAGGGAATACCAGTATTGATATTGCCCTTGCCAGTACCATCAAGATTTAGAGCGACCGTGACATCGGTTTCGCCAGTTTTGCGGTGGACTTTAGCAGTGCGAGGCTGATCGTAGGACATAGCAGGACAGTGATGCGTTGCAAGGTTAAGGTGTATGCTTGTTCTACTTTAGCCTTAATTCGCTGCTATTAATTAAAAGCTAAGTAGCAGCGCTAAGTCCTGCTACTTAGCTTTGTTCTTTTCAGCGCCGAAGGCGCTGAAAAGAACAAAGCTAAAACTGAAATATATGAAAAGTAGATTCCCTTGGGTGCGATCGCTACTGGTTTTAGGCTGCACTGGGCTAGTTATTTCCTTTGTAGTTCCGTTACTGGATCGCATTATTCAGATCTATCAACTTGTGGCGACTTCTTCACCAATTTTGGGCGGATTTGTGGTGCTGTTGGTGATGGGATTACTCGGGGGATTGTTTTTTATTATTTGGCGATATCTGCGCCTATTTCAAGCAGAACCAGCTAAACCTTTACCGATCCCTGAAGCGCCAACTGACAAGATCGAAGCAGCTCAGGATAGCCTCGAAGCGCTTGAGCGACAGGTACAGCAAATCCAAGATGAGGTGATGCGGCGATCGCTCTCTGAGCAGACCGAACAATTAAAGCAGAACTTTATCCGCCAAGAGCTAAGACTGGTTGTGTTTGGCGTTGGCTCGGCAGGAAAGACTTCCTTAGTGAATGGGTTACTAAATTTATCAGATGATAATCTGACAAGTAGAGGTATGGTCGGGGCAACGATGGGAACTACTCAACTGGGTAAAACCTATGCGCCTGTAAGATTTCCTAAGTTAGATGTTCCGATTCAGATTACCGACTGTCCCGGAATTTTGGAAGCTAGCGCTTTGGGCAGCGATCGCGAACAGGAAGCAAGGCAAATTGCTACTGAGGCTGACTTAATAGTATTTGTGGTAGATGATGACATCCGCAAATCTGAGTATGAAATTCTCAAAGCCCTATCGGAAATCGGCAAGCGGACAATTCTTGCCTTCAATAAAATTGATTTGCTAACTAAAGAAGCCCGTGAAATTATCCATACCAGTTTGCGATCGCGGGTTTTAGATTTTATTGTTCCTGAAGATGTGGTGGCTATTTCCGCTAGCCCAAGGGCTGTGGCTCTGGAATCTGGCGAAATGGTGCAGCCCAACCCCAAGCTTCAGCCCTTGCTAAATCGGATTCTCGATATTTTTAGCTATGAGGGCGATGAACTGGTTGCCGATAACGTCTTACTGCGATCGCAAAGTCTTACCACTGCAACTAGAGAAGCCCTCGCTCAGCAGCAGCAAATGGAAGCGGATAAAGTAGTCGAAAAGTTTCAGTGGCTAGTGGTGGGTGTAGTTTTTGCGACCCCTTTGCCAGTAGTCGATATGTTGGCGACTGCTGCAATCAATGCTCAGATGGTCGTGGAAATTGGGAAGGTTTACGGCTGCGACATCAATATTGAACGGGGTAAGGAGTTGGCAAGTTCCCTTACTCGGACATTGGTTAGTTTGGGAATTGTCAAGGGTGTTGTCCAAATTGTCAGTACTGTAATTTCGGTAACTTTGGTGGGCTTAGTTCTCAAAGCTACTATTCAATCTGTAACAGCCGCCTATCTCACCCGCATTGCTGGCAAAAGTTTTATTGAGTACTTTAGTCGCGATCGCGATTGGGGGGATGGGGGTATTGCGGAGGTGGTACAGCGTCAGTTTCAACTAAATCGCCGTGATGAATTTCTCAAAATATTTGTACAAGAAGCCATTAACCGCGTCATGGTTTTGCTGAAGCCATAAGGTTGTTCCTCCCGCTACGCGGGAGGAACAGCCTTATGGCTTTTTAGTCGTTACTTAATACCAAATCAAGAAATGGCGTAGCTATTTCTTAAGAAACGAGTGGCGGTACAAATCGCCGCCACTCATTTCTAGGGTTTTGATCATGCAAAAAAGCCCGATGACTTTACGTTTTGCGTAGCAAAAAGTGAAGTCATCGGGCTTTTAGTAAGCGTAATGTCTAATTGATATTCTGAAAGGCAGCAAAGGGCAGCGCCGCTGCGATCACTTTCGGAACTGCTCCTGTTAGTGCGTTAACCGCCATCCCCCAGAGCTTGGCAGGTTCTAGATCCGAGCCAATCATTTGCCAGATTCGCATCACTTCCTCTGTATGCAAGCGATTGTCTTCAGTAAGAGCTAACAAAATACGGCGGCGGATATACTCACCATCCTTGGAAGTCAAAAACTTCAGCCCCATACTTGCCGTTGGAATAATGTCGAACTGACCGTCAGACTTCGCGATCGCCAACAAATTCTCCAGCCTTGTCCACTGAAACTTCTCATCTTTAAATAGAACTTCTAACAGTCTTGACCGCAAGCTTTCTGACTCATCAGTAAGTAAACGCCTTGCTACATAAGGATAGGCAACCTGTACAATTCTAAACTCAGGATTGAGGCTGAGGGCTACACCTTCTTGAGTAATGACCGAACGGATAATCAACGCAAACTTAGCTGGTAAGCAGAAGGGATAGTCATACATCACCTTAGAAAAGCGATCGGTCACTACTTTAAAGTTAAAGTCTTTTACCTTTTCCGACATAATGTCGCCTAGCACTGACTCCAGCGCATTCACAATTGGCTTCATCTCAATGTCTGGCTGCAAAAAGCCCAACCTAACATAGTCTTGACCAAGTTCGTCATAGTCCTTGTTAAGCAAATGCACAACTGAATCAACCAATTGTTCCTTAGTTTGCAGATCAAGTTGATCCATCATTCCAAAGTCGATATATGCCATCTTGCCATCATAGGTAGCAAAGAGATTGCCTGGGTGAGGATCGGCATGGAAGAAGCCAAACTCTAACAACTGGCGCAATCCTGACATTACACCGATGCGAACTAGGTTGTCAGTATTTAGCCCTGCGGACTTGATTTGGTCAATTTCATTGAGCTTAATTCCATTGATCCATTCCAAAGTCAGCACCCGATGGCTGCTGAACTGACGATGGATGTAGGGGACTTTGACATTTGGATCATCCTTAAAGTACCCCGCAAAGCGCTCAGCGTTGGTCGCTTCATGCTCATAATCGATCTCTTCAAATAGCTTCAGACCAAACTCATCAACGATCGCTTCTAAGCTATTGCCAAGATTGAGCGGTAGCAATGGTCCTAACCATCCCGCAATCCAACGCAAAATAAATAAGTCAAGGGTCAAAGTGGGAATTAATCTGGGTCGCTGTACTTTGACCGCCACTTCTTGCCCAGTGTAAAGGGTTGCCTTATAGACTTGACCGAGGCTAGCCGCCGCAACTGGATCTTCGGAAATATTTTTATAAACCAGATTAACGGGCTTACCTAACTCATTTTGAATAATGGCAAAAGCTTCTGAGTTAGAAAAAGGTGGCAATTGATCTTGGAGTCTCGTTAATTCCTCTAGGAAATCGACACGCACTAAGTCGGGGCGAGTTGAGAGCGCCTGACCAACTTTGATGTAAGTGGGTCCCAAAGATGTAATGATGCGGCGCAACTTTTCGGCTAGTTTGGGTTGACTTGAAGTATTGCCAGACAGAACATCCCAGCCAAAAGCTAGTCCAAAACTCAAAGCAAAATAAATTATTTTAAAAATCCGACTAATCGCTAACCAAGGGCGACGACCGTAATATTCGGCATTAGCTTTGGCATCGTAGCGATTTAGCTGTTCAAGGGGATGTTGACTCACGCTTGTTAATTACCGTTTTTTATATCCGTCTAATCTATTAGTATACAAAACTACATAATATAGTGGTTAGAAATTTTCAAGAGTTGTAATAATACTTAGTGACAAAACCCAATTGGTAGCAGCGCTCTGCGCTGCTACGAGATACCAAACCAAAAACTGCGGCGTACGCCGCAGTTTTTGGATTTATCGGTTTTCAGGCACTCGCCAGACTTTTACCTTGCCATCAAAACTGCCACTAATTAAAAACCTGCCATCTTTGCTGAAATCCACAGAGGCAACCCCATTCTCATGAGCTGACAAAACTTGTAATAGGCGCTTAGTCTTAACGTCCCAAACTCGAATAGTCTTATCAGCACTGCCGCTGGCAAGGAGGGAATTGTCTTCGCTGAAGGTGACGGTGTGAACTTGGTTAGTATGCCCCGTCAAGACCTCCACAAACTGCCCTGTTCGCCCATCCCAGAGACGTACAGTACTATCTTCTATTGCCGCCGCAATGAGGCTGCCATCACTGGTGTAAACGATGGAACGAACAGGTGTTCCTTTCTCAACAATGGTTTTAATGGGCTTGCCTGTCTCCACATTCCACAAGCGAATAGCGCCATTTTGGGCTGCACTAACCAAGGTCTTTCCATCAGGTGAAAAGGAGGCATCATAGACAAATGACTTTTCTTGAAATGTCCTAATTGGTTTCCCAGTCTTGACATCCCAGAGCCTAATCGTGCGATCGCCACTGCAACTAACGACCGTCTGACCATCAGGGCTAAATATACTTGTGTAGATGCGTTCTTGCTGACCGATTAAATTATGGATGATCTTGCCTGAGGCAACATCCCAAATAAATACTTCACCGTTATCACTGCCACTGACTAACTTTGTGCCATCTGGACTGAAGTAGATATCATAAACTCGACCTTTATGTCCCTTGAGAATTCTCGCGCTAGTGGTATCCTCAAAGTTCCATAACTCAATGCTTCTGTTGGAGTTAGCTACCGCTAATAGCTTACTGTTCGGATTGATGGCAACTCCATAGATAATGTCATTACTTTCAGGCTTACTGATTAAGTCCTTAACGAAGCTGATATTAAACCCAGAGGATTGAGGTGAAGTGAGATTAAGGTCTGATGGGCTTTCTTGGCGATTGGAGTTGGAGTTAGGACTAGCCGATAAAAATATTGATGTGAGCGCGATCGCCGCAATTGTAACTACACCTAAGCCCAAGTGCCAAGGCTGAAAGTATTGCTTAAAAGCTGAATGATTAGACTCAGGAGCTTGAGAGTTCGTGTTTGCGTCACTCATCTTGGCGGTAACAGGTACAGGGTTAGGAATTTCATTGAGTATGGAAGTGAGACTGCGTTCCTGCGGATTTCTTAGGTGGGTGGATTGTTGATTGGTGAGATTAACTGAGTTTGTCCCATTACTGATTTGAATAGTAGGCAAACTGTGATTTACATTAGAAATTGGGTAGCGATCGCAAAATTCTCTAATGGCTGTATAAGCTGCGATCGCCGTTGCATAGCGTTGGCGAAAATCGAACTTGACCATATTCGATAGGATATCGGCAAACTCTGGATAAACCTTGGGGGCGTGCTGTCGCCATAGGATTTCCAGATTATCGTCTTTACCCAAATGACTAGGGATAATTCCTGTGAGTGCTTGAATGCCGATCATCCCGATCGCATAAATATCACTGGCAAATTTTGGTTCACCATGCGCCTGCTCGCTGGGCATATAGCCAGGCGTACCAATACCGACCGTATAGTTGGAACTAATCGGTTGATCGATCACGATCGTGCTAGAAGTGGCGATTTCTTTGACCACGCCAAAGTCAATCAAAAACAGTTGTCCATCGCGCCGCCGAATAATATTTTCTGGCTTGATATCCCGATGAATGACATTATTTTGATGTACAAAATCCAGAACGGATAACAGGCTTTGCAGCAAGTTAGCCACTGTAAACTGCTCCCAGATTTTCCCCCTGAGCAATTCATGTCCCAGATCTTTGCCATCTATATATTCTTGAACTAGATAAAACTCAGCTAATTCCTCGAAGTGAGCAAACAATTGAGGAATTTGCGGATGTGTCCCCAAACGGTATAAGACCTGCGCTTCCGTTTCAAATAGTCGCCGCGAGATCTGCAATACACTTGCTTCTTGGATGCGCGGACTTAGTCTTTTGATCACCCGTCTTGGGCGATCGGGCAAATGTAAATCTTGGGAGAGATAGGTTTCGCCAAAGCCCCCGCCCCCCAATCGCTCAATGACTTGATAATGACCACCGATTATTTGCCCTGTTGTCAGACTCATAAGTTATATATCAGTGATGCTTAGACTTAATTTCAATCTTGACATAGGCAAGGTGAGCTTTAATGTATTGCTGATTATTTTTTGGTATTTTCTATGCACAACTAAGTAGCTAGGCGCAATGAAAACCAGTGGCGCACGCTGCGCGTGCGCCACTGGTTTTTGGGTTTTATATTTAATCGCGCCCAGTTACTTACCAGTCCTAAAGCGTTTATGAGAAAAATAAGGCTTCGACTTCGCTCAGCCAACTTGTCTTGATGGCTGAGCGAAGTCGAAGCCTCTGTTAACTAACTTGCCAAAGCCCGTAAAGATTTTTAAAAGCGTTGCCTCGCAATGCTTTTAAAAATCTTTACAGGTTTTGGCAAATGAATGATGACTGCTATAGTTAAGTCCATTAATGCTAAATATTTCCAGCTATGACTCCCCTACCAAAATATCGACCTAAGCATCTGTCGCTGGGGCCGTTAGAAACCGAAATCTTGAACATGGTTTGGGATGGCGCAAGGCTAGGGGCGACCGAAATTCACGATCGCATTTTGGCTGACCCCGATCGCGAACTAGCCTATGGCTCAGTGATGACCGTACTGCGCCGTCTTGAACAAAAGGGCTGGATCAAATGCGAAAAGGAAGGTCGCATCCTTTATTGGCAAGCTCGCATTTCACGGGAAGAGGCTCTAGCCATCACTGCCTATGATCAACTCAATCGCTTTTTAGAGATCAGCAATGCGGATATGGTCGCAGCCTTTGCCAATGATCTAGATCGAGCAAGCATTGACAAACTAGAGGCGATCGCTACCCGTTTGCAAAATATTCGTCAATCGCGAGAGCAGCAGGAAGGATAAGCTCATGCCATATCTATCAATACATTCGGTAATGATATTGGGATCGCTGGGACTAGCTTGGGGTTTGCGCTATGGCTGTAAAAGACTCGGCAATCTCCAGACTAGAGGCTCAAATTGGCAAACTCGTTGGCAAACTGCCTTAGTCTGTTTTGTCGTCCCGCCTTTACTGGTGGTAATGACCGCGATCGCTGTCCTCTGCATGGGAACCGAAGGACGGATGATTGGACTGCCAGCAGGGAAGCTCAGCTACGCCACGGCTCTAATATTTTTGATTTATAGTGCGGTGCGCTCTATCCAATTTGCGATCGATGGCTGGCGATCGCTCAGAAAGCTGCAAGCTCTGGTAGTTGAAGTTAGAGAAATTGACTGTATTGATCAGAGCCAAAAGCCTAGCGAAACGGTCAGGTTACTAGATATCCCCATGCTATTTGCGGCTCAAATTGGATTTTGGCGATCGCAGCTTTTTGTGAGCAAAGGTCTACTAGAGGGTTTGGATAATCAACATCTGCAAGCAGTTTTATTGCATGAACAAGCTCACGCCCATTATCACGATACATTTTGGTTCTTTTGGCTGGGCTGTCTGCGACAAGTTATGCCTTGGCTACCCAATACCCAAGTGCTATGGCAAGAGCTGTTATTGCTACGCGAGCTAAGAGCCGATCGCTGGGCGGTAGAATATGCCGACAGTCTGCTAGTGGCTGAGTCTTTATTGGCGATGGTTAGTAATAATATGCAATTTACGGAAACCTTTGCGGCGGCTTTTGGGGCGACTAATGCAGGCGATCGTTTAGAGGAACGCATCGAATTTTTATTGGCTCCTCCAGAACCATTGCCAAAATTTGCATGGCAATCGCTACTTTGGATGGGCTTGAGTTTGTTACCCTTAACTCTTTTACCTTTGCATTATTAAGATTTACAGACTATAAAAAAAGAAATGGCTATGCC
>QBLS01000023.1 GCA_003249015.1 Pseudanabaena sp. | reverse complement strand
CTTCTGGGTTAATAAGAATGTACAGCTATAGAAGGGGCTACCTAGGTTTTAGCTGCAAGCTTTAAATGTAATGAGTTGAGGCAGGGCAAGGTACAATAACAGAAAATTAGAAGATATAGACAAAGCTCATCGCCTTTATGGATGCACCCCTTACTCGTCAACTTGTATGGCTAGACTATCGTTTGGCTTTTCTATTCAGTGTCTTAATTCCATTGGGCTTGTTGACATGGGCAATGCGAAGCAAAAATAAAGCTGTCAAGCGATCGCTACTTCTCTATTGGCGGGTTGCTAGTTTAACTTTAATTACTATTTATGTAGGAATTGGCAATCTGCCCATATTCTATATAACTGGAATTTTAGCGACTATATTAATTGCTCTATCGCTGTGGTTTTGGCAAGATCTTAATGAAGATATCGGAGCTTCACAAAAAGCGCTTAATTTAGTCTATCAGGGGTGGCGTTGGGCAGTAACAGTCTATTGTGTACTGAGCGGATTATTGAAGCTGATGTTCGTTAATTGTGCATTCACGAGTATTGATAAATTAAGCGATGTTTGTAAAATCTGGTTCGAGCCAGCTCTCAGCTTGAGCAATAGCATCCACAAGGGCGTACCCACTGAAACTCTCGCCTTTGTGGGAATTGTTGCAGGCGTACTATATATCCTGTATTTATTTTCCTTTCTTGCTTTTAATCTCCCCAAAAATGGTCGTATCGCCTTTCGTGACTAGATAGTAGTTAGAACTCAAAGAGATGGTCAGCACGAAGTGCTGACCATCTCTTTGTCTTTTGTTACGCTCTATATTGATTGGGATACTTTACCCTTGCACCTGTCCAAAGCAGCTTTTGTCGCAAAGCTTGGTAATAAGAATATTCTTCGTGCAATACGATAAATTGCGATTGATGTTCTGACATCTTGATATCAACTTTCTGCCCTGGCAAGATTGACGTGGCAATTACGCCATCAGTCCATAGCTTGAGACTAGCATCATCAACAGAAAGCGGCCAGATGCTAACCGTTAGTTTGGGTGGAATCACGATCGCTCGACTTGATAGGCTTAGCGGACAAATTGGGGTAATTGCGATCGCGTGCATTCCTGAATGGACAATTGGACCATTTGCGGCGACTGTGTAGGAGGTGGAGCCAGTGGGAGTCGCAACGATTAAGCCATCACCGTGATACTGATCGACTATTTCGCCATCAATTTCTAATTCCAAAGACGAAGTAACCATGCGATCTAGGGATGCGGGCTTAACGCACATCTCATTAAGGCATAAAACAGGAGCGCAGGGTTGCCCAAACCGACTACCTAATCCTTGATCGACTGTGATTACCTTAGCCTCTAACATCATGCGCCGCTCAATCGCAAAGCGATCGGCTAACAGTCGTTCCCAAATTTCGCCAGTGTTTTCACATTGCTCCATTGAATGTGTCAAAAATCCCAAATGCCCACCAATATTGATAGCCAAGATCGGCACATTTAATCTGGCGAGGTATCTGGCAGCTCCTAATGTGGCTCCATCCCCTCCCAAAACTACAGCAAGATCAATCTCGTGATGCATTGATTCGAGAAAAACAGGATAAGGATTGTCTGTTGCTCCTGTTGGTCCAATTAGCACCTTTGCCCCAAGCTCTTCTAACTCGTAGCTACAACGCTCAGCCCATACCTTGCCAACTGGACTACCCGACTTATAAGCAACTATAGCTTTACGAATCTTCACGATTGCCTCAAATAAATTGCAATTTATGGCATGGCTAAATTTAATTAGCTGGCAAAATATGCAGATCTAAAAAGTGGTTTATTTTTAAATCTAAAATACTTGCTTTAAATGCCTTAATGTTATAGCAATTGTCATTTTTAGAAATCAAAGTATCGTGGAAATTTATCAAAAAAGCTTTTGATTTGGCTATAAATTATTGTCTCGAACTGTCGTTTTAATGGCGGTATTGTCGTGAATTTCCTACAATTAATCAAAATTTATAATACAAAAAATTGATTTTTAAGATAAGATTTGACACTAGGTAAAATTCTTGGTGTGAAGGGTAAGTCATGAGTCAGGCAGGATTTGGCGATTCATCATCACAGGAGAGCATTAATTTATCAGAACTAGAATCGCCATTTTCAAGCGAATCTCCCAAGTTAACTGATGAGCCATCTACTCTATTCAAAGCCTTGCCCAGACAAATGCTGGAACAAGAGCTACGTTTTTGCAATGAGCGAAGTCAACAGGCTCAAGTATTGCTCCGCCAAGCTCAGGAGCAGCTACAACTATCTCAACTAGTTATCCAAAGACAAGAGACGCTGACGCTAACTTTGCAGTCGCGGATTGATCAACTGGAAAGGGAGTTGCAAGATACGCATAGCAACTGTGATGAACTACGCAATCGTTTAAAACGGCAACAGCACCATACTTCTCAACTAAAGGCTGCTCTTGAGCGTTGTCTTGACACTTCCACAACGGCAACTAATGACATGGCTCTATCAGCCTTGGAGTCTTGGTCGATCGCCAAGCTTGCCGATGAAAAAATATCTCCCGTTGAATCGATTAATAATGATTCTCAATTAGAGAATGTCATCAAAATCACACCAACTCCTCAAGAACCTGATAATTCTGATAGCCAAGCATCAGATCTGTTTAATACCGAGTCTCCCACTTTCAAACTGAGTGCCGAGCCTGATAACTCGACTATCCCAACCAAGTCTCAGCCCATCTCGCCACTTATTGTTAGACCTCACAAAGCATCCCAAGGTTCACCGATAGTTCCGAATTTACCCGCTTTGCAAAATGTTGGTGAATCTTCTGAAGATACTCGCTCAGTGGTAAAAGATGAGCCTAGAGAATTAGAAGAAGCATCTGTGGCGTCAGGGCTTACCTTAGGTAACTCGGCAGTGGTTTCAACAGTGGCTACTCCCAAGTTTATGCAGTCTTTGTACTCTAATACTCATTACAGCGCTAATGTAGATCCAGAGACAAATGAGCCAGAATATCTTGCTGCCAAGGCAGACTCACGCAAAGCTGTAACATCTCTTGCCGCTGTACAGTTACCGCAATTTCCTCCACTTCCGCGTCGTCAACGTTAAATAAGATGGTGGGGCGGGGCTTTGCCTTTTAGCACCATCTTACTTTTTGCAACACCTAAATTTTTGAGACAAAAGTTGTGCTGCGCTCTCAAGAATTTATTAATTCAATTGGCTGTGAGATATGATTGGCTTCCTGAGTGGTGAGATCGCGGCTTGTAAAGCATCCGATAGCACCCGAAAAAATACTCCCTCTTACTGGCTTACTCTAGATGTTCATGGTGTTGGCTATGACATTCAGGTTAATGCGAGGACAGCTAATAGCCTGCCTGAATCAGAATGTAAAGTCTTCACTCATTTAGTTGTGCGTGAAGATCAGATGATCTTATTTGGCTTTTTAACCCTGCCTGAACGTGAGCTGTTTCGACAATTGATTAGTGTCTCAGGGATTGGTTCTCAAGTTGCCCTAGCACTACTGAATAGTTTAGGGATTCAAGATTTAGTTAAAGCCATTGTTTCGGGAAATACTCGCGTTTTAAGTTTGACTCCTGGAGTTGGCACGAAAACAGCGGAAAGGTTGGCTCTAGAATTAAAAACTAAATTGGCAGACTGGAAGTTGGCTCAGTTAGGAGCGACCGTATCTATTGGCAATGTTGTTAGTGTGACGCTACAGGAAGAAGTGGAAATGACTCTGCTTGCCCTTGGGTACACACCCACCGAAATTAGTAACGCTCTTAATGCGATCGCCAATTTATCTATACTCTCTAAAACCCAAGATATTGAAGCATGGATTAAGGAAGCGATCGCTTGGCTATCTAACTAAGCTTTACTAGGCTAAGCCAAGACTATCTAAAATTGCCACCATTTCACTTCATCTACATTTTCTGTTTTGCTAATACGTGATCTCAAAACCTTAATTTCTTCTTGAATCGGTTTGGTAAATTCTTCTGCGCCTTCAAAAATGTTTGCGTCCAGAATTTCGGTCAGTTTAGTTGCAGCTAATTCTAAGTGTCTATCCAGATCGCCAACTGACCAAACGTAGTTATGTCCAAGCAAAAGTAATATTGAAGCAGCAGCCCGCACTTCTTCATAATAATCTTCTATATCAAGGTTAAGGGCTTCTTCAACCTTTTGACAAAGCTGGGTTGTATCCATAGTTTCGCCAAACCAATCAGCCGCTGCGTCATTGTCCCAAGGTCGATTGCCCCACGTACCCATATTTTCCACCTACTTGTGTTGCTGATTTTATACCGACTAAAGAAATAGCTACGCTATTTAGGACATAAAACCCAGAAGACGAGTGGCGGCGCGAAGCGCCGCCACTCGCTTCTTGGATTTTAAATTGTTCCTAGACGCTCATCAAAGGGAAAAAAGCGCAAACTTGCTTTGCCAATTACATTCTGCTTCGGCAAAAAGCCCCACACATGGGAGTCATTACTAAAATTACGATTATCCCCCATCATCCAATAATATCCTTCTGGAACAGTTACGGAGCGCATTGAGTACCTGATCGGTTCGGCAATATATTTTTCTTCCAGTGCTTGACCATTGCGATAGACTTTGCCTCCCTCCACCGCAATCCGATCCCCCGCCACACCAACTAGGCGCTTGATATATGCCTTGCTGTTATCTTCGATCGCAGGTGATCTGGGTGGATAAAAAATCAAAATGTCACCCCGTTCTGGTTCCTGCCATTTCAGCGATATCTTATCAACTAAAATGCGATCGCCAATCTGCAAGGTCGGCTCCATCGAGCCTGACGGAATAAAGCGCGGTTCGACAATAAAAGCCCTCAATAAGAAGGCGATCGCCAAAGCAACCGCAAAAATACGAATAGTCTCTCCCTGTTGTTTCCACCAAGGTTTATCAGGGCTTTGCGAATCTAGCTTGTCTGTGGACATTTAAAAATACAGTCTCTTGAAGTTTTGATCATTAGATTTTGAACGGCGCGAAGCGCCGTTCAAAATCTTTTCGCCAGCGAAAAGAATTAATATTTGGGAATACCCAAAACACCAGCGCGTTTATCTAGGGGCCAATAGCGGAATGTTGCCCGTCCGACTAGATTCTCTTCAGGTAAAAATCCCCAAGCATGGGAATCCAAGCTATTGTTGCGATTATCGCCCATGACCCAATAGTTACCTGCGGGTACCGTGAAGTAGGAGCGATTATTGCTAATCTGAACATTTGGTGGGCGAAAGCAGTTAGAACAGAGCGCATCATCCTGAGTTGGTAATGTATAGCTAGGAGGAGATGCAATATAAGGCTCATTTAGAGGTTGATCATTCACAAAAACTTTGCCATCTGTGATGCTGATGCGATCGCCAGGAACACCAATAACACGCTTGATATATACCTTGCTAGCATCAGGGACAATCTCAACATTGGGCGGGTTAAATACGACGATTTCTCCACGCTGAGGCTTTTGCCATCTAATTGACAGCTTATCGATAATTAGGCGATCATCAATTAGAAGGGTTGGCTCCATAGAGCTAGTAGGGATGTAGCGCGGCTCTGCAATAAATATCCGCACGCCAACAGCCAATAAAATAGCCACAGTAACAGTGGGCAGATTATCGGCAAAAAAGCCTTTTACAGAGCCTTTCTGACTATCTTGGGCAGGAGGAATTTGCTTCGGATCAGTTGGGGGATCGTTGGGACGGTTGCTAGAGTTATCAGAGGACATAAAAATGCTCGTGGTATGTACTTAATCTTATTGCTAGCTCGCATTCAAAGTACTAGGCACTTTAATTTCGCGATCGCCAGACAAGTTAAACTCTTGATGGATAACCTTGAGTGCTTGTTCCGCTTGAGGATCTCGCACGACACAGCTAACCTTAATTTCAGAGGTGGCGATCATCTCAATATTAATGCCTGCATTTGCTAGGGCGCTAAACATTCGTGCGGCGACACCTGGTTGATCGATCATATTAGAACCGACAATACTGACTTTGCTAATGTTGGCATCGCAGGTCACTTCGCCATAGCCTAACACTGAAGCATATTTTTTGAGTGCAGTTTCGGCTTTATTTAGATCGGCAATTGCAACTGTAAAAGCAATTTCATTAAATGCGGACTCATGGGCATCACAGCTAGATTGAGACTGCACGATCATATCGAGGCTGATATTTTGTTCAACCAATTGATCGAGGATTTTGGCAGCCATGCCTGGGCGATCGGGTATTTTCTGCACCGCAATCCTCGCGCGATTGCGATCAAGGGCAACTCCACGAATAGTCTCAGGCTCTTGACTTGATTCGGTGAAATTTGCCGATGCCAGAGAAGTACTTTCTTGCAGAGGTACATCAAAGATTTTTTGCACACTCGCGATCGCTTTTTCACCATCAGCCGCCGCAATCACACAACTAATTTTAATCTCTGACGTAGAAATCATTTGAATATTGACACCAGCTTCCGCCAAGGCTCCAAACATTTGAGCAGCCACCCCAGGTCGTCCGATCATGCCCACGCCGATGATGCTGATTTTGGCAACGTCAGCATCGACTGTGACTGACTGAGCGCCCATGCGTAAACTGCGGGTGACTGTTTCCGCCAAAGCCAAGTTTGCTTTGGGGATTGTGAATGCAATATCGTTAACCCCTTCCTGTTCTTGGACTGCTTGAATGATCAAATCCACATTGATCCCACTCTCAGCGAGGGTATTAAAAAGCTGCGAAGCGATCCCAGGGCGATCGGGGACTTGCAAAAGAGCAATCTTAGCTTGATCGTAATCAATGGACACAGCCTCGACAAAGCGGTTAACTTCTAGGGCGCTCAGATTGCCATTGCCAAGGCGCGGAGCTGTGATCACCGTTCCTGCGTCATCCAACCAGCTAGAACGCACACACATTTTCACGCCAAAGTTGCGGGCAATTTCCACTGATCGGGGATGTAAGACCTTCGCGCCTAAGCTCGCCAATTCCAACATTTCATCACAGTTAATTTCCGTTAGCATCTTCGCCTTAGGGACAATGCGCGGATCTGTTGTCAAGATTCCTGGTACATCAGTGTAAATTTCGCAAATATCCGCCGATATTGCCGCAGCGATCGCCACAGCCGAAGTATCCGATCCGCCGCGTCCTAATGTCGTAATTTCGGTGCTAGGTAAACCTGTCTCGGGATCAATGGCGACTCCTTGAAATCCTGCAATAATCACCACCTTGCCCAAACTCAAAGCCGCTTTAATTTGTTCCTGCTCCACATACAAAATTCTGGCTCTAGTATGGGCAGATTCGGTAACAACTCTAACCTGTGAGCCATTCATGGCGATCGCAGGCTGACCGACAGATTGCAACGCCATGCTCAACAACGCGATCGTGATCTGCTCACCAGTCGCTAGCAGTAGGTCGGTTTCCCGTTCTTTAGCAGCGATTTCCGCTAGGGTTTGGTTATGGTTTGTTGATACTGACTCCGCCAGTGCCACTAGACCATCGGTGGTTTTTCCCATCGCTGAGACCACCACCACCACCTGATTACCAGCTTCTACTGTCCGCTTAATGCGATCGCGAACTGCTTTGATGCGATCGGCATCGGCTACGGAAGAACCACCATACTTTTGAACTATTAGCGCCATTCGAGGGAAATCTTTTAGACTTGACTAGAAAAATATCTGATATTTTTTGGTTGACTAATTCAAATTAGACCAGAGCCAATCATTGCAGATTTACTATCATACATTCGTTACAGCGCTTTACGTCCAAAGCCAGAGAGCATTTTGGATCTATCGCTAAATACACCAAAGTATAAGATCCAATAATCGCCTGGCAGCGCAGAACGTCGCCATTACGGATTTTTAGAACAATATGTCGATCAAAGGAACCAATAAAAAAGCTGAAAGCACTAACTTGCGATGCTTTCAGCTTTTTTATTGGTTTGAAAGTCTTTCAAGATACATTGTGATCATTTTAACAAAAAAGTCTTGTTAAGATAATCGGTATATTTGCTCCAGTGGTATGATGACCAAGTAAGGAGTGAACGTGTACTTAAAAAGGAACTGTCTTTTATGCAAACGGGGTCTGTTTCTCCACTGGTTCTGATCATTTTGGATGGCTGGGGACATAGAGAAGAAACCGAGGGCAATGCGATCGCCGCAGCAAATACTCCCATAATGGATAGTCTGTGGAATACTTACCCAAGAACTCTCCTCCAGGCTTCTGGCAAAGATGTCGGTTTGCCTAAAGGTCAGATGGGCAACTCAGAAGTTGGTCATTTGAATATTGGTGCAGGTCGTGTCGTTCCTCAAGAACTAGTTAGAATTTCTGATGCTGTTGACGATGGCTCATTACTTGCCAATCCAGTACTTGTTGAGGTCTGTCAGAAAGTTAGAAGTAATAACAGTAAGCTGCATTTGTTAGGGCTTTGCTCTGATGGTGGCGTACATTCACATATCGATCACATGCTGGGACTATTAGACTTAGCCAAGTCCCAAGGCATTACAGATGTTTGTGTCCATGTCATCACGGACGGTCGTGACACCCTGCCCCATTCTGGCATCAAGTTTATTGAGCAATTGCAGACTCACATCAAAAATATTGGCATCGGACGCATTGTTACGGTTAGCGGTCGCTATTTTGCAATGGATCGTGATAAGCGCTGGGATCGCGTTCAGAAAGCCTATGAGGTCATGGTTAATGATGAAATCACCACTGAATTCACCTCACCAATCGAGCTTTTAGAGTCAGCCTACAAAGAAAAAATCACTGATGAATTTATACCGCCAACCCGTATTGATAAAGGCGCTATTGCTTCAGGTGATGGCGTAATTTGCTTCAATTTTCGTCCCGATCGCTCTCGCGAGATCACTCAGGCTTTGGTTGCGCCCAACTTTACTGGATTTGAACGTAAACAACTAGACTCAGTTGCCTACGCCACATTTACCCAATACGACAGTTCTCTACCAGTTCCTGTTGCCTTTTTGCCTCAAAACTTAACCAATTTGCTAGGTCAAGTTGTCTCTAAACATGGGCTTAAACAATTACGTTTGGCGGAAACTGAGAAATACGCCCATGTTACCTATTTCTTTGATGGGGGCATGGAAGAGGCAAGTGAAGGTGATGACCGCATCTTGGTAAATAGCCCAAGGGTTCCCACCTATGATCAAGAGCCAAGTATGTCGGCAAATGAAGTAACGCGGATTGCTTCAGAGGCGATCGCTAAACGAATTTATTCGTTGATTGTGATTAACTATGCTAATCCAGACATGGTTGGGCATACAGGCAATTTTGAAGCCACTGTTAAGGCGCTAGAACACGTAGATCAGTGTTTAGGTAGGCTATTGTCTAGTATCGCTAATGCTGGAGGTACGGCACTGATCACCGCCGATCATGGTAATGCTGAATATATGTGGGATGAGCATGGTAATCCTTGGACTGCCCACTCCAGCAACCCCGTGCCATTTATCCTCGTTGAGGGTGAAGGTAGAAAAATCATAGGACATGGAGCAGACGTAAAACTGAAACCCACAGGTGGTCGTCTTGCTGACATCGCTCCCACTATTTTGGAGATCTTGCAGATACCGCAGCCAGACGAAATGACGGGTCTATCTTTGCTTGAGCCGACAACCTATGAACTCCAAAGCCTAAAAACACCAGTAAAAATTGGTAGATATCCAGATTAAAAAGTAATAGCGGCTCGAAGAGCCGCTATTACTTTTTAATCATGGATTTTCAAATAAAGAAATGGCTACGCCATTTCTTTATTTGGTATAACATTTCTTCCCAACCGCATGAATCAAAGGATTATTGGCATTACAGGCGGCATTGCCACTGGCAAAACCACAGTTTCCGATTACCTGCATCGTAATTATCAATTACCTATCCTTGATGCCGATATCTATGCGCGTCAAGCCCTATCGGATTATCGATTAGCAAGCTTAAAAGAACGTTACGGTAAACTCATATTTAATGAACAGGGCGAGTTAGATAGGCGCAAGTTAGGGGCGATCATTTTTGAGAGTGTTGTTGAACGACAATGGCTAGAACGACTAATTCACCCATACGTTAAAACCTGTTTGCTCGAACAAGCCAGTATTCATGCACCTGCAACCGTCGTGATGGTGATCCCGTTGCTATTTGAAGCAAAGATGGAGGGCTTGGTGACAGAAATATGGGCGATCGCCTGCGATCACCAACAGCAACTACACAGATTAGTGACTCGAAATCATCTCACAATCCCTGAAGCAGAACAAAGGATAGCCAGCCAGATGGCTCTGTCGGAAAAAATGGAACTTGCCGATGTAGTGATTTTTAATTCTGGCAATCTTGACGATTTGTTTCATCAAATTGATCAGGCTTTACAGCCGCTTACTTAAAACCCAATAAATATGGGTGCGCGGCTCCGCCGCGCACCCATATTTATTGGGTTTAAGGATTGTATAACTAAGGAACTTCGGGAGTCGGCGGTGTAGGTGCAGGCAAGTCAAGGGGAATTGGTTGAGCATTCGGAGTTACCCCAGAAGCAGGAACAACCTGTGCAGGAGGAGTCACAAGATTAGGCTTAGCCAGCCAGCCACCACTCAGCACTACAGTTAAACCTAAAAAAGCAGCAGTTAAAAACCAAGTAACTCGATTTAATGCTGTTTCTGCGCTCTTAGTACTAGAGAACAACTGAGCCTGACCGCTAAATCCTCCTAAGCCATCACTTTTAGGACTATGTAATAAAATCAAGACCACTAGACAGATGGCTACTACAGACCAGATTATTTTTAAAGTTTCGTACATTGTTTAGACATTTCTACTTATATATTTCTTTATAACCAGCTTAACCCATCGATAGTTTAATCACAAACAAGCAAGTGGTGGTGCAAAGAGCCGCCACTTGCTTGTTTGTTTATTTGAGAGCCAAGCTCTGTATTAAGCAAACTGTTGACCCAACTCAATTGGATTGTGAACAGTGATACGTTTTTTGGAGATCGCAATCATTTTTTGCTTTCGCAAATCACCAAGTAACCGAGTCACTGTCACTCGAGTAGAGCCAATCGCCTCAGCGATCGCTTGATGCGATAGCTTTAGATCAATGGTGACACCATCAGCAGAAGGAGTACCAAAATCGCGGCAGAGAATCAGTAAAAAACTGACTAGCCTTGATCCCATATCTCTATGGGCAAGGGTCTCAATCATCATTTCCGTCTGCAAAATACGTGATGATAGACCTCGTAATAGCACCATCGGTAGTTCAGGATCTTCTTTTAAAGCTTTTTCGACCTGATCAATCGGAGCAGATAACAGTTCAACCGAAGTAAATGCGACTGCGTGATAAAAGCGATCAGAGCGATTACCCGTAATTAGAGATAAAACACCAAAGACACTATTCTCACGCAATAGCGCAACTGTAATCTCCTCACCTGCTTCATAAACTCTAGAAAGTTTGACAGCACCTTTGACCAAAAAATAAAAACGCTCTGCGGGATCACCAGGAAAAAAAATCGTCTTACCGCGCTCAAATGTTTCCGTCATGGGTGGAAACATCCCGCCATTCATTTCGCGAAAGACATCAACAAGAGCACGCTCTGCCAACCTAATACACCCTCTTTAACCAGAAAAGAACAGACTATAGATGATTTGAAAATCAAAGATAGGTTAGAAATTGTATCTAAATTAAGACCCAAGAGACTTTTTGTAAGGCTAACTAACCATAAATTAGCTAGATTACAGTTACCAAAAACTTGTTATGGCTAAAAATGTACTTAAATACACAATTAACACTAAAACTTACTCAAGGTTTAATTATTGTATCAGGATGTACATTTTATCTGACAGGTAAATTAGGATTCAGCAATTTCTACAGCACTTTGCACTTTAAAAATACCAATTCACAAAAGTGTGACTACAATGTTTGTGAATTGAGAAGCAAGCCAAGTATAGGTTTTCAAGCAAAGAAATGGCTACGACCTTTCTTTACTTGGTATCACACCTTCGTGAATTAAATCCAGAAGAAAAGTGGAGGTGCTTTCGCTGATACTTTTCTTCTGGATTTAGACCACACACCATCAATAGGCGGCTAATTATCGAAACATACTGCTTACAGATGTGTCCTCATGAACGCGCCAAATAGTCTCGCCTAGAAGATCCGCTACTGAAAGTACCCGCAATTGAGGAAAGTAGCTGTCTTGCCGAACAGGGGTTGAGTTGGTGACAATGACTTCCTCAAATACGCCGCTAGACAAACGTTCCATCGCAGGTGGGGAAAATATGGCATGAGTCGCACAGGCATAAACTTGACGAGCACCCTCTTTTCTCAGCAACTTAGCTGCCTCATAGATGGTTCCAGCAGTATCAATCATGTCATCAACTAGCACCGCCGTTTTTCCCGACACATCCCCAATTACATTCATTACTTCAGCAACATTATGCCCTTGGCGACGCTTGTCGATAATTGCCAAGGGTGAATCATTTAATTTTTTGGCAAAAGCTCTAGCACGAGCGACACCCCCTACATCAGGCGAAACAACAACTAAATCTGGTAATTTTTTTTCATTGAGATAGTCAAATAGAACTGGTGCGCCGTAAACATGGTCACAGGGGATATCAAAATAGCCCTGAATCTGCGCTGAGTGTAGATCCATCGCGATCACACGATTAGCACCAGATTGGACGATTAAGTTAGCCACCAATTTAGCTGTGATTGACTCACGTCCTGCGGTCTTGCGATCGGCTCTAGCATAACCGTAGTAGGGCATTACAGCAGTAATCTGTCTTGCGGATGCGCGGCGACAGGCATCAATCATAATCAATAGCTCTGTCAAATGGTCATTAACGGGGCGACAGGTAGGCTGAATCAGATAAACGTCACAGCCCCGAATTGATTCCTGCACCTGAACATAGACTTCACCATCAGCAAAGTTCTTACGCACCATAGGACCTAACTCTATCCCTAGATATCGAGATATTTCTTGTGCCAGGGGTAAGTTTGCTGAGCCAGCAAAAAGTCTGAGGCGATCTTCACCACTATTGAGAGAAGGAAGTCTTTGCAGTCCTTGCCTAATATTTGTTAAATTTGTCACAGCAATTTATCAAGTTTTAACATAGTCACATCTAGTATTGTCGTGCTTAATATGCTCTTCGTCACGCCAATTTAACTATTTGGACTATATTTCTAAGTTTTATTTTGGTGGACGACGACGCTGTAAAAAGTCAGGAATGTCTAAACCAGGCTTACTAAGTTTGATCTCTGGTTGGGGAGGTAGGGGTGTGCCAGCAGAAGCCTTAGAAGAAGTTGCTGATGGTTGGACTGGCGCTACTTTTCGAGCAATTTGCGGTGGAATCGCTGGGTGTGTTTTGGGCGCAAAACCTGTAGCAATGACTGTAATTCTAATTTCTCCATCCATTTTGGGATCAATAACCGCACCAAAGATAATGTTGGCGTTTTGATCGACCACTTCGTAAATAGTCTCTGCTGCGGCATTAACTTCATGTAAAGTCATGTCTTCACCACCTGTAATGTTAAAGACAACACCACTTGCCCCTTCTACAGAAGTTTCTAACAATGGTGAAGAGATAGCGGTCATGGCAGCTTCCCTAGCCCTAGACTTGCCTGAGCCGATGCCAATGCCCATCATTGCAGAGCCAGCATCAGCCATCACCGCACGGATATCGGCGAAGTCTACATTGACTAGTCCAGGGATCATAATAATGTCAGAGATACCCTGCACACCCTGACGCAGGATGTCATCGGCAACTCGAAAAGCTTCTTGAACGGGAGTTTGCTCAGATATTACTGAAAGTAGCTTGTCATTGGGGATCACAATGAGTGTATCAACGCGACTTTGAAGCCCTGCAATACCTTCTTCCGCTTGCAGTCCACGACGGCGACCTTCAAAGGTAAATGGTCTAGTGACAATGCCTACGGTAAGAGCGCCTGCTTCTTTAGCTACTTCAGCAATGATGGGAGCGGCTCCTGTGCCAGTACCACCACCCATACCAGCAGTAATAAATACGAGATCAGCGCCTTCAACGGCGGCGGCAATATCATCTCGAGACTCTTCGGCTGCTTTCTGCCCGATCGCAGGATTGCCACCAGCTCCTAGCCCCCTCGTGAGCTTTTGTCCCATTTGAAAACGCTTAGAGGCTGAAGATTGAAGCAGGGCTTGAGCATCTGTATTAAAAGACCAGAACTCAACACCAACAACGTCACTTGCAATCATGCGATTTACAGCATTGCCGCCACCGCCACCAACACCAATTACTTTGATTTTTGCAATACTGCCCAACATGATATTATCCGCTTTTGCATCAACGCCTAACTGCTGCTTCATTCGATTTTGAGAGTGACTTAGGTGGAGTCTAGAGTCATTTGAAAACTCAGAAAGTTCATCTATATACATGTCTACCTCTCTGTTTTCTGAACCATTTGAGTTCAAATTTGACCAGTCGTTTTGAGATGTCATTTATCTTTGGATGCCCTAAATTAGAACCGTTTTACTGATACTCTCTAGATGTTGCTAAGCTTAAACTTCATTTGAGTCAGTATTCCGATCAGTAAGTTTAAACCTACCAAAAAAAATAATAATAGCCTTAAAACGACAGATTAGGGTTTTGTTTCAGAAGATTTATCTTTTTTAGAAACATTCATTTCTAAGATTGGGTTGTCAGGTTGGCTCACATCAATGTGTTTAAAGTTGCTGGAGCTAACTCTTTCATGAAGATTTCTGAGCCGATCTAATGTCTCTAACTGAGCAGTAAATAATGATGCTTTGTATGTACCAAAATAGATGAGTCCCAGATCGGTCAACAAAATTAAGTTGGAATCATCACGGGCATCGATTTGAGAAACCTTAATCTGACTTTGGCTAATTTGGCGGTAGAGACTTGACCAATTAGAGATTGGTCGATCGCTTGGCTCAAGGACTACTAGACTAGGCTTGCTAATAGTTGACGGGTATGACTTGGTTTGCATCCATATTCCTTCAGCATCTAAAAACCCAGACTGTCCCTTACGTGTGGAGTTGGCGATGGGGAGACGTTCTTGGACTTGAATGACTAATTTGGAGGGAAATATAGTACGCGAGATGACCACCTTAGAGACTGGAATAGATGACTCTAACTGGGTCGCGATCGCCTGTGGTTGAATCTGAAATATTGACTGGGGATACTTAATGGGTAAGGCTTTCTTAATCGTTTCTGACGACAGGAGCTGATTGCCTTCAACATCAATCTGCTGTGAACTGCGGAGTTGCCAGTCTGGCAACATCGCAATCCACACCATTGTCCCTGTAAACCCTGTGATAAATGTCAACTGCCAAATACGTTGGAAGATGCGAAGACGACGTTGTTTTCGCAGTTGTTTGCGACGAGCCACATAGTCAGCTTCTTCTGTGACAAACGGAAATTCAACGGTCATCTTAAACTTTTACCTGCTCATAGGGCTAGGAGTCAGATGATGGACTACTAGCAAATTGTCGCTCTAGCATAGCAACGATCTCAGCACGACGGGTAGATACAGCTAGAGGATCGTTAGAGTTAGGTCGCAAAAACATTACTTGTTCAGTACGTTTGTAATTATTTGTTTGTTTTTTGCTCATCAAAGACTGAATGGCTTTGGCAAAAAATATACCTGCACTTAAAACTAGAAGTACCGATATTGATATGTAAATTACTGCGGCGATTACCATATCTGTGATGTTTTACTCAGGAATATTAATTACTTACAATAAATGAGGCAATTAAGTTTTTCAACTTGCGTTACAAAAATGTATAGATTTGCTTTGCAAAGCTTCATACAAGTGGCTAAGCGCAATACTCAAAAGTCTAATTCGCTCGCTTCGCGAGCGAATTAGACTTTTGAGTATTGTGCCTGTTTAAAACCGAGAGAAAATTTTGAAAGTGAGGCGAATCCACACTTTCAAAATTTTCTCTCGGTTTTAGGTACGGAGAACGCGAAAACGCGAGGAGTGGGTATAAGGATTTGATTCGGTATAATCAACTTTGAAATACTTAACAATTAATATATTCAGGAGCTTTGCAAGCTATGCAAGAGCAGGGAACGATCAGCATTCATACCGAAAATATCTTTCCCATCATCAAGAAGGCTTTATATTCTGAACGAGATATCTTCTTGCGGGAGCTAATTTCTAACGCTGTTGATGCGATTAGCAAGCTAAAAATGGTGTCTTACGCAGGCGAAACGAGTCATTCTGCTGAGCCAGAAATTGTGATCACCATTGACAAGGAGAAAAAAACGCTGGCGATCGCCGATACGGGCATCGGCATGACGGCGGATGAAGTCAAAAAATATATTAACCAAGTTGCTTTTTCTAGCGCTCAAGAGTTTGCTACTAAGTACGCTAATAGCGGTACTGGCGATCAGCAAATCATTGGTAATTTTGGTTTAGGTTTCTATTCGTCATTTATGGTGGCGAGCAATGTTGAGATTGATACACGCTCTTATAAAGAGGGATCTGAAGCAGTCCATTGGTCTTGTGATGGCTCGACTACTTTTACCCTTGATGATAGCGATCGCGCATCTGTCGGTACCACGATTACCTTGACTCTTCAAGAAGATGCAGAGGAGTATCTGGAAGAAGGATCGATTAAACAGATGGTTCGCAACTATTGCGACTTTATGCCTGTGCCGATCAAGTTGGGCGATGAGGTGATCAATAAGCAGACAGCACTATGGGACAAATCGCCAAAATCAGTCACTAAAGATGAATATCTGGAGTTTTATCGCTATCTCTATCCTTTCCAAGATGATCCTTTGTTCTGGATTCATCTAAATACTGATTATCCCTTTGTAATTAAGGGCATCTTGTATTTCCCAAAAATGAAGGCAGATATTGATCCCAATCGTGGTCAGATTAAGCTGTTTTGCAATCATGTGTTTGTCAGTGACAACTGCGATGATGTGATCCCCAAGTTTTTAATGCCTTTACGCGGTGCGATCGACAGTACTGATATTCCTTTAAACGTGTCGCGGAGTTTCTTACAAGGCGATCCCAAGGTTCGCAAGATTCAAGACTTTATTGCCAAAAAAGTAGGCGATCGCCTAACTTCTCTCTATAGCGAGTCCCGTGAAGAATTCTTGAAGTGCTGGCAAGATATCAGCATTTTCATGAAATTTGGCTCGATGAATAGTGACAAGTTTTATCAGCAAGTCAAAGAGATTTTGGTTTATGCCACCACTAGCGAGTCGGATGAAGTTAAGAGTGAAAGCGGCAACTACACTACCTTGCAAGCTTATCTAGAACGCAATAAAGCTGAACATGAGAATCAAGTGTTCTATACCTCTGACCCGATCGCACAGGGTACTTATGTTGAGTTGCATAAAAACCAAGGCTTAGAAGTGCTGACCTTTGATTCCTTCATCGACAGCCATTTCATTAACTTCCTTGAGCGTGATTTCAAAGACATTAAGTTTGCACGAGTGGACGCAGAGATTGATGATCGCCTAGTGGATAAGGATTCCAAAACAGAGATTGTCGATCCCAAAACCAATAAGACCAAGAGCGATCATCTCCAAGATATTTTCCGTGAGGCACTCAACAAGCCCAAACTGGTAATTCGCACGGAAGCAATTAAGGCAGAAGACGCGGCTTCGGCTCCTCCAGCGATTATTTTGTTGCCAGAGTCGGCGCGACGGATGCAAGAAATGATGGCGTTGATGCAACAAGGCACGGTCAGCTTCCCAGAGGATCATGTTTTGCTAGTTAATACCGCACACCCATTGATGGAAAAGCTGATTGAACTAGACGGTAGCCAAGTTCTGGTTGGTGGCAAATCTGAATCTCTGGATCTTGCCAACTTGATCTGTACCCATGTTTATGATTTGGCACTGATGGCGCAAAAGAGCTTTGATGCCGACAGCATGAAGGGCTTTTTGCAACGATCTAATCTATTGCTAACTAAGCTGACTAGCAAAATCTAAAAAAAGGAAGGGCGCTTTGCGCCCTTCCTTTTTTTGCGTGGTGACATTAGTTGATAGGACTCAAAACTACAATTGGTTGCAAAACTGATTCGTTAACTTCGCTAACGCCTACAAACTTCTGTTCATGGTCATACATCCTTACAAACTGCGAACAAACTTCCAGCTTTACTAATTTAATTGTCTGCCCCATACACCAATATTTTGTTTGCTCTGCATCAAGAGTAACTTCTGGCAAAAAGTGCAACCCATGATCGGGTGCGAGAACTTCCAGAGAATGCGATCGCAATTTTTCCGCCACCTGATCAAACGTTAAGCTTGCTTCTAAATCAAATCCATTGCTAAAGGTGCGCCGCAGCCCTGATAAAGTCGCGCCGCAACCAAGTTTTTCGCCGAGGTCGCGGGCGATCGCCCTAATATATGTCCCCGCACCACAGGCGATCTCTACATCTAGCTCAGGATATTCCCCCTCTGTCCAACCTAAAACCTTGATCTTCTGAACTTCCACCTCTCGCATTGGCACATCCGCTTCCGTAATTTCGCCACGCCGCGCCAAATCATAAAGCCGTTTACCATCAACTTGAATCGCACTAAAGGCAGGTGGACGCTGAGTAATTTTGCCTTGAAATAGTGGGAGTAAATCTTTAACAGTATCTAGATTTAGATTGCTACATGGGCGATCTCTAACTATTTCCCCCGTGATGTCATCAGTGTTTGTGACTAAGCCAAAGCGAATTTTTGCTATGTAAGCTTTACCAGATGGCAAAAATCTCAATAGTCTTGTGGCATTACCAACGGCGATCGGCAAAACCCCTGTTGCCATCGGGTCGAGTGTCCCCCCATGACCAATTTTTTTTTGTTTAAGCAGTTTCCTTAACTTGCTCACACAGTCATGAGCCGTAATTTCAGGCGGCTTGTCAATACTAATAAATCCATGAAACATAGAAAATATTTCTAAATATAAAGTTTCTATAGCGCTTTTCAAGCAAGCGAGGTACAAAGATTTATTTCCCCTTCTGCGGCGGGGAAACAAACCCGTACTTCACTAGACTGATAAACGCCAAGTTGTTTCAAATAAGAGTTAGGGCTTCGACGCTTCTCAAGATTTAAAATCACTATAAATGACTAAGTAGCTAGGAGTATTTAAAAACCAAGACCAAAACCTATGGCACAAGCGCAGCGTGCGCCACAGGTTTTGGGATTTTATATTTAATGTCGCGAAGCCACTTAAAAGGCAATAATACTTATATGCGTAGGAACAAAATTAACTGTAATTTGTCATAAGATAGAAACATTTAGATTTTAAATTTTGTTACTGTAAACTACTGGCAACGTTAACAGCAACACTGATATTCCTCTAGGTTAAAACACCACCACCTAGGGGTAGCCTACCTTTTTTTGGCAAGCTAATATTTATGACTACTCTCAAGCAACTGTATTTGTCTTCACCATTTGTGTAACGGGGTTAGCTAAATTGACTCGATTCGTATTCGGTGACATTCACGGTCAGTACGACGGCTTAATGAACTTGATAGAGTTTATTAAGTGCGATCCTGATGATCAATTATTCTTTCTGGGCGATTTGATTGACCGAGGCGATCGCAGCGCTGATGTAGTGAGCTGGGTTATGGAGAATGGTCACACTTGCCTCAGAGGTAATCATGAGCAAATGTGTCTAGAGGCTTTTGGCAGTAGTGAAGGCTCTCTAGTATGGAAAGGCTGGCTGCTCAATGGCGGATCTAATACTCTCCAAAGCTATGGAATAGGGGGAATGCCCCAAGAGCATTTAGAATGGATGCGCCAATTACCGCTTTATATGGATTTAGGGGATGCATGGTTAGTTCATGCTGGTTTAAACCCCAACCTACCGCTCGAACTGCAAGGAGCAGCTGAGTTTTGCTGGATTCGCGAAGAATTTCACAGCGCCACAGAACCATTTTTTGAAAACAAAATAATTATTACTGGACATACCATTACTTTTGTCTTTCCGAATGTAAAACCAGGAAATTTAGTTTTAGGTAAAGGATGGTTAGATATTGATACAGGTGGATACCATCCTAAAAGTGGTTGGTTGACGGCTCTTGACCTTGATGCTGCCAAGGTTTACCAATGCAATACTTTTACTGATGAGCTGAGAGTGAATTCTTTGGCTGACATCACCACTGTAATTGAGCCAATGCCGACAAGGGCGCAAAGACAAGAACTAAGTAAAGCGAGTCCTCAAAAACGTCGATGGTCTTGGGTGTAAGAAAGTTGCAGCGCAACTTCATATCAAAAAAGAAAGCGTTGCTAAGCAACGCTTTCTTTTTTTAGCAATTCACAAAAGTGCTTAGGCACTAAGGGGCTTGGAGTCTGTCGTACAAATCGGGGCGGCGATCGCGAAAAAAGCCAAAGGAAGCGCGATTTAATCTAACTTGATCAAGATCAAAACTAGCCGAAATTACGCCTTCTTGCTGGTCATCTAGCTCAGCAACCTTGTCGCCGCGCTGATTGGCAATAAATGAGTGACCATAAAAGGTTTGATTTCCTTCAAGACCAATGCGATTAGCTGCTCCCACAGGAATGACATTACTCACAGCATGACCAATCATTGCTCTTTGCCAAGGATCTTTGGTATTTAAATTTGGTTCTTCAGGCTCAGACCCGATCGCTGTAGGGTAAAGCAATATCTCCGCCCCCATCAGCACCATCGCCCTAGCACATTCAGGGAACCATTGATCCCAACAGATGCCCACACCAATTCTGCCAAAGGTTGTATCCCAAACCCTAAACCCCGTATCCCCATTTCTGAAATAAAATTTCTCTTCATATCCTGGCCCGTCAGGGATATGGCTCTTGCGGTACACACCTAGTACAGCCCCATCTGCATTAATCATTGCCAAACTGTTGTAGTAGACCTGTCCATCTCTCTCAAAAAATGAAACAGGAATCACTACATGCAGGTCTTTTGCCATTTTTTGGAAATGGGCGATCGTCGGGTGATTATCAAAGGGATGTGCTAGATCGAAAAAGATATCCCGTTCTTCTCGACAAAAGTAAGGACTTTCAAATAATTCAGGCGGTAAAATTATATTGGCACCTTGATGGGCGGCTTTGCTCACTAAATCCGATATTTTGGCAACATTAGAAGCAATATCGGCATTTAAACTAGCTTGAATTACGGCGATCGTGACAGTATGAGAAGATGACATAAGCTTTTTGGGACTTTATATTTAATTATGCCTAGCTACTTGTTGATTTTTTAAGGAATTAATGAAAAAAGTTTTTATCTTACCGATTCAGTTTTATCGGTTATTTGTATCGCCGCTATTTCCCCCAAGGTGTCGTTTTCAGCCGACCTGCTCTCAGTATGCAATTACTGCGATTGATCGCTTTGGTGTACGAAAAGGAGGAATGCTTGCTGTGAAACGAGTTTGTAGCTGTCATCCTTGGCATATCGGTGGCTACGATCCTGTCCCAGAAGAATAAAAGGGGATGACGCAAAGCATCATCCCCTTTTATTCTGTTAAAAAAACTAACAGCGCTGCACTTTTAACCTAGTCTGTAGCCAAATCCCCTGACCGTGACAATATGCTTGGGATCGCTAGGATCGATTTCAATCTTTTCGCGAAGCCATCGGATATGCACATCCACAGTCTTACTATCGCCTACAAAATCAACACCCCAAACTTTTTCTAGTAGCTGCTCGCGCGACCAAACGCGACGAGGATGGCTCATGAACAGATCTAATAAGCGAAATTCCTTTGGTGATAGATTAATTTCCGTTTCATTAATCGTGACACGGCACTCATCGGGATACATTGTCACATCGCCAAATTTGTAAACCGTGGCGTTAGAAGATACAAAATCTTGACGACTACGCCTCAACAGAGCACGACAACGAGCAACTAGTTCACGCATACCAAAGGGCTTACTGAGGTAGTCATCAGCTCCAACCTCTAATCCCACAATCCGATCAGATTCATTACCTCTAGCGCTAATCATCAAAACTGGGACATTGCTTCCTTCATGTCTCAGAATTCGGCAAAAGTCTAGTCCATTAATAGACGGCAACATCACATCCAGAATAACTAAGTCAAGCCTTTGTGCAGTCTTAGCGATTTGTAAAGCATTGTAGCCGTCTTCAGCCAATAGAATGTTATACCCTTCTTCCCGTAAGGCAAGAGCGATCGCCTCTTGGATAATTGCCTCGTCCTCGACCACAAGTATGCATCCAAGAATAGTCTTGGCAACTGAGGGAGCTTGTTCTGTTAAGAGCATAAAAATCTTTACTAGGCTTATCTAACCGTATCTAATTTTACATTGATTAAGGACTGATTATGTATTTTTTGATTAGAATCAAAGCCTGATCTTCTACATATCAATCCATGCCTAATTAAGCCTAAGGAAACCTGAAAGTAGAGATTTTGCTGTGTTTCTCATGGTTTCGTTGAGCGATCGCGCAATTTGAATATGCGGCTCATCGGCTTCAATGGGCAAGATTTGCGTCATGTTACCCTGACTAAGTTGCTGCATCACGAGGTTTGCGGCTTCTAAGCCTGTGACATAAGCTTTTTCCTGTGACCATGAGCCATGATTAGTAATTACCCAGTCGCCACTCATGTATAAGTTGGGGAAGCTAGTGATCGCTCTAAGTAAATGTTGATAGCTCCCTGGAGCGAAATGGGTGACTGCGCGGGGTAGCCGAATCACACTGCTATCAATAACTTTGGCGCTCGCAAATTCAGGAATACAGCTAGTCAAATAATTTTGCACAATTTCAATAATTTCTTGATTGTCAAGGGGTAGAAATTGATTGGCATGGTAAAAGTCAACCTCAATTACGGAGCCAGCTTCATCGGCATACTCATCATGGAGTGCATTTAGGTCAAAAAATGTCCAGCCTGTAGTCTTGTCAAAACCAAAACAAGCATTGGATGGTCGGGGTACGCTAATTTTGCGATCGCACCAGAGCCGCATGGCAAGAACATCGATCGCTCCCAAATTCATCAAGTTCCGAAACTCGCGGCGTTTTTGTAATGCTTTACTACCCGCGACAATCTTTTGCATTCCTGAAATGCCCACCGCAAAAATCACTGCCTCGGCATCAAACTTTTCATCGCCACAGATCACGGCTGTAACTTTACCGTCCTCATCGACACATATATCGCTAACACGCCGATCATTGAGAATTTTGCCACCTAATCTCTGGATGCGATCTCCCCAAGGCTTGAATATTTTTTCGCCAACAGTGCCACGACACCAAACCACATCAAAGTCCGCCTGATGCGCCAAGATAAAGTAATAGAGCATTCCCAAGGCAGCCGCTGCCGAGCATTGCTCCCCAGGAGCAAATAAACCAACCAATAACATTGGTTCAAAGGATTCTCGATATAGGCGCTCTGACACACCATACTGTCGAAATAGCTCACGGGCGGTCATGCCATCGTACCGTTGCCAAGCCTGATCGGAGTTATCAAAATCAACAACTGCATACATCAAAGGCAACGCGGAAAGGCGATCGCTTAAGGGTAGTCGCTTAAATTTTGTGTAAGCAAAAGTGCCAAGGGGAGATGGTAAGCGGGGTAAATCCTGAAAAATAGGAGACTCAACTTCTAGCCCTGCGGGAGAATACTGAGCGGATCTTGTCCAAGGGGTAAAGGGATCAAGTTCTAATTCTTTGACTAGAGAGAAAATATTGCGATAGGGATACCAAAACCCATGAATTCCAGCCTCGACGGATCGCCCCCCTTCCGTTTTCCAGCCAGCAACTAATCCGCCAGTCTGTGATCCCGCCTCCAACAAGGTAACATCATATCCCTGCTTAGCTAACTGATAGGTAGCTCCCAGTCCCGCCCAACCTGCACCAACTACGACTACTTTTTTGCTATCTGTCATTTTGAGTAATTAAGGCTAATTAATTTAGTTATACCAAAAGTAAGTGGCGGCGCGATGCGTCACCACTCACATCCATAAGAGATTTAAAAAGCGCCGCTTTGCGGCGCTTTTTAAATCTCTTATGGGCTTAGAGCCTTCTGCTAATCTTAAACCCGTGAGAATCGGTTCCACAGGTATGCATTAAGCCGTAAGTATCCGCAATTTGGCGAATTTCTTCAGTTTGCTTAGGACTTGGTTTCCAAGGATCGCTATTGTCGTATCCATAATAAGTTTCAACACCGTCAATGCCTAGAGCAGCGGCGGCAGGGATCAAGTCTTCTGGCGATCGCCGATACCGTGCAGGATGCGCTAAGACCGCCAAGCCACCAGCTAAATGAATCGCCTTAATTACGCTAATTGCTTGATAGTCAAGTCCCGCCGTGGTTTTACTCTGTACATAGGGTTGCATAGCCTCATGCTCAGGATCAAAGCTATAACCCAGAATATGGACTTCTGTAAAAATCAAACTGGCATTGATCTCAATGCCAGTCCATAGGTTGGGTAGAGAATGGGGATCACGGGATTGTGAAGCAAAGTGATCAAGGTAGTGTTTGGCGATGCAATATCCCGTGATCGCATGATGGTCAGTGATGGCAACATCCGATAAGGATAGAGAGATCGCCTGCTGAATCAGATCGATCGCCTGCATCTTGCCGTCAGAATGGACAGTATGCAAATGAAAATTTAACCTGTGAGGGCAGCTAAAGGCATCTATTGATGCAAAAATTTTTCGCAGCTTAGTAGTTGCGCTCGGCTCTGATATCAATAGCGGAGTTTGAGTTAGCATGGCAAATCTCTACATAAGCAAATCTTTAACAATTCTTAATCTCATAATCACAATCTTACCCAATTGAGGATAAATTTTTAAGTTTTTATTGAAACTAATTCTCAAGCAAAACAGAATGAAAACCTTAGACACCCGATCTTTAGGGGGATATTATGAATTTAACAAAGTGTCCCCACGGAGATTGTACGAAGGGATGTTTATCCTAAAAGTTGAATGAAGTAAAAATCAATTAGATCTATTCTATGATTCAAAACTTAGGGTAATTGTTCGTACTGAGCTAGCTCAACTGTGTCACAGTCAATATTCTGCTCATGGCGATCGTAAAAACTTGGTAGCAAGTCTCGACTCACTACCTTTCCTAAACTTGACTCAATTTCCGAAGTAACTGCTACGCATTCACTTCCCATGTCCACCGCACGCTCAACGACTTTGCCATCTTTCCCAATTAAGTACTCGATACGTTGATATTGCGACATAGACTATTTGCTTTTCTCGACTATAACAATTGGTAATATTCTAGCGTCTCTGTATCAATATCGCAAAACTAAAAACCAAAGATGGTGATGGCATAGTTATTAATAAGTTCAGCTAGTGCTTCAGACTTATTATTTTCAGTAGTACTGATCTTTTATCTTTTGGTTACTAAACCAATCACTAATAAAACTATGCCAGCCAAAGAGCAGGCGATCGCGCCGTAAAAGAAACCTTGGACAGCATTTGATGTTGACTTAGCAAGTTCCTCTTCACTTTTGAGGGAAATAATAAATTTTTTGTCTGATTTAATTGGCTTGCAAAGGGTAACTTGATCACGATTATCAGCAGCCGTACCAATAACTAATACTTCGCGATCGCAGGGCAAAATTGACTCGGTATAGCGATAGCCTAAGGTGCGCCTACCAGCAAAATCACTGGAGACATTTAAGCTAAATCCACCAAAAGAGATAGAACCACCAGAGTTTTCCTGACGAAATTCATTGAGGATCGTCACTGTGTCGATATTTCCGCCATCTAAATTAACCATAACTTCTCCAGTACGATCTTGCAGTCTAAATGGAACTGACTGACTATTACTAGAGAGCGTCTCTGAACCTCGTACAGTCTTAGTTACAGTCTTTCCATCGCTATCAGTCTCTCTTTTCTGTTCCTCATACTCTCGGACTACGCTCATTTTATAGTGTACACAAGGCTCTTGAGCCAACTCAGAAATTAAGGGGCGATCGCACCGAATTAGCCCCCTCACCTTCACATATTCCCGAAGATTACCGCTACCAATCTCTCCTGCGATTTCACTAGCAATACGGTTTAACTCGGCGGTAGTGGATGCGGTCGCTAAACGAATACTTTTAAGCTTGTTGCTAAAGTCCTTGTAAACAAAAAACAGGACTATCCCAATTACGATTAAGATGCCACCAAAAATTGCCATAGATTTACGGTAATCACAAATATTTGATATGGCTTAGAATTATTACAGATACAGCGCTTTGCGCTTAATTAAAACCCAAATTTTTTAAAAAGCGCGGCTAAGCCGCGCTTTTTAAAAAACTAGTGCTCCTTTAAGCCTTAACAGGCTTTACATTCAAGCCCATACCAAGAATAACTTTGCAGCATTACTTAATAACACTTCAAAGCCATTCTCAAAATCAAAAATTCAGTGAATTTAACCTATAGAAATTATGATTACCATCCCCAATACCAATAACGATATTCAGACAATTATTAATAAACAAAGGGCATTTTTTGCCACAGGTAAGACTAGAGAATACAACTATCGAATTACTCAACTCAACAAACTTTTATCTTTAATCAAAGAAAATGATCAGTTGATTTTGGACGCTCTCCATGCCGATCTGCGGAAACCTGCGATCGAAGGTTTTGGAAGTGAGGTATTAGGAACACTTTCCGAAATCAAATACCTGATTAAAAATCTCAAGGCTTGGATGAAGCCCCAAAAAGTTAGCACTCCCATAAACTTATTCCCTAGTGCTAGTTACATTTATGCTGAACCTCTGGGCGTAGTGTTAGTTGTTGCTCCTTGGAACTATCCATTTGTACTGACAATGCAACCTCTTGCTGGGGCGATCGCCGCAGGCAATTGCGCTATTCTCAAACCTTCCGAACATACACCCCATACTTCCAAGGTGATCGCCACCCTCATCAATACCAACTTCGATCCTAGCTTTATCACTGCGATCGAAGGCGGAATTGACACTAATCAAGCTCTACTCGCAGAGAGATTTGACCATATCTTTTTCACTGGGGGAACAGCGATCGGGAAGATTGTGATGGAAGCTGCTGCCAAACACCTTACTCCCGTCACTCTGGAACTGGGAGGCAAAAGCCCTTGTATTATTGACTCAGACTGCAATTTAGAAATCGCTGCCAAACGAATCATTTGGGGTAAATTCTACAATTCTGGACAAACTTGCGTCGCTCCTGATTATTTACTCGTTCAGAAAAAGATTAAGTCCGAATTGATTGAGAAGATGATTGCTTGTCTCAAGACTTTTTTTGGCGAGAATCCTCAACAGAGTCCCGATCTGGGTCGAATTGTCAATGAGAAGCAATTTGATCGCCTGATCGGATTGCTTGGTGAAGGGCGCATTTTAATCGGTGGTCACAGCGATCGCGATGACAAATTCATTGCCCCGACCTTAATCGATCAAGTTTCTCCGAATTCTAAAATCATGGCTGACGAAATTTTTGGACCAATTTTACCGATTTTAGAATATGACCAACTTAGCGAAGCGATCGCCTTTGTCAACGCCCAACCAAAGCCACTCGCCTGCTATTTCTTCTCTAAGAATAAACAGAACCAAGAACAGGTTCTGCAAGAAATTCCCTTTGGTGGCGGCTGTGTGAATGACACAATTATGCACTTAGGTAATCCTGAACTTCCCTTTGGCGGAGTTGGCAATAGTGGGATGGGCAGCTATCACGGTAAGGCAAGTTTTGATGTGTTTACCCATCGCAAGAGCGTGCTAAGAAATTCTTTCCGCTTTGATTTGCAATGGCGCTATCCCCCCTACACCATGAGTCTGGAAGCATTAAAGAAGTTTATTAACTAGTAGAAATGGCGGCGCTTTGTGCCGCCATTTCTTTCAACATCTTTGATAGCGCATCCCCGCACAGGAAGCGATCGCCCCCATAATTTCTAGATGTGTCAAAGCTCCCATTACCTCACCTGAAGGCGCTTGCACCTGTTCCACGATTCCATCTAAGCCCATCGGATCGCCATAGCCGATCGCCTGTAATACTTTCTGCTGTAATTCTGGTAATGCCGAAGTATCGAATTCCAACTTAGGTGCATCCAAATTGGGCAACATTCCCAAAGCCTCCAACAACTCATCCACACCTAGGATCGCCTGAGCACCTCTCCCCAAGAGGTTCAAGCAACCTCTAGCTTCACTAACATCCAATGAATTGGGAAGAGCATAGACATCCCGTCCATATTCATTGGCTTGATAGGCTGTGATCAAGGCTCCCGAAGACATTGGCGCTTCCATTACTAGGGTTACACGGCTCATTCCCGCAATGATACGGTTACGGGCAGGGAAATGATTTTTGTCAGGTGGTGTTCCCTGTGGATATTCACTAACTACTAGTCCTGAACTCACAATTTGATCGTAAAGAGACTTATGTTTATAGGGATAAATCCGATCAACGCCCGTTCCCACAACAGCGATCGTCTGACCGCCAACCTCTAGACAAGCCCGATGGGCTTCACCATCAATACCATCCGCCATTCCTGAGATGATTGTAAAACCACGCTCAGCCAAAGCAGTCACAATCTTTTTTGTCCATCGTCGCCCGTAGGGAGTAGCGCGGCGTGTGCCAACGATCGCAACCGTATTGCGCTCGTGCCATTGCCTGAGATGCCCTTGATAGTAAAGCAGTGGTGGCGGATCGGGAATTTCCCATAGTAATTGTGGATATTCGCGATCGCTCGGAGTCCAGAAATTAAGGTTACTATGCTCGTGGACAGCCAGTAGCGAGAGCGGTTCCACTTCTCTCTGAGCTTGGCGAATTGATTCTAAGGTTTGTCCGCCTATGCCCTCTATAGCTTGCAAATCGGCAGATGCAGCATTCCAAGCCACGGACATTGAGCCGAAGGCTTGGTATATTCTCTTGATCATCACTGAACCGATGCCGCGTACCTGTGACCAAGCCAACCAATATGCTCTATCCATTGCCTAGTAATCGCCTAGTATTTTATCCAACTAAGTAGCTCAACATAACTAGAATCTAAAACCAAATTTTGTTCCGCCCGCGCAACAGGCGGAACAAAATTTTTGGTTTTTAGTTTACTTATGCCTAGCTACTTATAGCAATTTTAAATATTTAGAAGAGGCTTCGACACTTCGACAGGCTCAGTGAGTCGCTTCGCTCAGCCAACGTATACTGCTGTCTGAGCGAAGCGATGCACTGAGCTTGTCGAAGCGTCGAAGCCCTAACTCTTATTTGAAACGGCTACATCACCAAGTGTATCAGGACTTATAGCGATTTCTTGATTTGAAAACCCTTACTGGGCATAAGTAATAATCAATTCGCAGTCTAAGCATAGGCATCAAAAACCAAGAACAAGTGGTACGAGGCTTCGCGCCGCACCACTTGTTCTTGAGTAGCAAAGGAGTAAAAAATAAAGAGTACTGGCGACGCTTTGCGTCGCCAGTACTCTTTGGTTCAAATAAAAAGCGCCTTAGCAGGCGCTTTTTATTTAAGAAGTAGCTAGGGTACGGCGTTTTGTCACCATGCGGAAAGCTTCGATAGTATCACCTTCTTTCCATGTCGAGAACTTGGAAAGGGATATACCACATTCAAATCCAGAGGCAACTTCCTTAGCATCATCCTTGACCCTTCGTAGAGAATCGAGAACGGCTGTATGAACGACCTCATTACCACGCTTAACTCGGACATTACAGTTACGGATCAGCTTGCCATTTTGGACATAGCAACCAGCCACAGCACCCTTACCAATTGTAAAGATGGCACGAACCTCTGCTTGACCAAGATACTCTTCCACCATTTCAGGATCGAGTAAGCCTTCCATCGCATCTTGGATATCTTCCAAGAGCTTGTAAATGACGTTGTAATCGCGGAAGTCAACACCCATCTCATCAGCCGCCTGTCTCGCCCCAGGAGCCATCGTGGTATTGAAACCTAGTACAACTGCCGAGCTTGCTGCGGCTAGACTGATATCATTTTCAGTGATTTCTCCAGGGGCAGATAGTAAGATACGGAGCTGGACTTCACGTTGTGGCAATTGAGCAAGGGAGCCAAGAATCGCTTCGAGAGAACCCTGTACGTCCGCCTTGAGAATAATATTGAGTTCCTTGAGCGCCCCTTCTTTGACTTTTTCCGATAAAGTTCCAAGGGTGACACGACGGGAAGCCATCGCCTGAATCAAGCGAGCTTGTCGTTGATCCATAGTGCGTTGATCCGCGATCGCACGGGCTACCTTTTCATCAAGGTAAACTTCAAACTCGTCACCCGCCGCAGGTACATCACCTAAGCCGAGAACTTCCACCGCAAAGGATGGCGAGGCTTTGTCCACCCGAACACCGCGATCGTCAACCATGGCGCGAACCTTACCGAAGGCAGCGCCTGCGACAAAGATATCACCAACGCGCAATGTTCCATTTTGAACTAGCAAGGTTGCTACGGGACCCTTCGCCTTGTCAAGGTGAGCTTCAATAACTGTGCCCTTAGCAGTACGGTTGGGGTTTGCCTGCAAGTCTTCAACTTCCGCAACCAACAAGATCATTTCTAGCAAGGTATCAAGGTTTTCACGCTTGATAGCACTGACAGGAACCATGATCGTGTCACCACCCCATTCTTCAGCAACTAGAGCATACTCGGTCAACTCTTGACGAATGCGATCGGGCTGAGCTTCAATCTTGTCTACTTTGTTAATAGCCACAACAATTGGCACCTTAGCAGCGCGGGCGTGGCTAATTGCTTCAATGGTTTGTGGTTGAACACCGTCATCTGCTGCGACTACGAGTACCGCAATGTCCGTAACCTTAGTTCCTCTAGCACGCATCGCGGTAAAGGCTTCGTGTCCAGGGGTATCTAGGAAGACAATCTGCTGTTTTTCACCATTATGCTCAACATCAACGTGATAAGCACCAATATGCTGAGTAATACCACCCGCTTCACCTTGGGCAACCTTACTCTTGCGGATTGCATCCAGCAATGTGGTCTTACCGTGGTCAACGTGACCCATGATCGTGACTACAGGTGGACGACGTTGCAACTTATCAAGGTCGCCGACATCGATCATTTCTGTCTTCAGTGCAAGCTCAACTACCTCAGGATCATGCACCTCGTAACCTAATTCCGCAGCCACCATTTTGGCAGTGCCAACATCAAGAGTTTGGTTAATATTTGCCATAATCCCCTTCATAAACAGGGTGCGGATCACCTCAGTTTCTGAAAGTACTAATCGCTTGGCAAGTACAGCCACGGTCATACCTTCTTCGATTTCCACAGATGTGGGTTTCTCAGGAATGACTTCAACCTGCTGGTTATGACGGCGATCTCGACTAGAGGTCGATTTCTTCGACTTCTGTGTAGGCTTGATGTCAGCAGCCATCGTGGGCTTGGCGGGAACAGTCACAGCCTTGGGTCTTGCCGTAGGACGAGCCAAGGACAGACTGATCTGCGCTAGCTCATTAGCGGCATCAAGATCAATATCTTCGTCCTCATCATCAAAGTCACGCAGATATCGCTTGGGCTTGTTAAGACGATTCTTTTCTTTAAGTTCGAGAAGATCCTTTTCTTCTTCCTCCTTAGACTTGCCTTTGCGCTTACTTGCCTTACCAGGGAGAGTCGGTTTTTCGAGTAAATCTGGTAATACAGGAGGTGCAAAACCGTTGCTGGAGGGCTCTGGCTTTTTGGCATTGCGATCGGCAATGACGGGCTTTTCGGGAGCACGCATCAATGTCGGCATTGGTGGGCGCAAGTTATGGGGTGGCTCAGTGGGAGCGGTGATACCACGCTCAATGAGTACGGAATCTTTAACCAACTTGGGACCACGACTCTGTGGTCTTCCCCCCGCATTGGCTACAGGCTGCTGTGAAGCAGGCTCGTTTGATTTATTGAGTTTAGGACGCTCAGGCTTGGATGGTTTTGGTGTTTCTGGCTTAGGGGTAGAGCTATTAGAATCTTTATCTACTCTATTTTGAACTGATCCCGTAGATTGATTGGCTTTCGGCTCTTCTGGTGGTCTGGCAGTTGGAGGCTTTGGGGCAGCAGTAACATTGGCTTTTAGTGCCACTGGAGCAGTAGGTCTATTCAGCTTCACCGCAGGAGGGGAAACGCTCATCAATGACTGCTTTACCGCAGGTGGTCGATCAACCTTCGGAGCTTCCTTCCGAGGTTGTTGCTCTTTGACTTCCTTCAAGTTTCTTGCAGGCTCTTTAGGTGAAACTGCACTGTTACCATTGACATTATTCAACTCCTTGGCTGGTTGAACCATCTTCTCGGTTACTTGAGTTGCAGCACTAGGTCGCTCAGGGGACTTGGGGGGAGCGACTAGTTTAGTCTCTGGTTGAACAGACAGCTCGGCTTTTGGGGACTCGGAGTTAGAAATATTTGTTGATGAAGTCAATGCTGTTTCTGATGTCAATTCAATATTGTTCGCAGTGTTTTGAGAAGAATCGCTGTACTTCGTAGCAGGGCGGCTGGGAGGTTTAACCAAGGATGAGGCAGGGGGCATGGGCAATGGGGTAGGAATGGGTTCTGGATCGATTTCAGGAGTTCGGCTAGGCGCACGCAAAGGTGCTTCAGTCGAAGTAGGTTCTGGCATTTCAGAAACGGGTGGCGAAGTAAGCCGAATTGTGGGCTTGCTGACGGCAAGTATTTGCTGCTTAGCAGTACGTACTTCTACTTCCCTAGGCTTTGAGATCCCAGCAACCTTCTTTTCGGAAACTTTCGTTTCGTGATTCTTTACTTGTGGTTGAGGTGCATTGGTGCGTACCAAAGCCGCCTCTGATTCTGTAATTGTACTACTATGACTCTTAACCACTATGTTTAGCTGCTCACACACCGCGATTACATCTTTGGTGTCAAGGTCTAATTCTCGTGAAAGTTCATAGAGTCGCACTCGATTGCTTATAGTCATTGCTTACTCTGCCCTGCGAAACTGTTATGGACGAAATTGGATTTACATAGAAGTTGCTTCCTATATTCTGCTAGGTTGAATTACATTAACTGAATTACATTGACCATAGTTAATCTTAGAAGCGTCAAGCCACTCCTAATCTATTAGGAAAGCCCGAATAGGTTTCGAGTCGTCTGAAAATATGGCTGTCTAGTTTGAGATACGAGACTACCATAACTATTATTACCCATGAAAATAGGTAATGCCAGCATTAGACAAACTTGACAGCTAGAGGTTGACAAAATTTCACCTAGTTTACTAGCTCTAGTACCTTAACTTAGTTTTTGATTAAGTTAGCTAACGATTCTAATTTTGAAGCTGCCTTAGTGATTCAAAGCATCTTACATTTTGCATTATTACCTTGAAAGTTAGCTGACAGTCAAGAGCTACATTCGTATCTTTATAGAGGTTTGTGCGAAGCAACCACTTGTAAAAGAAATTTTTAATCCTTGAGTTTTGGCTTAGAAACCAATAGTTAAATCAAATTGAGAGCTTTACAGTTATTTACATTGTAGCGCTTTGCTCTCACTTCAAACTCATGAAGATTTTTGAAAGCGGCGCAAAGTGACGCTTTCAAAAATCTTTAAGTACCGCTCAAAACCACAAAAGGCTGTAATTTACTTTAGTATAATATCGAGTATTGTGCTAACGCTTTGCCTTCCACTGTTTTGAGATTTATGACTAACGTACCCGTCTCTCGTATTCGCAACTTTTCTATCATTGCTCACATTGATCATGGCAAGTCTACGCTTGCCGATCGCCTCTTGCAATTTACGGGTACAGTAGCTGATCGCGATATGAAAGCACAGTTCCTCGACAATATGGATTTGGAGCGAGAACGGGGAATTACGATTAAGCTGCAAGCCGCCAGAATGAAATACAAGGCTCTAGACGGTGAAGAATACACAATTAATTTAATTGATACTCCTGGACACGTAGATTTTTCTTATGAAGTGTCTCGCAGTTTGGCAGCTTGCGAAGGGGCTTTGCTGGTGGTGGATGCGTCTCAGGGTGTGGAAGCGCAAACCCTCGCAAATGTCTACTTAGCCTTAGCTAATGACTTAGAAATTGTCCCAGTACTCAATAAAATTGACTTGCCTGGAGCTGATCCAGAGAGAATCTCAAGGGAGATCGAGGAGTTGATTGGCTTAGATTGTGCGGAGGCAATTCATGCATCGGCAAAAGAAGGGATCGGCATTCGAGAGATCCTTGAGTCGATTGTGTCAAAAGTGCCCCCTCCCCAAGATACGGTCGATCAGCCTTTGCGAGCTTTGATTTTTGATAGTTATTACGATGCTTATCGGGGGGTGATTGTTTATTTCCGAGTCATGGATGGCACGGTCAAAAAGGGCGATCGCGTTAAATTTATGGCTTCGGGTCAGGAATATGTAATTGATGAGCTAGGAGTACTCGCGCCCAGTCAAATCCAAGTTGACGAGTTGCACGCTGGTGAAGTGGGTTACTTAGCTGCCGCCATTAAGACCGTCGCTCATGCCAGAGTTGGCGACACGATTACCAGTGCGATCGACTCCGCCCCTGAGCCTTTCCCTGGCTACGAAGAAGCAAAGCCAATGGTTTTTTGTGGCATGTTTCCTACCGATGCCGATCAGTTTGAAGATCTGCGCGAAGCTCTAACTAAGCTCAAACTCAATGACGCTGCTTTAAATTATGAACCAGAGACATCCAATGCGATGGGATTTGGGTTCCGTTGCGGATTTTTGGGGATGCTGCACATGGAAATTGTGCAGGAACGCTTGGAACGGGAGTACAACCTTGATTTGATCGTGACTGCACCATCGGTGATCTATCGCGTTACCACTAACTCTGGCGAAATTCTGATGGTGGATAATCCCAGTGAACTGCCGCCCCCTAATTCAAGGCAGTCTATCGAAGAGCCTTATGTCAAACTAGAAATCATGACCCCGCAGAGCTACATCGGTACGTTGATGGAGCTATGTGTAGCAAGACGGGGGGTATTTGTGGACACGAAGTACATCACTACCGAGCGGGCTACTTTGATCTATGAACTGCCTCTAGCAGAAATGGTGACAGATTTCTTTGACCAAATGAAATCACGAACCAAAGGCTACGCCAGTATGGAATATCAAGTTATTGGATACCGTCCCAATGACTTAGTACTAGTTGATATTCTCGTCAATGAAGAGCCTGTAGATGCTTTGGCTTGTATTGTCCACCGCGACAAATCCTATAACGTTGGTCGTGCCTTAGTTTCTAAACTTAGAGAATTAATTCCCAAGCAACAGTTCCAAATTCCGATTCAAGCAGCGATCGGCTCTAAGATTTTGGCGCGGGAAAATATTTCGGCTTTACGCAAGAATGTTTTGAGTAAGTGTTACGGCGGTGATATTTCGCGGAAGAAGAAACTGCTAGAGAAGCAGAAAAAGGGCAAAAAACGTATGAAGTCAATCGGTACGGTGGAAGTTCCTCAAGCCGCATTTATGGCAATCTTGCAGCTTAACGGTGACTAGATAAAGAAAGAGCGGCGCATAGCGCCGCTCTTTCTTTATATCTTTTCCAGCCCGTGATCTAAAACTTGATAGTACAAAGGCAAGTATCCCGACTTAATGCCACTGTCTTCTTTGACTTTATCAAGGCTACCCCGCAGAGTATGGCTATTATGAACGCTGTAAATCTCATAGCGATCGCCTATAAACACATAATCCGCCACATCGGTAAATTCTTCACCTTTGACTAACTGCCAACGATCATTTACATAGACAAAGTGATAGTCCGCCAAGTCGGGACTAGAGGAGGGACGTTCAACCGCCGCCGAAATTTCGGCGGTGTAATGAGGATTGCTGTTGTTCGGGGGGATTACTTTACTTGTAACATTGCGGTAAAAGCAAGTTTCATTGTTGCAAAAGCGTAACTTCGCCATTTTATTTTTAATGTTTTCAAAACGCTCGACAATTTGGCTAGAAGGCAAATCCGAGCCAACGACAACATCTGCCGAGACATTAGCAACGTTTGTGTTTATGAAGGTAATTGCCAGACAAATGACGCAAGCAAAGAATATTTGAAAAAGCGATCGCCACTGTGTTTCAGCAGTAGTTTCAGTCGTATCTTTGTCCATAAATTTTGGAGCTATATAACTTAATTAATATTCTTTAAGTTTATCCCTTTATCGCAAAGGAGAGGATGGGTAGCGGAGCAAAGCACCGCCCAGTAGTTGCCGATTAAACCAAACCCAAGAATAATTTTGAAAGCTTTCAAAATTATTCTTGGGTTTGGACTAAAACATGGATTTACTTTCGAGCTTTCCCACTGAAGATGGGTCAGTTACTTTTTGGTCACAAGCTTACCAAGAGTCTTTTCATAGCTCTCACGGAGCCAAGAATGAGGCTGAAGCTAAATTTGTTATTCCTGCCAAAATTGCCGAAAAAGCCAAAACTCAGGATCAAGTCAATATATTAGATGTTTGCTACGGTTTGGGATATAACAGTGCTGCTGCGATCGCTGCTGTTTTTGCATTACCAGAAACTAATTCGCAGCTTAATATCATCGGGTTAGAAAATAATCTTGACGTACCCCAACAAGCGATCTCACAGGGATTAGTTGATATTTGGGAGCCCGCGATCGCGCAAATATTAGCCGTAGCTGCCAAATCCCAATATGCTCAGTCCGCCAACGTATCGTTAAAATTGCTAATCGGTGATGCCAGAAACACTGTCCGCCAAGTTCCAAGTCAATGGGCGGACGCAATCTTTCTCGACCCATTTTCACCGCCCCATTGTCCACAGCTATGGACAGTCGAATTTATTAAGCTTTTGGCTAGCTGTCTTAAGCCTGACGGATACTTAGTTACCTATTCGGCTTCAGCGGCTGTCCGCGCCGCCATGCTAGCGGCAGGATTGCAGTTTGGATCGATCGCGCCTGTGGGACGTAAATCTCCAAGTACGATCGCTGCCTTTGCGCCGACACCCTTACCACCAATATCTGACGATGAAGCTGCTTTTTTGAAAACTCGTGCAGCTATTCCCTATCGCGATCGCACACTTGCGGCGACAGCCTTAGAAATTCTCGAAGCCCGTCAAGCCGAACAAGCCAGCAGTAACCTCGCTCCAAGCTCTAGTCTACGTAAATCTAGAAAATAATACTGAATACTAAAACAAAGAAATGGCTAAGCCATTTCTTTGTTTAAAAACCCATACTGGGTTTAGCTTTCAATCCACAAAAGTTTTGCTTAGGACATAAAAACAAGAAGCGAGTGGCGGCGCTACGCGCCGCCACTCGCTTCTTGTTTTTTGATTTGTACTGACTCTTGCTTTGCTATAAAAACTGTCACTTCGCGACAGTTTCAATCCTTTGAGCTTGTGCGGCTTCGCTGTAAACACTTAATGGATTGGGGACATAAGTTGTAATTTTACAAAAAATTACAAAAAGCCTAGACACCAGATCACTAATGCCCTAACATAGATGATCGCGACTTTTTTGGCATTCCTTATGAACGCTTCTGAAATCATCCGCTCAATTGAAGCGGAATATATCAAAACAGATCTCCCCAAAATCTATGTGGGTGACACTGTCAAGGTTGGCGTAAGGATCAAAGAGGGCGGCAAAGAACGTACTCAGCCATACGAAGGCGTTGTCATCGCTATGCGTGGTTCAGGCATTAACTCTGTCTTTACTGTGCGTCGCGTATTTCAAGGAGTTGGAGTCGAGCGAGCCTTCTTGCTACATTCTCCCCAAATTGAAAGCGTCAAAGTAATTCGTCGTGGCAAAGTGCGTCGCGCCAAGCTCTATTACTTACGTGACCTAGTTGGTAAGGCAACTCGTCTAAAACAGCGTTTTGATCGTCCCTTATAAGGTCATTTATTAGGTATACTAATTAGCAAGTAGTTTTGAAAGATTTTAAATCGTTCATTAGCACATTGGTAGATTAGTTACTTAAGTAAGCTATCAAAACCTGTTTTAACTACGTGCGTCCTTAGTTCAGTTGGTAGAACGCAGGTCTCCAAAACCTGATGTCGGGGGTTCGAGTCCCTCAGGGCGCGCTTTACCATCCATATCTCAAACTTTTCAAAATAAGCATTCTGCTTACACGCCTTATATATACAAAGTTGCAAAAGGATCGCAAGAGTTGCTGCTATGACCAAAAACGAACTGAAAGAGCAACCAAAGGAAGAGATAAAACTATCATCAGACTCAACACCTGAACCTAATAGCGTTGTCAAGCTTTTTACGGAATCTAAAGCCGAGTTTGGCAAGATTGTCTGGCCAAATCGTCAACAATTGATTAGCGAATCTGCATCAGTTCTTTTAATGATCGTTGCTGTAGCTACTTTTGTATATCTGATTGACGCTCTGTTTAGGGCGATCGCATTGCAGGTGTTTCAATAATGTTTACCGAAGACGAGCGTTCACCTAGCATTTATGAAGACTCTGAAATCCTGTTCCAATGGTACGCGGTTCAGATAGCTTCAGGATGTGAAAAAAAGGTTAAATCAAGCTTAGAGCAACGCATCAAGACTCTTGATGTCGAAGATAAAATCAAGCAAATTGAAATTCCTCAAACGCCAACGGTCAAGCTTAGAAAAGATGGGAGTCGCCTCAACTCCGAAGAGAAGATTTTCCCTGGCTATGTTTTAATCCAAATTAAAACAGTCAAAAATGAAATCGGGCAATTGGAAGTTGATGATGACGCTTGGCTAGCTGTCAAAAGCACACCCCATGTTATCAATTTTGTTGGAACTGAGCAAAAGCGACACTATGGTCGAGGTAGGGGTCACGTTAAACCTCGTCCTCTAACCGAAAAGGAAGTCGAAAGAATCTTTCGTGTCACTGTTGAGCAAGAACCAGTTCTCAAAATCAACATGGCTCAAGGCGACAAAATTAAAGTGCTTAATGGTCCTTTTAAGGATTTTGAGGGTGAAGTGGTCGAAGTTAGCCCAGAACGGAGCAAACTCAAAGCATTACTCTCTATCTTTGGAAGAGACACACCTGTTGAATTAGAGTTCAATCAGGTGCAGAAGCAAAACTAACTCACTCAAACGCAGGTTTGTAGATTTTTTTAATGGCTAAAACCAATGGCTAAGAAAGTTACAGCAATTATTAAATTGGCTCTGAATGCTGGAAAAGCCACCCCGACCCCACCCGTCGGACCAGCTTTGGGTCAGCATGGTGTCAACATCATGATGTTTTGTAAGGAATATAATGCCCGTACTGCTGATCAAGCAGGTATGGTCATTCCTGTAGAAATATCAGTATACGAAGATAGAAGCTTTACCTTCATTCTCAAAACCCCTCCTGCATCAGTTTTGATTCAAAAAGCTGCTGGAATTTCTTCTGGCTCTGCTGAACCAAATCGCAAGAAAGTTGGTTCCATCACTAGGGATCAGCTTCGTCAGATTGCTGAAACCAAGATGCCCGACATTAATGCTAATGATATTGATGCGGCGATGAAGATTATCGAAGGTACTGCCAAGAATATGGGCGTTACCATTAACGCTTAGTTCTTCAGTTAAACGATTTATAAAAAAATTAGCAGGGGGAGGAAATAATGATTTCCGATCGCACCCCACAGGAGTAAACATGGCAAAGAAAGTATCGAAGCGTCTGAGGGAAGCTCAGAGCAAGGTCGAGGAACGTCCTTATCCTCCTCTAGAAGCTTTACAGCTTGTAAAGGCAACTGCAACCGCAAAGTTCCCTGAATCAGTTGAAGCTCACGTAAGACTAGGAATTGATCCCAAGTATGCTGACCAACAGTTGAGAACTACTGTTGCCCTTCCTAAAGGAACTGGACAAACTATCCGCGTAGCAGTAATCGCTCGTGGTGAAAAAGTCGCTGAAGCTGCTGCTGCAGGTGCGGATATTTCTGGTTCGGAAGAACTAATCGACGAAATTATCAAAGGTCGCATGGACTTTGATCTTCTCATCGCAACCCCTGACATGATGCCTCAAGTAGCAAAGCTTGGTAAACTACTCGGTCCGCGCGGACTAATGCCTTCTCCTAAGGGCGGTACAGTAACCACTGACTTGGGTGGAGCCATAAATGAGTTCAAAGCTGGTAAGCTAGAATTCCGTGCAGATCGTACAGGAATCGTGCATATCCAATTTGGTAAAGCAGCATTCCCCGCCGAAGACCTACTGATTAACCTCAAAGCATTGCAGGAAACGATTGATCGTAACCGTCCTTCTGGTGCTAAGGGTAGATACTGGAGATCAGTCTATGTTTCCGCAACGATGGGTCCCGCAATTGAGGTTGATATCACCGCTTTGCGCGATCTCAAGCTAGGGGAATCGTAGGTAAAGTGTTGATCAAGTCAAATTCATCCATATTAGAAAAGTTTTAATCTAATCGTCTTAACCAGCCTATAGCGAATTTATTTTCAACTAAATAGATCCAAAGACAGCAGGTGCCGATTGCTTAATTTCCTGCCGAGGTGTTTAAAAAAAGTATGTTTAATCATACTTTTGCCTCGGTCTATGGATGGACGAGGCTTTTTTAATGGCTTTATCCCAAATCAATAAATGGCTATGCGATTTATTGGTTGAAAAACTGTTGCTGGGTTTGGTTTCTAAATTCACAGAAGTATTGTCATATTTTCGTGAATTGGGGTATCCAGTTCAAAATACAAGGAGGTGAAAACCACATGGGTAAGACCCTAGATCAAAAAAAGGCGCTAGTTGGTGAAATGTCCCAAGAGTTTGAAGGAACTCAGATGGTCATGGTTATCGACTATGCAACCCTGTCAGTAGCTGAAATTACTAAGCTGCGCCGCTCACTCCGTCCTACAGGTACGGTGTGCAGAACCACTAAAAACACTTTGCTCAAACAGGCAATTTCCGATGCCCCTGAATGGAAGCCTCTAGAAAGTTTTCTGGTTGGACCATCAGCCTGTCTATTTGTCAAAGATGACATCGGTGGTGCGGTCAAAGCATATCAAGCTTTCCAAAAGGAATCTAAGAAAACCGAACTTCGTGGCGGTGTCTTAGAAGGACGCGCACTGTCTGCTAAGGACTTGCAGGCGATCGCTGACTTACCTTCCAAGGAAGTACTCATCGCGCAAATCGCTGGTGCTATCAATGCTGTCACAGCCAAAATCGCGATCGGTATTAAAGAGGTTCCTCAGTCTCTTGGACGTGCCGTTAAAGCCGTTTCCGAAAAAGAAGCTGCTTAGTAGGGGTGTTAGCTGTTAGCTGTGCATTCTTAAAAAAGCAAAGAGCGTTAAAAGCTAATAGCTAAGTGCTAGTAGCCAAAAGCTCAAAAACATCAACAACTAAATTTAACTAAAGAGAAAAACTATGTCTGCAAAAATCGATAGCATCATTGAAGAACTAAAGTCTTTGACCCTTCTCGAAGCTTCTGAATTGGTTAAGGCAATCGAAGAAACTTTTGGAGTATCGGCTGCTGCTCCTGTTGGTGGCATGATGATGGCTGCCCCTGGTGGTGCTGCTGCTGTTGAAGAAGTCGAAGAAAAGACTGCTTTTGACCTAGTACTTGACGAAGTACCTGCTGACAAGAAGATTGCCGTTCTCAAGATTGTCCGTGAGATCACTGGTTTGGGCTTGAAGGATGCTAAGGAAATGGTTGAGTCTACTCCTAAGACCGTCAAGGAAGGTATGGCTAAGGCTGATGCTGAAGCTGCTAAGAAGCAAATCGAAGAAGCTGGTGGTAAGGTTACTATTAAGTAACTATTTATTAGCTGTCTCGTAGGCGCTATAAAAAATTTGAGCATCGGCGCGAAGCGTCGATGCTCAAATTTTTTTATAGCGCTTAATTGAACAACAAAAACATAAATCAAGCTGTATTTGAAAAAGATCCCGAAAAATATGAATGATCCTTTATCAGAGCTATTTGCGGTAATTGTCGATCGCCGTGAAAATCCTCAAGAAACTTCCTACACTTGCAAACTATTTGCGGGTGGTGACAATAAAATTTTAAAAAAGATTGGCGAAGAGTCGGCGGAAGTAGTAATGGCCTGTAAAGACGATGATCCCGATGCGATCGCCTCTGAAGTTGCCGATTTGTTTTATCACACGCTTGTGGCGATCGCGCACCACCATGTTGACTTGCAGTTGGTGTATGACAAGCTGGCGCAACGTCGCTAAACACCAAAAATTAAGGTTATGCAAAGCAAAATCTTAACTTTTTAGTACTCAATACTTGGTTAATGCAGTAAGATTACCTATGAATTGAACAAAGGGTAGATTGCAGTGGCATCGAATAGTGTAGAACGCTCAAGTTCGCTTGCAGGAAGTATTCTCAGGGGTACTCTCAAAGCTGTTGGTGGTACATTGTTAGGCGTAATCATGATTGGCGGTGCAGCCGTAGCTGGTGGGTTGGTCGGATTAGCCATCAGTTTTCGTGATCTTCCTGATGTCCGAGTCCTTAAAGGATATGTCCCCGTTGAAACAACTTACATCTATGACATCAATGGCGGTCTGATCGCCAGACTGCATGGTGATGTCAACCGTGAAGTCGTCACCCTTGATCGCATATCTCCCCATCTAAAGCGATCGGTTCTGGCGATGGAGGACGCTTATTTTTATACTCACAAGGGCATTGATCCCAGTGGTATTGGCAGAGCAATTTTAGCTAACTTTAATGCGGGCGGGACTGTCGAAGGTGGTTCGACCCTAACGCAGCAGTTAGTCAAAAACTTATTTTTATCGAATGAACGCAGCCTCAATCGCAAAGTTGCAGAAGCTGTTTTAGCGATGCGTGTTGAGCAAGTTTTTACCAAGGAACAAATCCTTGAGATGTATCTTAATCAAGTCTTCTGGGGTAAAAACACCAATGGTGCGGAAACAGCATCCCAGAATTACTTTGGTAAATCTGCGGCGGATCTGACTCTCGGTGAGGCAGCCATATTAGCAGGAACAATTCAAGCGCCATCAGTGTTTAACCCAGTCGATAACTACAGTGAAGCCAAAGTAAGGCAGGGGCTAGTACTAGATCGATTGCTGGAACTAGGATGGGCTACAGCCGCCGAGGTAAAGGCAGCAAAAGCACAAAAAATTACCATTAAAAAGCAAGGTATTTCCTACGAAGCTAGCCGTGTTCCCTATGTGTCTCAGGCGGTAACTGCTGAGTTAGAAGAAAAGTTTGGGCGCGATGTAGTTTTACAAGGTGGCCTGCGAGTGCAGACAACCATTGATATTAAATTGCAGCGTATTGCTGAAGAAACTGCAGCAGAGGGGCATAAGGAACTCGTTGATCGCGGCGCTTATGCCGATCAACTCTCTTTAGTTGCAGTTGATCCCCGCACTGGCTTTGTAAAAGCACTAGTGGGTGGTGTGGGCGACTTTGACAAAAATCAATTTAACCGTGCAGTTTTAGCAAGGCGACAATTAGGTTCTTCGTTTAAGCCTTTTGTTTACTATGCGGCTTTCGCGACAGGCAACTATACCCCCGACTCCACCATTGATGATAGTCCGATGACTATTCCTGATGGGGACGAACCTTATATGCCACGAAATTATGACAATACTTTTTCGGGACCAATTAGTATTCGTCAGGCGATCGCTGTCTCTCGAAACATCCCTGCTATTAAGTTAGGTATAGAGGTCGGCAATGAAAATGTGGTGGCTATTTGCCGCAAGCTAGGTATCAACAGCCCAATTTTACCTGTGGTTTCTTTGCCTCTTGGTGCGGCTGATGTGACACCGATGGAGGTGGCGGGAGCCTATGCTGTGTTCGCCAGTGGTGGCTACAAATCTAAGACAACATTGATAGCCCGTGTTACCGATCGCAATGGCAATTTAATCCTTGACAATACCCCTAAACCAGAACTGATTCTTGATCCGATCGCGGTTTCCTATTTAACCGATGCCTTACGGGGTGTCGTCACCAATGGTACAGCGACAGAGGCGCAACTCAGTGATGGAAGACCCGTTGCTGGAAAGACGGGAACTACTTCTGATTTTCGTGATGCTTGGTTTGTGGGCTATGTACCGCAGCTATCGGTAGCAATCTGGATTGGCAATGATGACTACTCACCGATGGCTAATGGAGTTACGGGTGGTGTATTCGTTGCTCCAATTTGGCGAAAGTTTATGGAAAGAGCGATGGCAGGTCAGGCGATCGAGCAGTTTCCTGTACCTAGCGAAATTCAAGAAAAGGAAGATAACAAAAAGAAAAACTAAATTTTTAATAGCCCATCTTCGCTGGGCTATCAAAAATTGGATTTCTAGTCAACGGCGCAGCCCTTAAAAATAAAAGAATGTCATCTCAGATTTTTTCTAACCTTGTATTTGTAGTTCGATTACTACTTTATTCAGCGATCGCTTCGGCAGTAATTAAGTATGTTTTACCTAATTGGAATTTATTGGCTAGGGGTTTAACAGAAGAAGCAATGAATATGATTTCCATATCGTTAATTACTCTACCCGTAGGATTTTTCGCTTTTGTGTTGTGGCTAAAAAGATAATGCCAAATCAATTAGTTATAAGCTCCAAAAGATTAACGGCGACGCTTTGCGTCGCCGTTAATCTTTTGGAGCTTATAGTTGGCTAAAATTTTTTGGTCATGACAAAGCAATTGCGCTCCTCAATTCGCTTATAACTAATTTCATCAGCAACGGTCTTGGCAATATATAGTCCTCGACCTCCCGTGGGAAGATCATCAATGCTGTTATGGCTGTTGTTAAATTCTTTATTTTTTTCAGCTTCTAGCGAAGCGCGTTCAATTTCTGTTTCTAGATCAAATGGTTGACCATAATCCCAAATTTTTAACTGGAGACACCTTTCGTTGGCAAATATATCAAGTTCGATATCGATAGGTGTTTCTTCAGGTAGTTTTTCATGGGCATAGGACACAACATTTGTAAAAACCTCTACAAGGACTAGGTTGCACTGCATCCAAGCTTGTTTTGGTAATAATTTTTGAAATTGCTGAAACCACCCTTGCAACTTAGAAAGGGCATAAATATCGCTATTGAGCTGTATATGATATTTCTGGATCACTGACGAATCTATCTGAAGTTTTAAAAACTGAGCCAAGGGTGAAGAACTTACTTTGGGATGTTACAGCTCCGCTGAGCCATGTCAAATCTGTAGTTCTAAATTTCGGCAGGCTACTGACGGTTATACCAACGCATAATCACACCTGCTAGTTTTTCTGAGTCATGGCAGACAGTACCATTACTTTTTTCTAGCATTACATTCGCGGTCAAAATTGGACAGCCCATAGTTGCCAAATTATGTCGATCTAGCTCTGTAAAATGAGATCCAAAAGACGCGTAGTGCTTAAGCGATCGCTCAGAAGGTTGATCTCGTTGGACTAAGACCACATCAAACAATCGAATTCCCGCTAGGTCATCTAGAACTTTTACATAATCGGATACTGTGTAGCCATCAGTCTCTCCCACTTGACTCATGATATTACAAAGATAGATTGATGGCACAGTGCGATCGGCTAGTGCTTGAAGAATTTCTGGTACTAACAAGTTGGGGATAATGCTGGTGTAGAGGCTTCCAGGACCAATCACAATTAGATCTGCCTCCCTAATATCTTCTACGGCTTGCGGCAACCCTTTAGGATTCGCGGGCTTAGAGCCAAAATATTTAATCTTGCCCCTCGCTTCAGGAATATTCGACTCACCTTCCACATAGCGTCCATCCTCAAATTCTGCCCATAGCACCATATGTTCTAGGGTGGCGGGTAACACTCGTCCACGCACTGCCAAAACTTGAGAGCTAGCGGCGATCGCCTTTTCCAGATCCCCTGTCACCTCACTCATCGCTGTGAGAAATAAATTGCCGAAGCTATGCCCAGTCAGTCCCTCTCCTGTTTTAAAACGATATTGAAACAACTCAGTTACTAGTTTTTCTTCATCGGCAAGAGCCGCTAGACAGTTGCGAATATCTCCTGGAGGCAGCACCCCGTACTCACGACGTAGGCGACCAGACGATCCGCCATCATCAGCCACAGTCACGATCGCGGTAATATTGGCGCTGTATTTTTTTAGTCCTCGCAGTAGGTTCGACAAGCCTGTGCCACCGCCGACGGTAACGATGCGAGGTCCACGATTGAGCTTGCGGTGAGAAACTAGTAGATCAAGTAGTTCTTTGTCTTGGTCGGGCATTAAGACTTGAGTAATCGAGCCGAGGGCGCGTTTCTGTCCGAGCCACAATAGCCCAATCCCCAAAAGGAGGGCGATCGGACCACTCATATTGCGAGGCATGATGGCAACTAGGGTATCGATCGCGGTACTAATTAGACGAGAAATAAATAAAACTGGGGTAAGTCTTGCAGAGATGGCAATGCCCAACACGATCAGCACAATCCCGATCGTGCTGACAAATAGCCAACGCTTGACAAATAATCCAGGTAAAAACCACTGAAAACCCCTCAGCCATTTTTTACGCTTAAGAGCTGTATGCGATCGATTGGGTAGTGTTTTTTTCAATGGCTTCATTAAAATACAGCCCGTTAAGTAATACGGAGAAACTTTTGTGCGTCATGGTTTTATAAAAACCGTTACTGGGTTTAGTTTTTAATTCACAAAAATGTGACTACACTTTTGTGAATTGGTATTACCACGCACAATGATTTGAGTTAATGCAGCACTTCGCTCTGCGTCTGCAAACTAGCATCCTGTAATGTGAACCAAGACTTCACGAGTATGTCCAAGGTTGCGGTGCTCCCAGACAAATATTCCTTGCCAAGTGCCGAGGGCAAGTTTACCATTGGCGATCGGAATGGTTTCTGAGGTTTTAGTCAGAGCGCTACGGATGTGAGAAGGCATATCATCGGCACCTTCAGAAATGTGACGATATTTACTAGCATCTTCGGGGATCAGCTTTGAAAAGAAAGTCTCCAGATCAGCTAACACATCAGGATCAGCATTTTCTTGAATGATCAGACTTGCTGATGTATGGCGCAAAAATACATTACATAGCCCTGTGGTTATGCCAGACTGCGCCATCACTGCTGCCACTTGACTGGTAATATTGTGCAGTTTTTTACCACTAGTTTTTATGGCAATAGTCTGCTGCAACATAAGGGAAACTTGCCCTTGAATGTGTGTTTGTTTCGTATTCATTGCTCAAGAGTATCTAGGAAAGCGCCTACTATGGACAATGCTACCACTGGCGCTGTTACCGCAGACAACACCCGATCGCCTAGAGACACAGGAATGAATCCCGCCGCGATCGCCATTTTCTCTTCGCGGTCTGTCCAACCGCCTTCACAACCAGTGGCGATCGCGATGGCTAAGATTTGTGTCTCTGATGATTTCTGCGGATAAGTATTTTGAAGGCAAGTCAGCAAGTGGGGCGCATCAGGCTTGGTTACGGCAATATAAGCAAGGGAAGGGGGCTTGGCTGCGCTCTCCACATTGAGCCAAGTTTCTAAAGTTTGGGGAGGATGCACTTCGGGAATATGAGTTCTCATCGATAATTCGGCGGCTTCTTCGGCAATGCGTTGCCAGCGATCGCGTTTTTGGTTGCCGACTTCTTGACCAGCTTTGATAACGGTGCGATCGCTAGACAAAGGCATAATCTGCTTTACACCTAGCTCTGTAGTTTGCCGAATTACATCCTCAAGGTGATTACCCTTAGGCATGGCGATGCCAAGAGTAACGGGAGCGAGTAATTCAGAATTATTTTCTAATTTGCCGATAATTTTGGCGGCTAACCCATGATCGACTAATTGGGCTAGCCACCATCCACCGCGCCGATCAAGGGCAATAAACTCTGACCCTGTTTCTAGTCGCAGGACATTGCATAGATAATGGCTCTGCTCTGGAAGGAGGGCGATCGCTTGATCTACCTGTAAAGCCATCTCTACTTGATCAGCTTTTAAGGTCACTCTTTGCAGTCTGCGTCCTTTAGTTTGAGGAAGTAGCATAGTGAATTACATTCTGTGATCAATACATTTGGTCTAACCCAGAAGTAAGTGACGGTGCAAAGCACCGCCACTTAGCTTCTGGACTAATTATTTGGGGCTAAATAGCCATCCTTTTTTCCAAAAGAAGCCCATTAAGCCGCCCGCAATTCCTAGCATTAATAGCCAACAAAGAGCATATCCAAAAGACCATTTCAACTCAGGCATATTTCCTATATCAGTATCAAAATTCATGCCATATACCCCTGCCACAAAAGTAAGGGGGATGAATATAGTGGAAATCACGGTCAAAAAACGCATGATCTCGTTGGTGCTGTTGCTCAGCGATGATAGATAAATGTCCATCAAGTTAGCCGCCAGTTCCCGATAAGTTTCGACCATATCCATGACCTGCACCGTATGGTCGTAGCAGTCTCTTAAAAAGACCTGTACTTCCTTACTGATTAAGGGACTTTCTTCGCGAATCAAGCTATTAATTGCGTCCCTTTGCGGCCAAATGGCTCGCCGCAGTAGCAAAAGTTCTCGCTTAATTTTATGAATTTTGTCTAAAGTTTGTCTTGTGGGCTTATCCACCACCTCATCTTGAAGATCTTCAAGGCGCTCGCCGTAGTCTTCAAGGACTGGGAAAAATCCATCCACGATCGCATCGATGAGGGCATAGGCAAGGTAGTCAGACTTTTGCGATCGGATTACACCACGATTACGATGAATCCGTTGCCGAACTGGCTCGAATACATCATTTTCAGGTTCTTCTTGGACGGTCAGAATATAATTTTTCCCCAAAATTAAACTTACCTGCTCGTCATAAAACCCAATCCCATCGTCACGGCTAGTTACCATGTGTAAAATAATTAGCTCTTGATCTTCAAAACTCTCTACCTTGGGGCGCTGAGGGATATTCACGATATCCTCAAGTACCAACTCATGCAAACCAAACACATTTCCCAAGCGCTTGAGGACATCTTCAGAGCCTAGACCCTGCACATCAACCCACGAGACGGAATGACTATCAAGATAGGGAAAACATTCTTCGGGGGTAGCAAGCTGAATCCCCAAAGCCTCTTCGGCATTGTAGTCAATCAAGAAAATATTGGGAATACTGGCATCTTCATCAATGATCAATGTTCCAGGAGGGCTACCAGGCTCTGGCTCATTAAAATCATAAAATTCCAACTCCTCTTCATTTTCTTCAGAGTCGTCTTCGATTGGGCTAGGCTTAAATCGGGTGGGGTTGTGAAGCATGGTGAAGAGCGTCATGAAATACAGTTGTCAGTGTGCCACATTATTACAGCGCCTTGCGCTGACTTGAAACCCAGAGAAATTTTTAAAGTGGCATGAAGCGCCACTTTAAAAATTTCTCTGGGTTTTAACGGGCTGTAGAATAAGGAACTGATTTTTGATGGTGCAGCTACGCCATCAAAATTATTAGCGGGAAGAAATTGGATTATATGAAGCACCCAAAATACTCGAACCAACTTAATAAAGGAACCAATTTTTGGTGGTGCGGCAAAGCTGCGCCACCAAAAATTGGTTCTTTATTTTACGGCGTAGCCCTGCCGATCGCCTGTCTTTGTTTTTTAAGTCCGATGATTGCCCTGAAAGCAATGGCAGGTGATTTGCCAAACAATAGCTTATGGGGGAAGCCGACTTGTGATGTCAGTAAAAATGAAGAGATTTTGCGTAAACATGAGCTGCGAAAATTAGCGCTGATCAAGGAGCCTAACAATGCATCGGCGCGATCGCAATATCAAGCCATCCTTCAAAAACATAAATCAGAGTTACAAGCTTGTCGCGATCGCAGCTTTCCGCAGACTCAAGCAACTTGGGTCAGGCTTTATCCTAACGATGCTAAAGCGGGAATGCTAGAGGATGTTTTTGATAAAGTTGCCAATCGTGGTTACAACCAAGTTTTTATTGAAGCTTTTTATGATGGTCGGGTTTTGCTGCCTGTGGCAGACAACCCCACACCTTGGCGATCGGTAATGGAAGAGGCTGTCAAAAAAGGGGAAGTGGCAGCGGATTATGACCTGTTGCAAAAGGCGATCGCCTTGGGTAAAGAACGCGGTATTAAGGTCTATGGCTGGGCTTTTACGATGAACTTTGGCTATGGCTATAGTGAAATCAGGGGCAAGGCAGCGGCTTTGGCAATTAATGGCGATGGCGAAAATAGCATTGCCAAGACTAATTTTGATCGCGCCCAAGTTAGTAATGGTCGTGCTTTTTATGAAGATGCTTACGAAGCGGATCATCTATTTGTCGATCCTTACAGTGCGATCGCCAGAAATGATCTGACTAACTTGGTCAAAGCACTCATGAAACGCCAACCTGATGGAATTGTCTTTGACTATGTGCGCTATCCGACGACTCCGACAGGAGCCTTGATTGATAACGTCAAGCAACTTTGGATCTATGGACAATCATCAAGAGCAGCACTTTTAAATAGGATTGGCGATCGCAATGTACGGGAGCTAATGGAAATTTATCTACAAAATGGCAAAATTACCGCCGACGATATTGTCCAAACTGAGCAGAAATTAACCACTGCCGCTCAAGTACAGCCCACAACTATCAAAAACCTACCTCAGACTTTGGCGATCGCTCAAAACTTGTTATGGAATATGGCAACTAACCACGCCTATGAGGGTGTGCTTAGCTTTGTCAATACGGTAACTGCGCCGCTTCAGCAAAATAATATTCCCGTTGGCACTGTGTTTTTCCCTTCAGGAAATCGCGCCGAAGCTGGTAAGTACGATCCCAAAATGCAACCTTGGGATCGTTTCCCTAGCTTCATGGAGCGTCATGCGATGACCTATGCTATTTGTGCCGATGGTAAATGCGTTGCCGATCAAGTTGCCGAAGTTGTGCGTCAGTCAGCCCCAGAGACTTTAGTTTGCCCAATTTTGGCAGGTACTTGGGGACAGAGTTTTGGTGGTCACGCCAGCTATGAGATTCAGACTCAAGCAATACTTGCTAAGCAGCCAAAAATTAAATGCCTCAGCCATTTTGTATTTTCATGGATGGAGCCAGAAAGCGATCGCCTCCGCAAAGCAGGCAAGGCTACAGGACTAGAAAATGCCACAACCCGTTAGGCTTCGACTCCGCTCACGGCTTCGACTTCGCTCAGCCAACCTATATTGTTGGCTGAGCGCGATGTCCTGAGCTTGTCGAAGGGAAGTCGAAGCCTCTCTAAATTTGAGAATTGCCACACTAAAAATTATTGATTAGCCCTATGCAAGAACTAACCCACGAAAAATTTCAACTCGCTAGCGAATATATTACTTTGGGCAACTTATTAAAAATCTGTGGGGTTGCGGATACGGGAGGAGTTGCCAAACTAATGATTATGGATGGGGAAATAGAGGTCGATGGTCAGATCGAGACGCGCCGAGGTTGCAAGATTCGCGTTGGACAGCGCGTAAGTGGCTATGGTTTTATCATCGATGTCATCGAAGCCTAGTCAAAGAAACAGAGGCGCAAAGCACCTCTGTTTCTTTGACTAGGCAAGAACCTCGCCTAGCTCCCTGAGCGAAGTCGAAGGGACGGCAATCGAAGCTAGGGATTCTAAGCGGAGTAGTACCAAACAAAGAAATGGCTACGCCATTTCTTTGTTTGGTACTACTCCGCTTGGGGAATTTCTTTCCAAAGTGTTGACATTTCGCGAATGCTAGAAAAGCTACCGTTACCCAAAATTAAATGATCTAATAACGGGAGATTTAGCATTCTGGCTGCTTCGAGAAGTTGGCGAGTAAGCGTCAAATCTTCGGGGCTGGGATTGGTGTTACCAGATGGATGGTTGTGCGCCAAGATTAGCCGCACCGCCCCACATTTTAAAACCTCACGAAAAATATCACGCGGATGAGCAAGGGTTTCCGTCGCCGTGCCAATCGTGATAATCCTTTGAGCAATGATGCGATTTTTATTGTCGAGCATGACAACCGCTAAACGTTCCTGAGTCTGCCACATTAAGTCTTGACTCAAGGCAGCAGCGGCGATAGACGGATCAGTTACTTCGGTCAGATCAGGTGGCTTAGCATATAGAGCGCGTTTACCCAGCTCGATCGCTGCCAAAATAGTAGTCGCTTTAGCAGGGCCCACCCCCTCGATTTGCATTAACTCCTGCGGTGAAATGCCTTGCAAGGCTGCCACAGGATCACTGGTGCGATCTTTGCCAATGGTTTGCAAAATTAACTGCCCCAAACCCACCGCCGACAGCTTCCCAGCACCTTGTCCCGTCCCTAACAGAATCGCAATTAATTCAGCATTAGATAGACTGCGGACACCTTGGCTCAGTAATCGCTCTCGCGGGCGATCGCTTTCGACCATATCCGCAATTCTCAGGGAATAGGTCATATTTTACGAATCCCAATAATAGGCGCAGAGGTAGCTTGTCAAATTGTTGATTGTTAAGCCCAATCTTTGAGCATCATTGCTAGAGATTTCAGGCTGCAAAATTGTCGAACAACGCTTTAAGAAATTCTCTTTGCCCGATGGATCGGACTTGAGTTGTTGGATTTGCGTGGCGATCGCGGGGTTGACATCACTAGCGATCGACTCGGCTCGCACCTGAATATCGACCCACTTGCTAATCTGGACGAGTTCCGCCCGATAGGTTTTTAGGCGAGTTTGCGCTTGGGCATATACCGCCGAATCAGGGCTAATTAAAGAGAGAGCTTGAATAGCCTCTTGACGCTTTGCCTGTGCAGCTTTCCAAACCTTAGAAGTATGAGGAGGATTTTGCACCATCAGAGCGGCATCTAAGGTATTAGTCTTGGCTAACTCCAAATTATTGTTTGCCGCATACTCAATGGTGACACGGCGATCAAAAGCTGCTAGCTTGGGCTTCAGGTTTTTGATTTCCACTTGAGCTTCGGCATACAAGGATGCAGGGCGATCGGGTATGAGTTCTAGTTGGGCGACTGCACTTTGGATGCGGTTGCGAGTATCTGCCAGTAGAGACAGGTTCTGAATTTTTTGAGGATCGAGATTGAGGTTTTCGAGGTCACGAGCATCAGCCAAATATTGCTGCTGCACCGAACGATCCCATACCAACCATGCACAAAGCCCCAGTATAGAAACCATAACTATACTTAAAGCAAGCGACACTGTATTGATCCGAATGGGAGTAGCTAGTTTCATCGGCTGAGGTTTAGGCTCAACAACTTTGCTAGTTGTTTTCCGCTTGGTGGGTGGCGGCGGTGGCAAAGGTCTTGAATTAACGATAGTTGGTGCATCAATACTAAAATCATCACCAAGGTCTTCATCTGTTGAGTCTTGGGATTTAACTGGAGCTTTGAAGGTGGGAGGTTCAATCGTCACCACAGAGAAACTATTAAAATCTGGGCTATGCAAATCAAATTCTGCATCATGGCTTGGCTTAGGTAATTGCATATTGCCAATCACTTCCCCGATTGTTTCAAAACTATCGACTTCACCATTGGAGATCGCCAAACTATCCAGATCAAGATCTTCTAGATTTAGATCGTTATTAGTCCCCTGATCATTATTGAGTTCCTCTAGTTCACTATTAAAGTCCTCTAGACTGGTTAATTCAGGTGACTCCCCTTGATTAGTCAGTTCGCCAGCAGTCCTGAGATCGTCCTCAAGACTGGCTTTGAGACTACTGTACTCGTTACTAAACTTTGTTTCTAGACTGTCATCTTGCAGCGAAGTTTCATCTTCTTCAACCGCGATCGCCAGATTGCCTAATTCTTTACCGATCTCTTCCAATTCTTCAAGATCTAGCTCTATCAAAGGAAGTGGCGGTTTTATTTCTGCGGATTTCTGCCATTCAGGATGCCTAGCGCCAGCCAATCGCCCGTAGACTACTAATTCCCTTGCCCCTGCGATCGCTAGTTCATCTACACGACGTTTCACAATACTATAGAGAGAGTTATAGTCAAATTCGGCATTCTCATCCCGCGTCACTAGAACGTGTAGTTGGGAATCCCTGCGGCGGATTTGAGTTTTTACCTTATAGTCTTTAAGATCATCCTGCAGCGCACTGACAATACTAGCCTCATCCATCTTGAGATCCTCATCCTTGCGTTTCGATCGCACATATTAAACGAAAAGCCATCCAAATAACCAAACAAATGCCTACAAAAAGATGAACTTTTTGCCTCAAATTTATAACATCCCAAAGCGCTGGTGGACAGAGTTCTCATTGCAGACAAAGCTAATGGCTTTGATTACTCTGTTAGTTTCTTTGCTCATGAGTGCCGTTACTTTTTGGGCGGTTAATGATATTCAGACCGATGCTCGCCTCAATGATACGCGCTTTGGTAAAGATTTGGGACTTCTCCTTGCTGCTAATGTTGCCCCCTTAGTTGCCAAAAACGATCTAGGGGAGCTAACTCGTTTATCTAAGGAGTTCTACGACAGCAGCTCTAGTATTCGTTATATTCTCTTCGCCGATGTGGATGGGGAGATCTTTTATGGCATTCCTTTTACCGCCAATGAGGTGCAAAACTCCCTAAGTATCAGGCGGCGCATCCAACTACCCGAAGATCCCATGTCTCGTCCCGATCGCCCCTTGGTACGTCAACACATCACGCCACAGGGTGAAGTTACCGATATTTTTGTAAACTTGCAGTCCGAGGGCGAGGCTCTGGGAATTGTGGCGATCGGAATTAATCCCAATCCCACGGCAGTCGCTTCATCGAGCCTCACCCTTGATGTGACTACGGCGGTATTTGTCTCAATTTGGGCGATGGTGATCTTGGGAGCCGCCTCCAACTCTGTGACAATTACGCGACCACTTCGGGAATTGGTGGCAGGGGTACAGAATATTGCTAGCGGTAACTTTAAGCAAAGGATTGATTTACCTTTTGGCGGCGAATTAGGGGAATTAATTCGCAGTTTTAACGAGATGGCACAGCGTCTCAAAAAATATGAAGAACAGAATATTGAAGAATTAACCGCGCAAAAGGCAAAGTTGGAAACCCTAGTCTCCACGATCGCTGATGGTGCTTTGTTGTTGGATTCAGATATGCGAGTGGTGCTGGCGAACCCTGCGGCAATCAAAATCATGGGTTGGGAGCAGGACTGGGAAGCCAATAGTGTTAAGGGCAAAAGTATTTTAAATATTTTGCCTGAAAGACTCAGTGCCGATTTGGGGCGATCGCTGATGCAGATTGCCACAGGTGAGCGGGAAGGCGGCGAATTTAGGATTATGGCTTCGGGGGACAAGGACTCCGTACTCGCCCATGCTTTTAGGATATGGATCACCAGTGTGTTGAGTTCCAGTAATGCGATCAAGGGGATAGCGATTACGATTCAAGATATAACTCGCGAGGTGGAGCTAAATGCCGCGCAAAGTCGCTTCATCAGTAATGTTAGTCATGAGTTGCGGACACCGCTGTTTAATATCAAGTCATTTATTGAGACTTTGCACGAATATGGGGATGAGCTGAGCGAAGACCAGAAAAAAGAATTTTTGGATACGGCAAATAATGAAACCGATCGCTTAACACGCCTCGTCAATGATGTCCTCGATCTATCGCGCCTAGAGTCGGGTCGTCAGTACCATTTCACAGCGATCGATCTGTCCGAAACCATCGAGCAGACTATCCGTACTTACAAGCTCAATGCGTCTTCTAAGGGAATTGAACTAACCCATGAAGTAGTTACAGGCATTGAAAGAATTTGGGGTAATTACGATCTGATTTTGCAGGTTTTATATAATTTGGTGGGCAATGCTCTCAAGTTTACTGAGTCAGGCGGTAAGGTAACGATTCGCGCCTACCCCTATCAAGACCAAACTACGACCCAACCCCATCGCGTTGTCAATTATGTGCGGGTTGAGGTTGAGGATACGGGCTATGGCATCCCTGCGGAAGATTGCGATCGCATTTTTGATCGATTTTTCCGAGTCGAAGATAAGGTGCACACCCTTGAGGGCACTGGGCTAGGGCTATCAATCGTCCGCAACATCATTGAAAAACATCACAGTGTTGTGAATATTAAAAGTGAAGTCGGCGTAGGCAGTACTTTCTGGTTCGATCTCAGCGTCTACCAAGATCGTTGCGAGTTGCCTAATTCTGAAGATGGGGAAGCTTTAGAACATACAGGAAGTTCAGTTGCTGCGGTAGAGTCTCTGTCCTTGAGTATTTAGGAAATTGTAACTACTTTAAAAAGGCTTCGACTTCGCTCAGCCAGCAATATAAAGTTGACTGAGCGAAGCCGAAACTTCTTCATAAATCAGCTAAAACTTCTGACTAAGAGAGGTCGCAGCCTCTGTTGAATCATCAACTTCATCTACAACAACAGCCTCGGCATCTATTACTTCAGATACTTCAGAAACAACAATTGGCGCAAGTGACAAATCAGACTCACTCACAACGGGCAACTTCTTCCTAGACAGTTGCATCGCTTCTAAGCATTGATTAATGCCAGAAACTGCGTCATTGTAAGCATCAATATTTTTCTTGATTTCAGACTGCAACTTGCGATTACTGTCAACTTTTGCTTGCGCTTCCTTTTCCAGAGTTTGAGCAAGATAAGCCCTAGCGCGATCGTACTGTTGCAAGATTTTATCTGCCTGCTTTTCCGCACCTTCTAGCAAATGCGTGTTCAGGGTTTGATTGATCGTCTGACGGTAAGTACGCACCACCGTATCCTTGACCTTGTACTCAAAGTCCATCTTCAAAAGTTGACGGATGGCTGGCTCAGACTCAATCATGCTCTGATAATCGTAACCACGACAGGCTTGTTGTAACGACTGTTGTAATTGAAAAAATCCTACAGTACCTTCAGCATAAAAAGTCGGACGTTCACGCACATAGCGATCGCATTCTGTTTTTGCCTCATTGACCAACGCTTCAGCCGCTTTCACCATGACACTTTGCAAATAAATCTCTGTCTCGCCATCGTTACCGAGCAAACGATAGAGTTCACGGTAATAATCCGCCTTCTTAATTTTTTCGATTAAGTTTTGGAAGAAATTATTGATAATTTCCCTAGAACATTCGACCAAGACATCTTCTAGCTCATTTGCCAACAGATAAAAGCCCTCAGTCAAAATTCCCATCACAGGCACAACAGAGTTACGGCGATGGCTGGCTTGAGCACGTTGATGCACTACCGCCACAGAAAAGCTGGTAATTAATTCATCCAAACGCCGCACCATTCGCGTTTTCAGTTTCAGGTAATCAGCCTCTAGAAGCTCATTTTGATCGCTAGCTACGGCGACATTTACCTCTTGGGCAATATGCTCACGAAAGCGATCGCCAATTTGTTTCAAGTCTTGACTGAGCTTCTGTAATTCCTGCGACTTGATCGACTCGATATCGCGAGGCTGACTTTCGAGGTGTAACCATGCCTCAAGGTAGGACTGACGCAGGGCAATGCAAATGGGCTGAAGATCATCTGCCAGATCGGCAAACAGCAAAGGTCGTTTTTCCGTCGTCAAATAGCGAGTGATCGCAGTCCGAAACTCCTCAATGCCACTGTCCTTGATCAGTTGCTCGATCAGCCCTTTGCCGAGACTGGTCAGCAATCGCACATATTTTTCATTTTTGACATTAGTTTCCAAAACACTGTAGGGAATTGGAAACTTAGAAATATCCAACTTGCCCGAAACTAGGCAATAGCTATTAAATTCATTGACAAATTGCGGTGTTCCCTCATCGCCACCAACGGATTTAACGCTCTCTGCAAATACGGTATCCAAGCCAAAGCGATCGCTGGAACTGGTGTTTTTGATCTGGCTGCCGTAAAAGCCCAATAAGCCACTAGTTTTATAGATCTTAGAACTATTGCGAAATTGACTAGAAATCGTATTGTTGAGGCGATCGCGCAGTTGATCGTTTGTCCAAGTTTCGTCAATGCGGTTAAACACATAAAAAACGCGATCGCGAATTCCCGCATTTCCCTGCATTTTTTCGCTCAGCTCCGTCTCCTCGGAAGTCATTTCCCCCGTTGCTGCGGTCTTCAGCACAAACACCACCGCCGAAGTGTCAGGATGCTCGATTTTATCAAAGGTCAAAGCCGCGTCTTTTTTAACAGGTGCATCAATCCCAGGAGTGTCAATGATCACATTGCCATCTTGCAGCAGTGGATGATTGCAGTAATATTCCACCCGCTTCAGAACCGCGCTATTTGCCCCACGTCTGGCATAGTCCGCCGCTTTTTTGAGATTGTCAAACCCAAACTGCTCCATTGAGTAGGTTGCATTAGCCACCGAACTAATGCGATCGCGGTTATTAATAAAGCCCTCAATCAACAGATTTAGAGCGTCAGCATCCTTAGCCCGTTTAGATTTGCTCTTGCCACCCTCCTGCTCAATCACCGCCAAGGTCAGCGTTTGCAATTGCTTTAGCACTTCAACCTGATTGACATTGCTAGGCGCAATCTGTCCAATTAACTGACACAAAGCTTGAATTTGCTCGCGGACTTCGATCTCACTCAAAAAAGTCAAGACCACTCGCTCTTCCCCAGCCTTAGCAAAAGCAATCTTGCACTCTGTCCCCGTCGCATGTCCCTCAGCGCTATAGAGCAACTCGCGCTCTAGTAGCGCATTAATTAGCATTGATTTGCCAGCGCTAAAAGCTCCCGCAAAGACGATCTCAAAAGTTGGCGCGATCGCTTTTCTTAGAGAAGCCTGAACAATGCTGCCATCCTGTTGCGATCGTAAGTTTGGTTCCTGCTGCAAAAGTTGGAGAATGACTTCAACTTGAGACTGAAGATCTTGACATTGTGGAAAAATATTTGTCAGAGTCATAAATGCCTGTAGTTAGTGGATTTACAGCCTATTGGAGTTTTGAGCAGCCTTAAACTTTGATCATGAATGCATCATTACTTTATCTTGTAAAAGTCAGTATTTAATATTTAATTTATTTGCATTTTGGTAGTACCAACCTAAGAAACGAGTGGCGGCGCTTTGCGCCGCCACTCGTTTCTCGTTTTGTTTCCTGATAAGGCTTTGTGCTTTCTTAGACTTTTGCTCTAAAGCATTTATCAGTCTAGTGAAGTACGGGTTTGCTTGAAAAGCGCTATATACAAACCTCAGAGAGAGTTGCAGTGCAACTCTCTCTGAGGTTTCAGCCAAAAGGCGTACAAAAAATATCCGATTTTCTACGCTACCTAGTAGACATTTTAGGAAAATGGATGTATATTAATGAGGTGTGAGGAGCGAACTAAAGAAAAAGCCTAGGAACGAAACAGGGAAAGTAACCTAGGCTTTTTCTTTAGATTATAGATTAAAGAAAGGAGCCAAGCTGTTAGCTTAGCTCCTTTTTTTAATGTTTTTATGGCTTTCGACACTAAATATATAAATTACAGCGCTTCGAGCCGCCAGTTATTGATAGGGTTTATCGGGAGCAAGCCTCGCTAGGACAAAAGGGGGAATTACTAAGCTGGTAAACTCTTTTGCCTGATCCGCATTCCATGCACTTAACTCCTCCGCAGTAGGATGACGTAGCCAGCCATCCTCAATCCACGACTGTACCAACTGGCTATTGTCCTCAGTCATAGCTACACCAACATCAAGAAGATCCAAGTTAGCACTAACCAAAATCACCCTTGCTCTCGCCGCATGGGGAGCTAACCATTCCCACAGCGCCACATCTACCATTTCTTCAAGGTCTTTTCTCGAATTACTCACTAAAATTCCTCATCTTCTTCAATTGAAACCAAAGAAGAATTTTGAGAGGGAAGCGGTACTACGCTCTCAAAATTATCCTCAATCTGAGTTTGAGCGCTCAGCACTGTCTCAGTAACACTCTCAGCAGCAATAATTTCTAAATACTTAGCCTTAATTGCTTTGGCATCCTGCCATGTCAACCACTTAGGACTGCCCTGTTCACGGCTCTGATTGCGTAATAAATAGGAAGGATGAAAAATCGGCATCACCAATCGCCCTTCCCACTCGTACCATTGACCACGCACCTTAGTTATTCCCAGCTTCACACCCAAGATAGACTTAAGCGAAGTCGCGCCCGTCAGCAAAATGATCTTAGGATCAACAAGTCGAATTTGCTCCAGCAGGTAGGGCTTACAGGTATTAGTCTCTACTTCCGTGGGGACGCGATTATTGGGCGGACGACATTTGACTGTATTGCAGATATAAACATCCTTGTTGGTGTCAAGTCCCACCGATTCTAAAATCTTGTCTAGGAGTTGCCCCGACTTTCCGACAAAGGGTAATCCTGATAAATCCTCCTGTTCCCCAGGAGCTTCACCAATTACTAAAATTTTTGCCTTGCGATCGCCTCTCTCAACAACAACATTAGTGCGCGTCGGCGCAAGGGGGCATTTTTGGCAATTACAAGCTGCATCTCGCAGAGCATCTAAATTGGCAAACTGCTGATTTGCTGGGACTGAAGTAGATACCGCAGGACTGGAGTTTTTGGAGGAACGCGCTGTCTTTTTATCAGCTAAAGTCTCTGCAACGCGATCGGCTTGAGGGAGTTCTGTTAAGGGAACCTCTGACGGGGTCAAATCAAACAGGCTCATTTGTTCTTTGTCATTCATAGACAGGATATGCGCCCTAGAATCATTACTTAGTCATAACATTTTATACCAAATGAAGAAATGGCGTAGCCATTTCTTCATTTAAAAACCCTTACTGGATTTGGTCTTTAATTCATAAAAGTGCAGTCACGCTTTTGTGAATTAGTATGACAGCACTTTGCGTTGAATAAGAAAATAATGGCGACGCGAAGCGTCGCCATTAATAAAAAAATAGAGGTCGTGCTTCGCACGACCTCTATTTTTTTGAACTAGCTAATCCATTCAGGGATTGCTTCTTCTTTAGTATTAGTACGACGCTCAAGAGTTTGGCGCTCGAACTTCATATGAATGGCACGATTTTGCTCACCATCGGCGGCAACTGCAAAGATCGGATAATCCTGCACTCCGTCTTGGAAAGAGGTGTGGAATCGGAAGGTTCCATCAGGATTTAGCTTGATGGGACGACCGCCAATCGTAACTGAAGCATCAGGCTCCGTAGCCCCATAGACGATCAGTTCTGCATCGGCAACCAACCAGAACTGACGAGGACGAATTGGGGATTCGCTAGAGAAGAAGCTATAGCTTGACTCAAACCCAATGCCAGAGTAATTGATGCCACTGGCACTGATGGCTCCTGCTGCACCAGCAAACAGTCCTGCGCCTGAAGGAAATACATAGGAGCTAAGTGATTCAGGTACAAAGCCAATCCCTGACTCATGTTGCATTGAGCCATAGAGTGAACCAGAGATACGCTGTACTTCAGCTTCGCGAGCTATGTTGAAAATTTCATCATAGGAACTATCAACTGCGTTCGATGGTGTTGCTTCAGGCTGTGGAGCAGCAACTTTTTTGCTAGGAGGTACGAGCGTAAAGAAAGTTTGACCTTTAAGGGTTTGATCCCAAGGTACAGTAATAAAGTTATCTTCTACCCATTCCGAAGGGAATACGGGAGGTACATGGACTACTTTGGAACGAGTCAAAACTAACCAACGACCATCGGCGCAGCGATAACCGAGTTCAGCTACATAGTCGCGATCGCTAATAGGAATAGGCACATACCATTCGCGGGCTAGTTCGTCGCTATTGTATTCCTGCAAGTTGTTAGGGGTTTGATAATCCAAATTAACATCAGTAGCGTCATACAAACGCAGCGCTAACTGTTGTCCACCTTGCTTTCTTAGCTCTTCTTTGTGAGAGTTAGGAACATCCCAATATACATAAGCCCATTGAGGATCTCTAGGCAATAGAACAATACGGCTCTCACCGTAGCCACTAGGTAGATCGCCAATACTTTGATCAATGGCAGCAAGCGGCTCTAGATTCTCTTCTGTCTCTTCACTGCCCACATTAAATTTTGATGCTTCCACGATTTCTTGTGTCTCCGAATTACTGCTATCTACTGAGGCTGAGGCTGAACCTCTAGCCATAAGGATGGTTTGAATATCAGCTAGTAACTGAGATTTTCGCATTCGACTGTAACGAGAAATCTCCAACTCGGCTGCTACTTTACGAAGTTGACGCAAGGTCATTTCTTCTAGGGGAGGACGTTCCCTCGCCATACAATTAACCTCCAACTGCTTGTGATGTACTTACCGCGATCGCTCGTAAAATCTAAATATTTGATGCAGCCTAGGTTCACAATTTGCATATTAGTAATTAATTTGGGAACTAACTACTAATAGCTTTCAGGTCTGATCGCTTATTAGAATTTAAGATTGAATTGGGCAATTTGTTTGTAGCTATGTACATTTTGCCAAAAAATATTTGTTGGTCAATGGTTGTCAGATTTATCTTTGTTTGACTTGCTTAACTTAATTAGATTTATCTAGTACAAATACTTAGCTAAAACTAAATGACCATAATTGTTGTGGGGATCAAATCTATTTTTTTACTAGGGGATCGCAATGTCATGGAACCCTGACATTGCGATCCCTTTTGGCTGGGTAAGATTAATTCGCTAGCTATACTTGTTGCCAGTCCTAAACCAGAAGAGGAGTAGCGGCGCTTTGCGTCGTTACTCCTCTTCTGGTTTTTGAACGATCGCTACACCACAAAGCAAAGGGCTTTAAGAAACTGGCTGTAACTATGATTAGGGTAGTTTGTCCGAAAAGTCATAAGATTAGAGGGACAACAAATGTGCAATTTAGTAAATTTATAGATATGAAGGCAGAACGTAAATCTTTATTTGCTTCTTTAGATGAATCTTTAAAAGTCTTAAAAAGTTCTTGGAATAGCTTATTTCGTGTGGCGATCGCCTCAGTTATGGCTTGCTTGATCGTGATGGGTGGCTTTGCCCCCGATGCAAGTGCAGCTTTGTTTACCAGAAAAGAAGAAGTTTTAACTACTAAGGAGGTTCAGTCCTTAGTCAATGCAGGCTTAACAGGTGACTATGTTGCAGACACAAACGACACCATCAATGTATTGAGGAATGCGATCAATTTAGCAGATGATGCTGAAAATCGCGCTGCGGTTAGGACTTCAGCAAAATACAAGATTAATGCTTACATTTCTCGCTACCGCGCCGATCGCGAGAAGAGTGGTTTGTACTCTTACACCACCATGTCTACAGCCCTAAACACCTTGGCTGGATACTACAACGGAACCTCTAAGCGTGCTATCCCCGCGAAAACACGCGATCGGCTCCTACAGGAGTTTGACCGCGCGGAGTCAGCCCTTACCCAAGGTCGGTAAAGAATTTTGATCATCGGTGCTTTGCGCCGATGATCAAAATTCTCGCAGGGATTTTAAGCCAGCGCCAAGCGCTGTATTTTTGGCAGAGCCATGGAATAAGTTTGAGGATACGAAAAAATTGACAACAAGATTGTTGACTCTAAACGAGGCTCTGTACGAATCGCAAGCCAAGGGCTTTGTTGAAGAACTTTATCAGACTGATGCAAGGGAGTTTTGGCATCGATCAATCGCGGTGCTGCAACAGTTTGCCATGCAGAGCAGGCTCAAAGGGATACTGCTAAGCCACCATCCCTACATACTTACAAATCCTGTATTTCTGCAATCTGATTTACAGACTTGGGTATTTACTGCCAGCAAATCATCATTGTTTCCCAGAGGGAACTTACCGCTAGGAGACACACAGGTTGTCCAGATTGCCAAGACTGACGAGCTTCAGCATGAATGGTTTTGCATTATGGTTACTGAAGCCTTTAGTATCCTGATTACCTCCTCTCAAAAAACTCATAGCTGTGCTTGGTCTCTACATCCTGAAGCAATTCAATCAGCGATCGCGGCTCTAAGTTTGCGACTAAAGCGCACAGATCAGCGGGAGTTACTACAAAGTAAATCTCAGGAATTTCCTCTAGTTATTCCAGACTATCGAATTATGTCTAGGTTTGGGGCAATTTTGATGGCACAGTCCTCCATGCATCAGGAATTACCAATTCCTGAGATTCAAGAGGTAGATATTATCAAAGCGATTACCCATGAGGTGCGGACACCACTGACAACGATCAGGATGTTGGTGCGATCGCTGAAAAGAAGAAAAGATATCTCAACGGAAGTAAAATCTCGACTAGAACAGGTTGATGCGGAATGTACGGAGCAGATTGAGAGGTTTAATCTAATTTTTGAAGCAGCCGATCTTGATAGCTATCCCATAGTGCTGGAGGCAACTAAAATTGAGGGCATTCTCAGTGATGGCTTTTTGCGCTGGCAAGAACAGGCGGTGAGGCGGCAAATATCCTTAGAAATGATCTTACCGACAGAAATAAATACTATTTCCAGCAATTCTTTGCTCCTATCTCAAGTGCTCAATGGCTTAGTCGATCGTTTGATTCGGAGTTTTCCGCCAGACAGTCATATTCAGCTAGTTCTGACTAGCGCGGGTGAATATTTGAAATTACAATTTCAGTCGCAGGTGATGCGTCAGGGAGGGGCAGATTTTCCCTTACTCAAGGCAGTGGGGCAATGGTTGATGCTGCAACCTGAGACTGGAACATTGAGCCTAAGTTTACCAACCACAAAGACCCTACTAAAAGCGCTAGGTGGCAAGCTGACCGTAAGAATGCATTCCACCAGTGCCGCCTATGACGGCGAAATATTGACTATTTTTCTGCCTTTTAATTAATCATTTGTGTGACGCTTCGTGCCGCACAAATGATCAATTAAACTCATGTATAGCAATTTTAAATATTTAGAAGAGGCTTCGACACTTCGACAGGCTCAGTGCGTCGCTTCGCTCAGCCAACGTATACTGCTGGCTGAGCGAAGTCGAAGCCCTAACTCTTATTTGAAACAGCTATAAATAAAGAAATGGCATAGCCATTTCTTTATTTGGTATAAAGTTAAACTCATTGAATTAATTTTTTCCTTTCAAGATGCCAGAATTTAAGATTTTTGATAACGATATTGATTTTGATACTCTTCAGGAATATTTAGGCTCTGGAGCGATCGCTATCGATACAGAAGCAATGGGATTAATCCCTCGACGCGATCGCCTGTGTTTGGTACAGATCTGTAATGATAACGAGACGGTCAGTATTGTTCGCATTGGTCAGGGGCTTAAGGAATCTCCAAATCTCAAGTACTTGTTTGAAGCACCTGATGTAATTAAAGTCTTTCACTATGCAAGATTTGATGTAGCGATGTTGGAAGCTCACCTCAGCATTGCCACCCATCCCATTTTCTGCACTAAAATCGCCAGTAAACTGGCCCGAACTTACACAGATAAGCATGGATTGAAGGAGCTTGTCCGTGAATTGGAGAAAGTAGAACTGGATAAAACTTCTCAGTCTTCAGATTGGGGTAATTTTGATGAGCTAACGGAAGCTCAACTAAAATACGCCGCTAACGATGTGAGGTATCTCTTAACAATTCATCGCAAGCTGATCGATATGCTAATTCGCGAAAATCGCTACGATCTAGCCAAGGCTTGTTTTGCCCATATTCCTACCCTCGTTTACTTAGATTTGCTAGGTTACGCGGATGTATTTGCTCATTAAATGTTTTCAAGCAAGGTACAAAGGTTTGTTTCCCCGCCTTCGGCGGGGAAACAAACCCGTACTTCACTAGACTGATAAAAGCTATATGCTTGGAAGATTAAAAAAATTTGTGTAAACATTCCTACCTACCAAGACACCATGAAGGGATTTCGAGCTAGCTTTTTAGATGTGATCGCCGATCCATTTTATAGAGAAGAGTCTGAATGTATTCGCTATTTTGCCGATGCACTGCTGGTGGTCGCGGATGGCAAGGTTCTGGAAATTGGCAACTACACAGATTTGCGACCTAAGTATGCGGATATTCCCATTACCAACTACAGCGATCGCTTGATCGTTTCAGGGTTTATCGATACGCATATTCACTTCCCACAAACTGAAATGATTGCCGCTTATGGTGAGCAACTTTTGGAATGGCTGAGTACATATACATTCCCTACTGAGCGTAAGTTTAGCGATCGCAACTATGCTCAAAAAATCTCTTCTATCTTTCTTGATGAACTATTAAAGAATGGAACTACTACCGCTTTAGTCTTTGCTGCGGTATTTCCCCAATCAGTCGATGCTTTTTTTGAGGAGGCGCAAAGCCGCAACCTCCGCATGATTGCAGGAAAGGTGATGATGGATCGCAATGCACCAGACTTTTTGACCGATACAGCGGAGTCTTCCTATATAGAAACTAAGCAGTTAATCGAAAAGTGGCACAAGTGCGATCGCCTTCTCTATGCGGTCACACCAAGATTTGCGATTACTTCCACTTCTGAGCAGCTATCTAACGCAGGTAAATTACTAGCTGAGTTTCCCGATGTTTATCTGCACACCCACCTCTCAGAAAATGTTAAGGAAGTAGAAGCAGTTGCCGAGTTATTTCCAGATAGCAAAGGATATTTAGATGTTTACGATCAAGCAGGACTCGTAACAGAGCTTTCTATTTTCGCTCACGGAGTTCAGCTAACTGAAGCAGAATTTTCCAGACTGTCCGAGGCAAAAGCGGCGATCGCATTCTGTCCAACTTCTAATCTGTTTTTAGGAAGTGGATTATTTAAACTAGAAAAAGCCAAATCTACGGAAACCCCTGTAAAAGTAGGAATGGGAACGGATGTGGGTGCAGGCACAAGTTTTTCTATGCTGCGAACTGCTAGTGCTGCTTACCAAGTCGCTCAGTTGCGATCGCAAAAACTTTCGGCTTTTCAGGCTCTTTTTCTAGCAACTTTAGGTGGTGCAATGGCGCTATGCCTTGAGGATAAACTAGGTAATTTTGAAGTTGGCAAAGAAGCCGATTTTGTTGTTTTAAATCTGCGATCAACATCAATTATGGAGTTAAGAAATCAGTCTTTTGATGTATCTAATCCACTCACATTAGCACAAATTTCTGATCAACTATTTGCCACATTAATTATGGGGGATGATCGCGCGATCGCTGCGACTTACATCATGGGCGAAATAGCATATTCACAATAGATATAGCGTTACCATTCAAGTAAAAAGGTTTATTTCCCCGCCAAAGGCGGGGAAATAAACCTTTTTACTTGGATTACTTGAAAAGCGCTACAGTAAAGTGCGATATATAATGTGGCACTTTATTTCTTAACAACAGGATCTTCTTCAGGCAAGTCCATAAATCTATTAAGATTGTTGGCAATGGTACTGGTCAGCTAAATCTTGATCGAAGTATTTACGTCTTTTTTGTCGGCATGAAATAGACGTTTCAGAACGGGAGCATCTCAATTAGGCACTGAGTAGAAATACATAGGAGAATAGAAATAGCCNGGGAGCATCTCAATTAGGCACTGAGTAGAAATACATAGGAGAATAGAAATAGCCATTGAGATAAGCACAACGATGTTTCAAAACTTGAGCAACATTGTCTCTAAGCCACTGAGCACCAGAAATCTTGACCCGACGACCAAGCTGCTTAATAGTTGATTCAACAGAGCCAGAGCCAATGGTAAGTCCCTGTTTCTGTAAATAACCATACTCAGGAATGCGATGACAATGACTGCGTAAATAAGCTAAAAAATTGATAACTCGTTTGGATGTACACCCAGCAAATAGGTTAATAGTCTGCTCAACATCACCTTGCCATAGCAAATCTTCAGCCTTGCCTAGACGACGTAAAGAACCGCCAACAGCGTAAAGATGTTCTTTCAAATGGTACCAGTCCAATATTTCAAACCTTTGCCCTGATGGTGCTATGGCAGCAAATAAGTTCCAGATCCCGTCATGCCCATCCCCTAGACAAGAAAATATTTCTGCCAATGGTTGTTTTTGTACCCAATCGACTAAACCTTGATTATTAAGGAAATAAGCTGCTACTGTTCCTTGCGCATTTACTGCTTTGTAATCTTTCCACTCACACTTTTTGCCTTTCTCAGTTCGCAATCTCACTTTGCCGCCATCGATACTCATTTCTTCAACGGTTTCTGTGGTGGTAATCTCTGGAAATTCCTGTCTCTGAACTAATCTCTGTTGGCTACTATGGCTAATCTTGATTCCTGTTAGTTCGGCAATATTTGCTTCTGTTCTGGCGTAGGACTCACTAGCACTTACCAATAGGCAGCATTTTTCCAGTTGTGGGCTTAATCTCGCTCTTACTTTTACTTGCAACTTCTCTGCTTGTTTGCTCTTCAGTTTGAGTTCGCCAATGCAGCTTTTTAATTTTCTTTCTTTCCCTGCTTTTGTCCCACTGCTTTTTTCGACAAAAAAATTCCCACGTTGGGACTGACATTTTCTATCATTTGCTCTCGCACCGCTATTTCTATGCCTTCTAGTGTTTTCAATTGCTCGGCATCTTTTGCTTCTGCATTCCGATACAAGATTTCCGCTATCTCTCTGGTGCAGGCTTCAAGTCTTTCTTTTTCTTCTGGTGTCATTTGCTTAGACTGCTTAACTTTTTCTATTTTACCTCTCATCTCCCTTAAGTATTTATGCTCAACGCCTAATTGAGATGCTCCCAAACCGATGACTGTCACCACAAACCGAAAAATGACATTTGAGGAATATCTCACCTATGAAGATGGCACGGACAGGCGATATGACTTTAACGATGGAGAATTGGTTGAGGTGAGTCCAGCATCAGCTTTGCACAATGTTTTAATGATGTTTTTTGCATTTCACTTGCAACTAGAAATTAACCAATCTGCTCACCCCTACTGTGTTCGCACAAATAGTACGGAAATATTTACAGGAAAACGAACTCGCCGCCCTGATGTTTTGGTAATGACTCGCGATCAATCAAAACAACTAGGCAATCAGCCAGATATGCTATACGAGCCATGCTTGTTGGTAATTGAAATTGTTAGTCCAACCTGTCGCACCGTTGATACTATTGAGAAGCGTCAGGAATACGCCGAATTTGGAATTCCCGAATATTGGATCATTGATTTTTTATTAGGAACTTTTGCAGTATTGACTTTGATAAATGGCGTTTATGTGGAAAAAATCTATCGAGATAACGAAGCGATCGCCTTTCATGTTTTCCCCAATATTTCGCTTTCTATGGCTCAGGTAATGGCAAATATTTAAAAGGCTAAGGCTAGACAGGAAAACAAAGAACCGAAATTGTTAGTGGCGCGGCTTCGCTGCGCCACCAACAATTTCGGTTCTTTCTTAAATGGCAGAACCATTAGGTTTTATGCCTAGTCCTTTGTCTGCTAATCTGAGAATTGGTATATAACAAGTTACTGCATCATGGCCGATCGCCAAATCCTACTCGATTTTGAGAAGCCCATCGTGGAGCTAGAAAATCGGATTGCCCAAATCCGAGAGCTTGCCAATAGCAACGATGTGGATATGGTCGAGCAAATTCAGTTGTTAGAAAAACGCGCCGAGCTGTTGCGGCGGGAAATTTTTTCGGGCTTAGGCGCGATGCAAAGAATGCAAATCGCCAGACATCCTCGCCGCCCCAGCACCCTTGACTATGTGCAAGCCATCACCGATGAATGGATGGAGCTGCATGGCGATCGCCGTGGCAATGATGATCCTGCCTTAGTGGGAGGAATTGCTCGTATTGGCGATCGCCCTGTCGTAATTTTGGGACATCAAAAGGGACGCGACACTAAGGACAATATGACCCGCAACTTTGGCATGGCTTCCCCAGGGGGCTACCGCAAAGCGGCGCGATTGATGGATCATGCCGATCGCTTTAATTTGCCAATTATTACCTTGATTGATACCCCTGGAGCCTATCCTGGGGTGTCAGCAGAAGAGCAAGGACAGGGGGAGGCGATCGCCGCTAATTTGCGCCAAATGTTTGGATTGCGCGTGCCGATTATCTGCACCGTGATCGGCGAGGGTGGCTCAGGCGGAGCCTTGGGCATCGGCATCGGCGACCAAATCATGATGTTTGAAAACTCCGTCTATACGGTGGCAACGCCCGAAGCCTGTGCGGCAATCCTATGGCGCGATTCCGCCAAAGCTGGCAAAGCGGCAGAAGCCCTTAAAATTACGGCTCCTGACCTGTTGCGCTTGGGCATCGTGGACTATGTGATCAGCGAACCCCTCGGTGGAGCGCATCGTGCGCCCCTCAAAGCTGCCGAAAATCTCAAAATGGCGATCGTCGAAAATCTCGAACGTTTAAGTAAGCTTGACAGCAATGCTTTACAAGAACTCCGCTATCAGAAGTTTCGCAAAATGGGCGTTTTCCTAGAATCGTAAGTACAGTCTATTAAGGCTTCGAGTATTACAGAGAAATTTTGGGAAGCGGCGCGGAGCGCCGCTTCCCAAAATTTCTCTGGGTTTTAATTAAGCTTAAAGCGTTGTATTACCTTTGGAATTAGTAATTAAATCAAAAGAATAAAGATGCAACAATTGCGATCGCACCAATAACAAAGGAGCAAAAATACATGACGATAACGAACGACTCAAAAACAACCTTGTATGAGCGTGACTTTTACCAGTGGATACAAGAAACCACAGAAAAGTTAAAGATGAAAGATTTTGACAATATGGACTTAGAAAACTTAATAGAGGAGATAGAAAGTTTGGGTAAGTCTGACAAAAAGGAGATTAGGAGTCGCCTAACCATCTTGCTAGAACATTTACTGAAACGTGTCTACGTTGATATGCCTCAAGAGTTTAATGGTTGGGAGCGTACCATCAGAAACCAACGTACAGGTATCGAACTAGCAATGATAGACTCCCCAAGCTTAAAAACGATGTGGGATGGCGCTTTTGATATCGCGTTTCGCCTTGCTTTGCGTGAGGTAAAAAAGGAATATGCCAAACAAGGCTATCAAATCCCTGATACATGGCAGTTTGAGCGCGATATCGATACGATGCTAAATATTGATTTTTGGGAGCAGTAACAGATCACTGCCTATTAAGCCCTGTGGCGCATACCAAGATAAAACCCAAGAATTAATCGGCGGCGCTCTACGCCGCCGATTAATTCTTGGGTTTTATTTTGCCAAATGGCATGGTAGGACAGATTTTGTTAAAATGCACCAAACTGAACATTTTTGTATCATCTCTCCCCCAAGAATTTCCAATGCGTATCTCATTGAATTGGCTTCGCGAACTTGTTGACTGCGATCTTTCGCCCCAAGAACTAGACGAAAAATTGACTATGGCAGGCTTTGAGGTCGAAGCGATCGAAGACCGTCGGACTTGGGCAGAGGGAGTTGTGGTTGGTCATATCCTCTCAGCAGAACGTCACCCCAACGCTGACAAATTACAAGTCTGCAAAGTGGACATCGGCAATGCCGAACCATTACAGATTGTCTGTGGTGCTGCCAATGCTAGACAGGGATTACTTGTACCCGTGGCAACCATCGGTACTTATTTACCAAATATTGACTTAAAGCTGCGCCCCACTAAACTGCGTGGCGAACGTTCCGAAGGGATGATTTGTTCCCTCTCAGAATTAGGACTAGCGAAGGAATCAAGCGGTATTCATGAATTTCCCGACGATGTGACTGTGGGCGCTGATGTGCGACCTCTACTGGGACTAGATGATGCGATTCTGGACGTGACCTCCACTGCAAACCGTGCCGATGCCCTGAGTATGGTGGGAATTGCCCGCGAAGTCGCCGCCCTCACAGGCAAAGAAGTATGTCTGCCCCTAGCTTCAGCAACCTTTAATCCCCAAGTTGCTAACTGGGTCACAGTCGAAGATCAAAAAGCTTGCCCTGCCTACATTGGGACATTGATTAAGGGTGTCAAAGTAGCGACTTCTCCTGAGTGGTTAAAGCGGCGAGTGGAAGCGGCGGGAATGCGTTCCATTAACAATATTGTGGATATCACTAACTATATTTTGCTGGAGTGGGGGCAGCCCCTGCACGCTTTTGATGCCGATCGCTTAGATCCCGCGATTAAGATTGGTGTGCGATTTGCCAAAGCTGGCGAAAAGATCAAGACCCTTGACAATGTGGAACGTCAATTGACTGCCCAAAACTTTTTGATTACCTCTGCCGACAAACCGATCGCGATCGCGGGAGTCATGGGTGGATCGGAAACGGAAGTATCCGATCAAACCACTAACATTGTTTTGGAAGCGGCACTATTTACTCAAGTGACCACAAGGCGATCCGCTCGCGCCCAAGGTTTACGCACGGAAGCTTCGGCAAGGTATGAGCGCGGAGTCAATCAGGCGGCGATCGAGGCGGCTAGTGCCAAAGCAATCCAGATGATTGTGGAAATCGCTGGCGGCGAAGTCATGGAGCAGAGCGTGGTTGATGCCAGATCCAAAGAAATTCGAGTAATCGACCTGCGCTTAACTAAGGTGTGGCAAGTATTAGGAGAAGTCGATCGCGAAAATGAAGATGAACTAGCTTTGCTCTCCGAAGCAGAAGTAGAACAAACTCTGAAAGTATTGTCCTTTGAAGTTGAGAAGCAGCCGATCGCGGAAGGTAGTTACGCCACTTGGAAAGTAACAGTGCCGCCCTATCGCTATGCCGATATTGAGCGTGAGATTGATTTAGTCGAAGAGATTGCCCGTATCTATGGCTATGACAAATTTGTGGAAACGCTGCCCGCCAGAACTGAATTTGGCTTTCTGTCGGCTGATCAAGAGGGTGGTCGGTTGATGCGAGCCGCCTTCCGCGCGATCGGCTTAACGGAAGTCATGCATATGTCGCTATGCAGTCCCAGTGAATCGCATCAGGTCAAGATCAATAACCCTGTAGCGATCGAGTATGGAGCTTTGCGCGGCGATTTACTCACTAATCTAATAGACGCTTGTGCCTTCAATATCAATCAAGGTAATGGCATCTTGAATGGATTTGAGATTGGTCGCGTGTTCTGGCTGGATGAGGCAGGCAGTGATGAAACCGATCGCCTTGCAGGTATTTTCGGTGGCGATCGCACCGTCGGTACTTGGCAGCACGACTCCAAGCCTTTGAGTTTTTACGAGGCTAAGGGTTTACTTGATTCGGTATTTCATAATCTTTCCGTAAGTGTGGAATACCAGCCCGATCAAAAGGATGAGCGTTTACATCCAGGGCGTACCGCTTCGCTATGGATATCAGGGGAAAGACTTGGCACTTTTGGTCAGTTGCACCCACAACTTCGCGCCGAAAAGGGGCTTCCCGATGAGGTCTATGCCTTTGAACTGGATTTTTACACTCTTCTCGATGCCATGATGAAGAAGTCTATTCCCGTCTTTCAAAACTTTTCTACCTATCCTGCTAGCGATCGCGACATTGCCTTTTTTGCTCCCCTCAAATTCACCGTTGCCGATATCCAGCGATCGATCACCCATGTCGGCGGCGAGCTACTCGACTCCGTAACCCTATTTGATCAATACATTGGTAAAGGTGTCCCTGAAGGATCGCGCAGTCTTGCCTTTAGACTGGTCTATCGAGCTAGCGATCGCACTCTCACCGAGGCAGACATCAATCCCATCCATCAGAAAGTAAGAGATATTCTCGAAGAGAAATTTCAAGCTACCTTGAGAAGTTAATATTGTCAGCGCCTACGGCGCTGACAATATTAAAATCGCTGGCTAAAACGCTAGCAAATAATGCTATGCTAGTGAGCCTGCTAAAATATTGAACTAGATCAATCCGAAAAAAGCCATAAACCCATGATGAAGTTGAGATTAAAGCGATTTGGCAAAAAATTTGAAGCCAGCTATCGCATCGTTGCTGTAAACAGTACTAGCCGTCGCGATGGTCGCCCCTTGGAAGAACTCGGTTTCTATAACCCACGCACCAAAGAAACCAGACTTGATGTACCTGCGATCGTTGATCGCATTAAAAAAGGCGCACAACCCACTGACACCGTACGTCGCATTCTCGAAAAAGCAAAAGTATTCGAGTTAGTTACTGCCTAATTTCTCCAACTTGTGCCAACTTAAATCTTGTGCCAGACTACAACGCCTTAATCAGTTTTTTGCTAAAGCCATTGCTTGCTCATCCAGATGCCTTGCGGGTAGATTTTGAGTCAAACAGCAAAAGCGATCGCGTCTGGATCAGAGTCGCGTTCGATCCAGAAGATCGGGGGCGAATTTTTGGTAAGGGAGGGCGAGTTATTCAAGCGGTTCGGACAGTGGTCATGGCTGCGGCTGAAGAGGCTGGGCATCAAGCTCGATTAGAGGTGATTGATCCTAACCCTAGCGAAAACTTTGATAATCAACGAGAAACCGAAAGACAAAATCTAGAAGTTGAGCGTCCACGCATCAACGTAGAGAAGCCTAAGCGTAAAGAAATTAATTAACAAAAAGGGGTGCATCGCACCCCTTTTTGTTTGAGCGAGAAGCATCTGAGCATAATTAAAAACCAGATCCAGTGGCACACGCTGTGTGTGTGCCACTGGTTTTAAGAAACAGAATTTTTGATGACAGCCGCGCCATCAAAAATTTGAATCATAATTACTTTATTTGTGAGCCTAAATCCATGACAGTCGGCGCAGAAATTTTATGTATCGGTACTGAGTTGTTGCTAGGAGAAATTGTAAATAGCAACTCTCAGTACATCGCCCAACAACTAGCATTACTAGGAATACCCCATTTTTATCAAACCGTAGTTGGTGACAATCCCGAACGCATTCACCAAGCCCTAGAAATTGCCACGAGTCGGTCGAGTTTGATCATTACTACAGGAGGGCTGGGTCCCACACCTGATGATCTGACGACCGAGGCGATCGCCAACTTTTTTAACACGCCCCTAGAGGAACGTGCTGAAGTTTGGGAGCATATCCAGCAAATGTACTCCCAAACAGGGAGAACACTGACCGCCAATAACCGCAAACAAGCACTACTACCCAAGGGTGCGGATATCTTAACTAACCCGATCGGTACTGCTCCTGGCATGATCTGGGAACCGCGCCCCAATATATTGTTTTTGACTTTCCCAGGGGTTCCCAGTGAGCTATATGCCATGTGGGAACAGGTTGCCGCACCATTTTTGCAAGGGAAATATGGTCAAGGCACTTTTCACTCTAAGGTCTTGTTGTATTGGGGTATTGCCGAATCAGCGCTAGCCACTAAGGTTAATCACTTATTTGATCTGCAAAACCCTACGGTTGCGCCCTATGCCAACTATGGACAGGCAAGACTCAGAATCACAGCACGCGCTAATACCAAGGAAGAGGCGATCGCCTTGATCGCACCTGTAGAAGCTGAAATCAGAGAAATTACGGGCGAACATTGTTATGGCTCTGACGATGACACCTTAGCAAGTGTGGTGGGTCAGCTTTTACTGACAAAAGGGCAAACACTCGCGGTTGCTGAGTCCTGCACTGGGGGCTGGTTGGGTCAGGCAATTACGGAGGTGTCAGGTTGCTCTGGCTATTTTGTCGGCGGTGTCATTAGCTATAGCAATGAGGTGAAAGCTAATTTGCTAGATGTCGATCGCCAAATTCTCGAACAACATGGCGCAGTTAGTGCGATCGTTGCCGAACAGATGGCAATGGGGATCAAGCAAAAGCTCCAATCCGACTGGGGGATCAGCATCACGGGGATCGCGGGACCATCGGGTGGCACAGAAACAAAACCTGTAGGGCTAGTGTATGTAGCGATCGCTGATCCTAATGGCAAGGTCGAGGCGATCGAGCTGCGATTTAATCCCTCTAGGGGTAGAAATTGGATTAGAAAGGCAACTGTAAGCTCAGCTTTAGATTTGTTTAGAAAAAGATTTGTTATGATTGAGTAAATAAGCCTAGATGATCATAGGGAGCCAAACATAGTGAAAGCGATCAAGAAAGCACTCAAAGAGATCGGCGAAATTCTAAATCGCGTTTTGGAAGCCCTTTTGGGTCAAAATCAGCCTCAGCCTGAGTTGATTCCTATACCAGTAAGAAATAACTCTCGCCGCAGCCATCGCTAAGGTTAAAAGACTCGCTAGCCGAGTCTTTTATTTTGTGGGGGATCAAAAAAAAGAGAAAGGATGCTTTGCATCCTTTCTCTTTTTTATCTGGGTGCTTTGCGCCAACCACTGGCGATCGCTTCTGCCTCTGAACAAAAATATCTTTCGCCTCTAAAAATATCGATCTGCGTTATTTCATATTCTGGCATTCCTTGTAGGTGATAAAACTTCTTCCCAGAAGAAACTGAAATATTGCCTTTGATATCACATTCTGTCGCAACACTAGATTCATTGGCTGGAGAATTAGCAGTTTTAGGAGGTGTGGCAACGCTAGGTTTAGCTATAGGTGGATTAGCAATTTTTTTGGGCGTAGCAACTTTAGGTTTAGTAACTGGGGAATTTGCAACTTTTGGAGATGGGGCAGTATTAGGTTTAGCGGCTGTGGGATTAGCAATTCTTGTAGATGTAGCAACATTGAAATTAAAGAAGTTGCGACTAAATGATGTACCTACACCTACGAAGGCGACTACCCCAAAGACACTGAGCAAAATTTGCAGTTTACTTTTAGATCTTTTTGGAGTTGACTTGTACTGACCTTTACTTATGCTGCGCGAAGAAACGCCTTGGATTGAGGCTTTTGCTGCGCTAAGTTTGCCATCTTTCCCGATCGCCTTTTCATAAAAAATTGTGTCTCCAACCTTAGGACGACGACTAGCGCCAGTTAAAGCACTGATATGCAGAAAAATTTCCTTGCCTTCCCCATCAGGTTTAATAAAACCAAAACCTCGGTCATCTTTCCATTTAATTAGTTTGCCTTGATAGGTCATTGATTTCATTGCATTCTTTAATTACACAATTTATTTAAACAACATCAAAGTTGATTCTTAGAAAGAAAAAGTCATTAATTATCTTAGGTAGGGGTTTAGTATTTGCGCTACTATTTTCCAACTTCTCTCCAAAATCTTGATCTGCAAATGCTAAATCCTCTTTCCGATGACCAATGAATTTTCCCAAATCTAAAAACAAATAAGGAAAATGGCATTGCCATTTTCCTTACTTGTTTTTAATTCTTGTGTAAAGCGATCGCATCTTTAACACGCTGAATCACAAAGGATTTATCGAGATAGGAAAGTAAACTTCCCGCTTTGGGTCCTCGTTCCTTATTTAAAAAGATGTAATAAACAGCAGCAAAGGCACTCTTTTGCGAAACATCGATTTGTTTGGAAGTGCTAAATAGCAAAGTTTGCAACTCTTCGCCCTCCCAGTTCACATCACCCGCCAGATTCACCGCCAAGGTTTCTAAATAAGTCACTTGCTCTGCCGTGAGGTTATTTGCCTTGTCAGGCATGGAGTCAAGATACAGTACTAACTTCTCCTCTTCATCAGCATAGTCCTGTAACCACTTCTTGCCAACTCTAATACGATCGCGGACTACTTCCCAATCGCGATCGCTTAATGGATTCGCACTTCTCGCCGCAATCTCAGTTTCTAGATCAAGGTGAGGGATTTGCAGTAGCGAAATCAAAACTTTAAAGTCAAAAGGTTGATAGGTCTTGACTTCTCCCTCCTCATTTAGTTGTGAATACAACAAGGCTGGAGATGGCTGGGAAATATCACTTGGCAAAAAGGGAGGATCTTCTGGCTTGCGCTGATTATTTGGGCGGCTTGAGTTTTCTTCAAGCATTTCATAAACATCTTCTCTGGTATGTTCTCTTTTCAATTGCAAATATGTATCATGACACTTGATTAAAAAGTCATAGTCATCAAATAAACGTGCAACCGTCTCATAATTAGGCGAGAAATTAATCACACTGCGGGGTTGAGTTCGCAACATCAAGAAGCGTAGCAACTCAGGGGGTAGCAGATCGGCAATCTCCTTAGCACTAGAACCAACTCCCTTAGAAGAACTCATCTTCGTTCCATTCACTAAAATAAATTCGTAGGGTGCGTGGGTCGGTGGATTTTTCTTCAAGACCTTACGGCAAATAGAGTTGGCAACATCGCGGGAGCCACCCTTTTGGGAATGATCTTTTCCAGCCAGTTCAATCGATACGCCGACAACTTCCCACTTAGCCACCCATTCCACTTTCCAAGGTAACTTGCCATTGCCATCAAAAGGCGACATCCAACCTGAATGTCCGCAACCCTCAACATAGGTCATTGCCTTGGGCTGACAGGTATAAAAAACCTTACCATCTTGATAATCGGTGACAACGGTAGTGGCGATCTTGCCGCAGTTTTCGCAAATGGTCTGAAAGGGTCGCCAGTCAGAAGGGCGATCGGCTTTGCTAACTTCTTTGTAGGATTCACGAACAAGATGGGCATTGTTCAAAAACAAATCAATATATGGATTCATCTTGCCTGAACGATAGAGATCGCGCAGGTAATAGATTTCAGGACGCACGCCCAAATGCTCAAATACTTCCAAAAATTCGCCCATGAAGTACTTGGCATAGTCGGTGGCTGAGTCTTCGGGAGATGGCACATTACAGAGGGGATGCCCTAAATAGGGGGCAAACTTGGCTTGATCTAAATAATGTGGTACGGTGTCCAGCGCATCGTAGTCATCTACACCATAGGTAAAGGTGACGGGTTTTCCTGCGTGTTTGAGGGCGCGATAAATGGCATCGTGAATCACAACCCCGCGCAAAGAGCCGACATGGACGCGCCCAGATGGGGTTTTTGAGTCGTTAACTATAATGCGATCGCCGCTTGCATCTGCTGCAAATTTATCCGCCCAAAACATAGTGGTAATTATCCGAAAGTCTTTCAAAAGTTAAGTGTGGCTTACGCCATGCTTGTCTAGTTTAATACGAAACCAAGAATTAGCGGTGCGGCGCTTCGCGCCACACCGCTAATTCTTGGTTTTTGCAGGTGCGAGGCTTAGATGCGAACCTGTAAGTTATTTATTCCAATTGCCACTTGGGGTGTCGCCTACTTCTGGCATATCTACGATTGACTTTAAACCTTCTAAGGTTGAGGGTAGCGATCGCGGATCCATAAACATGACTTTGCTGCTATCACTAGAGCCAACAGTGGTCGCCATTGAGATATAGCTCTGAGCTAACAAAAACTGCAAGGCATCTTGAGCTTGGGGGTTGCCCTTCATCGATTGCAGTAGTACCTGCATCGCCTGAGCCGTACCCTGAGCTTTTAACACTTGTTCTTGCCGCTCCGCCTCAGCGCGTAAAATCCGTGATTGCTTTTGACCTTCCGCTTCTAAAACCGCCGCTTTTTGGGAAGCTTCAGCATCTAATAATTGCGAATCTGCCAAGCCCCTAGCTTTATTGATAGCAGCTTCGCGCTCACCTTCAGAGGTAAGAATAGCAGCTCGTTTGCGGCGCTCAGCTGTCATTTGCAATTCCATCGACTCCTGCACCGCTTTTGCAGGCAAGATATCGCGCAGTTCTACTCTAGTTACCTTCACACCCCAAGGATCAGTCGCTTCGTCAAGGTCTTGCAACAGGATCTCATTGATTTTATTGCGGGCAGTGAAGGTTTCATCTAGCTCCAGATTGCCAAGCTCAGCGCGGATCTGCGTCAAGATAATATTTGTCATCGCTTGGCGCAAGTTATCAACGCGATAAAATGCTTTTTCCATGTCAACGATGCGCCAGTACACCACCGCATCCGCCGTAATCGATACGTTGTCACGGGTGATGCATTGCTGTGGTTCAATATCTAGAACCTGTTCTTTAATCGATCCTCGATAGGAGACGCTATCAATGAAAGGAACAATAAAGTGAGGACCTGCAGGTAATTTGCGTTTGTACTTACCAAAGGAAGCGACTAGTGCTTCTTCACCTTGGTTGATGATCTTAAATGACGAGCTTCCAAAGCTAAAAAGTACACTCGCACCGATCGCAAAGCTAATCAGTAAATCCATAATGTTGCTCCTCAAAAATAAGGTTTAACAAAGCTGATTTTATACTGCCTCTGCAAAGTCAAGCACTTTCCCGACGGTTTCGACAATTTTTGTAATGTTGTTAGATATTTCGGTATTCCTGCTTTTTCATGCTAGTCGTGTCAAAGAATTGAGATACAGGTGTTTTGTGATGAATTGTAGCTGTAGTCATTTAGAGCATAAAAACCAGAAATCGGGTGGCGATGGACTTTGACTAATCTCATCTTCTTCGGCGAGATATTTATTCATAATATATAGCAAAACTTTTTTGCTATATATCACATCCTCAGGCTTGAGATTGCTGTCGGGCTTGCAACTACCCATAAAGTGAATCGTGGGCAGTTCAGGATCGGGATTTAAGAACTTGTCCAGTTATTGATATTACAAAATAGTATCTTCAATATTCTTGATAGCCATCTCAATTTCACAAGCATAAAGCTTACTACAATCAACTAAATTGCCCTGCTTTTAGGAAATACCAAGTAATTATTTGTTACTTTTTTGCCATGTCCATCTCATAGTAATTCTAACTACTTAAATCAGTATGCCATTGCATTTCTTCTGTTAAAAGAGAATTCTCAGAAAGATTGTTTGAGTCTCTTAATAGTTTTTCTGCGTCAGTACTATTTTCATCAGCTAAGCTATGATCGTTTTCTTCAAAGGATTGAAGTTTCTTATATAACCTAAAAGTTCTTGCATGAGCTTTACTCAAAACAGTCTGATAAGTTTCTGGATAGACGGTTATATTACCTTCTATAGATGAATGATGCTCATTCTTGCGAATTTTAGAACCTAATACATAACAAATTATCTTAGTTGAATCGTTTACTTTACCACTATCTAAAAGCTCTTTTGCATAATCTTCTGCTTGTCTTTTTTCTTTCTTTGATATTTCAAAACCACCTCTTTTTAACTCAATAATAATTATTTCCTCTAATCCTTGAACTTCATTGTCATTGTCGCTATCATAAGCGTCTCTACAATAAAGACTTATAGATGATCCTTCTATAGATTCTTGAGAAGGTATTACAACAAAGTCAGGTCTGCGTCTTGGCTCACTAACTAAGCCAACATTCTGATATTTTTTGTCGAGCAGATTCTTAATCACATTTAATAAACTTCTATTAGAAGTAAATTCGACTGATTCAAATTTTGGTCCAAACATCCATAATCCTTTCTGAAATAGAGGTTGAAGTTGGTGTAATTCGTCAGTTGTTTTAACCTCCACCAATTTTTCTAACTCTCCAATAAGAAGCAATCGAAATCTTAATTCATCCAATACTTGTTTAGCATCGTAGACCGACCATTTACCTAATATATCGTCTAGATCACTAAGATCATCAATCGAACATTTTGCAAGTTTTTCAAGTAAAGAGTAGCCAGTTCTAGTCTTTTCAAGATTAGCTAATATTTCTATCAAGCTATTCAAATCACCTTGCTTAACACTGGGGCATTTATCCGATACCTGTTCTGCAAAGTTAACTATTTGTATTTTTGACATTGGAGGTAATTTTCTAACATTTCCACTATTCGCAGATAGTGCAGCTTTCACTTTTTCTTTCTTTTCATCTTTGGTCAGCATACTTAGGTCTTTTTCGATTGCAGAATAAGCTACTTTTTTAGCTTTATCAACCTGTTGATCATCAGTGAAATCAGACCAATCTTGCTGAATAAAATTTTCAAGAAAATTTGCTTGAACTATATAAGAATATCGTTTGGCGGATGCTCTTCTACCGTCTAGAATAGAATGTTCATAACCATCCCAACTCGCTTTACCTACGAGCCTTTTATTTACCCACCAAGCTATCCCCGTTTGTTGTGTAGTTCTACCAACTGTTTGGGTATCAATTCTACTTATAGATAAATCTCTAGTAAATTCTTCATCTTCTACTAAGATACGTTCAGAGATTGAGTCTAAATTTTCAAACGCAACTTTTCTTCCATTAACTGTGATTTGAAATTCTGGATCGGCAATAAATTTTAAACTTATTAAGTCTATAATTTTTTCAGTGTTATAATCTGTAAAACCTCTAGAAACTTTACCGTAAATCTTTGTTCCATGCCATGTAGTATCTTTACTACGGCTAACAATTTCAATGTTAAAAGGTGATCTAGAAGTATCTGTTTTTGAGATAGTAACAATTGCTTTTGTTAGTGATGGAGAATTTCTATTGCTGGTTTCGATATAATATTCGTCAGTAAAACAAAATACTGCGTGTCTTCCAACTCCATTTTTACCAAAAACAGTTCTTTTTCTCTGTGTATCACCAGATACTACTACTTCTCTTCCTTGATGTTTTAGCCTTTCGTAATTAATATCATTCCATCTAAATTTAAACTCATCCTCTGTCATTCCGATACCATCATCTTCAATAACTAATAGATCATCTTCATGAGAAGGATACTGGATTTTTACGTTCCTTGCACCTGCATCCCAGCAATTTGCTACTAGTTCAATAATTGCAAAGTCTGATCGTTGAATTATCCTACCAGCATGTTTATATAAAAAATTACTGCTAAAGGTAGGGGTTAATTCCAAGTCTAATTCAGTCTGAGACATTTGTTTGCTAATTAACTTAAATGATTGGACTGGCAGAGCAATCTATGATTAATCACCATAAATTGCTTTGCTATAGACAAATAGTAAAGAAACGCTTTATTTAAGTAGATAGATCATTATGGGACATAATAAATCTACAAAGCTAAATTTTAGTATTTTAACATTCTTTACCGCATTGATTCGCGATGGACTTTGACTAATTTAATCTCATCTTCTTCGGCGAGATATTTATTAATCATATAAATCACATACTCAGGTTTGAGATTGCTGTCAGGTTTGCAACTGCCCATAAAGTGAATCGTGGGTAGTTCAGGATCGGGATTGATTACATTGATTGTGAAAATGCGATCGCGTAATTCAATCATTTGATCGCGTCCTGACTTGGACTTCTTCGGCATCTGAATCGAAGTTGCCGCCAGCACACAGTAACTTGCGCCTTCCAGCAAGTCCATGATATCCGCCGCATTGCGCTCCTTGGGCGTGATGAAAGCACAGGTAAGCGTATATTCGGCAACCTCTAGCATCGCATCTAGAGATGGCGCATTTACAGGCACTTCCTCGATCGCATAGATCGGCAAGTCCGCATCAAGTTCCTTTTTGAATCGTTCTTGAAACTCCTCAATGGGAATCATCTTCGTTAATTCAAAATCCACAAACTCAGCGCTGCTAGTTTGACCAAGGGGCAGAGCCTTGGCGATAGAAATGCGGGGCAGTGGGTTAAACCCTTCCGTATGGGCAACGGGTAAGGCTGCTCGCCGCGCTGCTCGTTGGAAGAATCGATAGAGATCCAAGTGGGAAATTAAGCTCATATCGCCGAGCTTGCCAAATTTAAGGCGAATACGCTGGACTCTGGGTGGAATAATCGGCTTTTCTAAAGAAATTGGTGGCACTTCGGGCGGTGGAATTACTTCGTTATGTCCAAATTCGGGACCACATACACCGCAATGGGAGCAACCGCCAAAGGAGCAATCGGGAACAACTTGCGCGGCGATCGCCCTTTCCCAATCCTCGATCAGCCATTGCTTATCAATGCCCGTGTCAATATGATCCCAAGGCAGAGGATCGTTCATTTTTAACGATGGCGCATCCCAGACTAGCCCCGCTTCAGCGATCGCCTGAGTCCACGCCCCAAAAGCTTTTTCCGTATTCTCAAACCATGAGTCAAACCCTGCGCCCAATTGCCATGCCCGATGCAACACCTTACCCAAACGGCGATCGCCCCGCCCGATAAAATCTTCCATCGCACTAATGCGAACTTCCGTGTAGTTGACTTTCACTCCACTCAAGCGGCGAAATTCCTTACGCAGTAGTTGTTGCTTTCGCACAAACTCGCCACTGGAAACCGTGAACCATTGGAAAGGAGTATGGGGCTTGGGCGTGAAGTTAGAAATGGTCAAGTTAAAAGAAATCTTCTTTCTGCCCTTTTGTGAACATTCATTTTGCAGCCATTCCACCGTATTGACAATGCCAATCACATCTTCATCGGTTTCCGTCGGCAAGCCAATCATGAAATAGAGCTTGACTTTATCCCAACCTTCGACGTAGGCAGTTTTCACCCCTTGCAATAGCTCTTCATCGGTCAAGCCCTTGTTGATCACATCCCGTAGGCGCTGCGTCCCTGCCTCTGGCGCAAAGGTTAGTCCCTGCTGCCTGCCATCACCACTTCGCAGCATATGGGCAATATTCTCATCAAAGCGATCAACCCTCTGACTTGGCAAAGAGAGGGTAACGTGTTCATCTTTAAAGCGATTCTTGATCTGTACGCCCACCGATGGCAACGCCAGATAATCGGAACAGGATAGAGAAAGTAATGAGAACTCATTATAGCCAGTTTCCCTAATTGCTCTCTCAATGGTATCCACTACCTTCTCAGGTTCCACATCACGGGCGGGACGGGTGAGCATCCCTGGTTGGCAGAAGCGACAGCCGCGAGTGCAACCTCGTCTAATTTCAATCACAAGGCGATCGTGAACGGTTTCCACTAGGGGAACTAAGCCAATGCTGTGCTCTGGCATCGGTGTGGCAACGCGGCGCAGGGCGCGGGGTGAGACATCCTGACGATTAGGAGTAACTGCACCTGTGCGCTCATCCATATCATAAAACTCTGGCACATAAACCCCATCGACCTCATTGGCAAGGGCTAGGAGGGTTTCGCGGCGAGTTTTACCTGCTAATTTACAAGTCTTTACCACTTCCCCAATTTCAGGTAATAGTTCTTCACCATCACCAAGGGCAAAGAAATCAAAAAAGTCCGCATAGGGTTCTGGATTAGATGTGGCAGTTTGTCCCCCTGCAAAGATCAAAGGACATTCTTCAATACTCATTTCACTGCGTTCTTGCCATGTCATGGGAATATTGGCAAGATCGAACATTTCTAACACATTGGTTGCCCCTAGCTCGTAACTGAGGCTAAAGCCTAAAATGTCAAATTCCCGCAGCGATCGCTTAGACTCCACCGCAAATAAATCCGTTTGGGTTTCGCGGAGCTTGGCGGCGAGGTCGGGAGCAGGCAAATAGGCGCGATCGCATAGCTGACCATCTTGAGCATTAATAATGCTGTACAAAATAATATGCCCCAAGTTGGACGCACCCACCTCATAGATTTCGGGGTAGGTGAGCGACCAGCGCACGATCCCCTGATCCCAAGGCTTATGCACTGCGCCAAACTCGTTGCCAAGATAACGGGCAGGTTTCAGGATTTCGGAATTTAATAACTGTTCTACGGGTACGGGCATGGTTTCACAGATATATGAGCTATGCCTATTTTACATTTAGCGCGATCGCGATTTTGATAGTGAGGTATTACTCCTCAGAAATTCCAAGCGATCGCAACTTTGCCAACAACAACTCCACTTGTTTTTCGGCAGCATTAGCCCGTTGTCGCTCGAAATTAGCACGCTGACTTTCCATGTCAGACTGTTCGTCAGTAGTGAGATAGCGATCGCCTTTTTCATCAAACCACGATAATATTTCACGCCCAAAGCGATCGCTTGGCAATACAGCCCGTCCAATCCCCAAGCCAATTTCTGGCATCCATAAAGGTTCACCAATCTGCAATTGATAATTACCATCAACTAATTTATAAATCTCTAAGGGCAGATGTCCATCACGCCGCCAAAACTGAGGATTATAAATTACATAGTATTTGACCCCTAATTTACGATAAATCTCTAATTTCTTTTCGTACTCGTCACCATAGGTATGGGACACAATTTCTATGGTCAAAATTGGGGCGGTATATTCTTCTTCCCACATCACATAGCTACTACGCGACTTGGCATTTTTGCGGCGCTCCACTCCTAAACTCAAAAATCCATCGGGAATTATGGGAACTCTGGGGCTTACGCCAGTAGTGTGATAGATGCCCATATCGACACCAAAGTACCAATCGTCGCGACTTTTCCAAATATATTCCAATAAGAACAATAATAAATTTGGTAAAAAATTCTGGTCTTCATTATCCACAGGAGTATCGTCAGAATCGGGTAATTCGTCGCTTGTGGGGAGATGTTTGAGATCGATTTGTAGCATCGGAATCACCGCAAAAGTATCTTAGCTATCTAACGGATATTATAGGAGACTTTTTTCTAAAACTTGACATCTTCATAAAGATCGGCAAATTTCCCTTCAAAATTAATGCTCGATAATTGGAATTTATCTTGTTCTCCAGAGTAAGACTTTAATACCCAAAGTCCTTCTTGATTGCGGCAGAAACAGTCAAGACGCTGGCGTTTGGTGTTGACTAGGACATATTCCTCTAGAGTTTCTATTTGTTGATAATCAGCAAATTTATCACCGCGATCAAAACCTTCAGTAGATTTGGATAGAACTTCAATAATTAATTTAGGGTATCTCTTTTGATTTTGTGATTGGGTATCTCTAGGATCGCAAGTCACCATCACATCTGGGTAATAAAAGCGATTCAATGAATCTATTCTCGCTTTCATGTCGGACATATAGACACGACAATTAGAGCCGCGTAAATGGTTGCGGATTACAAAAGCCATGTTTAAGGCGATCGTCACATGAGGATCGTTTGCGCCAGCCATTGCATAAATATATCCATCGATATATTCATGTTTGATTTCGCTTTGTTCTTCCATTTCGAGATATTCGTCTGGAGCTATGTAATCAAATTTTGGTGTTGCTATCATGATTTGCGCACTGAAACATTTAGGAGGTTTGTCTTGGCTAGTAAAGCGATCGCACTTATTCTAAACTAAACCTATTTTACAGTTAGCGCGATCGCGATTAGTTATAATCAGCATCATGGTCAATTTTTAGGAGGCGATCGCATATGGTTTTGGCAGCTACTAAGCGATACACTGCATCAGAATATTTAGCCCTAGAGAACAAAGCCGAATTTAAGAGTGAGTTTATTAACGGAGAAATTATCCCAATGGCAGGAGCTTCCGCAAATCACAATAAAATCGCCTTAAATTTATGTCGGTTATTACCGCTAGTAATTGGTAATCAAACCTATGAGATATTCATGAGCGATATGCGGCTATGGCTTCCTGAATATAGTCGTTATACCTATCCTGATGTGATGGTGGTTGCGGGTGAGCCAGTTTTTGTCGATCAAAAACAGATGGAAGTTACCAATCCCTGTTTGATTGTGGAAATTCTATCTAGCTCCACTCAAGCCCATGACCATGATAGTAAGTTCCGTCAATATCGCTCTATTCCTAGCTTTCAAGAATATATTTTGGTTTATCAGAATGGCTATGAAATCGATCACTATGTCAAGGAGTCAGAAGATCGATGGATTTTGACAACCCATAAAGGAGAATCTGCTGTAATTAAGCTTTCTTCAATACAGTTAGAAGTCAGTTTGCAAGATTTGTATAAGCGCGTGAAGTTTGATTGATTGTGTATGCTCTAAACAATATGGCAAAGCTTAGTAAAATTCTGATTTTCCCGATTAAATCTCTCGACGCGATCGCTTTGAGTCAAGTAGAAATATCTGCTGGTGGTGCGCTAAAAAGCGATCGCGAGTTTGCCTTATTTGATCAGCGTGGGAAGTATTTCAATGCCAAGCGCAGTCCTCAATTCCATCTACTTCGCACCAGCTATGATCTGCCAGAACGATTAGTTAACATTCAGCATAATCATGAACAGTTTAATCCAATCACTTTCCATTTAGATCGTGATCGCCAAGCTTTGGCGAGTTGGTTTAGTGAATTCTTTAAGCAACCTTTAGAACTCAAGCAAAATACAGCCAATGGGTTTCCTGACGATCCCGAAGCTTGGGGGGCGACGGTTATTGCGGAATCGAGCTTAAAAACTGTGCAGAGTTGGTATCCCGCTTTAGATCTAGAACAAATCCGATCGCGTTTTCGGACTAATTTGGAAGTTGAGCAAGCCGAGGCATTTTGGGAAGATAAATTATTTGCAAAATCTGGGGAGGTTGTCCCCTTCAAAATCGGAGATGTGCAATTTCTGGGTACTAATCCCTGTCAGCGTTGTCCCGTTCCCACGAGAGATCCCTCTACTGGTGAGGTTTATCCCGATTTTCAAAAAATATTTAGCCAACAAAGAGAGCTTACTCTGTCACCTGATACAGAGCGATCGCGCTTCAATCATTTTTATCGTCTTGCTCTGAATACGCAGATTCCCTTAACCGAAGCGGGGAAAGTTCTCAAACTGGGCGACTTGATCACCGATTAAAAAAGGCGGCTAAACAGCCGCCTTTTTTAATGCAAACCCTTGAGTTGGCGCACAAGATGAATAATTTCTGGCAAAATCAATTGCTCGATCGCCAACTTAACGGCATTACTTGATCCTGGTAATGAAAATACTAATTTGCCCTGATAAATTCCCGCCTCTGAGCGAGACGCGATCGCCCTAGAGCCAACTTCCTGCCAGCTTAAATAACGAAACATTTCCCCAAACCCTGGTAAGGTTTTTTCAAGCAGAGTGGCGATCGCGTCATAGGTGGTGTCCCTTGGGGCAATTCCTGTCCCACCGTTAAGAATAATCGCGTCCAATGTAGCGATCGCGGCTAACTTCTGCATCCGCTCACGGATTTGGTCTGGCTCATCCTTGACTAGATCGTAATAATCAATTAAATGTCCCGCATTGATCATTGATTGCTTAATAAAGTTACCACTTTTATCAGTTTCAGGTGTGCGCGTATCGCTTACCGTGATTACAGCACAATGCACTTGATAGGACGGTGGATCGGGACAGGGGTTTTGAGATGGCTTCATAATTTTTAGAGCAGATTTGTAGTTTAAAAGCGCTGCGAAATAGCACTTTTAAATTTTTTACAAACAGAGAGAGAGTGCCCTAGGGCACTCTCTCTGTTTTTAGGCTTTGTTGAGACTCATGCCATTGGACTCAGCGTAGCGGTTCATAAACCGCAAAAAACGCTCCCATTCACGTTCACCGCTGAGCTTATGAATTGCCTCAATCCCTGCTGACTTACCATTGATAAATTTGGCATTGACGTTGCGAGTGACCATTTCACCCTCTTCGTCAATCATATACATCCCCAAAATTTCGTTGCTGCCTGCATTTTCGCCAGTCATACAGTTAGGCGCTTCAAAGATAAACACCGCAACGCTAGTGTCTCCATCCTTCGATCTTGTTATTTTTACGTCCGTAGCTTCTTCATCAATTCCGCGAGATAACTGTATTTTTGCTGCCATTTTTAAAACCTTGAGTTGAAATTTCTTATAAATTAATAAAACTATTCCAAATTTTATAACTTTTTGGAGCTATTCGGCTAAGCACTCACAGTAATTCACAATTGCCTCCAACCAATTTTGGGGTTTTCCACGGCTTTGGCTCGGAAAACCCCAAAATTAATTTCACATTAAGAATTACTACTTCAATAAGTATCTAAACACAATCAAAACCCAAGAAGCGAGTAGCGGCGCAAAGCGCCGCTACTCGCTTCTTGGGCTGTATAGCCTAACAAGAATGACTACAGATGCATAGCAATTTTAAATATTTATGAAGAGGCTTCGACTTCGCTCAGCCAACGTATACTGCTGGCTGAGCGAAG
>QBLS01000022.1 GCA_003249015.1 Pseudanabaena sp. | reverse complement strand
TTTACCTCTCATCTCCCTTAAGTATTTATGCTCAACGCCTAATTGAGATGCTCCCTATCTTTTTTCTTTCCTTTGATCACTGTAATTGGGCTACTAGTTATTGTTAAAGGATTTTCTAAACTTGGCAACTTCAAATCTGAGCTAGCGATCGCAACTTTAATTTCTCTGCCCTTTGCTTCTCTCTATGCATTCCTCAAGCCAGTTGTTAATATTGATGCCCAACTACTCAGCTTTATGCTGCACTACATTGGCTTTAAAGTAGTCAGACAGGGGGCTGTAGTTGCTCTGCCCAATGGCTCAGTGGAGGTCATGGCTAGCTGTTCTAGCGTCAGCCCAATTCTAACTATGTTGCCATTTATCGTAGTTTTGCTAGCTATTTATCCTGTTAGTAAAATCAAGCAATTTACTGTTTATATTAGTGCGATCGCCTCTATTATTTTTGTAAATAATATTCGTTTATGCTTGTTGGCAATTCTAATTAATAAACAAGATATTCCTAACTTTGATTACTGGCACACTGGCGGCGGTGCGGGTATATTTTCCAATATTATAGTATTTGTGATCGGCGGGATTTCTTATAAACTTTTAAATAATGAGACTAAGGAAGTAGCAGATGGTGCTAAGCACCCTCTATCATCAAAATAACTAATGCAAAAATATAGTAGTAGGAAACAAAAGATAGTTTCTCTAATTAAAACAAGAAAAGTTTTTTTAATTGCGATCGCCTCTGCCTCCGCGATCGCAGTGATTATGTCATTCTTTTTACCTAACTTTAGAACTCGTCCAAAGTTTCAATTACCAGAAAAGATCTCACTTCCTGATCTAAAATTTCAGTCTAGTAGTGGAGCAAACAAATTAAGAGACATAGACAAATTCAGTGCAAGCGTTAGGCAATACATTTATACATTTGCCGATAACTCCTTAGAAAAAGAATTACGCATTGATACGGCTTATATTCTTAGTAATGCGACAATCCCCGCTTCTCTATCGGTTCTAGAAATTAAATATCCTAATGATAATCTGGAGACAAGGCGGATCGAAGGTGTTGGATACTTTACTCTATTTACCCATGAGCAAAGAGCCTACCTCGCCTCTTGCATCAATCCTAGAGGTGGAGCGACCGTTACCCTAGAACAGTTTAATAACAATCGCAATAAATATGACATTTCGCCCGAACGGTTTGTGCGTTATCTGATTGGTTTAGCCGATTTACGGGATGATCGCTGTTTATTAACGGCTATGTCGATCGCTTTGGACTCAAAAATTACGCCTCAAAATAAAGAAGTATTAGAGCCTGTCTACCAAAAACTACAACAATCGTGGTCTAATTGGTTTGCAAATTGGCAGGGCAATTTTCCTGAAAATTAATAAATAACTAAATTCTTGATAGCGCGGCGCGGCTGTATTATCAAAGCCCTTTACAGGCAATTTTTCAAAAAAAGAAAAGCTTGCTTTTTGAAAAATTGCCTGTAAGTAACTAGGCGCAATTAAGGATAAAACCCTAAAACCTGTGGCGCACGCTGCTCGTGCCGCATAGGTTTTAGATCTGGTTTTAAATTATGCCTAGCTACTTACTTAAAAAAATATAAATTACCTCAGGAGACAATCATGCAGGATATTCAAGTACCAGCTATGGGCAGAACAACCTTTGTGTTGTTCAGAATCTTAGGTTACTGTTTACTTTTTTTCTTTTTATTAGACACCTTAGTTATAGCCATTCCCTTTAAGTTTACTGATGCCATCTGGGAACTTAATCTATTTGGACAAATTGTAGAAAGAGTCCCTCTATTATTACTATCTTTCCCATTACTCTTTTTTGGCGAATACAGTGCCAGAATGAAATGGGAGCAGATTATTACTAAAGTTATTTCTTGGCTGAGCTTAGTTTTAGCGGTGTTTTTCTTCTTAAATATTCCCCTAGCCTTGGTCAATACCTTCCGCGTGCAAGATATTCGTGTCGGTGAAGTAATCGCGCGGGCAGCTCAACAAAATGGACCTCTGCAAGAAGCTGCCGAACGCCTCAAAAAAGCGACTTCTGACTCGGAGGTACGCACCATTTTAAGAAGCCTTAACCCGCAGCAGCAATCTTTGGTGGCTCAGATCCCTAATCCTCAAGATATCAAAAAGAGATTGTTAGCCGAAATATCGACTTCTGTTAGTCAAACACAAGCTCAAGCTGAGACTTCTAAGCGTCAAATTGGGCTAGCGATTTGGAAGGATTCAGTTAAATGGTTAATTGCTGGCTTAGTATCTGGGCTATTTCTCTTATATGCATGGGTGCAGTCGAAGTGGGCAAGGGTTGGTATCAATTACTAGATGTCGAATTTGTTATCCTGTCATTAAATTAACCACTAATAATCAACCCTATGCTGAAGCGATCGCTGCCTATCTTAATTGCTCCGCAATATGATCAGGAACCCAATTTTTGGTGGCGTGACTGCGCCGTGCTGCCAAAAATTGGTTCTTTGTGTTATAGCGCAGCCTTAATTGCGATGGGCTTTACAGCGATTACCTTACCTGTATCTGCTCAATACAGTGGTTTGGGTCGAGCTAGTGTTAGTCCTGAAATTCTTAAACGCTACGCTCCATTTCCACTACCACCAGAGAGAACCCAGCCCATCGAATCAATTTTGGATGTACGATCGCCTGGTATGGGCATGGTCACACCCGATGGTAAGAAAATGTTTTTTACTTGGGGTATTACTGGCACTTCGCAGGTATGGCGATTGGATGGAGCGCAAAAATTTCCTGTACAAGTGACGGGCGGTCAGGATGCGACCACGATTGCGGGAATGACACCCGATGGCAAGTACTTGCTCCTATCTCGCGATCGTCAAGGACAAGAAACTCCAGGGCTGTACTTGCAATCGACCGATGGCGGCAAATTGCAGCTAATTCAGCACATCTCAGGTGTCCGCACATCGCTGCAATATATTGGCAATGACTCGCGCACAATTTATTTCAGTGCCAATGATATTAATCCTAACGACTATGCGATTTATCGCTACGATTTGCAAACTAAACAGAAGGTGCAAATATCTGGCGGTGAAGGCGTTTGGTGGATCGCTGATGTTTTTGTCAATCCCCAAACTGGCGATCGCGAAAAATTTCTGTTTGGTAAAGCCACGGGTAGTCAATCGCAAGAATATTACGAATACGATGTCAAAACCCGCCAAACTACGCCTCTAATCGGTCAAGGGGAAAAAGAAGAGTACAGCATTCAGTATGGTGTTAAAGCCGATGAGTACTTAGTATTAACGCCAAAATTTGGTGAGTTTCGCCGACTTTATAGTTACAAGAATCAGAAATTTACACCAATCACGCCAGAAGCTAAAGCTGATGTGGCAAGCTTTGAAATTGACGATCAGCGCCAGCGCATTCTCTATTCCATCAATGACGGGGGCTATATCAGGCTGAAAGCGATCGCTGCTGACAGCTTTGAACCAATCAAGCTCCCTGAATTTGCTAATGCAGACAAGATTTATACAGGCTCAACAACACGCAATGGGCGCTTCACTACAATCGGGGTGGAGACTGCCAAAGCACCCCGATTAAGCTATGTCTATGATTGGCAGACGGGCAAACTAACTCAGTGGGTCTTGCCAAGCAGTCCTGAAGTTGACACCAGCAAATTCATTGCCGCCAAGCTGGAAAGCTACCCCACCCGTGATGGTAGAGCCGAAATCCCCATGTTTGTTTACCGATCGCCAGAATGTGAAATTAGCAACCAAAATCCCCTTGCCAAACCCTGCCCTGTGGTTGTGCATTTTCATGGAGGACCAGAAGGACAAAGCACCCCAGGCTTTAATCGCTATGCCCAATTATTTGTTAACGCGGGCTTTGTGTTTGTCGATCCTAATGTGCGTGGGAGTGATGGCTATGGTAAAACTTGGCTCAATGCAGACAATGGACGCGATCGCCTCAAGGTAATTACTGATATCGAAGATGCATCTATTTACATTCGCCAAAACTGGCAAGTGAACGGAATCGCACCGAAAATTGGTATTGTCGGCGGTAGCTATGGCGGTTATGCCGCACTGATGGGAATGTCTAAATTTTCGGGTAGTTATGATGCGGGGGTTTCCATTGTAGGGATCAGTAATCTCCTCACATTTTTAGAAAATACTGCGCCCTATCGCCGCATCCTGCGAATCAGCGAATATGGCGATCCGATTAAAGATCGCGAGGCTCTAATCAAGCTATCACCTGTCACCTATAGCGATCGCATCAAAGCTCCGTTATTAATCATCCAAGGAGCCAATGATCCCCGTGTTCCTGTGGGCGAAGCTGTACAAATTCAGAAGATCCTAGAACAGAAAAAAATCCCTTCACAATTAGTCATCTTCCCCGATGAAGGTCATGGCTCTAGCAAGCGCAGTAATCAAGTCCTAGAAATTGGCTACACCCTTGACTTCTTTAAAAAGCACTTGCAGCCTTAACTGTAATCTGGGCTTCGCTCAGCCACCAGTTAGTTCTCCATAGCAAAGGCGGCGCTTCGCGCCGCCTTTGCTATTTGCTCGCTCTTTTTAAGCTTAAAAATTAAGCGTTGACGCGACCGTAGAAAATACCGCGAATGATTACTTCTTTTGGCTCAACACCGCCGAGGTCATTGTCAGAGGTTTGTTCGCACTCGAATGTACCAGCGATTTCGCCAGTGTCAGCATTTAGCTTAGCAACCTGCAAGGAGAAAGTACCTTTGCTGGTTGAGTCATCTTTGATACTGCGATTATCAAACCCATTACGCTTAGCAGGCAATGCTTCGGCAGAGTCATAGCCGATCGCTAAACCACGACCCTTAGGATCGATAAAGCCTGAACCACGATAGGTAGGAACATCAGTACTACCAATAAAATCAACGGATGTAGTGATGCCGTTTACCCCTGGGGTAGTGGTTGCTTTAAAGCCCTTGATTGTGAATAGAATTGCTACAAGTTCACCACCAGGCATTTTGACAGTAATGGGTTGATAGTCTAGACCATCGGTTTCCACTAAGCTGAGGCTACCATCTTCATTGCCAGTGACTGTCGCCTTTACAAAGTCAAGACTAGATGTGGAGCGAGTCAACAATTTGCTAGCCACAAACTCTGCTTTTTTACGCTTGTTATTGGATTCTTCTTTAACAAAAAATGACGTTGGTTCTAAGCAGAGTTCGGTAATTTGAGCCGATTCACCAGCAGCGATGGGAATAAAATTGCGTCCACCGCGAGAAGCGCCGAGAATGTCAGGACACTTGTTCGCTAGCCCTGTGTTTCTGATTTGGGCATAGGTTAAACCTTGAGTACCAGCGATCGCATTGGCAGAAAATAGACCGCCTGCAACTAACATACATAAGCTGATGCATAGTGTGAAAATTGCTTTTGTAAAAGTTTTTTTCGTAAACATACGAAATTCCATAAATAACCTCTTTTTAATTTGACGAATAGTATTTTAGAACTAGGATAGACGATGAACGGGAGAACCCATGGTAGCTTTGTTAAAAAATACGACCTAAAGTTGGGATTTTAAATTGAGATCGTTAATTAGCTAGTAGTGCCTTAGACTAGCGATCAAGGATGCACTAGCAAAAGTCACTTAAACATTCCAATCAACATATTATCGCGCACGAGGGTACTTCGCTTGGCACAAACAGAAATACAAACGCAGGCACAGCCGCAACAGGAGAGTCCTACAAATTTATCTGAGCTAGAAGAAAATACGGAACGGTTGTGGCAAATTGCCCAATCCCAAAGTGATAATCCAGAAGCCCTTTTACAAATCTTGCGAGTTTTAGAAGCGACACACAAGCGTATCCGAGATGATCTGTTCCAGCCCGCTTTGCCCAATAGTCGCCATGAGTTATTTAATCTCCTACGTGACATTGAGACTAATGGAGGTTGGCCGCATATTTACCGTATGAAAGTTAATGAAATATGCAAATACCTTGAACAATCTGATGACGAAGATTCCTTAAATTAAACCCCAAAAGCCAAGTGGCGGTACAAAGTACCGCCACTTGGCTTTTATGGAGTTTTTAGCACCTTGGGCGCTAAAAACTCAAAATTGATTTGATTAAAAAAGTCCGCTATGGGCGGACTTTTTTCGAGATATTAGACGCGGCGATATTGCTGATAGGCTGCGAAAAATAAACCACCAAGGGTAATGAAAATCAGTCCGAGGCAAATCCCCGACAAAATTGGTTCTACCATATGCTTTTTTATTAAACTCACTAAGACTATAGTTTAGCGTCAGTTCGGAATATTTTGGAACTAAAAGGCGGGATTGTCACCAAGTAGGGGATTGGCGGCTGGCTGAACTATAAACAAGCGCTCCATATTTTCATATAGTTTTTGCGCCACAATGTCGTTTGCGGCTTCGGTAAGGTGGATCGGGTCAATAAATGCTTGTTGTTTACTGTCTTGAAAAAGGTTATAGAAATTAACAAACTTAGAACTAGTTAGTTTGGGAGTTAATGCCTGTTCGGCAGTTTTGTATGCATTGACAGCGCGATCACTATATTCTTTGCCCAAGGAATTTAAAATATCACTTTCTTCCTTGGTTAAGGACTTTTGCTTACCAGTTATCTCTGGTTGCATCGCCACAAGAACGGGAATATTGGCAGCTAGCCTAGTCATTTGCGTCACATTGGTGACATAGCGCCCTATTCGCCCCTGAAGCTCCTGCGAATCCTTAGTTAGCTGCTCAGCGTTAAAAACTTGATAGTCGGAGCTAAATGTATTGATACTCGCAGGACTGATCCATTTTTGCCAAGCTTTGACAAGGTAAAGCGAATTAAGCCAATTATTAAATTGTTGGGTTTGATGTTGGCGATATTGGGCGATGGGATCGCTCAACATTTGCTCGACATTGCCAATTTCCCTTGCGGACTGACTACTAGGCGATCGCAAATCTTCATAGCCATCAAAAATGATGAGAGCATTAGGACTGTAAGCCATAACTCGATGGGCTAATAGCGACAATTCGTTGCCAGAGCTATAACCTGGGACAGCAGCAGCAATTACTCGATAGCTGCCTTCCCGAATCCTTGGCGGCAAAGCTTGCATAGCTTGGATTTGATCAGCAAAGTAGGGCGTTTCTTTGGGCTTAAACTTTTCTGGGTTGCTGTTTTGCAAACGCACGCGATCATTAAGCAATTTCTCAATCTTAAAAGCAAGAGCTTTTTGATTTTTTTCCGCCATATTCGTAAAGGCGGTCGAGTTACCAATCAGAAATATGCGAATTTCTGAAGCAGGTTTGTCTAGGGGAACTGATGAGTCTTGACGAAATCCTTGATCATTTATCTGCCAATACTCGCTCTTTTGGTTAGGGATTAGCTCGTAACCCAACAGAGGACTACGCCGCACCTGTAACTTTCCTGCATCGGTTAGCCCAGGGTAATTGTTCCCGTTAGCATCTTGCAATCTAAAAGCATAGGCTTGGGCGATCGCTACAGTTTTGTTAGGGACAAGTTGTTCGAGTCCACCAGTGGCTAAGACTGCTCCGCGAGCAATCAACTCTGCTAAAAAGATTATTAGTGGCAAGCCAATCAAAATTAGCAGCAAGGTGTTGCGGAACCAAGATTTACGCTTAGGTTGCCAAGATGAAGAAGTATATCGGGGTCTACGCATGACTAGGTTGCTGATGTGCGGTTTTTTAGCTTACCAGAGAACACATTTTACAGCGCTTTGCGCTCAAGCCCAAATCAAGAGAAATTTTGAAAACGTTGCAAAGCAACGTTTTCAAAATTTCTCTTACATGTCGTCTGCTACGGCGTTTAGTGCCATTCACGAAATAGCATAATTGCTTGATTTGGCATAACAGTGCGCGGCGAAGCCGCGCACTGTTCAATTATTTGAGTTGAATTAATTCGATTTTGTAACCATCAGGGTCTTCGACAAAGGCAATCTCTGTTGTGCCATGTTTCATCGGTCCTGGTTCGCGAGTAATCTTGCCACCTTTTTCGCGAATTGCTTCACAGGCACTATAGATATTTTCCATGCCGAGGGCGATATGTCCATAGCCAGAGCCAATATCGTACTCAGTGGTATCCCAGTTATGGGTTAACTCGATGACAGCATTAGATGACTCATCACCATAGCCAACAAAGGCTAGGGTAAATCGCCCATTCGGGTAGTCTTTGCGGCGCAGAATCTGCATACCCAGTACATTGCTATAAAAATCTAGCGATCGCTCTAGGTCGCCCACGCGAATCATTGTATGTAAAACACGCATTTTGTTAACCTCTTAAATATCTTTCTGGTTAAAGGAGCGCGGCGAAGCCGCGCTCCTTTAACGATCATAGTCTTCATCATCTAAGCTTTTCGGCTCGACTAGCCAGTCAGAATTTTGACCACCAATAATGACCTCCTCGATCGCCACATATTCTTTTTCAAACTGGCGGAGGGCATTTACTAAGGTATCGATCGCGATCGCATCAGTTGTACCAAGGTCAACCCAGCACCGCGCCCATTCATTTTCGTATTCTAAGTCAGTCATGTTGTGCATCACTGACATCATTTCGTCATCGGCGGCTTGGTTATCGTAATCAAAGTAACTAATATCCACACCAGATTCGAGGACTTGCAGATTGCAAGCATTAAAGCCGCCGAGCTTGCCCAGTAAGAACCAAGAATTAAATACTTCATCTAATAATTGTTTTTCCTGTTGGGAGGGAATCTCACTGAACTTTATCCAGATCCACAGGTCAAACCAGTCACATTCCCGAAATCTAACTTCCATAATTAATTTGTAAAGATAAATTACAATACAATGCTAAGGCTATATGCAAATTAATCTGAACTTGTCAGAAAACCTGTGCTAGATTTCTTCTGAGTAAATGGCTGCACTAAAACCTAAAACCATAGATTGTTCCGCCCGCGTAGCGGGCGGAACAATCTATGGTTTTAGTGCAACTATATTATTCGCAAGGATCGATAGAAATAGCTGAAGCAAATGTTCAGTCGTGAGGAGTATTCCCTACCTGTGGCAACAAATCCCATCAATTTCAGTAAGCCTGACTTGTCTCCTAAGCATCCAAAGTCCAAACCTGCTTTGTTTAGCCATAAGTGGACATTGTTTGTAGTTCTATTTGTTGCACTGTTGTCGGGGGGACTAGGTGCAGGCTTAGCTTTTGTGTTGAGCAGTAGACCATTTCAACAACGTCAACTATCTGCTGATGAAGCCGCAGTGTTTGACAAATCGGGGCAGTTAACCTCCGCGATCGCTGGTGTCCCGACCTTAACCCGTCCCGTAAATATTTTGCTACTGGGGACGATTGTTCTCGCTTCTGACTTGCCTAATGCTCAAGCCCAGCCTCGGGGTAAATACATTGCTCAGGTGGAAGATAACCTTGATGGCTTGAGTGATGCCATGCTGCTAGTTCGCTTCGACCCCAACTCCCAAAAGGTGTCGGTGCTGTCGATTCCCCGCGATAGTCGCGTTGATATCCAAGGTATTGGCAAGACCAAAATCAATTTTGCTAACTACGCAGGTGGCGTAGCTCTGTCAGCCAAAACTGTGAGCCAAGTCTTGGGAGATATTCCCATTGATCGCTATATTCGTTTTAATGTCAGCGGTTTTGGCAAAGTTATTGACGCATTGGGTGGGGTGGAGGTCTATGTACCCAAGAGAATGAAGTATCAGGATGATAGCCAACGTCTGTACATCAATCTCAATGCGGGTCAACAAAGACTCGATGGCAACAAGTCAATTCAATACATGCGATATCGCCATGATGATTTAGGCGATATCGGGCGTGTGCAACGTCAACAAGCCTTCTTCCGTGCTTTTATCGATCAGCAACTTAAACCCGAACTTATTGGCAAATTCCCCGAAGTTCTCAGCATCCTCAAAGACAGCATCGACACCAATCTATCAGTTGAGGAAGTTCTTGCCTTAGCTGGGTATGCCTCCAAGCTAGATCGTAAAAACATTCAAATGCACATGGCTCCAGGTCGATTTAGTAATGCTGGGGAATTTGATAGCCTGAGCTACTGGATTTTAGACAATCGTAGGCTTGATAAAGTGATGAGACAGAGCTTTGGGGTGATCAAATCAGCCGAAGCTGATGGAATTGACAACTCGCCTAGAGACTTAAGAATTGCCATCCAAGACAGCTTGCCCCAACCTGAAGGCTCCAGAAAAGCCACTACAGTTTTATCGAAGTCTGGGTATGAGCAGGTGTTTCCCGCAGTCGAGCGTTGGGCAAAGCCTCTCGCTAAGACACAGATCATTGCTCAAAATGGCGATCGCGATAGTGCAGAGAAACTTCGCGAATCCCTAGGATTAGGAGAAGTACTGGTTGAAGCAACGGGAGAGCTAGAGTCAGATATTACGGTGCGGATTGGCAAAGACTGGTTTGAAGCCAATAATATTCCGATCAAGCCGAGTAAACCTGCTAAACCAAAGCAGCGCTAAGAAATAACGAAGTTCCGCACAGCGCTTCGTTATTTCTCTTAAACGCCAGTACTTCGGCGAATAATCTTGGTAAATAAAAAATCGGGTAAAAGTTTACGCGCAAATAGTAGCTGTTTGGCGAGCAGATCAGGGGGATATCGCAATTTTCCTGAATTGTCGGTACTAGCTTTGTAGATAGTCTTAGCGACAATTTCTGGAGACGCTCCCGTATTGCCAATTAGGTTTAATTTCGCCAATACGCGATCACTAAAAGCATCATATTCAGGCAAATTAGAATTACTGCTGCGATAAGCTGACCGCTCATAGAAGTCGGTTTTAATGGGACCTGGCTCGATAATTTTGACGCGAATGTTGAAATCCAGAAGCTCATGTTGTAAAGACTCTGAAAACCCTTCGATCGCCCATTTTGTTGAGTGATATAGGCTGTAAAGAGGGAAAGCAACGCGCCCACCAACGGAAGCAACATTGACAATGACACCATTGCGGCGATCTCGAAAATGGGGCAGTACTGCGCGAGTCGTTTCCATCAGCCCAAAGACATTAGTACTAAATTGACGCTGAATTTGCTCAGGTGTAGCCGCCTCAAAAGTGCCAAACATTCCATAACCTGCGTTATTTACGAGAACGTTGATTCCACCAAATCGATCAATGGTTTCATTAACTGCTGAAGCGATCGCACTGTAATCGGTGACATCGAGTTTTAAAAGGATCACGCGTTCTAGTTTAGTCAAGCTATCAACTTTAGCGGCTTCTTGATCAGGCGATCGCATAGTTGCGGCGACATTCCAACCCTGCCGTTGAAAGTGCAGAGCAGTTGCTCGTCCAATTCCTGAGGAGGTTCCAGTGATTAATACAGTTTTAGTCATGTTTTTGGATGCCGAAATTGCTTCTCATATTAAATCACTAGGACATAAAGCCAAAGAAACGAGTGGTGGCGCTTCGCGCCACCACTCGTTTCTCTAGCTAATACCAATTCACAAAAGCGTGACTACACTTTTGTGAGTTGAAAACCAAACCCATACTGGTTTTTTAAATAAAGAAATGGCTACGCCATTTCTTTATTTGGTATAACTCTCCCTTTCTCATCGTCAGGCAATCTGCCTAAATAGGTCGGGGATGGGTAGATCAGCGCGATCGCTTTGAACGACAATCTCCACTAATTTATTTTTTGCAGTTTCCTCAAACAAAGCATCGACTGTAACCTGAGCGACTTTAGTACGGGGGATACTGCCTTCAAACAAAGTATCAGCACTCGACAAAACTAAACCGCCCTCTTTTTCGCGATTGAGTAATCCCCCTGGACGGATGATCGTGTAAGTCAAACCACTACCTTGCAAATATCGTTCGGCTTGCTTTTTCCAAAAAAGTACTAACCAAAATAGATTCAGTGGATGTAAAAACTTAGACACACAGAGCGAAGAGACGATCGCAAAATGTTGGATATTTTTTGATTTGGCGGCTTTGACTAAGTTTTTGGTGCCGATATAATCGACAAGATATGGCTCAAGAGCATTGAGGCTGGGCTTTGCGCCTGTGGCACATACCAACACATCGCAATCAGCGATCGCCTGATCTAAAGCACTAGCATTCAAGACGTTCCCAATCACTATTTCCACCTCAGGCGGCAAAATTTGCTTTGCGAGTTCTAAGTTTCTCACCAACGCCCTGACAGGGATATTGCGCTTAACCAATTCGGCGACAATATGCCGCCCTGTTTGCCCTGTGGCTCCTGCTACAAATGCTTTCATTCTTCAGTTCTACTAGGTTATTTACCTTAGTATAAGCGCTGTAAAGTTCTGCCTATGCCAGTTCCAAAGTCCTGATTTGATTGACAATGACTCTGATATAATCCATTAATTAAACCGCCAAGAAGCTGATTCGCCCGCTTCGCGGGCGAATCAGCTTCTTGGCGGTTTATATTTAATTTTGCCTACTTACCTGCGTGTTTTGAGAAAAACTTTTACGGCAAGTTCATTAAGAAAAGTTAAGAAATGCAACTCACCCACCGCCCTCGCCGCCTTCGCCGCAACCCTTCCGTTCGCACTCTGGTTAGAGAAAACTATCTATCTGTAGATGACTTTATCTATCCGATGTTTGTGATGGAAGGAGAGAACAATCGCGTTGAAATTCCTTCAATGCCAGAAGCTTATCGCTTTACCCTCGATCTTTTGGTTAAGGAAGTAGAAGAGATTTATGGATTGGGAATTAAAGCGATCGCCCTTTTCCCTGCGGTTCCCGAAGAAAAGAAAGACTTAACGGGTAGCGAAAGTTTTAATCCTGAAGGTTTGGCTCAACGAGCGGTGAGAGCGATTAAAGCCGCCGTTCCCGAAGTGATTATTTTTACGGATGTAGCCCTTGACCCTTTTACAACTCATGGGCATGACGGCATCATTGACGACAACGGCGTAATTCTCAATGACGAGACGGTAGAAGTCTTGGTCAAGATGTCCGTTTCACAAGCTGCCGCAGGAACTGACTTCGTTTCGCCATCGGACATGATGGACGGACGTATCGGGGCAATTCGCCAAGGGTTAGATGAAGCTGGTTTTGAGAATGTGGGCATCCTTGCCTATTCAGCCAAGTATGCTTCGGCATATTACGGACCATTTCGAGATGCGCTAGGTTCTGCACCCAAATCTGGCGATAAAAAAACTTACCAAATGGATCCTGCCAACTCTCGCGAAGCGATCAAAGAGGTTTACCTAGATATCGCTGAAGGTGCAGATATTGTCATGGTCAAGCCCGCTTTGGCTTATCTCGACATCATCGCAAAGGTCAAAGAAGCTACTAACGTGCCTGTCGCTGCCTATAACGTCAGTGGTGAGTACGCGATGGTTAAGGCTGCCGCGCAATTGGGCTGGATCGACGAAAAGAAGGTGATGTTTGAAACCCTGCTCAGTATGAAACGGGCAGGAGCCGATATTATTTTGTCCTATCATGCCAAGTCAGTCGCGCAATTGTTGGCTTCAGGCTATCGTCCTTAGTACCAAATAAAGAAATGGCTACGCCATTTCTAAAAACTAAACTCACTTGTTGAGTGGCGGCGCGAAGCGCCGCCACTCACACATACACAAAGCTAGTTGTACCTATCAAATCATGAATGCAAAAGAACTTCTCGAAAGTTATGCTTTGGGCGATCGCGACTTTAGTAAGCAATCGTTCGCAGGATTGATTTTGACTGGGGCAAACTTAGTGGGCGCAAATTTCATTGAGTCAGATCTAGAAGAGATCACCCTTGATATTGCCAATTTAGAAGATGTGGAATTAAATCTGGCAAATCTGATCAGAGCAAATTTGAGTGGCTCAATTTTGATTCAGGCTAATCTCAACGGCACAATCCTCTCACAGGCTTCATTAATTGGCGCAAACCTTTCAGAAGCTTTTTTAATCGAAGCCGATCTCAGTGATGCGATCTTAGTTGAGGCAGATTTTAGCAATGCCTTTTTGACCAGTGCCAATTTAACGCGATCGCGCCTATGTCGAGCTAATCTTGCCAATGCCTTTTTAACGGGCGCTTGTCTTAATGGCGCAGATTTGCGCGGCGCGAATCTCGTAGAAGCCGATTTGACTAGAGCAAATTTAACGGGTGCAAATCTGGCAGGGGCCGACCTCAGCCGCGCCAACCTCACCAATGCCAAGCTAAATTGGGCAAACCTTGCCAATGCCAAGTTAATTGGCGCAGATTTGACAGGAACTTATCTTTCTACACTTAAAAGTATCGAAGGCACTGACTTTACGGATGCGCGAAACGCACCTAATTCGGTGGGACTTGTTAATATGGATGAGCTAGATCCTGAATTGTAATAGTTGTTACCCCTAAAGCTTATGCGCTGGTTTCGTTATCTTCATAAAGTAGTCAACTTGGGACTTGTACTTGCGATCGCGGGAATGCTGAATTTCCCAGCTATTGACAAAGCCCAAGCCCAAGCGAAAAAAGATGCTACGGAATGGATCAAGCAAGGGCGACAGCTCTGGCAAAAAAACGATATTTCAGGGGCAATCACTGCCTACCAAGAAGCATCAAAACTGGAACCAAAAAATTCACGTATTCTGACCAGTCTTGGTTTTTTATTGACCCAACAGAGCAATTATTCGAGCGCGATCGCGGCTCTAGAAACAGCTACTAAGCTCGATGCTAATAACGCTAAAGCTTTTAATGCCCTAGGATTTGTTTATGTCAGAATCAAGGACTATCCCAACGCACTTACGGCTTATCGCCGCGTGATTGCTCTTGACAGTAAAAATGTTGATGCCTACAACAGTGTTGGCTTTTTGTTAACTGAGCAGAAAAAATACGCAGAAGCAGCAAAAATATATCGTCAGGCGATCGCGATCGCACCGCAAGATCCATCGGTATACCTCAATTTGGGCTATGTCCTGAAGCTGTCGGGAGATAGCCAAGCCGCCTTTGAAGCCTATAGCCAAGCTGATCGGGTTGCTCCCTTTAATGCCGATGTCCTAGTTGCTGTTGGTAACTTATTTGCAGAGCGCAACCAGACCGATGAGGCGATCGCCAAATACAAACGCGCCCTCGAAGTTAATCCGCGTCATCCTAAAGCAAACCTCGCCATTTCCACAATTTTTGAAAATCAAGGCAATTATGCAGAGGCGATTACCTCTCTGCGCCGTGCGGCTAACTCTCGCAATATCCCACCCAATCAAGTTATCGAGCTGCAAAACTCCATTGCCAGTCTCTATGTAAAGCAAGGCTCTGTATCGGGGGCGATCGTCGCTTATCGGCAAATTTTAGAAGTCGATCCTGAAAATGCCGACACTTACTTGGCTTTGGGTAAAATATTGGCTGCTCAGCAAAGATTTAGCGAAGCTCGCGAGATGCTGGAAAATGCGGAAAGGTTTTTCAGTCGCAGTGGGAATGTGGAAGGTATCTCAAAAGTCCGTAAGGCTTTATCAGAACTAAAGTAGTCATGTAAACCAAAACCCAAGAATCGAGTGGCGGCGCGAAGCGCCGCCACTCGATTCTTGGGTTTTATGTCCTAAGCAAAACTTGCTTTGCTATATATTACTTGTGGCTGAGCGAAGCCGAGGTGTCAAAGCCTAATTTACTAGCTCAGGAAAAACAAGCGGCTCGTTGAGAGTTTGACTCATGTTGCTAGTAATCGCCTGTAGATAGACTCGGAGCTGCTGAAACTTAGTTACATTGGGTTGATAAGTACCATCGGTTTCTAGCTCAAATAGCTTGCCCATATAAAGATCGCTGCTTAAGGTCGGATCTTCCAACACCATCGCTTGCTCTGGCTCTAGCCAAGGAAATAGCCCCGCAGGTAAATCTCCCTGCAAGAAAGTCAAAATGCGATCGCGGCAGACTTTGATATTGATACCTTGCATTTGCAATTGCTTCAGCAGTTGCGTGGGATTCACGGGTTTAGTAAGGTTAAGTCGGCAGATTTCTTCTAACAAGAAATAATCGGAGTATTGCTGACGGGCGACATTGTGCAGCGCAGGATAGAGGGGAGCCACGGCCAGCCCACTCGCTACCGCCGAACCGACTAGAGTATTCACTACCACATTGGGTAGCTTTTGCGAAATCCAGCGGGACAGCAATGGAATATGCGCCGTATGCCCAACTAGATAGACCTGACGCACATCATCTCCAATAATGCCCACATTACTGAGAATCATGTTTAGTTCGCGATTAATCCGTTGAATAAATGGCTGCAAGATGAGGTTCTCTAGCTCGCGGCGCAAGACGACAAGAGGCTGTCCTAGGATTTCCTCGTTCCAAGTATCAAGGTTGATATCTTTACTAAAGGCAATTTTGACTTGATCGGCGAGTTCCAACATCTGCTGACCAACCGTAGAACTTAATAAATATTGATTTAGTAAAATTCTCTTCGCGATCGCAGGATCACCAACTTCAGGAAATTGGATATTCTCAAAGTTACATACATGGCGATTGGGATTAGTAATTAGTTGCCAGTGAGGATGGAACAGACTAGCAATAATATCTTGACTAATACTCAGCCCCGCATAGTCAAAGCTGAGCAAATGCACTTTGCTGCGATCAAGGCTTTGCGATTGGGTCGGTATGCCAATTTCTTTAGTCAAGCAGAGACTGGTTGAAACTGCGCCCACATCGATCAACAAAGTAATTTCTGAAGCAATCTGCTGAGTGTGAATTAAAGATAATGCAGGGGCGATCGCCTGTTCGACTGCCATCACCTGTTCAGCTTGGCTCACCAGCCCTGCCTTCAGGATCGCCTCCCGAACATTGAGGATATAGGTATCCGACCAATTAGATGGATATCCAAACACAACCCCACTCAGCTTAAGCAAGATCAAGCCAAGGTCAGGAATCTGAGGGTGCTGAGCGCGAGTTTGAATTTGTTCAAATAAACTCTTAAGAGCAGCAATCAGCCAGCGCAGACTTACCTGTTGATTGCTAGACCATTGCATAATTGGCTGCCAAGCACTAACGCCACGGTAGGGCAACCCAATTTTGAGAAAATGCTTAAATTGATAGATGGGGATTTCGCCTTCTTCAATGCCTGCATCAATTGATCCACCTGAACTTTTAGCTCTCTTAGTAAGTACACGGATGTCCTTCGTGACAGGATCATCAACATTTTGCGAACTTGACCAAGCCAACTTACAAGGGATCTCTTCAGCATCGCCAAACGATAGATGGTAAACCTTGCCCGTATCGCTATTCAGCAAACTAGCTCGAATTGACTTGCTACCAAAATCTACACCCAAAATCCAGTTATGCTCATGGCTATAGTTTTCTTTAGGCTCAGGTGGGGCAATGAGGGCAAGTCTTTGCAGTTCAATCACTGACGAGTCAATATCCAACACCCCTTCGCTAGTGTCAGAGATCGGTGCAACCGACGACAAACCTAGCATCTGCCGTTGATCGTCAAGTAATGGTTCGCGAAAGCTAAATGCATTCAAGTCATTTAAAAGATTATCCCAGTCAGTTTCTGGGTAACTAGCCTGCTCCTCCGACTGATTGGATTCCTGTTGTTCATTTTGGGCATCAGCGAATTCATTGAGGAGTAGATCTTCCGCCATCTCGCTATCTTCGATCAGCCCAGCCAGCTCATCCAGAATGTTACTGGAGGACTCTTGAATATTTGCACTTTTACTGGATTCGGCGATATCAGCAAAGGAATTTAATTTTTCATATTCCAAAGAGGCAAAAAACTCATCAGCCGACAGATCTGGCTTTTCGATGGGAATCTCAGCTTCCACCAACGGTTGCGACAGATTTGCCTCAAGTTCGGCTAAAGCGGCACTCCAGCTATCCTCCTGTGTAATCTCACGCTCCTGCTCAATTAAGTTTGGAAGCTCCAGTACGGTTGGCATTTCCCCCAGTTCAGCAAAACTAGTAACTTCTGAGTCAGGGCGATCGCTGGGAGGAATGTAAGACTGCAATATCGTATCGAGTTCTTGAATAAACTCAATTGGCTCTGAGAAAGTAATTGGTTCCCGAGACGTAACTGCTCCAACATCAATGTTGTCATATTCATCTCTGGATACAACCTGCATAGTGGTATCAGATTCTGGGCTAGAAGATACTTCTAAGTCAGGATCAAATCCAAATAGCAATGTGTCTAGCCCACTTTCATCCTCTAAATCTAAGCTTTGATCAGGATTATTGAGATCAACATAATTGGGTTCCGTAATATTTGTTTCCGTAATCAACGTGCTTGGCGATCGCATGAACAACTGATCCAGTTCATCTTGGGTCTCAAAAGGAGTTGCTTGTGAATATTTAGCTGCATTTTCCGCAATTACTTCCGCAAATATGTGATCCATGTCGTCACCGCCAGAAACCTCAGGAGAGAGAGCAGTTGGCTCGTCCTTGGTTACAAATAGCTCATCGGTATTGCCAAAGATCTCTGGAAGCTCGTTGGAGGATGTGGCAAAAGGAGCCGCCTGCAAATCAGCAATCTCAACCACAATCTCGCCTTGTTCTCCTAGGTCGGAGGTATTAGCAAGGGGAGCCTCGGCAAATAAAGTCTCAGGATTTTCAATAATTGGGGGAATTTCTAGTTCTTCATTTTCAGAAAGTTCAGCAAACGGTGAGTCGGCTTGACTATCAGAAGTCTGAGCGGAAACCTCAATAATCGTGGGATAGGATTGGGATTCTTGCAAATCCCAGTTGGTGATGGTGTAGGGGGTGTTACGAATAAACTGGTCGAGGTTAGCGGCTATTAGTGGGTCTGTACCAACTCCCGCATCAAGGCGCGCCAGATCATGATTAAGCTCTTTCAGCAGTGAATCTTCCCAGTCTGGAAAACTAAGTTCATCGCCGCCGCCATTGGGTAGCAATATCAAGGACTCGTCGGAGTCATCGGCTTGATCACTAACCGCATCATTAAAAAACTGTTCAATTTGCTTTTCAATATTAGGAGATTGACTATCAGTAGCGTCATCAATCTGGTTGATCGATAGGCTACCGACTTCCTCAGAGGTTAAATCAACTTCAAGCTCAGGTAAGGGGATACCGATCTCCTGAGGCTGTTCCTGAGGAGATAACTTCGCCATGTCAATTGCATCATTTCCCAGCCATGACATTAGTTCTTCGTCAGGGGAAATATCCGAGAAGCCAGCAGGGCTGGGGCTATGGCTACTATCTTCTAGCCATCGCAACAGCTCTGGGTCTTCATCGGCTTCGGTAGTCCTATTGATCGCGATCACTTCATCAAAAGCCTCCTCAATCGGTAAATCCAAAAACAGATTTTGATCGTCTTCACCGTCTGAGTCTGGAGATGCGAAATTAAAGGCTTCTACGATCTGAGTGGTAGCTTCCACATCAAAATCTGGATTGAGGGAGTTCGCCAAGAGCGCACCGCGATATTCGGTAATGATGCTACTGTCAAAGCCTTCCCTAGTCGCATCTAAAACCTTCCCTAGATTATCTGGGGATGAATCCTCAAACAGGCTATCGACAGGGGCGGCTAAGAACGACTCTATCTCGGTAATATCAGGGTTAACTGGCTCTGGATCGACTGTATTTACTTCAGCATCTGGGGCGATGTCATCATTGGTGCTTGTAGCGGCGACCGCCTCACCAAATTGATTACCTGCCAGTAAGGCATTGATTAGATTTTCATCGGCTGGCTCAGCGATCGCAGTTTCTAAATACAAAGGAGGAATATCCTCTGGCAAATTAGCAAAGCTATCGACTGAGATAGGAGCATCAAATTGATTAAGTATCTGACGATCATTTTGGCGATCAGCAGAAGATGGCGATTGTTGGTTAATTTTTTCGACCAAAGAACTAATTAGAGCCTCTCCTTTCTGCTCTAGAGTCTCCATATATCCGAGTTTCGCCGCGATCGCGTTTTGATAGCCCTGAATATCTTCTTCCAGAGATCTAAAAGTCGAGCTAAACATTGCATCTAGTTGCAAGAGGAACCGATCCGTCTGTTCCTGTACTTTGTTGACAAACTCTTGATTTTGAACAGGCTCAGGGGTGCTAAGAGGCAATGGACGATTATTTAAATTTTCCTGCAAAGTCTGAGATACCGACTCGGCGACAGTGGTTGTTACAGTTTGTTGTAAGGTGTCATTGATTTGTTCGCGTAAATAATTATCGACTGACTGTAGTGATCGATCTAAGGACTGTTGTTGATTATTTTGAAATTCTTGGAACTGTTGCATCCAAGAAGCGCGATCCGATTCTAACTGAGAGATTTCAGCGCTTAACTTTTGCTTTTGTTGATTTAAACTAATCAACTCTTGACTTATCTGCGATCTTTGCTGCGCCTCTACAATTTTATTTAAGCTAGCTGAAATTTCGCCTACCATTAGCGCTCTTTCCACGGCTAGGGTCTGGCTAACTACTTGTTGCACCGATAGTTGAACTGACTCTTTAACCACCTGCTGCAATGTTTGCTGAATTGCTTGCTGGAGTGAGGCAATCATGCGATCGTTGACAAAGGTGGAGTTAGGATCGGGAGTACCGTTCGTCATTGTGCTGTTTTCCATTAATAAGTCAGATTCAGCGCTAAATACATTGCTAGCTACAGGACGAACCAGAGGTGAGGGTATCTCTAGTTTATCCGTTTTAGATTTTTCATTACTGGCTACTGATATATTTGTGCGACTCTGATCTTTATTTTGCAATCTGACAACCAAATCTTGATACTGCTGCGCCAAATTGCCTAAATATGTGTCGTCTGTCAAATTTTCAAGATGCGATCGCAATTGCTTTAATTGCTCTCTTTGCTGCAAAGTATCCGCAGATATACTGCGCGATACTGAACCCATTGGTTGACTCAGTAGGGAGTTAATTTCGTTAATTAAGTTATTAATTTGAACTTTTGACATAGCACCCCCTAGGTGATCTTCCTTGAAGTTAAATAAATTAGATAAATTAAATGAAATTATGATGCTTAATGGGCTAAACTCTAAAGCCAAATTTGTTAGCAGACAATAGCACACATCTTTCCCAGTTTTTTGCTAATATCCTGACGAATTTTGCACATATTTCCTTGTGAGTTTCTGGCAAATGCAGGGTACTACTTAAATATTAATAGGCTGTATAACTATGAACAATTACTCCCATGGCTCGCTGCTTTCTAATTTGACTGAGCAGTTTTGTGGGCTTTCCAAAGTCCTTACCTTTGGCACGATCGCTTGTGTATCTTCTATGGCGATCGCTAGTAGTGTCTTGGCTGAACGCCGTGAAGTAGATATCAGACTACAGGTCAATCAAGCTGAAGGTTTTACCGTCATGACCCGCAAAGCTGAAACATTAGCGAGATCAGCAGTTCAGCGCACTTTTGACAGTGAAGTTTTAGTCTCTGATGTATCCGTCAAGGTAACTGCCCAGAGCCAAGACCAAGCAGCAATTATTCTTCAGTTAATAGTCTCGCGTCGCGAATGGGTAAGCCGCCCCGATCCTAAAGTATGGGCAACCTATTTCCCTATGACCAAAACTCTCATGGGGCTGAGATAGCTTCGCCAAAACAGAAATGGCGGCGCAAAGCGCCGCCATTTCTGTTTTGAGTCACAAAAAAAGGGATCACAATGTGATCCCTTTTTTATCTTGACTAGCTCGTAAAAACTAGAAAGTGAATACAGTTCTCAAAGTACCAACAAAGATAGTGCTACTGGTGCTGTTGTTAGGGTTGAAGATGAATTGAACATCAGGAGTGATGCGGATATTGCTGGTAACTGGGAAGTTGTAGAACAATTCCAAGTTGGTTTGAGATGAACCACCACCACTAACAATCAAAGGCTGACCGACTGCAACAGAGCCAGTTGCTCCTTCCTTGAATAGATCAGGGAAGGCTAGACCAAACATCCAAGTTTGAACATCAGTTTTGGCTCCAGCATTGACTAGACCATTAGCAACAGCTAAACGAGTGGCATCAATTGTACCAAATCCATAGCGACCGAATGCCGCGATAGACTTGGAGAAAGCCCACTCTACGTTTACGCCACCAGACTTAATATCAACATTATCAACAGATCCACCGGTGTACTGAAGCTTCAGAGCAAAGGGCTTACTTCCTTCTGCAGTCTTAGGTGCGTACTCTAACTCAACAGTTCCTTGGTATGGATCACCGAACAAGCCAGTATTAATTGCACCAAGGTTACCAACCGTAGCATTTCCAGCAGCAACACCTGTAGGAGAGTTACCGTTGCCTGCGAGATACAAAGCACGGATGCTAAATGGACTCTTGTTAACATTCCAGTCAACAAATGCGCCAGCACCGCCAGTCTGACCATTAATCAGAATCTGTAAGGGATTGTTGATGAAGAAGGTTGAAGCAAAGTCTACAGCTTCATTATTTGCAAAGCTATTGGTATCAATGTGGTCATAGGCATGCATAACAGGCCCTAAGGATACACGCACTTGATCGCCAACATTGAAGTCATAGCGAAGCTTTGCAAGTGTAAAGGTTGAAGGTAGTCCAGTATAATCTTGACCGTAGGTATCAAAACCAATATTGGTGTTACCCAAAGGACCAGGACCAGCGAGAGCACCGAAGGCTCCAGGAACGCTTCCACCAGCACCGTTACCAACTTCTAGTCTGGTCTTCAATAAGTCAGAGCCAGTGAAACTAGTATTCAAATCTAGACGAACGCGGCTAGATACGAAGATGTTGGTGCTGTTTGTACCATTGAAATTGTTACCACTACCGCCTTGAACTGACATGATTGCTTCGCCAGAAAGCTTGGTGGTGGTGGAGAACTGTTGAGCTTCGAGCTTGGCGGTCTTAGCATCGAGGGCATCAACACGACCACGGAGGGTTGCTAGTTCAGCCGCAAACTCTTCTTGAAGCCTTTGTAGGGTAGCGAGGTCTTCTTGGGATACCTTGTCAGCTAGACCTGCGGAGATGATTTCGTTGATTTTGTCTAAGCAAGCATTTAGACCAGCAGCGAATTCGTAACGGCTGGTAGCTTGGTTGCCACGGTAGGTGCTGTCAGGATAGCCAGCAATACAACCATAACGCTCGACGAGAGATTGTAATGCAGTAAAAGCCCAATCAGTAGGACGGACATCGCTAAGTTGAGATACAGAAGTTACATTTTGAGCAACTGGATCATTGCTCACTGCTTGACTGATTTGAGATACGCCTGTTTCGGCAAATGCTGGGGATGCAGCAACTGCACCAATTACGCCCAACAAGCTCAAGCCGCCAGCTAAATTCATAGATACTTTCTTCATTTTCCACTCCTCACGAGAGTAAATTTTAAGTTTGATTAATGATGGGGCTTTGAGAAAACTCCAAATCTGTATAAAGATACCTCTTACGTACAACTAAATTTGCTAAGTAAGATACAGATATTTCGAGCTAATGTATTCCCTTACACTAATGTAATGTATCCTAACACACTAAGCAAGGATGTTTATATCATCCAGTAAGGGCATTTCCAATAAAATAGATTTTGTGGTGGCACAAAACTTTGCCATCACAAGTTCAATCCTTGCATAAGTGTCTTAAATTATGTCATTTTCTGATCCAAACCAAGTCCCAGAGACAGCCTCAGATCAGGGGTTGCATGAGATTGCCCAGAAATTAGAGAGTGAAAATTCTCGCGATCGCTTGCGAGCTTTAGTTTCATTACGAAATTTATCCCCTGAGCAAGCCGTACCTTTAATTTTAAAAGTAATTGATGATGAAAACTTGCAAATTCGCTCTATGGCTGTATTTGCGCTAGGGCTTAAGCATACGGAAGATTGCTTTCCTGTGTTGGCAAAAATTTTAGAGACGGAAAATGACTATGGGATTCGTGCTGATGCGGCGGGCGCGATGGGGTATTTGCAAGATAACCGTGCTGTGGAGCCTTTGCTAAGAGCTTTTTATGAGGATACGGAGTGGCTCGTCAGGTTTAGTGCAGCGGTATCTTTGGGCAATTTGGGCGATGTCCGCGCCTATGATGCGCTGATTCAAGCTTTGGATAGTGAGGAGACAATGCTGCATCAAGCCGCGATCGCAGCTTTGGGGGAGGTTGGTGATATCCGTTGTGTGGAAAAAATTCTCAAGTTTGCTCAATCTGAGGATTGGCTGACACGGCAGCGACTAGCGGAAGCATTGGGCAATCTCAAGTGTGACAAGAGCTTGTCGGCTCTAAATTATTTAGTTAAAGATGCTCATCCACAGGTTTCGGCAGCAGCAAAGTATTCACTAGATCGCGTTTAAAACCTGAATCGAGGCGCGAAGCGCCTCGATTCAGGTTTTGTGTTGTCAGCGCCTTCGGCGCTGACAACACAATTCTTATTTTTTTGATTGACTTAAAGGTTTGTTTAAAGATAAACTTATGAGTTCGGAATTTTAAATTGTAAAGCCATGCCCCTACCGATTGTTGCTATTGTCGGTCGCCCTAATGTGGGCAAATCTACGCTCGTGAACCGTTTGTCGGGTGAGCAATATGCGATCGTCTACGATCAACCAGGTGTCACCCGCGATCGCGTTTATCGCGAATGCTTTTGGGGAAAGCACGAATTTCAAGTTGTGGATACAGGTGGTCTAGTCTTTGATGATGAGACTGAATTTTTGCCAATGATTCGTGAACAGGCGGAAATCGCCATTCGTGAGTCGTCGGCAGTAATTTTTGTGGTTGATGGTTTGGCAGGAATTACTGATGCCGATGAACAGCTTGGTGGCTGGCTACGGCGACAAAATATTCCTGTGCTGTTGGCAGTTAACAAGTGTGAAGGTTCTAAGTATGGGCTTTCCTTGGCTGCCGAGTTTTGGAATCTAGGCTTGGGTGAGCCGATCCCTTTGTCGGGAATTCACGGTAACGGCACTGGCGAGTTACTGGATGAGCTGGTCAAGCATTTGCCACCTCCTGAAGAAGTAATCAAGGAAAGCGATGAAATTAAGGTCGCCATTATTGGTCGCCCTAATGTGGGTAAATCCAGCTTGCTAAATTCTTTCATTGGTGAAAACCGTAGCATTGTCAGTCCTATTTCGGGGACAACTCGCGATGCGATCGATATGTCGGTGGAGCGCGATGGTAAAAAGTACCGCTTGATCGATACGGCTGGTGTCCGCCGCAAAAAAAATATTGACTATGGGATTGAGTTTTTTAGTATCAACCGAGCTTTTAAAGCGATCAGTCGATCAGATGTGGTTTTGTTGGTGATTGATGCCCTTGATGGCGTGACCGATCAAGATCAAAAGCTCGCAGGTCGGATTAATGACGAGGGCAAAGCTTGTGTGATTGTGGTCAATAAGTGGGATGCGATCGAAAAAGATTCTTACACTATCTACGACTACACTGCTGAGGTAATGAGCCGATTGATGTTTGTGGACTATGCGCCGATTATTTTTGTGAGTGCACTCACAGGTCAGCGGGTTACTCAAATTCTCGATCGCGTAGACATCGCTGCTGAACAACACAAGCGCCGCGTTCCTACCGCTATTTTAAATGAAGCTCTTAATGAAGCAGTGACATGGCACGCGCCCCCAACTAGTCGCGGCGGCAAGCAAGGCAAGGTCTATTACTGTACGCAGATTTCCGATAGCCCGCCAACGATCATTTTGTTTGTAAATGACCCTCATCGCTTTAATGACAACTATAAGCGCTATATCGAAAATCAGTTCCGCAAAACCCTTGGGTTCGAGGGTACTCCCCTCAGATTTATCTGGCGCGGCAAAAAAGATCGCGAAGTCGAAAAGTCGAAAAACTCAGCATTGAGGTAAATAAGAGGTAAATAAAAAGGGGCGCTTCGCGCCCCTTTTGCTTTTTAAGCGCTATGACTGTTGTAATAATGACATCGTAAGGGTATTAATATAGCCATAGCTATGAATCACACTCACAGCTATGGCTATAGAAGTAGTGGAAACGCATGGAAGAGCGATCGCAAGCGCTGTTGAGCTTAGCCAAAGCAAAACTATCGAGACGGATAGCCTTTTGGGTTTTTGTAAGTATTGTCGTGATTGAAGCAATCATTCTTGTGCCTTCTTACTTTAGGCGTGAGCAAGAACTGATTGAGAAAACGGAGAATGTCTCTGCAATTCGGGCGAGGTTCTTTTTGCAAGCTGCAAGTTCAACCACAACCGAACAGCAACTCCTTGACTTAGCTCAATTAGTTAAAGCAGATGCAAACATCACGGGTTGGGCGCTGGAGGATCAGACGGGGAAGAAGATTAGCAGTACAGGGGAGAAGTCTCCCTTAACAGCGAACGATGTGCGCGATCGCCCAGTTGCAAAGATGCGTACTGCTGGTGATCGCTATGATGTGGCTTGGAATGGTCAGCAATTTGGGAGTAAGTATGTATTGGTAGTGCGCCATGATGTGAGCTTTATTAAGCAGGAGCTAATTGCTTATGTATGGCGAATTGTGGGGTTAGTGGCGATTATTTCGATATTTGTTACGGTAAGTACCTTGGTGATTTTGGGGGCGATCGTAATTTTGCCAGTTTTAAAACTGCGGGAAGATTTAGAACTGGTGGGGGATTCGATTAGTCGGGAGCAAGCAGATCTACAGTTTCACTCAATGGTGGTGACTCGCAATGATGAAGTCGGGGATGTGATGGTTGCTTTTAACCAGATGTATGAGCGCATTATCAAGGAAATAGCTGAGCGAAAACAAGCCGAATTGATTATTCAGCAGGAGAAGGATGTATCCGAGCAATTGCTGCTCAATATTTTGCCCGATGCGATCGCTGATCGACTTAAGCAAGGAGAAACAGTAATTGCGGATGGGTTTAGTGAAGCCACAGTTTTATTTGCAGATATTGTGAACTTCACGGAATTATCATCAAGTATTTCACCAATTAAATTAGTATGTTTTCTCAACGAGATTTTTTCGGAATTTGATGGCTTAGCAGAAAAATATCGGCTAGAAAAAATCAAAACTATTGGTGATGCTTACATGGTGGTGGGAGGAATACCAATGCATCGTCCTGACCATGCGGAGGCGATCGCCGATATGGCTCTGGATATGCAGCGCGTGATCAGTAAATTTGCCGATCACTACGGAGAACCCTTTAAAATTCGGATCGGCATTAACACGGGACCAGTGGTAGCGGGGGTAATCGGAATTAAGAAATTTATCTATGATCTATGGGGGGATACGGTTAATATCGCCAGTCGGATGGAGTCTCACGGACTGTCCGATCATATTCAAGTTTCGGATATAACCTACGCGGCTTTAAAACATAAGTATTCATTCACTGATCGTGGCAAAATTAAGGTCAAGGGGAAAGGAGAAATGCAAACGTATTTCCTAAACAACAAGTTAATTCTGTCTAGTCCTATGCAAGTGACTAGCGATCGCCTCACTGAGAGAATATGACCGCAGAAGATCAATCTTTATTTGAAAACAAAACACTTGGAGCTGCAACCTTTGACTTAAGCGGCTTGCCAAAAGAATACTACGCACTTATGGATGGTAGTAGAAGCTTGACTTGGGTGCAGCCAATTTTTCAAGCTCTGGGGCTAAAGTCTTTGTTGACAGCTTCCCTGCCTGTGGAAAACTTTACTCATGCGGTGATTCATGGCAAAGATCACACGGCGATCGTTATTAGGCAACAATCAAATTATCTAGCATTATTAATTGCTCCAGATAGTCAAAAGATTAATGGCGATTATTTAACTTGGGCGCAGTCTTTTGATGCGACTTCTTTGCGAAATAATCCTAGATTTCAGGTCATCTAAGCACTCATGTAACCCATTTAAGAATTGCCACCCTCGTGAGAAAATTGGGATAGGAGTGGCGATCGCTACATCATTTTTTACAGTGGAATATGCAACCATGCAATTGATTTTAGCTGGAGATATTGGCGGCACAAAGACTTTGCTGAGTCTGGTGCAAAGCAATGCACAGGGCTTTGAAAGACTGTATGATCAACGCTTCGCCAGTGGTGACTATGCCACCTTTGAAGAGCTTCTAGTTGAGTTTATGACGCTGGCTAGGTCAAATTTACAGAATCTGCCACCACTTACTTCTGCTTGCTTTGGCATCGCTGGTCCTGTGAGCGATCGCCGTTCACAGCTAACTAATTTAGGATGGGTAATTGAGAGCGATCGCCTTGCCGAAGTATTAGGTATTAGCGAAAGCTCTAAAGTTAATTTAATCAATGACTTTGTGGCGGTAGGCTATGGGATCTTAGGGCTGAAACCTGAGGATCTCTGTACTTTGCAAGGGGGTAAGGCTAAAACCCATGCACCAATGGCAGTGATCGGTGCAGGGACAGGACTAGGAGAAGCTTATTTGACTTGGGGCGGCGATCGCTATGAAGTGAACGCAACTGAGGGTGGGCATACAGACTTTGCACCCAGAAATGCACTAGAAATAGAGTTGCTGCAATATTTACTGAAACATCATCATCGCGCTTCAGTGGAGCGTGTGGTTTCAGGCTTGGGGATTGTGACAATTTATGAGTTTCTATGCGATCGCCAAGGGACTACAAGCTTGCTAGTCGATGGAGGTGCGATCGCTGAGGCTGCGCTAACGCAGTCTGATCCTTTAGCAATGCAGACTATGGAAATCTTTGTCTCGGCATATGCTGCGGAAGCGGGCAACTTAGCTCTAAAGCTGATTCCCAACGGCGGCTTGTATATTGCAGGGGGAATCGCTCCTAAAATATTGCCCTTACTCCAAGAAAGTAACTTTCTAGAGATTCTCAAATTCAAGGGTCGAGTTAGCCCTATCTTGTCTGATATTCCCATTCATGTAGTTTTAAACCCTGAAGTTGGACTAATTGGAGCAATGATTTATGCCCATGAGTCCGCCTAGAGTGAAGGCGACGCTTCGCGTCGCCTTCACTCTACTTGAGTTAATTTTGTTCGGATTTTATCGCCTACGGGCATGGGAAATATCTGATTAATTCTGTCGGGAGACTCTTTTAAATCAGTGATCGACAAGTAGTTCAACACCTCAAACTTCTTTTTTTCGATCGCCGCCACTTTGACCGCACCTTCAGCCACTATTCCCTCTGGTCCATATATTTTCACCCAGACGTAATACTTGGGCAAAGCAACCCCTGATTGAGTAGCGATGTCTCTTAACATCTCATACTCAACAGTTACGCTGCCATCGTCTAAGGCTTGGAAATATCTGAGCAGGTCACGCTTGAGAACCTGATCAAAATCTTTTGGTGTATTGCCCTGAATATGGGAGTCTTGAACACTTGCCAAAGGGTTGACTAGTATCGTGACTGGGTATCCAATGCTAATCACACCCATAAATAAAATTAAGCTGAAGGTCATACTGTAGGTCATCTTTAAGGGGAAAGTCTTTCAATCTTCCATGATGGATCGGCATCTTGCTGACTATACAGGAAGCGATCGTGTAGGCGATTACTGCAACCTTGCCAAAATTCAAAACTATTGGGGACAACGCGATAGCCACCCCAAAAGTCAGGTAACGGAATCTCACCATCTTGAAACTTGCGCTTAATTTCTTCAAATTGAGCTAGCAGTAACTGCCGTGAAGAAATGATGGAACTTTGTTGAGAAGTCCAAGCTCCCAACTGACTCCCGCGAGGTCGCGAAGAAAAGTATTCCCAAGATTCGGCGGTGGTGACTCTTTCGGCTTTGCCTGTGATATGGACTTGACGTTGAAGTGGTAGCCAAGTAAATAGAATCGAGACTTGAGGGTTTGTTCCTATTTGCTGAGACTTGCGACTTTCATAATTAGTAAAAAAAACTAGTCCCTTTTGATCAAAATATTTCAGTAAGACGGTGCGAGCATAGGGCTGTCCTGTGGCAGCGACTGTAGTTAGAGTCATAGCATTTGGCTCTAACAACTCAGCCTCACAGGCCTGTTGAAACCAAGTCTCAAACTGTTTAAAAGGGTCATCTTGTAGATCTTTACGCCTTAGTTCTCCTTTTTTATAGTCTTCTCTTAATGCATGAATATCCATTTTGCTCATGAATGATTTGGGACTGCTAATTTTGCTGCTTATAACTTTATGTTACTCCCTTCCTATCCGAGAATTATTGGCGCTTTGCATATAGCAGGCCTAAGACATTTATGAGAGAAATAGGGCTTCGACTTCGCTCAGCCATCAGTGCAGTGCAGGTTGGCTGAGCGAAGTCGAAGCCTCTCACAACTTATTTAGGATTGCTATAGCATCAATAATTCTTGAATTTTGACAATTTTTAGTACATCGCAGCTAAGCTGCGATGCACTAAAAATCAGCTTTTATAATGGGAATTGCTGAGTAGTTAAAGATTTATGATGCCAAATATTGTCCCGATCGCTATTTCGATGATGGTGTCAGCAACATCCAGTTTTCAGTCGATGGCAAGTGTTGCAAATGATGAATGGGCGCTATTGAGAAATTCGGGAACGGTCGTGTTAATGCGCCATGCGATCGCCCCTGGTACTGGTGATCCTGAAGAGTTTCGCATTGATGATTGCAGTACTCAGCGCAATTTGTCAGAGGAAGGGCGAGAACAAGCCCGTGAGATAGGTCGAGCCTTTCGTCGCCGAGGTATTCGGGTTAGTCAGGTGTTGTCGAGCCAGTGGTGTCGTTGCCTAGAAACAGCTAGGCTAATGAACTTAGGAGATGTTAAACCTCAGCCTGCCTTAAATTCATTTTTTCGCGATCGCAGTACTGATGATAGCCAAACTGCCCAAACTCGCCGCCTAATCGTTGAACATCGCCCAAAAAGTGGCGTTACGGTCATGGTTACACATCAGGTCAACATTACTTCTTTGACTGGAATCGTACCGCGATCGGGCGGAATAGTTGTGGTTCGAGCAGACGATGAGGGTGAAGTTAAGGTCTTAGGGGAACTTTAAAAGACAATTAGTACATGTTTTTTTGATGCGGCTATTTCGTGTCTTTCCTAAACGGTTTCGATACGACCTCCCTCAGACTTAAAAACAATAGTCTTGGACTTGGCAGGAAAACTATCCCTAACTGCTGCATCAATCCCAGAGCATCGCCTTGTCCCCAATGCTCAACGATTTTTCTATCTTCTATTCGATCAATGTGCATAATGGACAAGCTGATTTGCTTACCCGTTGGCGGAAGACCCTGAAATTCGCCTAGATGTGTCGCTGTGAATGTTCCACAAGTTATCACCTTGTCTTCAGAAACAATTACTTCGTCAAAAATATGTTTTCCTTGTCTGAAAGCTAAATAAAATGACATTCCAAACTGCTTGAACTTTTCTTTATCTAAAGGTTCAGGTGTACCTGCAAGATGAGCAACAAAATTTGGAGACAGAATTTCTAAAGCTTTTTCTATCTTGCGATCATCAAAAGCTTTGTAAAACTGGAGAATGAGTGCTTTATTTTGTTCGGTCATTATAAAGAATTTTATCTTAAACTAAAATTAAATTTAACATAGTGGCTGTGAGAACTGGATTTAATTCTTTAATAAACTTCTAAGGCAGCATAACTCATTTTTTGAGATTTTCATGGATTCCATACAGGAGATTTCTGCATTACTATCACAAAGAGATAACTGGCTTCATGCCATTGCAGCCATTGCTGCAAGTGTGTATAGACACAGCCCTGAAACCATTCTATATCGACGTAAGCAAACTGCCTGATGAAAGGAAAAATGGCAACATCGGCTAGGGTTTGGCGATCGCAGATCAAAAAATTATGATTCTCTCTTAGCTGAGATTCGAGAACCTGTAAAAATACTTCTCCCTGTTGGCGATAGAACTCTTGGGGATGATCGGGAAAGCGATTGGGATATTTGTATTGATCGAGGGACTTTTTGAAGGTCGAGTCATTAGTCTCGATTAGTTGCTGCGCGATCGCCTTTTGTGAGTCATCTAGATCTATCCATCCTGCGGGATCTCGCTGCTGTAAAGCCCAATTCATGATGTCTAAGCTTTCTTCTAAAACTATTGTGCCGCGATCGCTAAAAACCTGCATTACAGGCGTTGTTCCCTTTGGCGAGATATCTAACATTGCTTGAGGTTTATTTTTGAGGGAAACCTCTCGAAGTTCATAGTCGATATTGGCATAAGCGATCGCCATCCTTGCACGAATGGCATAGGGACAACGCCGAAAAGAATAGAGAATTGGTAGAGACATCTGATTAGTAAGATTATTGCGGTGCAAAGCACCGCAATAATATGGGGTTATTCAACGGTGACGGACTTGGCTAAATTTCTAGGTTGATCGACGTCTAGCCCACGATGAGCCGCCACATGGTAGGACAGAAGCTGCAAGGGGATTACGGTAAGTACAGGCGAAAAAATTTCATCAACGATGGGAATTGGCAGAATGTGATCGAATACCTCATCGGCGGCAGGGTCATCCAATGGAGCAACACCGATTAATTTGGCATCCCTCGCCTTGGCTTCTTGAGAATTGGACAGCACTTTTTCGTAAACAGCCCCAGGGGTGGCGATCGCCACCACGGGTACATCTTCATCTAGTAAAGCGATCGGCCCATGCTTCATTTCGCCTGCGGGATAGCCTTCTGCGTGGATGTAGCTAATTTCTTTGAGCTTGAGTGCGCCTTCGAGGGCGATCGGGAAGTTAATGCCACGACCAAGAAAGATAAAGTCTTTGGTATGGGTAAATTGTCGCGACAGGTCTTCAATATAGCGTTCTTGGCTTTCCAAAATCCGTTCCATATAGGCAGGAAGTTGGCGCAGTCCTTCAACGATCTCTTGGTTCCGCGCTTCAGAAATTTTGCCATTAGCGGCTCCAAACTCTAGAGCTAGTAGATAGAAAATTAATAACTGAGTCACGAAGGTTTTGGTCGCGGCAACGCCGATCTCAATTCCTGCTTGGGTATCAATCACCGCGTCAGCGATTCTGCCGATGGAGCTTTCCACGCGATTGGTGATGCCGAGGCAGCGATCGCCTCTTGACTTGGCTAACTCTAAAGCGGCGAGGGTATCGGCGGTTTCGCCCGATTGGGTCACGCCAATTACCAAAGTATTAGCTAAGGATGGCGGCGGCGAATATCGATATTCCGAAGCATATTGAACGGTAGTGGGAACCCCTGCGAGTTGCTCTAGGAGATATTTACCAACTAATGAGGCGTGCCAGCTTGTGCCGCAGGCGATTATTTCCACCCGTTCTATCTTTTCTGTAAATCCTGCGGGGAGGTGTAAATGGACTTGATTGGCATCACTGATGTAGGTGGCTAAGCCAGAACGAAATACTCCAGGTTGTTCGTAAATCTCCTTGAGCATATAGTGCTTAAAGCCCTGCTTCTCCACCATCGTTGGATTCCAGTTTAGGGTTTGGGGAGATCGGCGCAGGCGATCGCCTTTAGCGTTGTAGACCTGTACTGATTCCCTTGTGATGCGGGCGAGTTCGCCATTTTCGAGGGGAATCACGGTGCGGGTATAGGCTACCAAGGCGGGAGTGTCAGAGGCACAGAAGTTCTCATCTTTGCCAATCCCAATTACCAATGGAGCTTGCTGGCGAACTACGACTAACTCATCAGGATAGTCGGCATGGATAACCGCGATCGCATAGGCTCCTTGTAGCTTTTCGACTGCTAGTCGCACTGCTTCAAAGAGAATCGAGGGTGACTTTTGGGGAATGACATTGCCCTGCTTTTCTATTTGATGGAGAAACTCGGCAATCAAGTGGGGAATTACTTCTGTATCGGTTTCACTGACAAAAATATGACCAAGTTCTTTCAGGTCTGTCCGCAGTGGCAGATAATTTTCCACGATGCCATTCTGGACAACTGCGAGATTGCCAATTGTGTTGGTGTGGGGATGGGCATTATGTTCTTCAGGCTTGCCGTGAGTTGCCCAGCGCGTATGTCCGATGCCTATGGGAGATTGGGGAGCCGTATCGAGGTGCAGCTTTTCTTCCAGTTGGATCAATTTACCCTTTGCTCTCACTCGATGAAGATTGCGATCGCCGAGGGGAATTGTGGCAACGCCAGCAGAATCATAACCGCGATATTCAAGCTTGCGTAAGCCCGAAATCAAAACTTCATTTGCCGAACGATGTCCGATGTAGCCAACAATTCCACACATAATGCTCCACAGATGAGGCTAAGTTCAAAATTGATTATTGTATTTAAACACATCGCCGTAAACCAGAATTACGAATGACGGTAAAAATGGATCTCACTGGAGCGTTTGAATCACAATCCCGCCAAACCTAGCCTCATCCGCCCAACATTCCACACCTTCGATGTAGCAAATGTGACTCGGATGCTTTTCTTTGGTGTCAGTGGCGATCGCTTCAAACCCTCCACTCATTGAGACGTTGAAGAAACTTAATTTTCTCCCCTGAGCGTCACAAGCTTTGTCATAGCAGTTATCACATACGGCTCGCGGATACCTCTCCCAATGAGGGACTGGAGTGGCACAGATGGGACAAGGGTGAAATTGCATACCTGTATACAGCGATTTGCGCTTACTTAAGAACAGAGGTGGTTCCGCGAACCACCTCTTTAGTTTTCTAGCAAACTTCTGGCAGCTTCTTCAATATTTGATTGCTTGATTAGAGACTCGCCGACTAGGACTGCACTTGCTCCACAGTTTTGCACGAAGTCCAAATCTTGACGAGTATAAATTCCTGATTCGCTAACCCAGAGATATTTACTTTTAATCTCAGGTGATAACTTGTCCATCAGAATTTGAGTTTGCTCTAAGTTAACTACAAAAGTTTCTAGATTGCGATTATTAATCCCAATTAGCCGCACATCAGGAATTTTTAAAACGCGATCAAGTTCTGCCTGAGTATGTACCTCCACCAGAGCGGTCATGCCCAAATCATGAATTAGAGCTTGTAGTTCAGTTAAATCTGCATCGGTGAGAATTGCCGCAATTAGCAATACGGCATCAGCACCATGCGATCGCCCCATGTAGATTTGATAGGGATCAATAATAAATTCTTTGCAGAGTAACGGTAGCTCAACAGCTTGGCGCACTAATTGCAGATTAGTAAAACCACCTTGAAAAAAATGCTGATCGGTCAGTACCGACAGGCAACTTGCGCCACCTCGTTCATAGGCTTGAGCAACCATGACAGGATCAAAATCTTCACGAAATACACCCTTGCTCGGTGAGGCTTTTTTGACTTCAGCAATCAGGGCAGGCTTAATCTGCGAATTTTGTAAGCTTTTGTAAAAGTCTTTGACTGGCAGATCAACAGCTTTAGTCTTGAATGATTCTAATGGCTCACCAGCATACATTTGAGCTACTTCATGCTCCTTCTGCCATACAATTTTTTCTAAAATATTTTGCGGCTGGTCGCTGCTGGTGGCGATCGCGTAGCCTCTACTGCTAGCTAATTGAGATTGACGGCGTACTTGCATTAACGGATAGATGTAATGGTGAGGCAGGGCTTGCATCAACATATTACTACTTACTACAGCGCTTTACGCTCAAGCCCAAAAAGGCTGACTCGCCCTCTTCGCGGGCGAGTCAGCCTTTTTGGGCTTATGTTTAATTGTGCCTAGCTACTTATCTAGATTCTTAGTGATTTGTAAATTGTGAGCTTTCTTTATAAGCAAAGCGCTCATTTTTCGGTATATTTGCCTGTGTAATCTGAGTTAAGCATAGTTTTTATGAGCGCGATCGCAAACTCTAACCAACCCGAAGACAAAGCCAAGACTTCGCGAGTTCCATCTAACAGGCGCAACCTATGGACTAATATCCCTTGGAAAAAGTTATCCAGTTTGCTGATTGCGATCGCACTGTGCTTTTACCTCACAGCTTGCGGCAGTAAGGACAAGGCAGTTACTGTGGCTCCTACTAAGCCAGTATCAATTTCCGCAGGCATTGCTGAAGTTGCACCGCCACAAGAAATTCAGCGCCTCAGCCGTATGCTTGAGCGTTACGAACCGCAGATCAGCATTATTAGCCCCAAGCCAGAGCAAGTGCTTACCGATACTCAAGTATCCGTAAAGTTTGACGTTAAAAATTTACCGATTTTCAAAAATGCTGAGTTTGGCTTAGGACCTCACATTCACATTGCTTTAGACAATCAAGAATACAAGGCTCTCTACGACCTCAATCAAACGGTAAACTTTGACAACCTTAGTGCTGGAACCCATACGATTCGAGCCTTTGCCTCTCGTCCTTGGCATGAGAGCTTCAAAAATAAAGGAGCCTATGCCCAAGCCACCTTTCATGTACTAACCAAGACTGGTGAAAATACGCCCGAGCCCCAAGTACCGCTATTGACCTATAGCCGACCTGTGGGAACCTATGGTGCTGAACCAATCATGCTTGATTTTTACCTGCAAAACGCACCGCAGCATTTACTGGGCAGTGATGACGAAGTGCTTAATGATTGGCAGATTCGTGCCACCGTTGACGGACAAAGCTTTACCTTTGATCGCTGGGAACCAATTTATCTAACAGGATTTAAAACTGGTCAAAACTGGGTCAAGTTGGAATTGCTAGAGCCAGATGGTGACGCGATCGCCAATGTTTTCAACAGCACCGCCCATTTGATCAACTATCAGCCCAGTGGCAATGACACCTTAGCCCGTCTCGTACGCGGAGAAAAGATTGCTAATATTGAGGCGATCGTCGATCCTGACTATGTGCCACCCGCACCCGTCGCCACGCCAGAGCCTGAAGCGATCGCTACTCCAGAAGCAGTTGAAACCCCTGAACCAGTTGCCGCTCCCGTCGCCGAAGAAGTAAAACCTGCGGAGCAAACAACAGTTCAGGAAAAAGTTGAGGCAACCCCAGAACCCATCAAGCCTGCCACACCAGCAAAAGTAACTGCACCTCCAAAGGAGGCTCCACAAGTTACTGAGTCCAAACCAAGTCCTGCCCCTGAAAAAGCGATCGCTAAGCCAGAAGAATCGGTTGCAGAACCAGTCGCTGCCAGTCCTACGCGGAAGAACTATCTCAAAGATTATTTTGCTAAACGCGCCAAGGATTTGGAGTCTGCTAAAGCAGCCAATACCTCCGATGAGCCAGTAGTTACTGATCTGAAGGCAACCAGTTCTACAACTGTCAAGGTACTACCAACTAAGTAAAAGCTAGAGGCGGCGCAATGCGCCGCTTCTAGCTTTTACCAGTCTAAAGACACCAAAGCCGAGGAGATTGGCGGCTCATAGCGCCGCCAATCTCCTCGGCAAATGAATATATTTAGCTGTAATGAATGACGGAGCAATGCTCCGTCATTCATTACTTAGGTTTGTAGAAAATCGCCAAGCTCTGTCTGAGTTTAGGGAGGAGAGAAAATTTGAATATTGAGCTAAATTGTGAAATTTATCCCGAAATTGCCGATCACCATCCCATTACCCTCGAAACATGGCAAGAATGGTTTGCGATTTGGGCAGAATATTTATTATCCACCCCAGAGAATAGTGAGTACGAACTATCGCTAGCGATCGCTGATGATAAAACCATTCAGGAGCTAAATAATCAATACCGTCAGCAAGATCGCCCCACCGATGTATTGTCCTTCGCCGCTCTAGAATCTGATGTACCCAAGATCCCATTAAGTATGTCTGATTACCGCGAGCCAACTTATCTGGGTGATATTATCGTCTCGCAAACTACCGCTATTCGTCAGGCTCAGGAACGTGAGCATTCTCTAACCTATGAGCTAGCTTGGTTAGCGGCTCATGGCTTTTTACATCTACTCGGCTGGGATCACCCCGATGACGAAAGTTTAGAAGCGATGCTGACTGAGCAGGACAAGATGCTAAATCTGATTTCCTTACGGTCATGATCATGTTGTGGACACCTAGCGATCGCAACATAAATTATCTAAAAAACGGAAACTCTATGTACCATTTTTTAGTCCTAATAGGGGAAGTCGATAGTTAACGTAGTTTTTCACCGCCCAAATCACATCTATTGGCAAAATCTATTTGGAAGTATCTCCATGAATAATGATTTAACGCTACAGAGACTTTTTCCATTCACAAAGCCTTTTTTATCGGAGCAGATGCCAGAGATTAATCAATTTCAAGACCCTGATCCCAACAATATTCAACGTAGTCATTCCTTTCAAGTCGCCACCAGCTTGCTACTGAGTTTTCGATACGCTGCTCAGGGTATCGGTTATGCTTTTCGGACTCAAAGAAACTTTCGGATTCACTTAGCTATTGGCGCGATCGCGCTGAGCTTGAGTCTTTATTTACAAATCCCCGCAGTTTCTTGTGCCGTGATTAGCTTGACGATTGCCTTAGTTTTGGTTTTGGAGCTGCTGAATACGGCTTTAGAGGCAGTTGTAGACTTGACAGTGGGGCGAGAGTTTCATCAGCTAGCCAAAATTGCTAAAGATTGTGCGGCAGGTGCAGTTTTAATCGCTGCGATCGCAGCTGTAATTGTGGCTTTGATCTTGTTACTACCTCATATATTTGTATTGATTTTTTAAGTTTTGGATTACTCTAGCAATCCTAAATAAGTTGTGAGAGGCTTCGACTTCGCTCAGCCAGCAATATAGGCTAACTGAGCGAAGTCGAAGCCTTCTTTGGGTTTGGCATAGTCAGGGAAAAGGCAAATCATTGTAATATGTGAATTATCACGACCTCTTTGTGGGGTTAGTGGCAGTCAGTGGTTAGTCCTTCAAGATTTTCTTCATCTTTAACTCCCTTACATCCCTGACCATGCTGCTATCAATATCTGACTTCTTCATCAGAAGACCTGTATTCTCCACAGTTTGCTCCGTTGTCATTACTCTTCTGGGAGCAACTTGCATTTTCTTGCTGCCTGTAGCGCAGTATCCAGAGATTACGCCGCCAAAGGTGACAGTCACCGCCAACTATGTGGGCGCCAACGCTGAAGTTGTTGAGTCCACAGTAACTAACATTCTCGAAAGAGAGCTAAATGGTGTCGAAGGTGTGCGCTACATTACCTCCACCAGCTCCAACGATGGCACTAGCTCCGTCAATTTAGTTTTTGATCTGGACAAAAATAAGGATCTCGCCGCCGTAGATGTTCAGAACCGAGTTTCTACAGTGCAGTCTCAGCTACCTGCTCCTGTTCAACAAACTGGAGTAAGGGTCAGCAAAGAGTCCTCTGGATTTCTGTTTGCGATCGGTGTTTATGCTGAAAATGGCGAATATGATGACCTTTATTTAAGCAATTACGCCGACCTGTACATCGTTGACGCGATCAAAAAGACTAATGGCGTTGGCAATGTGATCATTTTTGGTGAGCGCAAATATGCCATGCGAGTTTGGCTTGATCCCAATAAGTTAGCGGCAAGAGGACTGACTGCCCAAGATGTGTCAGCCGCGATCCAGCAACAAAATTTACAGGTTGGGGTGGGACAAATTGGACAGCAGCCAAATCTGCCCGACCAACAGTATCAGCTATCGATCTCGGCGACAGGAAGGCTCAAAAGTATAGAAGAATTTGCGGAAATCGTGATCCGCACCGCTAGCGATGGCTCATTAATTAAATTAGGAGACGTGGGGCGAGTTGAGCTAGGGGCTGAGAACTATGGTTCGTCGTTGAGATTTAATGGTACTCGTGGCATTGGTTTGGGTGTATCCCAACTGCCCGATGCCAATGCTCTTGATGTCGCTAAGGCAGTCAAGCAAGTGTTACTAGAACTCAAGCCCAATTTCCCCCCAGGACTAAATTACGAAATTGCCTTTGATACCACAAGTTTCATCGAGGCAGGGACAGAAGAAGTAATTATTTCGCTTTTGATTGCGATCGCCTTAGTAATCCTGATTATTTATTTGTTCTTGCAAAATTGGCGATCAACGCTGATTCCCGCGATCGCAATTCCTGTGGCGCTGGTGGGGACGTTTATCTTTATTAAGTTGCTCAATTTCAACATCAATACGCTGACTCTGTTTGGCTTAACTCTGGCAACTGGGCTAGTTGTCGATGATGCGATCGTGGTTGTGGAAGATGTCACCCGCCGCATTCAAGAGCTAGGAGATCACCCTCTCAAAGCCGCGATCGATGCCATGAATGAACTACAAGGCGCGGTAATCGCTAGCTCCTTAGTATTGATTGCGGTGTTTGTACCAGTTGCTTTTTTCCCTGGGACGACGGGGCAGTTATACAAACAATTTGCGCTGACGATCGCTTTTTCGATCACCGTTTCCACCTTCAATGCATTGACGCTTTCCCCGACCCTCGCCGCTATTTTATTGAAAAAAGAAAATCCTCCCAATAACCGATTTTTTAATGGGGTTAACTGGGTGATCGATGGTGCGCGCGATCGATATAAATGGTCAGTGGCTAAGCTCGTCAACTTTAAAGGGATCGTGATGATCCTATTTGCGATCTCTCTGTTTATGACCTATTGGGTTTATACAGCCGTGCCGAGAGGTTTCTTGCCACAGGAAGATCAGGGTTATTTCATCACTATTGTCCAAGCTCCTGAAGGCGTATCCCTGAATTACACCGAAAAAGTCCTCGAAAATATCGAAGGGATTATGCGCCGCAAGGATGCTCAGGGTAATCTTGCCTATCCTGAAATTTCTAATATCTTCGCTATTGCAGGCTTTAGCTTCAGTGGCAATACTCCAAACAATGGCATTATCTTTTCCACCCTCAAGCCTTGGAAAGAGCGATCGCGTTCCGCCGATGCAATTATTGGTGGCTTTGCCCCTGCGCCCTTTGGGCTATTGCCTGAACTGATTTCCATTAAAGAAGCCTTTGTCGTGCCATTTCCGCCACCCGCAATTCAAGGCTTGAGTAATTATGGCGGCTTTGAGTTTCAACTACAGGACAAGGCAAACCAAGGATTTTCCGCGATCGAGCAAACCATGGGAGCGTTGTTGGGAAGAGCTAGTACTTATCCTGATCCTAGTCGCCCTATGCTGACAGGGCTGCGCCCTAACTTTAGTGGCAACACGCCGCAGTTAACCTTAGATGTTGATCGCGTCAAGGCAAATGCCTTGCAAGTATCTTTGCAAGACATCTACAGCACCTTACAAACGCTGCTAGGTTCGCAGTATGTCAATGACTTTAATACCTTTGGGCGTACCTATCGAGTTTATGTCCAAGCCGATGCTAAGTTCCGATCTAATCCTGACGATATTAATAAGCTCTATGTGCGATCGCGCACTGGTGAACTGATTCCCCTAAGTAATCTGGTCACAGTTACACAAACCGTTGGACCCTCGATTATTAGTCATTACAACCTATTTCGCTCAGTGCAAATTACAGGCAGTACTGCCCCTGGAGTCAGCTCTGGACAGGCGATCGATATCATTAGCAAGATCTCTGAAGAAGTTCTACCCAAGAGTTTTGGCTACGAGTGGTCGGGACTATCTTTGGAAGAAATTGGTTCTGGAAACAGTGCTGTCTTTATCTTTGGGTTGGGTGTTGTCTTTGTGTTTTTGGTGCTTGCTGCCCAGTACGAAAACTATGTTGATCCAGTGATCATTATGCTGACAGTACCTCTAGCAGTCCTAGGTGCTCTGTTGGCAGTCATGGGTAGAGCCGTATTCAGTCCTAACTTTGCCAATGATGTATATACCCAAATTGGTCTAGTAATGCTGATCGGCATGGCAAGTAAAAATGCGATTCTGATTGTGGAATTTGCTAACCAACTGCGGGAACAGGGCTTAAGTATCGTCAAATCAGCGATCGAAGCTTCTCAACAGCGCCTGCGACCAATCTTGATGACTGCATTTTCAACAATCATCGGTATCTTTCCGTTGGTAATCGCTACGGGCGCAGGTGCAGCCGCCCGTCAATCAATCGGTACTGCGGTTATGGGTGGAATGTGTGTGGCAACTCTTTTGAGTTTGTTTATTGTGCCTGTTTTGTATATCGTAATTAAAAATATTGAGGAGAGAATGAAAGTTGGGCTGTATAAGCCTAACTCTGCATCAGAAACTGAAGCAATTGACTAGGATTAGTGTGGCGGCGCTTTGCGCCGCCACTTCCTTCTCATTTAAAGAGTAGCGTTGCAACTCTTTTTTAAGTTCTAGATTTTTAACTAATTAAAGCCTTCATTTCGCTTACGGCTCTTTCTAAACCAACTAGTACCGCTCGGCTGATGATGCTATGTCCGATGTTTAGCTCCTCCATCCCCTTAATCCTAGCCACAGGACGAGCATTCCAATAGGTTAACCCATGTCCAGAGTTTAAGCGTAACCCTGACTTAATCGCCAAAGAGCCACCTTTTACTAATTTATCTAGTTGCAGTTGTAGTTCATCTTCATTTTTAGCATTGGCATAATTTCCCGTGTGTAATTCGATAAATTTTGCACCTGTTTTTGCTGAAGCTTGAATTTGTTCTGTTTCAGGGTCAACAAATAGACTTACAGGAATACCTGCGCCTTGTAATTGATTTACAAATTTACTAAGGCGATCGCCTTGAGCTTTGACATTCAGTCCCCCTTCAGTTGTAATTTCTTCGCGCCGTTCTGGCACTAATGTAATGTAATCAGGCTTTACATCTAAGGCGATCGCTACCATTTCAGGCGTTGCTGCCATTTCTAGATTTAACCGAGTTTTGATAGTTTGGCGCAATAATCGCACATCACGTTCTTGAATGTGACGACGATCTTCTCGTAAGTGAATGGTAATTCCATCGGCTCCCGCCAACTCAGCAATTACTGCCGCCGCGATTGGATCTGGTTCAGACCCGCGCCTTGCTTGGCGAATAGTGGCAATATGATCGATATTTACTCCAAGGGTAGGCAAGGCTTTTTCCTCTGAATATTTAAATTTGGACATTTCTTACTTTTACTTTACGACATACAGCGCTTTGCACCGTTGTATAAGCCATGAAATTGTTCATATTTCCCATGGTTATCGCCATTTTCACCCCAAAAAGCCGATTTATACCAATTAATAAAAATGTGACAACACTTTAATTAATTAAAAACTGAACCCCGTAAGAGTTTTTAAATTAAGGAATAACTATTTCTCAATCTGGTAAGTAGCTGGGTCTAGTTAAAAACCAAATCTAAAACCTTTGGCGCACGCCGAGCATACGCTACAGATTCTAGAGTTTTATATTTAATTGTGCCTAGTTACTTATTAGTTAACTGACTGATATCACAAACAATATAGCAAAGCAAGGCTTGCTTAAGTAATCATTTAAGAATTAATTATTGCTGGCAAAATCCCTAAGATATCTCTTTAAAAAGCGGGAAGGAGGCAATTATTCACTTTTTTATACCAAATCAAGAAATGGCATAACCATTTTCTGATTTAAAAACCCATACTGGGTTTAGTTTTCAATTTTGTGAATTGGTATTCCTAGATAAGGCGCTTTTCAAGCAAGCGAATGGCGGCGCAAAGCATCGCCATTCGCTTGTTTAAGACAAATTTCGATGACTAAAAGCCTTAGCTTGGTCACCTGCGTAACTTGCCACAATATGACCATTTCCGACTAAGCGATACTTGTAAGTAATTAGTCCTTCTAGTCCGACGGGTCCCCGAGGTGGCATTTTGCTAGTGCTGATGCCCACCTCAGCACCGAAGCCATAGCGAAAACCATCGGCAAATCTGGTAGAGCAATTGTGGAAAACACCAGCCGCATCGATATCACTCATAAACTGCTCAGCGATCGCCTGATTGGTCGTCACAATCGCTTCAGTATGTTTAGAGCCATAGGCAGTAATGTGCGCGATCGCCTCTTCTAAGGAATCCACAATTTTAATCGCCAAAATTAAATCGCAATATTCCGTTGACCAGTCAGAGTCTTCCGCAGGAATAACATTAATAATTTTTTGAGTGCGCTCGCAGCCGCGCAGTTCTACTTTTTTAGACTGCAAAGCTTCTTGAACGGCTGGCAAGAACTGATCGGCGATCGCTTGATGAATCAGCATTGTCTCGATCGCATTACAAGCCGCAGGGTATTGAGTTTTGCTGTCAACGGCGATCGTCACCGCTTTTTCAACATCCGCAAAAGCGTCTACGTATAAATGACAAACTCCATCGGCATGTCCTAAGACTGGAATATGGGTATTGTCTTGGATATAGCGCACAAATTGATTGGAACCTCTAGGAATGATTAAATCGATTAATCTATCCATTTGCAAAATAGCTAGAGTCTCGGCACGGGTGGTCAATAGCTGTACTACATTAGGTGAGATGCCGCCATGCTCTGTAAATAGAGTATCTAAAGCATTGCGAATCACCGTAGCGATCGCTTCGCAAGAGTGAACCGCCTCACTTCCACCCTTAAGAATGATTCCATTTCCTGATTTAATTCCTAGCGCGGCGATCTGGGTGACAGCATCGGGACGAGCTTCAAAGATTACGCCGATTACCCCCAACGGACAGGATATTCTCTCCAAAACTAAACCATCATCTAATTCACGATGAATTTGGCGATCGCCAGTTGGATCTGCCAATCTCATGACATCGCGAACCCCTGCGATCATGGCGGCTAGCTTGTTGGCATCTAGCTTCAGCCTTGCCATTAGCGCATTGGGCAAACCTGCATTTTTAGCAGCAATCACATCTTGATGATTTGCAGTCAAGATCAGCTCAGCTTGATTTTCTAGGGCAGTTGCGATCGCCTCTAGAGCGGCATTTTTGACTTCATTTGATGATTTAGCCAAAGCGATCGCCGCAGTCCGAGTATTTTGGATTGCATCAGATAGGTTAGTAGACGAACTTTCTAAGGACACTTGCACAGCCACGTTAACTCTTTTGAATAGGTTATACCAAATAAAGAAATGGCTACGTCATTTCTTTGTAGCTGTAGTCATTCTTGTCAGGACATAAAACCCAGAAGACGATTGGCGGCGCGAAGCGCCGCCAATCGCTTCTTGGGTTTTTAATTTGCCTAGGTGTACCACTCCCCTCTTGCGGTAGGAATTTATTTGGTCGAACCTGAATCTACAACTTTTACCTTTCCAGACTGAATAGCATCAAACATAGAGTTAATCTGATAAAACTCTTGATCGCTCAATCCCAGATTGTCAAATAGAGTATTAAAGATCGCCTTGCTAAAATATAAATAAGCCTTACGGTTAATTGTCCCCGACTGCATAATTTTTAGGACGACTTCATCTAAAGTTAGATTGCTCGTTGGCTTGCCACGAGTTGTATCATCAGGTAGCTTAAATCCCGATATCTGACTAGCTTCCTCAGGATTAACATTAGACAAAGGTGCAAATTGGCGATAAGGAAACGCTGTCGGGACCACAGGCTGAGCTGGTTTAGTCTTGCCCGCTAGGCTACGATTAATGGCAGCTTTTAACATATCAGGATCGAAAGGCTTAGTAAGATAATCCTCTGCCCCTATTTCTAAGCATTTCATCACACTATCCATTTGTTCAACCGCCGAGATCATAATTACGGGAATCTCTTTTAGTTGAGGATGTCCTTTGAGGTACTTAAGAACTGCATATCCATCCACCTTAGGCATCATAATATCCAAAAGGATCAAGTCATAGGAATGAGCCTGCACCATGTCGAGGGCTTCTTGACCATCAATAGCGATCGAGATATCTAAATCTCTCCTATGCAATCTTCGAGACAGCATATCGCGGTTAATTTCATTGTCATCAACAATTAATACTTGAAAGTTTTGGTTAACCATTGCTTTAGGCTCACTGAGATATGTTTACAGACTAATATCGATTCACAAAAAATGCGCCAAGTGTCCTTTTTCTAAGTTTTTCCCTCCCACATCTTGACTCGATTTTTGCCCTCATACTTAGCTTGATATAGCGCTAAGTCAGCTTCTTTAATCAGTTGTTGAGATGAAGCAATTTCCTTGCAGGGCTGGAGCGTAGATATACCTAAACTTGCCGTGACATAGGAATTTGTCTCCGAAGCAACGTGATCAATTTTTAATTCCTCGATCGCCATGCGAATCCGCTCAGCACATATAATTGCCCCCTTAGCATCCGTATCAGGCAAAATCACCGCAAACTCTTCTCCTCCATATCTCGCTAAAGTATCTCGCGGTCGTTTGACCACCTGTGCCGAAGCATCAGCAACTTGGCACAGGCAGTCATCTCCTGCCAGATGCCCGTAAGTATCGTTATATTTTTTGAAATAATCTATGTCAAATAAAATTAGCGACAGACAGCTTTTTTCCCTACTGGTGGCTTTCCACTCTCTTTCTAAAACAGTATCAAAGTAACGCCGATTAGCGATACCTGTTAATCCATCACGGTGAGATAGAGCTTCTAATTCATTCTTAACAATTTCTAACTCGTAGTAAGCCAAGGCTAGCTCTTTATATGCCGCTTCTAGTTTTTGCTTATTTAATACTTCGCGATCATGCAAATTTTTCTTTTCAAGACAGGCACTTACCCTCGCTCTTAATAAAACGCGATCGTAGGGTTTTGTTAAATAATCCTCTGCCCCCACTTGGATGCATGACAGCATCATTTCTTTTTCGGTTAATGCCGAAATCACAATTACAGGAATTACGCGCCACTCAGGATGCGATTTAAGCTGCTGAAGTACCTCTAAGCCATTCATGATCGGCATCATCATATCCAGCAAGATTAAGTCGATCGATTGACTCTTGACTACATCCAGACAATTCTGACCACTATCAACGATTGTGGTATTCATATATCCTGAGCTACTCAGATGCCGCCTCAGAATCTCTCGATTCATTGGTTCGTCATCAACAATCAGCAGATGGGAGTCAGTTATTTCTGGCATACTTTTTGAGAAGTTTCTCGATTTTTCCTAAAAGCCTTGCAAACTCAATGGGCTTGGTGTCGTAGTCATCACAGCCTGCATCGATCCCTTTCTCGCGATCGCCGACCATTGCATGAGCGGAACATCCAATGATGGGGATGTTGCTAGTCTCTGGTATTTGCTTCAAGCGCTTTGTAGCTTCCCATCCATCTAAAATGGGCAAGCTCATATCCATCACAATCAGATCAGGTAGCTCGGCTTCAGCGACAGCGACCCCAGCCATTCCGTCCGTAGCTACAACAACTTCAAATCCTCGTCGTACCAGCCTTCGATAGAGCATATCCCTATTCAGTTCATTGTCTTCAACTAATAATATTTTTGGCATACCTAATTACTTTCCTATCTCCCTTGTTAGCACACAATTGCCCCAGTGAGTAATTAAGTTAGGACTTACGCAAAAGAACGAAATGTAAAGTCAATTTGAAATCTTCCTAGGGTAAAGTTAAACCTTGGGTTTATTTTTGATTGAGCTTTAATTAAGTATCGCAGTAATCATTGAGCATACAAACTAAAGAGAGATTTTTAAAAGCGCTCTAACAGTATCCATAAGTTTAAGATACCCAGATATCAGCAGATCTCATTACAGAGATTAATTTCGGTGCGATAGACAAGTGGCGGCGCAAAGCGCCGCCACTTGTCTTGTCTTCTTGGGTTTTGGTTTTGTCCTAATACAAGTGACTACAGCTATAAATCACCATCTACTTGTTTTTATTTGCCCATACCCAATTGCTGCGCCTTCTGGTAAACCTTGCCTTCAGTCAAAAGTGATGGCGCGATGACTACTTCGACTTGCTGCATCTCACGGATATTGGCAGCCCCTAAAGTTCCCATGCTGGTTTTGAGTGCTCCCAAGAGGTTATGAGTACCATCGTCTAGCCCTGCGGGTCCGCGTAAGATTTGCTCTAGGGAGCCTGTAGTTCCTACGCGAATTCTGGTTCCCCTTGGCAATACAGGGCTAGGCGTTGCCATACCCCAGTGAAATCCGCGTCCAGGAGCCTCTTGCGCCCTAGCAAAGGGGGAGCCGATCATTACCGCATCAGCACCACAGGCGATCGACTTACAAATATCTCCCCCTGTAACTAGCCCTCCATCAGCAATGATCGGGACATATTTGCCAGTCTCTTTGAAGAAGTCTTCACGAGCGGCGGCACAGTCGGCAACTGCGGTCGCTTGGGGAATCCCTACACCCAGCACTCCTCGCGATGTACAAGCAGCTCCAGGACCTATCCCTACAAGTACTGCCGCTGCACCAGCCCTGAGCAGATCAAGGGTGACATCATAAGTGACGCAATTACCCATGATTACGGGGATAGGCATTTCTCTACAAAACTTGTCTATGTCGAGAGAGACTAAACCCTCGGCGGCGATGTGAGTAGTGGAGACGACGGTAGACTGCAAGAAAAACAAGTCACAACCTGCCTCAGCAGCAATAAATCCATATTTAAAAGCATTAGCGGGAGTGCTACTAGCGCAAGCAATACCACCTTTTTCTTTGATTTCGCGGATACGTTTTTGGATCAGTTCAGGCTTTACAGGTTCAGCATAAAGTTTTTGCATGAGAGATACAAATTCAGTTACTCCCACGGAGGCGATTTTTTCAAGGATGGGGGTAGGGTCTTCATAACGAGTTTGGATACCATCTAAGTTGATGACGCCTAGCGCTCCTAAGTCAGAAAGTTTGACAGCCATATCCACATCCACTACCCCGTCCATCGCACTAGCGATGATGGGAATTTCACGGCGAAAGCCCCCAATTTCCCAAAATGTATCAGCTACATTGGGGTCGAGGGTCTTGCCTCCCGGTACTAAGGCAATTTCATCGATGCCATAGGCTCTACGTGCAGTTTTACCGCGCCCAATTTGAATGTCCACTGTTTATACTCTCTAGATTTGGATGAAGAAGAAGGTTTGCGTAAAAAATTAGAGATTCGGAAGACTCCTTGCCCTAAGCTTTTGGCTTTCAATAAAACCACAAAAATCTTAATATTTTCTTAAGATACTTCTGTCTGTTGATTAATGATAACTAATTAGTGTGATGGGAAGTTAGTTTTTAAGTATCGAAATTGACTTTCTTTACTTTAATACGCCACTTTGCACTGTCAAACCCCCCAACAAATCAAGAAAGAATTTACAGGCATTGCAAAGTAATGCCTGTAAATTCGCTTTCAGAAGAGGAGTGGCGGCGCTTCGCGCCGCCACTCCTCTATATTCGCGATCGCCGGGATGGGAGGCACAAAGCCCCGCCCGTCATACAATCTTGCTATGTCGATTAATGTCATCCCTCCCCACTATGTCTGAATTTTTTAACACCTACGGATTTTTGTTGGTTTCGGCGATTTTAGGGGCGGTTTTAGGGCTTTCAGTTTACTTTCCACTGATGGCTGGGCAGTTATCTCTGGCAACTCCCGCCTTTTATAGCCTTGGCGGCTATATTGCCGCGATCGCATCGACAAAGTTTCCAGCCGCATTCTCTAGTTCTGCGTCCTTACCCGTGTGGTGGTTACTACTGGAAATGCTTGTCTCGGCGTTGATATCAGGGTTACTCGCGATAATTTTGGGTATTCCTGTGTTGAGGCTTCGGGGTATTTATTTAGCGATCGCCACAATTGCTTTTGTGGAAATTTTGCGAGTAGTGTCACTCAATCTGGAAATTACAGGGGGGGCAGTGGGCATATTCGGGATTCCCCAGCCATTTTCTTCACCTTTGGCATACCTATGGATCGCTCTGCCCTTGTTGATCTTGAGTATGTTATTTACCTATCGACTGGAAAAAATTCGGGTGGGGCGGGCGCTGATGGCGATCCGAGAAGATGAGCTTGCCGCCGACTCAATGGGCATCAATCCCACGTATTACAAGGTGATGGCTTTTACCTTAGGGGCAATCTTGGCGAGTATGGTGGGGGTGGTGAGTGCTCATTTTTTAAATACATGGAATGCGCGGCAAGGAACCTTTGATGCCAGTATTACGTTCTTAGCTTTTGTCCTCATTGGTGGTTCGCGGACTTTTTGGGGACCCGTAATTGGTGGTTTGAGTCTGACGGCTCTCCCTGAAATATTGCGATCGCTGGCAGGTGTTAACAATATGCCCCTGTGGTTAGCTCAATTTTTAAAGGATGGACGCTTAATTATTTTTGGATTGTTAATTGTGATTGGCACAATTTTTTATCCTCAAGGAATTATTACGCCAGAATTTCTAAAGTGGTGTCAGCAAAATTATCGTAGGGCGATCATCAAGCTCAGTAAGGTATAAGAGGCTTCAGTAAACTCATGGCTTCGACTTCGCTCAGCCAGCAATACATGTTGGCTGAGCGAAGTCGAAGCCTGTTCTCATTTCTTGGTCTAAATTTAGCCTGTAGCCAATATGTCAAGCTCAAAACTTATTTGTAAATATGTAGCTTTATTGGCTAGCCTTTTGGGGATTTATGCGATCAACAATCCCGATTTTTCGCAGTATTGGCAGCGCTTACCCTCCCAAGAAGCGATCGCTGCGAGTGAATTACTAAATAGGGACAAAGCCATTAGTGATTTAGTGGATCTAAAGAAATTGGATAAAGCGGCGATCACGGTTTTGGTGGAAAAGTCTAAATATCGCCTCACAATTTACTATCAAAAAAAGCCAATTAAAGCCTATGCGATCGCCTTGGGTGGCAATCCTAAAGATGACAAGTTACGCCAAGGCGACAAGCGCACACCTGAAGGAATATTCAAAGTTAGAGATCTTTACTACCATTCTCAATGGTCAAAATTCATTTGGTTAGACTATCCCAACCAAAACTCTTGGCGAAAATTTTTAGCCGCTAAAGCTAGGGGAGATATCAAATCAACGGACAGCATTGGCGGAGAAATTGGTATTCATGGCGTAGAGAAAGGACAAGACTGGTTGATTGATCGCCAAATTAATTGGACTTTAGGCTGCATATCTCTCAAGAATAAAGATATTGATGAGATTTACCCACTATTACAACGCGGCACAACTATTGAAATTTTGCACTGATTTCATTAGAAGATGAGTGGCGGCGCTTCGCGCCGTCACTCGTCTTCTGGTTTTTATGCCCTAAAAAGAATGACTACAGCTATAAAAACCCTTACTGGGTTTGGTTCTCAATCCACAAAAGTGTTGGTACACTTTTGTGGATTGGTATAGAATTCTGATTCTTGATTAAATTGCGGAACCCTAATGAGTAATTGTTCAACCCTAGCCATTCAACAAATAACTCGCCGTTTTGGTGGCTTGGTAGCAGTCAATGGGGTTTCTTTTGATGTGCAAGAACATGAAATCTTTGGCGTAATTGGGCCGAATGGTGCAGGAAAAACAACACTGTTTAATGCCATTACAGGCTTAGTCTTACCAACTAGTGGCAAAGTTTTTTTTGAAGGGAAAGAAATTACTAATCGCCGTCCCCATCAGATTGCTGAATTTGGGGTCGCTCGTACTTTTCAAAATATTCGGCTATTTGGTGAACTTTCGGCTCTAGAAAATGTGGCGATCGCTAGACATCTCTGCACTAAAAGTGGGCTATGGAATGGCATTTTAGGATTGCCGCCAACTTATAAAGAAGAAACTCAAACCTACGATCGCGCATGGGAGTTGTTGGATCTAGTAGGGCTGAGCGATCGCGCTGGGGTGAAAGCCAAGAACTTTTCCTATGGTGATCAGCGTCGTCTAGAAATAGCCCGCGCTCTAGCTTTGCAACCAAAACTATTGCTGCTAGATGAACCTGCGGCGGGGATGAATCCTAGCGAAAAGGGACAATTGAGTGATTTTATCCGTGGATTACGCGATCGCTTTAACCTCACAATTTTGCTAATCGAACACCATGTCCCCTTGGTAATGGGGCTATGCGATCGCATTGCCGTCCTAGATTTTGGACAGTTAATCGCGATCGGCAAACCCGAAATTGTAAGAAGCGATCGCGCCGTAATCGAAGCTTATCTGGGTGATGAAGGATAGGCGGTGCAAAGCGATATATAGCAGTCCTAAATCATTTATGAGAAAAACAGGGCTTCGACTTCTCTCAGCCAACTTGTATTGACGGCTAAGAGAAGTCGAAGCCTCTCACAACTCATTTAGGATTGCTATATCTAAATAACTAACGCTTTAATGTCTTCTTGAAGTTTTAACTCCAATCTTTGCCAGCTTCTAGCAATATTCAAATTCATATTTGTTTTCGCAATTTCTAGTAACGAATCATCAATTGCATAGGTCTTTTCCTCACGCAACCAAATGAGGATATCTGCTAAGTGCCAAATTGAAGGTGTACCCTCGTAAACAGGCAAAGGAGATCTGGGCGCACCCTTGACAATGATATTGCGGATGTTTTGGCGAGAGCAACCAAGAATTTTTGCAGCATCCGTCAAACCAACAAAATCTGGTGTTGCTTCAATCAGAGTTGCATCGGGAATCACATTTTTTACATCAGTAATAGCACTAGCCACTGCTGCATAAGCTGACCCTGCTTCACGGATAAAGTCGAGTGCAATGTAACCTTTCGCGCCAACTCCAATTAAGGCATCATCACAGCCATTTTCATATAATTTCTCAACATAATCACTTGCGCGAAATTCAGAAATTGGCAAGCTAAATTTTAAAGTAAATTCGTACTCGTTCATTACTTATTCATCCTCTCCATAAGTATTGCTTGCTTTATTAAGCCTTATACAGTTATCTATAACTCTTCTAATCTGTTTTGCGTGATTTCCTGCATTCTTAGGAGTACTCCAGATACTCGTTATACAAAAGATTCCACATCGACAGTCCTTGTCGTTATAGGGACAATAAATTTTTCCCCAAGCATGGGAGCCACCGACATCAACGCGCCAACCATTTTGTTCGGCATACCTTAATGCAGCCTCAACTTCTGGCTTTGAATGAGAATGCCTTGCCATAAAAGTCTTTTACTTGTAGAGACTATTCTTAAAACAAATAGTTGTCAAGTGACAACTATTTTGGCAAAAGCTTTTCTTACAATGCTTTGCGCTTAAACTCAAACTAGGCAAAAAATGAAAGCGTTGCTAAGCAACACTTTCATTTTTTATGCTGTAGGACTAGCTTGATCACTCAAGGTAAAATAGCAAAATCGATCAGCAACCATAAAAAACCAGAATTTTAACAATTCTTTTTATAACATCTTTATAATTTTGCAATTAATATGTCCCAGCCCACGATTGAATCGGTCTTAAATGAAAAGCGGCTATTCGCGCCATCGGCGGAATTTTCCCAGTCTGCCCATATTAAAAGTCTAGAAGAATATCAACAAATATATGATCGCGCTAAAGCTGCCCCTGCTGCATTCTGGGCAGAACTTGCCGATACTGAACTAGATTGGTTTGAGAAATGGCATACAGTGCTAGATTGGCAACCGCCCAATGCCAAATGGTTTGATGGCGGCAAGATCAATATTTCCTATAACTGCCTTGATCGCCACCTGAAAACTTGGCGTAAAAACAAAGCCGCATTAATTTGGGAAGGGGAAAATGGCGACTCGCGCACCCTCACCTATGCCCAATTGCATCGGGAAGTCTGTCAGTTTGCCAATGCCCTTAAACAGTTGGGCATCACCAAGGGCGATCGCGTGGGTATCTATATGCCGATGATTCCAGAGGCGGCGATCGCTATGCTTGCCTGTGCCAGAATTGGTGCGGTGCATGGGGTAGTTTTTGGTGGATTTAGTGCGGAAGCCCTGCGCGATCGCCTTGTCGATGCCGAAGCCAAGTTAGTAATTACCGCCGATGGTGGCTGGCGCAAGGATGCGATCGTGCCACTCAAAGAACAAGTGGATAAGGCGATCGCCAATGGAGCCGTGCCTTCCGTCACCGATGTGCTGGTGGTCAAACGAACTGGTCAGAACATTCATATGAGCGCAGGGCGTGACCATTGGTGGCATGACCTTCAGCAAGGCGTATCGGCAAAATGCGAAGCCGAACCCATGGATAGCGAAGATATGCTCTTCGTTCTCTATACTTCGGGCAGCACTGGTAAACCGAAAGGCGTTGTCCATACCACCGCAGGCTATAACCTCTATAGCCACATCACCACCAAATGGATTTTTGACCTCAAGGATACCGATGTCTATTGGTGTACTGCCGATGTGGGCTGGATCACTGGACATAGTTACATTGTCTATGGGCCATTATCTAATGGCGCAACCACCCTGATGTATGAAGGAGCGCCCAGAGCTTCTAATTTGGGCTGCTTTTGGGATGTCATTGAGAAGTATCAGGTCACGGTTTTCTATACCGCACCGACCGCAATTCGTTCCTTTATCAAAATGGGTGAACATCATCCCAATACCCGCGATTTAACTTCCCTCCGACTATTGGGAACCGTGGGCGAACCGATCAATCCTGAAGCTTGGATGTGGTATCACCGCGTCATCGGCGGCGGTCGCTGCCCGATTGTCGATACATGGTGGCAAACAGAAACAGGCGGCGTGATGATCACGGCACTGCCAGGGGCAGTTGCCACCAAACCAGGTTCCGCCACACTGCCCTTCCCAGGGATTATCCCTGATATTGTCGATCTTGATGGCAACCCTGCCCATGACAATGAAGGCGGCTATCTAATCGTGCGTCATCCTTGGCCGGGGATGATGAGAACGGTCTATGGTGATCCTGACAGATTCCGTAAGAGCTATTGGGAACATATCCCCCCCAAGGATGGCAACTATGTGTACTTCGCAGGGGATGGGGCGCGTAAGGATGAAGATGGCTATTACTGGGTAATGGGTCGTGTCGATGATGTGATCAATGTGGCGGGACATCGCCTCGGCACAATGGAAATCGAATCGGCTCTAGTTTCTCACCCTGCGGTGGCGGAAGCTGCTGTCGTTGGCAAGCCAGATGAGGTCAAGGGTGAGGATATCTTTGCCTTTGTAATTCTCGAAGGCGATCGCCAGCCTAGCGAAGAATTATCCAAGGAACTGAAGAAGCACGTTGTCAGTGAAATTGGCGCGATCGCTCGTCCTAATGAAATTCGCTTTGCGGAAGCTCTGCCCAAGACGAGATCGGGTAAAATCATGCGCCGTTTATTGCGATCGCTCGCCTCTGGTCAAGAAATCACCAGCGACACTTCTACTTTAGAAGATCGTTCGATTCTAGATAAATTGCGCGAAGGTACATAAGTAACCCTAAAACCCAGAAGACGAGTAGCGGCGCGAAGCGTCGCCACTCGTCTTCTGGGTTTTAGGTTCTAATAAGAACGACTACAGCTATATATAAATATTTCTTTCCGAATCAAGAAAAAGCCTGAAAGTTTTGCTTTGCAAAACTTTCAGGCTTTTTCTTGATTTTCAAGGATACAGGAAGCACTGGAAACAAAATAAAATATGCTCAAATGCTCAAATTAGTGATATAAAGTCTGCAAATTGGACACAGCCAATTTGCAAATAATTAAACTATTGCCAAAAGCAGTCTCTGACTGCAAAATTCGCGGCATGGTCACGAGGTGATCTTTTAACAATGGAGAGTAATAATATCCGTAGTAACGCTTACGAGCAGACCCTCGCGGGAGTCACCAAGGACTTGTCGGACTTGCGGGCAAACATCTTGGGTAAGCTTAGCCGTGAGATCTTGATCTTGCAAGCCCAAAAAAATGCCCTCACCGATGATATTCAACGTCTTCAGTCGCAGCGCAAAGAATTAGAGGTATTAACTGTTGCTCAGCAGGGGATGAACCAACAGGAAATTCAACGACAACAATGGATTGAGCAGTTAGCCCAAGCAATTACTTATCATCTTAAAAATGATGTAATCGTTACCAATTCGCAAACTCTTAATGACCACTCAGAAAATTTTGAGCAGTTAATGCTCAATCTCGACAACGCGATTCGCACTACATTTCAATCATTGCAGCGAGATGTGGATACCTATCAGCGCGATCTTGATGATCAGATGCAAAGAATGTATAGCCAACGCCAACAAGGTGAGCTAATGCTGACAGCACTGGTCGAAAGAATTGACGAGTACCTAAGACGGTCGGGATCGGCAAACGATCGCTTTGGAGGCGCAAATGCAGGAGGCGACTCGGCAGCTACAAATTTTACGGGGGCGATCGCCGCTAGCGATCGCCCAAGCTTTCCCAATGGACAAGGCAACTATAGCCAAATCAAGGTTCCTAGTTTTCCTAGCGCTAACGGCAGCAGCCAGTACCGTCAGTATGCCCCGAATGATACTCGTCCCTACGGTGATCCCACAGAACCCTTCTATGGCGAGTCTAACAATGGGCTAGATGCGACTAGAGTTAATCAACCATTCAGACGACTCAATGATTGGTGGTACGGATTTTTCTTGGTACTGGGAGCCTCAGTAGTTCTATCTTTACAAAATATTTTAGTTAGGGTCATTTTCTCTAACTCTAATATTTTGGGGCTGTTTGAATTTGGAGGATTGATCGCTCCCAGCATTCCCAACTCCTTTGCCTTGCTGTTGCTAAGGATGCTATTTGCGACACCAATTATGTGGATTGTGGCGAAACTAATCTTTAAGGTTGACGTTTTGCGAGACTTTCAGCAAATCTTAGAACCGAGCCGTCGCCTATTGTTCTGGCGCGTCAGCTTTAGTGCTTTGCTACAATTTGCGTCCTTTGCTTTTATTTATTTGGCTCTAGGCATACTTAACCCTGGATTAGCAGTTACGCTATTTTTCATATTCCCGACCGTTACGGTACTGATGGCTTGGTTTCTATTTGGCGATCGCCCCAGCAAGGATCGATGGATAGTGATCGGCGTAATTTATCTAGGCATCATACTGACCTACAACATTCTGAGTGTGGACAGACCCGATACTTGGGGTGTAATTTCGGCAATGCTCTCAGGCATTGCGTTTGCAGGTTATATCATTAGTTCGCAAGCCTGTTTTAAACAACTCAACCCTGTCTCATTTACGACTATTAACTTTTCAATTATTTTGTTGCTATGTATCGGGGCGCTTCCGTTTACGATGTCATCGATTAACTTTAGCTTCCCCCTTGTGTTTATGTGCTTCTTAGTGGCTCTGACCACCTTGGGCGGATATTTACTGACTAGTTTTGGCACAAAGCTGATGGGGGCAGCTCAGGCTTCAATAGTGAGCGCTAGTGGGCCAGTATTTACAACATTTTTAGCGTTTGTATTACTTGGCAGCAAGCTGGGATTCATTCAACTATTTGGGGTGTTTCTGGTGACTGGTGGGGTAGGTTTGCTCAGTTTGCAAAATATGTATAAAAAACCCTCTCGATAAAGTAAAGCGCTTTGCGCTTTTACAAGACAAATGGCGGCGCATTGCGCCGCCATTTGCTTGTTTAGTTAAATTTCCGTATGCCCTGCGAGATAGGTTGTATCCTAATTTAAAGCCACTCTGGAAGGGCAGGCTTTTAGGAACTACTTGAGAATTGCTTAGATCCCCCAGCCCCCCTTAAAAAGGGGGAGTATTAAATTCTTCCTTTTTTTTAAGGGGGATTAGGGGGGATCTCCTAGAGCTTTTGACCGCAAGAAGTAATTCATAAATGGTTTCTTAGACCCAATTTTTCAATAAAAATACTTTTAATAGGTTACTAATGGAAATTTCTGCTGAAGATATTAAAAAGTTAAAACAAGAAGTTGGCATAGCTGCTGCTCAAAAAGTGAAGTCAGGAATGGTTGTGGGCTTGGGTACAGGCTCAACAACTGCCTTTGCGATCGCAGAATTAGGCAGACGCATTGCCGCAGGTGAACTGACCGATATTGTCGGGATTCCCACCTCTTTTCAAGCTTCGGTGCTGGGCAAAAAATACGGTATTCCCATCCGCAGTCTGGATGATGTCGATCGCGTAGACATTGCGATCGATGGTGCTGATGAGGTTGACCCCAACAAAACCTTGATTAAAGGCGGCGGCGCAGCCCATACTCGCGAAAAAGTCGTGGATTCTCTTGCCGAGCTATTTATTGTGGTGGTCGATGAGTCTAAGTTAGTGGACAAGCTCGGCTCGACCTTTGCTGTACCGATCGAAGTTTTGCCGATGGCAGTAGCCCCAGTGACTCGCGCTGTCACTAAGTTAGGCGGCAAGCCCGAACTTAGAATGGGTGTCAAAAAAGATGGTCCCGTGATCACTGATCAAGGCAACATGGTCTTAGATGTCACTTTTGATGCGATCGTCGATGCCGCTGAATTAGAGAAGGTTCTCAACAATATCCCTGGAGTTGTGGAGAATGGGCTTTTTGTCGGCGTTACTGATGTGATCTTAGTTGGTGAATTTAAGGACGGACATCCTCAGATCCGCGAAATCGTATAAAAAAGGCGGCGCTAAGCGCCGCCTTTTTTTATAGCTTCTCGCCACTGATAATGAACATGGGACTAACCGCCGCAAAAACTTGGCGATTGCCGCGAGTTTCGAGGCGGTTAACCGATGACTGCACTACTTCGACATTTCTAGCTTGTAACATCGCAAAGCTTGCCGAGATCGCATACAACCCTTCAAGACTATTGGTAGTCGCGATCGCCCTTCCTTCTAACTGCAAATGTTCCCAGCAATACTCTAGGATTTCAGACACCGATCGCCCACCTTCAATGCAAATGCGATCAGGCTTATCAGCAATATTGTGTAAACATTCGGGCGCACTGCCGATGGTCACTTCTACATTGTTCACATTAAATTTACGGCAGTTTTTGACGATCAGCCCCGCCACATCTTCATCGCGTTCGATCGCCAAAATTTTCCCGCTAGGGCAGAGCAATCCCGTTTCCACAGGGATCGTGCCTGTGCCTGCGCCAATATCCCACAGCACTGAGTCAGCCTTGAGCCTTAGCTGCCCAATGATCAGCAGTCTTGTCTCACATTTGCTCATCGGTATGCCTGGCAAGCGTTCAAAGAGTTCGTCAGGGATGCCAGGAGTGACGTATGACCAGATAGATTCGGGCATGGATTTACAGTGACGAAGGTTTAGACAAGTACAACATACAGCGCTTTGCGTTTACTTAAAACCCAGAAATATTTTTAGAAGTGCGGCGGAGCCGCACTTCTAAAAATATTTCTGGGTTTTGAAAGTGTTACTTCGCAACGCTTTCAAATTTATAACTATTTCAAATAAGAGTTAGGGCTTCGACTTCGCTCAGCCAGCAGTATACGTTGGCTGAGCGAAGCAATGCACTGAGCTTGTCGAAGTGTCGAAGCCTCTTCTAAATATTTAAAATTGCTGTATTCTTGGTTCGGGGTTGAGCGCGAAGATCTATAAGCTTATTTGGCAACTAGCCCCGTCAAGGGTGAACTGGCACTGGCATAAGCCTTGACAGGAATACGCCCAGATAGATAGGCAGTGCGTCCTGCTTCCGTTGCCATGCCCATGGCTCTACCCATTGCAACAGGGTTATTTGCACAGGCGATCGCGGTATTAATTAACAAACAGTCCGCGCCCAACTCCATTGCCGCCGCCGCTTCACTGGGTACACCAATCCCTGCATCGACAACTACAGGCACATTGCATTCCTCGACGATAATCCGAATATTTGCCGCATTATTGATTCCCTGCCCTGAACCGATGGGTGAGCCGAGGGGCATGACCGTGACGCAGCCAATTTCCTCAAGGGTTTTCGCCAAACGTGGATCGGCATTTATATAGGGAAGCACCGCAAAACCTTCTTTAACCAATTGTTCGGCAGCTTTACAAGTACCGATAGGGTCGGGCAGTAAATATTTAAGATCGGGGATGACCTCTAATTTCACGAAATTATTATCTTCCTGTCCTAAAATCTTTGCCATTTCTCGCCCCAATCTCGCCACCCGCACCGCTTCATCAGCAGTTTGGCAGCCCGCCGTATTGGGCAGTAGCCAATATTTTTCCCAATCGATCGCCTCAGCTAGTCCTTGGTGTCCTGCGGCATTAGTTTGGACACGGCGCACCGCTACGGTGACAATTTCGCAACCACTAGCCGCCAGCGCTTGACGCATGATCTCAAAGTCAGCATATTTCCCAGAGCCAGTCATGAGGCGCGATCGGAACTTGCGACCTGCAATTTCGAGGACATCATCAGGGTTTTGATCTAAAGACAAATCATTAGAAGCAAGGAAAAACGAATTAGCGATCATAATATTGCGGTTTCAGGGCGCAGTTTTTTACTAAGATACTTAGGATACTTTAGTGTCTTCTGTAATATTCCAAATTTTCGATAGTATTCCTATAGCAAGTAGCAACTTAGTTTCATGGCTAACCTCAAATCTATCCGCGATCGCATCGGCACTGTTAAGAATACTCGCAAAATAACTGAAGCTATGCGTCTTGTCGCAGCCGCAAAGGTCAGACGCGCACAGCAGCAAGTTATGGCAACCCGCCCCTTTGCCGATCGCCTCGCTCAAGTTCTCTATCGTCTTCAGCAGCGCATCACCTTCGAGGATGTCAGCTTACCCTTACTCGATAAGCGTCCTGTCGAAACTGTCGGCATTCTTGTAGTTTCTGGCGATCGCGGGCTTTGCGGTGGCTATAACTCATCTATTATTCGTTATGCCGAAGCTCGTGCTAAAGAATTAAAAGCGCAAGGACTTAATTACACCTTTATTTTGGTGGGACGTAAGGCTGTTCAGTATTTCACTCGCCGTGATCAACCGATCGCCGCTAAATTTACGAGCTTAAACCAAATCCCCACTGCCGCCGAAGCTAATGCCATCCAAGATGAAATTACATCAGCATTTTTAAGCGGCACAATTGATCGGGTTGAGTTAATCTACACCCGTTTTGTCTCACTAATTAGCTCTCGTCCTGTAGTACAGACCTTACTACCCCTAGAGCCTCAAGGACTAGAGCCAAAGGATGATGAAATTTTCCGCCTGATTACTCGTGGTGGTAAGTTCCAAGTTGAACGTGAAAAGCGCGAAATCACCGTTAAGGAACTGCCCAAAGAGTTAATCTTTGAGCAATCACCTGAACAAATCCTTGACGCTTTATTGCCTCTGTACTTGAGCAATCAAATCCTCAGAGCCTTGCAAGAGTCAGTCGCGAGCGAACTCGCCGCCCGCATGACCGCGATGAATAACGCCAGCGAAAACGCTGTTGATCTGATCAAGTCATTGACTTTGCAATACAACAAAGCCCGTCAAGCTGCCATTACTCAAGAAATCTTGGAAGTTGTCGGCGGCGCAGCCGCCTTGACTTAAATCAAAAAGGGTCGGCGCAATGCGCCGACCCTTTTTTACTTACCAACTAGCTGGCTTCGAGATTGTCCTAGTTGGTGAAATTGTTACCTTTACGGGAAACTGAGATTTCACCATTAAATTATTGGGAATTAATGTGTGGTGATTATCAGCAGAGTTACGAAGCTCAGTTGCAGCTCCTCTCTTAGGATTAGTAGCTGGTATATACACAGAAACTTTTATTTGAGGATGTCGCTTCTTTACCAAATCGACGGCAGGTACTAGATCGGAATCACCTGAGACAAGAATTATGCGGTCACAAAGCCCTTGGTAAGCATCATCAAGCATCTGTAAAGCAATATTTACATCAGTTCCTTTTTCTTCATTGACTTTGTAACTCTTTTGAGAATTTGGCAATGTACATGAAGTAACTTTACATTTTTGGGTCTTATCTTTAAACAGACCATACTTTATTTCTACCTTTGGAAGTGTTGAAAGAGCTTCTAAATAGGGTTGTTGCCTAGAAGCTGCGGCTCCATGAACGAGGGCTGTGAAGTACCATATTTTTTGAAGTTCATCGTCTTGCCTGAGTCTTTCAAAGTAAGTTTGAAGATTTAACCATTTACAAGAACTATCTTTCATCACTCCATAGTAAAGGTTAAATCCATCAATATAAACAATGCTTCGCTTTGTCAACTTTATTCTCTTACATTTACCGAAGTTACCAAAAAGCCACCTTTAGTAATTTAAGGTGGCTTTTCAGATTGGATTCAATTTTTAAAATGATAGCCATTTAGGCTATCCAACTAGATTGCTCTAGGGAGTCGTCCCATTAATATAACATAAATTGATAATTTGTTTGAATTCTACAATTTTTATTCAAATCAACATGGCTTACAGCGACTTTAACCTATCCCGCGTTCGCGAGACTTTTGGGCTAGTTATCGAAGAACCCAAAAGCCTTTTTCTGAATATTGAGCCAACTGTGGCTAGTGATTATTTAATGACATCACTAGATGAAAACCTTGCCCTCGCAACTGCCATCAATACCGAAAAAGCGCGATCAGAAATGGTGATTGCCCCTGTGCTTTTGGAAGTGCGCCGTCAACTCAACTACGAAGTTGGTTTTTTCTCTGGCACAGAATTTAATATCGATCCGACAAGGGGTTTGACAGGTTATTGCGACTATATTTTGAGTGCGATTAAAGATTCCTATGAAGTGCGATCGCCTGTCTTGATGCTGGTGGAAGCCAAAAATGAAAACATTAAGTCAGGTTTAGGACAATGTGCAGCAGAAATGGTTGCGGCGCAAATGTTGAACATTGACAAAGGTTCCGCAAATCAAGCGGTCTATGGTTGCGTCACCACTGGTACAGATTGGAAGTTTATGAAATTATGCGATCGCCTTCTTAAAATCGACCAACGTGATTATTTCATCAACGAGATTTCCACACTTTTAAGTATTTTGCTACTTCCCTTTCAAAAGAAAGAACCAGAGCTTTGAGAGCGGGGCGGAGCCGCGCTCTCAAAAGTATTTAGCCCAAACAGCGTAACGACTCCAACATTCCTTTTGCCTTATTCAGCGTCTCTTGATATTCCTTTTCAGGATCAGAGTCGGCAACCACGCCTGCCCCAGCTTGTACGCTAGCCGTACCGTCTTTAGTTACCATCGTCCGAATGGTGATCGCTGTATTTAGCTGCCCCTCAAAGTCATAGTAACCATAGGCTCCCGCATAAGTGCCACGCCGATCGCCTTCTAAGTTGTGGATGATATCCATCGCCCGAATCTTGGGCGCACCGCTTACGGTTCCCGCAGGGAAACAAGCTTGTAAGAGATCCCAAGCATTTTTTCCAGAGCGAATTTCGCCAACGACATTACTGACAATGTGCATCACATGGGAATAAAGCTCAATCGACATTAGCTCATCAACTTTGACAGTGCCGCTTTTGCAGACTCGACCCAGATCATTGCGCCCCAAATCCACCAGCATGACATGTTCCGCAACTTCCTTCGGATCAGCTAACAGATCTTTGGCTAGAGCCGTATCTTCAGCAGGGGTTGCGCCCCTTGGTCTTGTACCTGCGATCGGACGTAAAACTGTGCGGGAGATGCCATCAATTACTTCGGCTTTGACCATGATTTCAGGGCTAGAGCCGATTAGCTGCCAATCTTTGAAGTTAAAAAATGCCATGTAGGGTGAAGGATTGACCACTCGCAGCGATCTGTACAAGCTAAATGGTTCGCCTTTAAATTCGGTGGTCAGCCGTTGGGAAAGCACTACTTGAAACACATCGCCCGCCTTGATGTGCGCCTTACCCTGCTCGACCGCTTGACAGAATTTCTCGCGGGTAACGTTGCTGGTGTAGCTGACGGGTGGCTGCAAACGGGGATTAGTCCAAGTGATAGCGGTCTTTTGGCGATCAAGGGGCGATCGCAATTTATCTACTAATACATTCAAGCGATCGCAGGCGGATTTATAAGCTGATTCAGGACTTTCGCCATTACTTAAGTCGGCATAGGCGATCGCCCAAATCTTGCGCTTGACTTGATCAAACACCAATAAGCTATCGACTTGCATCCACACACCATCGGGGACATCCCCATCTTGGCAAGGATAAACAGGTACTTTTGGCTCAATCCAATTAATCAACTCATAGCCCCAATAGCCAAACAGTCCGCCCAAGCTAGGCGGCAACTGCGGCAGATGCACAGGATGGATCGGCGCAAGGCAATTACTTAGATGCTCAAAGGGATTGCCAATAAATTCTGTGACCCTACCATCACGAAAAGTCTGAGTGGTGCGATCGCCTCTCGCTTCTAATACCCATAGCGGATCGCAGCCCAGTAAGCTATAACGTCCCAATCTCTCGCCGCCCTCCACTGACTCTAACAAAAAGCTATAGGGTTGTCCTTGGCAGACGCGATACCAAGCCGATACAGGCGTATCGAGATCGGCGACCAGTTCCATGTAGACAGGCACAAAGTTGCCTTGGTTAGCTAGTTCGGTAAAGTCAGAATACTCAGGGAAAATCATGCGATCGCAGGTTTTAGATAAAATGTGGCAAATCAAACTCGATCTTATCGCAAAAGTAAAGGCGGCGCGAAGCGCCGCCTTTACTTTTAAACTAGATGGCACGGCTTCGCCGTATCATCGCAATCTTACTGCTCGACTAATTGGCGAGCGATGTACCAAGCCAAAATCCCTGTGGCGATCGCGATCGCACTCAAGGCAAAAATTACTTTTTGCAAGCCAAAATAAGACTCCGCAATGCCCGCCACCGATAGAGGCAGGCTGAGAGCAATATTCACCGCATTATTTTGTAAACCAAATACTTTGCCGCGTACATCTTCAGGCGTTTCCTCTTGAATCACCGTCTGCATCGGAATTACACATAAACCACCAAAAATTCCTGTCCCCGCGATCGCCACCAAGCCCAACCAAAAGCGATCACAAAATACCGCCAGCATCCCCAAAAACACTGCCATTCCCAGCGATCCAATCAGCGCCAGAGTTTGACGACTACAGCGATCGCCAATTTTGGCAACAACTGCTGCCCCGATCGCCATCCCCAAACTCGCCACAGCCAATAAAAATCCAAACTGTTCCGACTTGATTTCAGGCATGACTTCCGCCAGACGGACAGCCAGCACTGTCAGCGCCGCAATAATGGAAAAAGTACAAATTAATTGAATTAGTGCTGATAGAGAAGTCTTTTTATGATTGAGATATTGCAAACCTTCCTTAATATCATTCCAAAGGTGAAAACTATCACGGTGCAAATCTTCCTTAGTTTCACCAGTTTTCAATAGCAGTAAAATCACGCCCGCTAGTAAATAGCTACCACCCACCAAAATTTCTTGACCAACATTGTGCCAGAGGTGATCCGACAAAGCTAAAAGCGGCTCACCAAGGGCAAAACCTAAGATCAGCGCCGCCATGATCGTAGTGGTATAGAGGGAATTGGCAGCTAATAATTTAGGCTTTTCGACCACGAGGGTAATTGCTGACTGTTCCGCAGGCGTAAAGAACTGCGTGAAAGTAGAAACCAAAAAGGTAATGCACAAAAGTCCCCAAAAGCCTGTGGGTGCACCCCAAGGCAAAACACTATTTTTAGTGATCCACAATAACGGAGGGATACTCAACACCAAAGCGCCGCGCAAAATGTTGGAACTAACTAAAACTGTTTTTTTATTCCAGCGATCGACATATACACCTGCGATCGATCCAAATAAAATCGCAGGAATCGTAAAAGAGACCATCACTGCGGAGACCCATCCACTAATCGTCTCTCCCGCCTGTTGAAATCTCGTGGAAACGATCGCAATTACTAATACCAGAAAAATCTTATCGGCGATCTGTGAGAAAACCTGCCCACTCCACAGGGACAAAAAATTAGGATTGCGAAGTACCGATTGCGAATCAAGCGGTGCTTCCGATAAATCAGGATTTTCAGAATTTACCGAGCCCTGATGGTCTTTGTTATCGTCCTTAGCAGTGTGAGTATGGTGAGAATCGTGTGGGTCGGGCAGATTGGGAGTAGGTGGATCGAATAAATGGGTCATATATTAAAGAAACAGTTGTCGATCAAAGCCGAAGACTGGATTGGTCTATCAAAATGATACTGTGCATAGGCTCGCAACAATCTCTCAACAACGAGCCAATCTGCAAGTGGTGTATCGATAATATTATCTGCTAATTTTGCCTGAGCGAGTTCTTGCATCGCCAATAACTCTGAGGCTGAGAGGTAATGACTAATGCGGTTATAAGTAGCTTCATGGAGAAAATTTTCAGAGCGATCGCCATCAGAACTATTGCCACTTGCAAAATCAGCAAGATCAATTACACCGCCACCGACAATACTAAATCCCGCTTTCCACTGTTTAGTCTGGCTCTGAGCAATTATATTTTTTTGAGTTATGCAACAAGTATGAACTTGGGGCGCAAACCCTGATATGGCAAGCAAGTGATAAATACCATGACTCAAGTGCGCTAGAACGCGATCGCCCTCCGCCGTCTGAATCCGATCTAAATGCTCGATTAACACTAAAAATAGCTCTTCCTGTGGCTGCGCCGAAAGGGCTTGCATAAGCGCTAGTTCGCACAAATATTGAGCCGCCGTTAGTTTTCCTAGAGTTTTACCTAAACCCACAAAAGACTGCACCACCTCCGCGCTCTTAATGCGATCCATGCTGCGCCCCACGGTTATTTGCAAATCATTAACCACAAATAAGCCCGATCGCCCCGCCATTGCCGAGCGATGCTTTCGCGCCCCCGCCGCCACAGCCTTGATCAAACCATGCTCTCTAGTCAAGATCGTCAATAGGCGATCGTTTTCTCCAAGAGGCATACCCTTCAGATTTATTCCTGTAGTGCGATATTCTTTGGGCAATTTAAAACTCTTGGCTAGATGAATACGGATGTACTTTTTTCAAACCTTAGAAGAGGATTAGCGGCGCTAATCCTTTTCTAGGATTTACAGCCTTGTACACTGTACGTGCTGAGCAAAACTTGCTTTACTTTAGATTATACTATTGCTAATTAAAACCAAGCCCAGCAACGTTTTTAGTGGGATAAAATGGCACGACCATTTTCTCTTCTACTATCAAAATGATTTCCAAATATGGCTTGCCACTACCAATGTTGCCATGAATTCTGCAAGTCGAAGTCTAAGTTCTGTTTTAAGCAGAATTACCAATAAGTTACAACAGGATCAAGTGGTTAGTGATGCGCTCCACAACCTGAGAGAATCCCTTGATGTTGATCGAGTGGTTTTGTATTATTTCTACACTAAATGGAAAGGTCAAGTTACCTTTGAAGCCCTGAGTGACCATCAATACTCGATCATCGGCTCAACGGGAGCAGACGATTGCTTCAATCTAGAATATGCTTCCCTCTATGCCGCAGGTCGGATCTACTTTACGGAAGACATTGAAAAAGCACCTATTAACGAGTGCCATCGAGACTTCTTGAGAACCTTACAAGTACGCTCAAACCTAGTAGCACCAGTTTTAGTAAAGAGTTCCGATCCAGATAAGAATAAATTATGGGGACTGCTAGTTGCTCATCACTGCCAAGATATCAAAGTCTGGCAGGAAGTAGATATTGCATTAATTCAAAAATGTTCAAAGTATCTTACCGATTCTCCTTCCATTCAAGCATGAGCTGTAAACGCTTAAACTCGGATAAATTTTTGAAAGCGCGGCGAAGCCGCGCTTTCAAAAATTTATCCTAAGGTAGGAAATGGCATTGGTATTGCCATTTCTTAGCTCGGAAGAACAGCTTGTACGGTAAACCCTACAGAATTAGGTAGAGTCCCCCTGATGTGCTAATCGGGAAAAGTAGTTAATCTTGTATGAGATAAAAGATTAACAAAACTTAGGAGTTGGGAAGCCTTATGGCTAAAGTAGTTGGAATCGACTTAGGTACGACAAACTCAGTCGTCGCCGTCATGGAAGGGGGCAAGCCAACGGTGATTGCAAACGCCGAAGGCTTCCGTACCACACCTTCAGTTGTGGCTTATGCCAAAAATGGCGATCGCTTAGTTGGACAAATTGCTAAGCGCCAAGCAGTAATGAACACCGATAACACTTTCTACTCAGTAAAGCGCTTTATCGGTCGTCGTTATGATGAAGTTAGTGGCGAATCGAAGCAAGTCGCTTACAAAGTAATGAAAGTGGGCGAAAACGTCAAAATTGACGCTCCCGCCGCGGGTAAGCAATTTGCCCCCGAAGAAATTTCTTCACAGGTTTTGCGTAAGTTAGTCGATGATGCCAGCAAGTATCTCGGTGAAACTGTAACCCAAGCGGTTATTACTGTACCTGCATACTTCAATGACTCTCAGCGTCAAGCAACTAAGGATGCTGGCAAAATCGCAGGTGTAGAAGTGCTCCGTATTATCAACGAGCCTACTGCTGCGGCTTTGGCTTACGGGCTTGACAGCAAAACTAACGAAACCATTCTCGTATTTGACTTGGGCGGCGGTACTTTTGACGTATCGATCCTTGAAGTTGGTGATGGTGTATTTGAAGTAATGTCCACCAGTGGCGACACCCACCTCGGTGGTGATGACTTCGACAAAAAGATCGTTGATTTCTTAGCTGGTCAGTTCCAGTCCGCTGAAGGTATCGATCTTCGCAAGGACAAGCAAGCATTGCAACGTCTGACTGAAGCAGCGGAGAAGGCAAAGATTGAGCTTTCGAGCGTCACTCAAACAGAAATCAACCTACCCTTCATCACCGCCACCCAAGATGGTCCTAAGCACTTAGACACCACCTTGACCCGTGCCAAGTTTGAAGAGCTTTGTTCCGACCTGATCGATCGCTGCCGTATTCCTGTTGAGCAAGCGATCCGTGATGCCAAGATCGACAAGTCCAAGATCGATGAAGTCGTTCTGGTTGGTGGTTCTACCCGCATTCCTGCGGTGCAAGAAGTCGTTAAAAAGATTTTGGGTAAGGAGCCTAACCAAAGCGTTAACCCCGATGAAGTGGTGGCGATCGGTGCAGCCGTGCAAGCTGGTGTATTAGCTGGTGAAGTTAAGGACATTCTCTTGCTTGACGTAACTCCTCTGTCTCTCGGTGTTGAAACCTTGGGCGGTGTGATGACCAAGATTATTCCTAGAAACACTACTGTTCCTACCAAGAAATCTGAAGTGTTCTCCACTGCGGTTGATGGACAAAGCAACGTGGAAATTCACGTTCTCCAAGGTGAGCGGGAAATGTCCAGTGACAACAAGAGTCTTGGAACCTTCCGTCTTGATGGCATCCCCCCTGCTCCTCGTGGCGTGCCTCAAATCGAAGTTATCTTCGACATCGACGCTAACGGCTTGCTGTCTGTAACCGCGAAGGACAAGGGAACTGGCAAAGTCCAAACCATCTCGATCTCTGGTGCTTCCACCTTGCCTAAGGATGAAGTGGAGCGCATGGTTAACGAAGCAGAACGTAACTCGGCGGCTGACAAAGAGAAACGCGATCGCATTGAAGCGAAGAACCAAGCTGACTCCTTGGCATACCAAGCTGAGAAGCAAATCAAGGATCTCGGCGACAAAGTACCTGATGCTGAAAAGACCAAGATCGAAGGACTCGTCAAGACTTTGCGTGAATCGATCGCTAAGGATGACCATGAAGCGATCACTGCCCAAGCTGAAGAATTGAAGCAGGCGCTTTACGCTCTTAGTGCTTCGGTCTATCAACAGGGTGGTGCTGAAGCTCCTCAAGATGGTGCGGCTCCCCAAGATGGAACCCGTGACGCAGCAAGTGGTGATGATGATGTCATTGATGCAGACTTTACTGAATCGAAATAGTATTAGCGCGAAGCGCTAATTTCCAAATAGCAATGGCGGCGCAAAGTGCCGCCATTGCTATTTATTAATAAGAGTGACAGTGCTTTGCGCTGTCACTCTTATTAATAAATAGCAATTCACGAAAGTGTAGTTACGCTTTTGTGAATTGTGGTTGATTGCATTAGGAAAAAAACAACCCAGTTTTCAAGTGGCGGCGCTTTGCGCCGCCACTTGAAAACTGGATCTGGTATTACAAGTTTGACAGATAGAGACGACGGATACATCGCGATCGCCCTGTTTATCGCTAGATTTAATATATTCAGTCTTTTTTTGGCAGTAAGAATTCATGGCGGTATCTGAGGTGAAGTTTACATTTGAGGACTTGGCAAAAGCCCAATACAACCTCAAGAATTTAGGCTTGTATGATGGGGAAATTGATGGGATTTATGGGAAGCTGTCGGCAGCAGCTTTTTTGCAATTTGCCAATGCTCTAAGCATTGATACAATCCTTGATGCTAATTCTAGAATGCTTACGGATCAGCTTTTACAGCTCCCTGCAGTGGTTAGGCATCTATTAGATATTCTCGGCGAGGGAGAACGATTATTTTTAAAATTTACCAATGCTCAGCGTGTTTTTGTGAACATGGGGCAAGCCGATCATAATTATCTTGGCTTCTTAGATCGGGGAATTTACGGTTGTCAGGCTGGTAAAAAAAAGAGCCTGCCCAATCGCAACTTTGCCCCTTCGCCTTTGCTCAATCATATTCCTGCTTATGCCGATCGCCTCAGTAGTTTGCCTGATGGCGTAAATGTGGTTTCCTATGGACAGGTGGCGATGCTCGCAGGCACAAAGGTCAGAGTAAGATTTCTGCCCTATCCTGCGATCGGGCAAATTCCCAATATCGAAAATATTGGGCTGGAATTTTTGGATCAGAGTATTACCAATGCTTGTATCTGCATTGGTAGTGTGGTCAATGGACAGATGCTCTGTCGCTGGATCGGACGAAACCCGCTCAGCAATGTCCAGTTTTGGAGTTCTACTAAGATTCTTCCACTTCTTTATACAATTACGGAAGCTAATCGAGTGGACTTCATTCAGCCGATCGCCAACTGCAAGGTAAATGGCGCTAACGACCCAACCTCTAATTGGACATTTTTAGAACTAGCCGAGCGCATATGTGCTTATGAGGAGGAGGGAAATATGACCTCCAACGCACTGGCGGCTGGGTTTAAGCAATTTACCACACCAGCGGCTTTAGAAAACTGGCTCAAAAAAATCACTGGCAATCAAAGCCTTTCTTTTCGAGGTCGCTATGGGGAAAAGCCATTCTTTGAGAAGCCAACTTTGTCAAGCCCCACTGACACAATTATCATCACTGGGGAAAGAGAATCTCATCGCGGGGACAACTTAGTCTCTGCCTATGACCTGACACGCGTGCTGTCCCAAGTCGCATGGCATCGGCATATTCCCCCAGCCCAACGTTTACCTGCGGCGCAGTGGCATAGCTTGACCAGTTTAATTAGGGCAATGGGACAGGATACCGCTCGGTATGTGGATGTCGCAATCGCGGCGTTGGGACTACCATTTTTTATTAGTGATCCTGTAGTAATTTCCAAAATGGGCTTTGGCTACAGCGATCAGCGCAAACAAACTGAGTTAACCTACACCGCCTGTATTCAATTTGTTGATCGCCTTTCTAAATCCCAAGATGAAATGCCCTTACCAAAGTTACGCTCCGTAAATATGACCCTAAGAGCTGTACTTGATCTCAAAGATCCTGTCCGTGAAGCTTTGGAAATTGATGCAAGAATGGCGACAACAGTTACTGAAATTTTGCGTAGAATTATCACAGAAGAGTTAATCTAAAAGATTAGTTTGCTGCCCTTGGCGAAAAACTAACCTTCTGTCCTGACAATTGGGAAGTAAAATGCAAAAACAACGAGCTTGGTCAGCAGTCGGACTGTGGTGGCGCTGGGTACTGGCGACATTAGTTGGTGCAGCGATCGGCAATATGTTTGGGATTGCAGCCTGCCTTGCAGGAATGTACTACGTTAGCGATCTCGTGGTGAAAGTTGGCTTATGCACCACAGGTGTAGGCAGTCTCAACTGCCCTGTAAGCGTGGGTATTATCATGGGATCACTAGCCGTCAGTATATTTGTGGGACTGATGCAATATCTAGTGTTACGAAAACTTCTCAAGACTCCTGCTTGGTGGATTTTGGTTAGCAGTTTGGGTTGGACTTGGGTCGGTTTTGCAGCCACAAGCCTAGCCTATACTCCTCAATTTGGCTTTACGATCAATTTGGATGGCTCTTTTTCGGAGACTAATATTGTTGCACGCCTTCCTTCTCTCACAGCTAATTCCCTTTGGCTAGTTTTCGCGGGCGTTTTATTAGGGATTTTGCAATGTTTGGTAATTTGGAATGGCACAGAACGTAAAGCACCGAAACGTAGCTTATTTTGGTGGATATTGGTAAATACAGTATTAGTTGCATTTATGGCGATCGCGATCTTGGCAGTTTTTCGCGGTAAAGGTAGCCTGTATGGAATTCTGTGGTTTTTTATAGAATTTACGCCCTTTTATGCCACGATTACGGCAGCTACCCTAGCCAAAATGAAATTGTGAAGCGCCATTGCTCCTACTTCTAAGAAAGCTGATCAAATAAAAATTCAACTAGCAAATGTCAAATTTACCGATAGAAGTTCCATCTCTGCGATCGCAATTAACTGAACCCACATCGATCGCGATGATCGACAAAATTCAATTTTGTCTAGTTTCCACGACATTTGCTGAAGAGGTAATTTTGACTAGCTATGTCAATGATGGAGTAACTAGTCTGCCAGAAAATGCACCGCCCATCGTCTTTTTACATGGCTTTGATAGTTCATTGCTAGAATTCCGTCGCCTTTTGCCACAACTTGTGGAAGCTCATCAAGTTTGGGCTGTGGATTTGTTTGGCTTTGGCATGACGGAACGACTGCGGGATGTGCAGGTGAGTCCGATGTCAATTAAGGAGCATTTATATTCTTTTTGGAAAACCACGATCGCTACGCCGATCATCTTAGTTGGTGCTTCTATGGGTGGCGCGGCGGCGATCGACTTTGCCCTGACCTATCCTCAAGTTGTGCAGAAATTAGTTTTAATTGGCAGTGCAGGAATGCGAGCTGGCACCACGATGGGTAAATTTTTGATATCGCCCCTAGACCGCATGGCTACTAATTTTTTGAGAAGTCCTAAAGTCCGCCGCGAAGTTAGTCTCAAAGCCTATGCCGATCCCCGCTTTGTCACCCCTGATGCTGAAGCCTGTGCCTCATTACATCTAGCGATGCCCCGTTGGAGCGAGTCGCTGATTTCATTTACTAAAAGTGGTGGCTATGGCTCTTTTGCCGAGCAGTTAAAGTATTTGGGACAGGAAGCGCTGATTCTTTGGGGCGATCGCGATCGCATTCTCGGCACAAAAGACGCTACTAAATTTCAAGAAATTATTCCGCGCAATCAGCTAATTTGGATTGACAACAGTGGTCATGTGCCGCATTTGGAGCATCCTGCGATCGTTGCTCAACATATTCGTAAGTTTGTTGCGTGACATTTGAGCGGTGCGAAGCACCGCTCAAATGTCTTGATAGTGTAACGACAATGTTTGTGAATTACAAACCAAGAAGCGAGTGGCGGCGCTCCGCGCCGCCACTCGACTTCTGGCTTTATGTCCTAAGCAAAACTTTTTTTGCTATAAAGAAATTTCTACGTCATTTCGTTATTTGGTATAAGCTGAATTAAAAAATAATGCCAAATTTTATGACTGAGCAAAATCCACAAAAATCTAAGCCAAGTCGCATTTTTATCCTGACAGGCTGCGCTCTGTCCCTAGCGATCGCGGCGCTTGTTTCGCCATTTGCCAGTCAAGATCCCGATGGATTGGATCGGGTTGCCCAAGATTTAAAGTTTGAAGAAAAGGCTGTGGAAGAACCGATCACCAAACAAATTCCCCCTGCTCTGATTTTTGATGAGTATTCTGTCAAAGCCGTAGAAAATCCTAAAGTATCCACAGCCCTAGCTGGTATTGCTGGCACATTAGTAGTATTTGGCTTGTCGTGGGGACTAGGCGAATTGACAATACGCCGCAAACCATAGACATAGAGTAGCGGTGCTTTGCGCCGCTACTCTATGGTTTGCCGCTAGAGATAATACTTATAAACAAATGCTGCTTCATATCCAAGTACTCAATTCAAGCGATCGCCACCCTCCCCATCAAGGAGATCGCCCAAGTATCTGGTATCAGCTAGCTGTGCATACTCGCGTAATTTGTATTTTTTCCCTAGTATTTGCGATCGCCCTCACACCCAACGGCAAATGGTGGGCTTGGGCAGTTTATGGGATTGCCGCTTTGGTTGTCCTGATATTGAGCAAGGTTAATTTAAAAACACTCAGTCAAAGACTAGTGATCGAGTTTGCCTTTGCTAGCGTCATGCTTTTGGGAACTCTGTTTCGAGGCGGTGGAGAGATCCTATGGCAATGGCGATGGTTGCAGATCAGTGAGCAGGGATTGATTGTATTAGGAAGTGTGACCATCAAAGCTTTTTTGTCTCTACTTCTATTAAATATTCTCACCTTATCAACTTCTATCCCTCTACTACTACAAGCCCTGATCATTTTAAAAATGCCGCCTCTTTTAGTAAGTATTTTGGCTTCGATGTATCGCTATATTGGGGTTCTATCCAATGAATTTAATGCCATGCGCCGCGCTGCCACAGCCCGAAATTTTGCACCCCAAAATATCTATAATCGCCATCGCCACGATCGCCAATGGCAGCGTCAGGTATTGGGTAATATGCTAGGGATGCTGTTTATCCGTACCTATGATCGTGGCGATCGTATTTATCAAGCGATGCTTGCCCGTGGATATCAAGGCATAACGGTATTAGATGAAACTCCCATACAGATGAATAAGCGCGATATTCTAGCGATCGCTTGCACCATGATCATCACCCTAAGCGGCGTATACATCAGCACTCAAAATTTTTAATATCATGTCAAACTTTTGAGATGTGGGTGTAAAACACCCACATCTCAAAAGTTTGACTCCTCCCCCTATGCATCACAATCCTATTTCCATTGAGAATCTCAGCTATACCTATCCTGATGGAATCCAAGCCTTGCGCGGAATTAACCTACAAGTCAAGGCGACCGAAAAAGTCGCGATCGTAGGGGCTAATGGTTCAGGCAAGTCCACTTTGCTATTACATCTCAATGGAATTTTGATGCCCCAAAAAGGCGAGATTGTCATTGGTGAAAGACAAGTCTCAACTCAAAACCTAGTTGCCATTCGCAATTTTGTGGGCGTAGTTTTTCAAAATCCAGACGATCAATTATTTATGCCCACAGTTTGGGAAGATGTCGCCTTTGGTCCAATGAATATGGGAATGCGCGGAAAAGACTTAGAGATCAGGGTTGCCGAATCTCTGGTGGCGGTGGGTTTGGACTTAGATAAATATCGACAACGCCAGTCACAAAATCTATCAGGGGGCGAGAAAAAACGAGTGGCGATCGCGGGAGTACTTGCCATGCAGCCACAGGTTCTCGTCTTTGATGAACCCTCTTCGCAACTCGATCCGCGATCGCGCCGCCAATTAATTCAACTACTACAAACTCGCCTAGAAACTCAATTAATCGCCACCCACGATCTAGACCTAGTATTGGAGTTATGCGATCGCACAGTGGTCTTAAGTGAAGGAAAAGTAGTCTATGATGGCGAAACTCAAAAGGTACTCCGCGATCGCGAGTTTCTATTAGCGCATTCTCTGGAAATGCCGTTAAGTCTGGGATAGAGCATCAAAAATGTTTGTTGATTTCAAATTTTTTCAAGATATAGCTGTATCCACTTTTCTTAGAACAAAATCAAAACCCAAGAAGCGATCGGCAGAGCGAAGCATCGCCACTCGTCTTCTGGGTTTTATGTCCTAACAACAATGGCTACAGCTATACTTAAAATCAACAAGCGAGAGATCAAATAAGATGACAATTAAAGAAAAAGTTCTAAATGCAGTCACGGAACTCCCTCAAAACGTTGACTTTGAGGAGATATTAGAGCGTCTTTATTTTCTCTATAAAGTAGAGACAGGGTTGCAACAAGTGCAGTCAGGAGATACGCTTACCCACTCACAAGCCATGCTCAGTCTAAAAACATGGCACAAATAAATTGGACAAAACAAGCACTAGCCGACTTAGAAGCGATTGGTGATTATATTGCTCGCGATTCACCAGCTATTGCACAGATATTTGTAGATCGCATAGTTAATTCCATAGTTCGACTCGAATCTCTTCCCCTGTCTGGTCGAATCGTACCAGAGTCAGAACGTGAATCCATCCGCGAAGTAATTTTTCGCAATTACCGCATTGTCTACTCTTTAGAGGATGAAACAATCTATATCCTGACAATATTTCACGCTTCAAAGTCGCTCATTCTTCTCCAATAAATACTTCTCCAATAAATAATTGTTGCGCGGCAAAGCCTCGCCATCAGCAATGGGTTTCTTTACTTTTAGGAAATTTCAACTGCAGCTTGGAATATAGGGTCATGTTACAAAGTTGTTGAACAGATTAAATCAGAGAAGAATAGGAAACTCATACCGATTGATAAATAGACCGATTA
>QBLS01000021.1 GCA_003249015.1 Pseudanabaena sp. | reverse complement strand
AAAGTATCAGTCGAAACCCTATACGAAAACAAACAGCTATGGCATCCAGAATTCACCGAAACGAGTAACAGTCCAAACACAACCAATTCCACCCCATCCCCCACAGCGATCTCCCCCCCGATCGAACAAGCTGAAACCGAGACAGAAAGGACTGTTACAGAAAAAGCCCTATATAAAGCGTTAGCCCGATCTGAAACGCCCCTGCGAGAGCAAGAATTGCCAAAATTTGCCGACGTTGATTTTCAAGCCCCTACTCACTCGTCAAAGTCGCAGCAAAAAACTAGCGAGCCGATGTGGATCGAGACCCACGGCAGGCTAAGTCCGCAAAAAACTGAAAGCTCCAAAGGAGCGATCTCTCAAAATCCATCTCCGAAAACTGCCAATGCAGATTGTCTGCGACCCTATGAACCACCGAAATCTGAGTCTGTATCGGCTATTGGAAGCAGGATAGGCTATCTCAAGGCTTTACTAGAAACGCCTATTTTGCGTAGGAGTAAATCTGCATCGGAAATTGCTAGCTTGCAAGCCGAACTGGAAAGGCTAGAGCGCGATCGACAGAGAAACTGCAATTCTTAGTTATTCTCGACTGGGCAGTTTTAGTAGTCAATGAATAATCATTAATTTTGAGAATACGTGATCGCGTATTCTTGCTAATCTTTCACCCGCTTGGCAGTCTTCCTTGTTCGAGGATATGTTCTTGTCTGATGAATGCTTCGAGGTTGCGTGGAGGTAGGCGATCGGCGAGGGGTGATTCTGATGAGGTGATTCTCGAATAGGTTCATGTTTGCATGGCGATCGCTAAATTCCCTTGTGCTTAACTAATTCCATCAACTTTCGTTTACGGGCATTTACCTCAACTAATTGATTGCGATAGTTGAGCCATTCCTTTTCCTGTTTTAAAATCCGATATCCATTTCTTACTTGCTCCAAACAAGAGACCGCCTGTTCATAATCATCGGATTTGCCACGAGTAATAACATCCTCAGTTAAAGCTTTCGCTTTTGTGATGACCCACTGCGGATTAGAATTAATCACTGCTTGCATGACTCGCAATCTATCGTAAGTTTTACAATAGCTAGTATTAGCGATCGCGATCGCCTCGTCAAAAAGCTTTTCCTCTAAAAAGATATTAACCTTGGCTTCAGCAGCAGCAAAAGAATCGAATTGCAATAAATATTTGAGCAAAATATCTTTAGTTGTCTTCCATTTAGTCTTATTCAAGTCACGGATTTGGTGATAAGTAGCGAGGGAAGGTTTGAGTTTAAACGCAATGATCTTGGCATTGAGCAAGATCCCTGTCTCTCCTAAACTTTCGGCTAAAAGGGCTGTCCATTCCGCAAACTCCACCGTCTGATAACGTTTAACATCCTCCTCTTGTAATTGCAATCCCTTATTAGCAATATATAAAGCCTGCTTCTCAAAACCATGCTCTAGCAACTGCTGCGCTATGGCAAAAGCTTGATCTTCATCTTGGACATTCTCTGCCTCTGCGATTGCTTCATCATGACGACCCAACTGGACCAGCATACTTATATAGTTGGTAAATATGTCAGCATCTTTAGCCAGATTCAGGTATTCTTCAAAACGCTGTTGGGCTTGCAAAATTCTGAGGCGAATTCCCACTAATTGATATTGATTTGTTTCGTGAACATAGACATTCCCTCCCTTATGAAGAGTTGACTTTTTTCTTTTAAATTGAGTTGAGATTTGGGGAGATTGATGATCAAGATTTTCTGGTTTTTCTTTGCCTTGCAGCACTGCTTGTAAATAGGGATCATCCCAACCCCGTATCAAGGCGGCAAGACTAAAATCAAGTTCTGCACAGAGTGTATCCTGAGTACCTTCGATTTCTGTCACCCACTTTTGCCGCTCCTTCACCGAAAAATCTGTCCAGAGAATTGCCTCAGCCATCGCGAGATCGAGATGATCGGTTAAGTTAGCCACATCACCCAAATAGTTTTCGATTTCTTTTGTGTAGTTACATAATTCTTCAGCGATCGCATACAACATCACGAAAGCGCGAAAACAATCTCCAGCTTCGAGAAATACTTTGGTCTTTTCGATCTCTTCATAAATGATGTCTGTGAAAGGATCATCTTCATCGTAATAACTATTCTCATAATTGCGTAAAGATTTTTGTAATGAGTAAGCTAGTTGCCGACGAAAAGGAGATCGATCAATTTCGGGATGTTGAGCTTCTGTTTTACTAGTTTTTTTATTTGTCTTACTAGCTTTAGATCTATTCTCTTTAATACTGGTTAAAAGTTGGATCTGAATATCAATGAGATCGACTAAATCAGGTGATTGAGCAGCGATGTTTTGTAAAAGTTTGCGAGTTTGTTCTAGATCTAGTTTTTCTAACATTTCGACTAAACTAGGACGCTCTTCAATTTGTGGTCGCTCCATACCTACTAATAAAACTGCCACAATATGCTTACACCAACCACCAAAATCGTAAGGGCATGAACACTTTGCTGTTTGAATGCCGCGATCTCTAAAGCCAATGCGCACTCGATAGTAAGTACTCCCTGCCACTGAAGCCTGCAAAATTTGATCTCGCAAGAATAAATCACGCACTGCTTGTGATCGCACATATTCTTTACCTCGCTCAAAAGATTTATCGCTTGTATTTTGGCGAATCATTGATTCGCTAATCTTTGGTACAGGCATATTTAAAAGCACTTTCACATTGCTATGATTTTAACATTCGCTATGTTGCATCTTCATTTTTCATTTTTTTTGTGACGAGCGGTAATTTCAGATCTGGTCAAAACGTTTTGACCAGATCTGAAATTACCGCTCGCTAAAATTACCATAACCCGTTATGCTTCTCATAAGAAACGTCAGAAACTGCTATCCATGACTCATGTAATTGCATTTTTTAATCAATCAGGTGGTGTTGGTAAAACAACTGTCACTCAAAATATTGGATACCAACTCTCCACAAAAGGGCATCGTGTCTTACTCCTCGATATGGACCCACAAGCATCCTTGACGACATTTATGGGGCTAGATGTAACCCAATTAGACAAGACAATTTATGATGCTCTTGTGTCTGAAACTGACGAACCGATTGCTATTTTGCATGACTTACATAATATGGATTTATCCCCATCAAGTATTATCTTGGCTAATGCGGAGCAAGAGTTAGTCCTAGCCGATCAGCGCGAATTAAGGCTAAAGTTAGCCCTTTCCCAAGTGATAGATAATTACGACTTTGTATTAATTGATTGTCCTCCCAGTCTTGGCATCTTAAGCCAAATTAGTTTAGTTGCTGCCACAGAAATTATTGTTCCGATCCAAACCCAATTCAAAGCATTGATGGGAACAGACTTTTTACTAAGTACGGTCAAAAAAGTGCAACGGCGGCTTAACAAAGACTTAAAAATTGCGGGTTTTATTCCTACTATGTTCTCCTCAGCAAATGCCCTTGATCAGCGTACTCTGGAAACGATTGTTGAACAATTATCCCCGATCGCCCAAGTGTTTTCGCCAATTCCTCGTGCTACTGCCCTAGCTGAAGCCTCAGAATATGGCAAGCCATTAGCAACATCACCGAAGAAAAATTCGGCAATTATAGAGATTTTTGATGAGATTACTACTGCCCTAGAAAAACTATGAAACCTCAGCCTAATCCAGAACGACTCAAACTGAGAAATGTTGTCCTATTTAATGAAAATGACTCACCCCAAAATTCTACCACTCCCAATACGATCCCCATCTCCAAGATCGTATTACCTAACCAACAGCCACGCCGCTATTTTGATCCTGAAAAAATGATCACGCTGGTCGAGTCTGTCCGACAACATGGCATTCTTGAACCTATCCTCCTGCGATCGCTTGATAATGATACTTATGAATTGGTGGCTGGTGAACGTCGATATCGAGCTGCTAAAGAAGTTGGTCTAGATACAATTCCCGCAGTTGTACGTCAAATGACTCCTGAGGAAGCATTACAAATTGCTTTAGTTGAGAATCTTCAACGTGAAGATATCAACCCCGTTGAAGAGACTGAGGCGATTTTGCAACTGTTAGTTTTAAAGTTAAATCTGTCAATCGATGAAGTCACTGCACAGCTATATCGAATGCGTCATATTACTCGTGGTGAAATCGGTCAAAACGTTTTGACCAGTCCTGAATATGATGAGGCAATTGTCTCTGTGTTTAGCTCACTAGGCTTTAAATGGGAATCTTTTATTACATCTCGCTTGCCATTATTAAAACTGCCGTCAGAAATTCTAGATGTTTTGCGGCAGGGCAGAATCGAATATACCAAGGCTCTAGCGATCTCTAGAATCAAAGATGAGATCTCCCGTCAAGAGTTGCTTAATCAAGCGATCAATCAAGGATTATCTCTAGTTCAGATTCGTGAACTAATTGCTGCATTGCCTCAATTACAGCCAGCTAAGCAAGATCAAAACAAATTAAAAATTCAAGTGGATACAACATTACGCGCCTTGAAAAAATCCAATGTTTGGAGTGATCCTAAAAAACAAAAACGTCTAGAAAAATTAATGCAGGAAATTGAATCTTTAATTTCTGGCACATAATCTAGGGAAATTCCATGCCGAACATATACAAACTTCCTCAAGAAGTATCTCAGCTAGAAAAATTTGAGCAAATTGTTTCTGGTAAAAATATCCAGATTGAGCGCATTGTTTCCACAGGACAAACCACCCCATCGGGACAATGGTATGACCAAGAACTTGATGAATGGGTAATCTTGCTTCAAGGTGAAGCTGAACTTTCCTATACAGACGATACAAGAATAAAAATAAAAGCGGGAGATTATTTGCTCATTCCCGCGCATACAAAGCATCGTGTTGAATATACCAGTATTGAGCCAGCCTGTATTTGGCTCGCTGTGCATGGGCAACTTTCAGCTTAGCTAACCCAAATCTTGTTAGAGTCATAAAAGCTTCCGCGTTGCTCAAGTTTGAAATCACCTAAAAGTAGACCCAACCAAATCTCCACTATTGGCAGTTTTAAAGCCGTTTGCAAATCTTGCAGACGCATAGGATAAGAATTATTTGTAATGTATTGCGCGATCGCCTCAACCCAACTCGAAACATCTTCAGCATGAGCCGTACTAATCGCTCGTTCAAATTCCTCCTCCAAACTAAGCAAACTTTCCTGTTCCAAAGCTTGAATCAAAACCTCCTTTTCAATTGCACCAACAATCGAATTACCATTTTTTGCCTGTTCAGGAATCTTCCTAGTCAAACTCGGCAACGGCTCAATAAACTGGTCAAAATCCACCACCATCGACTGTCGCACATAGTGATCAAAAGCATCATCAGCCATGATCGGCTCACCACTAGCTGCACGAGAACGTAACTCCTCAAATAAAAAGCTAGAGCGATCGCAAAACAAATTTGTAATCTGACATACCGCCTCTCCCGCTATTCGTAACTGCGATCGCGTATCGAGATCAACTAGAGTCAAATCTAAAAGTTTAAACACTATTAGAAAATTTGCATCTTCAGGAGTCTGTCTCGCAGTCGAAAGGACATCCCATAAATCCAACTCAAGCTGTTTAACTTTCATGGGCACACTGAAAATTAATTGGAATAACAAGAACATGGGCGCAAAGGACAGAGCCAAGGATCGAGACGTTCTTGACTAGCAAATTTCTTGATTCCATAATTTGACTCTAGCAAAACCAATACTTTCTGAACATAAGTATGCACCTGATTCGCAACTATCCGTGCACAATGGATTGGTGGAACTGCCGCAAACTTTTCTTGCCCTTTCCAGACTTGAACCGCGATTGCATGAATTGGTGTATCTGTTCCCGACTGCCGATAAACCACTAACACCGCCCAAAACACTGACGCGAACTCATCAGCATTCACAACTAAATTTTGCTCGGCATCAACTCGTTTACGGGAGCGAATGAGATTTCGGCGATCGCGATGACGAGCATAGGAACGGCGACTATAGCAAACCGCAGGATTCCAACAGCGATCGCCCAACTCACCATGAAATTCTTGAGCCTGATCTGCCGAAAGCATCGCACATTTTTTACACTTTTCGGGGATAACTTTAGCCATAGTTTGGAGAGAACTGATAGAATTGATTAGATTTTTTCGTAAGATTCGCGAACAACAGTTTGGTCTTGTGAACTAGGAAATCAAATGTGTTATGAATACATATCATTCAATAGGTATACATTAGACCTGTTGGGAAATAAAAGATAAGATAAAAGAAGGATAGCAAAGGCGAGCCATAGATGATAAGCGTAGAACGTATCGTCAAGCAAGAGCAGTTAATCCGAGCAATGACAGGGCTAAACCACAAAGGGTTTACGATTTTGCTGCTAAGGTTGGAAGAAGAGTATCGACAAAAACTAATCAAACCAGAGGCAAAACTTCAATGAGTGATTGGAGGAGTTAGGAAATTTGTATTGAGAACAATCGGAGACAAGATGTTTTACATACTGAGGTACTGCAAATGCCATCCAACCTTCGGCTTAATGGGAATATTTTTTAATCATGCGTGCATGATTAGGTACATAGATTGTTGCCAACATTAGAAACAGAATTGGAATACAAGAAGGTATTACCAGAACGAAAGACTAGCAGCATATCTGAATTTCTCGAAAAGTATCCAGACTCTATCTTTTTATTTCTCAGCAGGTCTATTCATATTTTGGAAGTCTCTGAGACTAATTAGAAGTTGTGTCTAAAGAAATCTTATCTTTATAATATGTGTTATCAAAGTACTGCTTAATTTGGGAATCTTGATTAGGATGTACTCCGTTAATAACAAGCCCCATAACATTTTGACCTGATTTTTCAATCATTTCTTTTACGAAAATTGCATTTAAGGAATCCACTATACCTGGTCTAGCTATTAATAAGATATTGTCGGACAATTGACCTAAAATTATTGCATCGGCAGCTATACTTAATGGAGGAGTATCAATAATAATGAAGTCATAATGGTTATACAATTCCTTGATTGTTGCTCCAAGTTTTGGGGAATCTAACAGACCCGATGGGTTGGCAGTTGATGATCCTGATGTTAATAGATCAGGACTATTCGCGCCTATCTTTATTGCTGATAAAATATTGATGTTGCTTTCTAGGATGTTGCTCAAGCCAAGATCATTGGATGATGACCAAATCTCATGTTGACGAGGATTGTGGAGATCGGCATCAATTAATAATACTCTCTGTTGTGTCTGAACCATAGCGATCGCTAAATTAGCAGAAACTGTAGACTTCCCTTCATTAGGAACAGTACTAGAAATAACTATAACTTTGTGTGATTTAATCGAACCCAAATAATTTAAACTAGCTCTCAACATCCGATAAGATTCCCATAAAGGCGAAGGAATTTCATTTCTCAAAATTAATTCAGAGCTGGGTAAATCAAGATGAGGAATTATGCACAATAGTTTGCAGTTAAATATTCTTCTAGTCTCTTCAATCGTCCAAATTGACTTGTCACGATTCTCTAATACAAAGGCAGTAATTGCTCCTAGTAATACACCCGTTAATGCACCAACGATTGCATAGACAAGCTTCCATGGAGCAGAAGGTTGATCGGGAATATCTGCCTCAGAGATAATGCGTGCATTGCCGATCGCCTGATTTTCGGCAATTCTGATTTCTTGTAGTTTTTGCAATAACTGTGTGTAAGTAGCCTGATAAGCCTGTAATTGCTGGTCTAATTCTTGCTGTTTTTGCAATAATTTAGGGAAAATATTAGCTTTAGTTCTAGATGCATCTCTAGATTGACGTAAGGTTTCTAACTGACTAATAAGCCCTGTCCGTTTACCTTCTAATCGAACTAGATCTTGCGTTAAAGTTTGTTGTAGTAAACCAACTTGCAAAATACTTTCTACATTATCGTTTTGGTTCGGTGTTACTTGTTGAATGCGATCGCGAAGAATTTGCTTGAAACGTTTAGCATCATTACTTAAGGCAACAACTATAGGATTGTCATCTGTAAAACGATTTCTTTCGATAGCCAATTTACTCTCTGCCTGTTGAAAGTCTTGTAAGGCTCTTTGTACGCCTTGTGAATCACTAATATTTGCTAATAAGATAGATTGCTCAGAGGAAATGTTGAGCTTATTCTGCAAAGTACTCAATTGAGCCTCTGTATCAGCTAAGTCAGCTTCAGCTTTATTAATTTGTCTCTGGGCCTCGGTATCAACATTAACTGCTGATATTGCTTCTTGTTCTGAATTGACTATTTGACTATTTTCTCTGAACTGTCTTAAAGCCGCTTCGATATTGCGGAGTTTTTTTTCTGCTTGGGGTACTTGATCTTCAATAAATAATCTTGCTGCAACCGCTTCTAGTCTATTGACACGTAAATTATCTTCTAAATAATAGTTCATGATGGTATTCACAACCATCACACCTCTTTGGGGATCTGTATCACTGTAGGTAACCGCTAAAACATCTGTTCCTCTTGCTTTTTCCACTTTTAGTTTTTTCAAGAAAATACGACGTAGGATCAGTTTGCTTTTATCAGACTGTCCGAAGGAAGGAAGATTAATCTGAACATCGTTCCCAAAAAATTGTAGATAGAGCAGAGGATCAGGAGGTATTTCTAAATCCTTAATAACCCTATCGATAATTGGAACAGATTTGAGGATTTCAGTTTGGGTATCGAGAGGAAAAGCTGTATCAGACAAGGGAGTGAGTTCACTTAATTCTTTGCCCAAGCCCGTAAGTGAAGAAGTTGCACTTTCTCTTTTAACCAGTAATTTACCTTCAAGTTGGTAGGTGGGCTTTAGGATGAATGAAAATAGCGTGACTAAAGAAGTTATAACTACAAAAACTGCACTTGCAGGGATAATCCGTCTCTTTAAAATCAAGATATATTTCTGTAAATCTGTACTTTTCTCTAGTGAATTCATAGGAAGGAAATGTCTAACTAACTTATTAATATTATCGACAAGTTACTCTAAAGTTGGCTTAATTATATTTAAAATTTATTCACAAAACTTCTTGTTTGTGAATAAAAACTTTAAAGTGAGGTAGATCTCAGTCTTAAAAGCTATCATCTTACTTCAGTTCTTGTCTATATTTTATCTTGACTTTTCAAGTAGCTAAGGGAGTGATTCATGTCACAGGCAAATAATTCGGTGATCACTGACTATCTGTAGTATATAAATTAAACTGGCTTTTTAATATTTGTATTGATGCTAGAGAGGTTATTGAATTTTGATTTTTTACTAATCAATAAATATCGAATTGTAAAATTGTTATTTGTTCCTCACAACAGTACTTGTATGCTGTATATGTGTTTTCAAAATGTTTTTAAAGTTCTGTATAGGAATGACTTGTATACATTTTAACAGCATTGTTATTCTTGATATTTGGAAAAAACAAAAAGTATTCGACTTATATTTAGACGTGATGACAAGATGAAAAAATCTATTTTAGATGTTTCTAAGTTAAGAAATCGTTATTATTTTATAGTTGACACTTGGATGTTTTTAATCATAACTACCTTGGCTTTAATTGTCAGATTAGATGGCAATCTAGGTAGTATTCCAGATTATCAATGGCTGCTTTGTTTTACTACATTGCTTTTCACAGTTACTAAACTGGCTACATTTATCGGCTTTGGTATATACAGCCGTTTTTGGCAATATGCTGGAGCCAAGGATTTTATAGATATTGCTTCTGCAATTCTCCTAGCTACTGTAATTGAAGGTTTGATCCTAGATTTTTTATATAAGGTGTCAGGATCGCATTTTCCTGTAATCAGCAATTTGCCGCGATCTCTATTTTTGATTGATGCGTTGCTTAGTTTAGTTGCGGTTTCAGGATTTCGCTACGGAATGCGCGAACTGCTTCATCATCGGAAGGTTAAAAACGCAAGATGCAAAGTAGCTATATCTCAAAGTAACACTAGGGTTTTGATCGTTGGTGCAGGTAATGCTGGGACTTCCCTAGTACGACAAATGCAAGTTAGTTCACAATACAAACTTCAACCGATCGCTTTTATTGATGACAATCCTAATAAGCTACATCAAAAGATTCTCGGTATTAATGTCGTCGGTGACCGTTTCAAAATTGGTCATGTGATTCAATCACTGCGAATTGACAAGGTAATTATTGCGATGCCATCTGCTGCTGGAGAAAATATCCGAGCTATTGTAGATATTTGTAAACAAAGTAATGTACCTGTAATTACTTTGCCAAGCTTGACGGAAATCTTGAGTAGCGATCGCGGGGTTGAAGTCAATAACTTGCGGAATGTTGAGATTGAGGATTTATTGCGCCGCCAGCCGATTGAAACAGACCTTCAGAAAGTATCAGAACTTGTAAGAGGTAAAAAGATCTTAGTCACAGGCGCAGGGGGATCAATTGGCAGTGAGATCTGTCGTCAAATTTTTAATTTTCAGCCTAGTGAAATTATGTTGCTAGGTAAAGGTGAGAACTCCATTTTCTTGATTCATCAGGAACTAGAGCAGTCAATTCAGTTAATGGGAATTGATATTCCAGTTCTCAAACTGCACACTTATATTTGTGATATTCGATCCTATTCTCGCCTTAAGTATATATTTGAAAATTTTCGCCCTGACATCGTTTTTCATGCTGCTGCTCATAAACATGTCCCTTTGATGGAGCTAAATCCACCTGAAGCAGTTACCACTAATATATTGGGAACTAAAAATCTAGTTGAACTTGCTGGTGCTTATGATGTAGAAAATTTTGTGATGATTTCCACTGATAAGGCAGTTAATCCCACAAACATTATGGGCGCAACTAAGCGAGTTGCCGAGATGGTGGTTTTACAAACTGCCAAAAAATTTAACAAATCCTTTACCGTTGTACGTTTTGGAAATGTTTTGGGCAGTCGTGGCAGTGTAGTTCCCACATTTAAGCGCCAGATCGCGTCAGGGGGACCCGTGACGATTACACACCCTGATATTATTCGCTACTTTATGACAATTCCTGAAGCTGTGCAGTTGGTTTTGCAAGCTGCGGTGTTGGGAAGAGGTGGGAAAGTTTGTATGCTGGATATGGGTGAGCCTGTGAAAATTTTGGATCTGGCTAAGGATTTGATCCATCTTTCGGGTTATGAAGTTGGTAAGGATATTGACATTGTTTATACAGGCTTGCGTCCAGGGGAAAAGTTATTTGAAGAGTTGTTTGTCCCTGGTGAGAAGTATGAACGTACCGAGCACGAAAAGATTCGAGTTGTTTGGAATGCAAGCGATCGCTTGCCTCAGCATTTAGATACTACGCTGGTTAAACTTGCTGAGGCAGCAGAGTATAACGACTCTTGGACTATCTGTACATTACTAAAGAACATTGTTCTAGGCTATGTACCTAGTCTCGCTTTTAATTCAGAGTTGGATGAAACTGTTAGCGATATTATTGCTAACAAACTGCGTGATCGCGAACTTACTGCAATAAATCAAAACCTGAAAATTGATATAAATAAATTAGCCCAAGTCTCAAGATTAGAACATCTATATAGTCAGGATAATCGGTCTAGTAATGCGAACATTGATTCCTATCCAAGCTCTCGACTTCGTTTCTCAGCAAGAGATTTACAGATTGCTCTAGAAGAGAAGCAATTTATGTTCTACTACCAACCCATTATTGATCTAAAAACAAAAAAGACTAATGGATTTGAGTCATTCTTACGATGGCAACATCCCAAACAGGGATTAATTTCTTCTTGTGATTTTATCGAAGATTTAGAAGAATCGGGTTTGATTATTGATCTGGGTTGGTGGACTATTGATGAAATTTGTCATCATATTAATATCTGGGAACATCAATTCCTCAATAAATCGATTGAGATAAGTCTTAATTTATCGGCTCAACAGTTCTTTCATCCAAATTTATTAACCAAAATCTCAGAGATCGTCAATAAATATGCAATCAGTCCTGCCAGTTTAGCGCTAGAAATTCCTGAAAGTACTATTCGGAATAATCCTCAAGTGGCAATCACAGTCTTGTCTAATCTAAAAGCATTAGGTGTAAAACTACAGTTGGACAAGTTTGGTGTCAATCTTGATTTTGTGAACTATTCTGAAGGGATGCTTCTTCTATATTCCCAATTTGATCGCCTGAAAATTCATCAGACTGTGATTCAAGGTTTAACCACTAACCATCATCTATTAATCTGCATTCACAAGTTTGCTCAATCTCTCAATATTGATGTAGTTGCTGTTGGTGTTGAGACTTCAGCCCAGCGAGATCATTTAGAATCACTTAATTGTAAGTATGGACAGGGATATCTATTTGCTAGACCAACTTATTAAAATCCAGAAGAATAAGACAGCGCCAAGTACATCTTCATTCTTTTTATTTCTGTAGTCTCTTTTCGCGCCTCCTTTCGCCGCGATCGCGTCTTTGCTTAGTGGGATCGCTTTCGATGGTTGTGGGATTAACAACTTCCGCGATGGTACTAACAGTTGGGGCTTTATAGAGAGTGGCGACGGGAACATTTGATTTAAACTCTTGATTCAATTTTGCAATGACTTGTAAGCCAATCAAAGAGTCACCGCCTAATTCAAAGAAGTTATCGTAAATTCCTACCCGATCAACACCGATAATCTGTTGCCAAATTTTGGCGATTGCCTGTTCTGTTTGGTTACGTGGGGAGACATAGGCATTAGCTAGTTCGGGTCGAGGATGATAGCTAGTATTTTCCTCTACGGCTTCTGGGAATGAGGATATGGATAAGGACTGATAACGCTCAATTAATGGCAGGAGATCTTGGGTTGAAATAGCGACGCGAGGACTAGGGCTTTGTAAAACTCGTTTAAAAATTTCTACGCCTTCTGAGGGAGATGGCCCATCAAGGATCATTGTCTCAGCCTCATTTTGAGCGATTGATTTAGGCGATCGCATCGCAGCCTTGACTGACATACCTACTTCTTTCCAATCAGTCCAGTTAATCGACACTGTAAAAGTGCCGTCTCTCGCAGTTTTTGCATAGGCATAGGCATCCAGAAAATCATTGGCAGCACAATAACTGACTTCTCCAAATTTAATGCCGTGTAATAGAGAACTGAGGGAGGAACAGAGTAATAGAAAATCAAGTTGAGTATGTTGCAATAGCTGATCTAATACTAAAGTACCTCTGAATTTGGGTGCTAATGCAGGGGCAATAGTTGTGCGATCTCGCCGAGCAATTACACCGCCATAGTCAGGGACACCTGCTGCATGGAGTACGCCATTAATCGATCCAAAGCGTTGCTCCGCTTGGGTAATTACTGCTTGCATCTGTTCAAGATTGGATACATCAGCGCTAATCGCGAACACTTCTGCTCCCAAAGTTTCCATGCTTTGCAGTTGCTTAATTTTTTGAGAAGTTGCATCTTCTGGATCGTGGGTATCTAGCCAATTTGACCAGTCATAATAGTCGGGAAAAGGCGATCGCCCAATTAAGATTAGTTTGGCTTTAGCAGTCTGGGCTAGATATTTGGCAAAGGCAAGCCCCATACCGCCCATGCCGCCTGTGATCAGATAGACTCCTGACTCCCTAATCCGACAATTGGGAGTTTGGTAACTTGACTCAGTTAATAGATTTGCAGGAAATTGGCGCGGCTCAAATTGTTGTACCCATCGATAGTTGCCACGATAGGCGATCATCACATCTGAGGTGGACGTAATAATTTCGCGTAGTAATTGCTCAACTAATTTAGCGTTGGTTTGATTTTCGGTTGCTAGAGTAAAGTCCACACTTCGACAATGAATATTTGGATATTCCTGTGGCACGATCTGTACTGCTCCAAGTAAAGTAGCCTTTTCGGGACAGAGATTTTCTGTGCCTGTGACTTCTTGTAAATCATTGGAGACTACGACGATATCTAAATTCTCAGATGAGAAGTGATTTCCTAATGCTTGAGTGGTAAAAATCAGACTATTCAGTCCCAGATCTAAAACTTGATCCTCCTGCCGCAATACATCATCAACGGTGAGTGGTGTTCTATTCACATTCCACAAATGGATAATGTGATTTAAGCGTTTGCCTCGACTTTGGAGACTGTCTTTTAATTCCCGAATTAAATTCTCATAGTCCGACGATTGACTAGGGTTAATGCTGTAACTGCGATCGCCTAATCTCGTAAATTCACTGCCGATAGTGACTGTAGTTATATCTTGCTGTTCCGCATTGAGGCGCTCGATCAGGTGATCGCTGAGTTGACAGTCATCGACAAAGATTAACCAGCCCAGATCGCGAGGCAGTAAACTCATTTCCGCAATTGGAGAAACAGATTGTTTCCATGCAGGAATATAGAACCAATCCGCAAGATCGGGTTTTCTAATTTCCGTAGGGATATCCTTAGCGGTACGAGCTATAGCTGATGGGGACGACTGCTTGGGTTCAATCCAGTAACTTTGGCGCTCAAAGGGATAGGTAGGCAAAGGAATACGGTGGCGATTTTCATCGATGTAAAAGCTTGTCCAGTCGATTGGGACACCCGCGAGCCATAACTGACCGAGGGTAGTAAATAGAAAAGCTAAATCTGACTGGGGATCTTGGGGGTGGGGCAGAGAAGATAAAATATTGAGAGGCGATCGCGCTACCTGTTGACGCGCTAAAGTATTGAGAGTTTTGCCTGCACCAACTTCTAAGAGTAAGGTTTGTGGCTCTTTGAGAATTTGCTGTAAACCTTCAGAAAATTTTACGGTTTGGCGAATATGTTTCAGCCAATATTGCGGATCGGTTGCTTCGGTTTTGGTAATCCATGTACCTGTGACGTTGGAGACATAGGGAATTTGGGGAGGCTGAAGATTAACTTTTGCTAGTAGCGCCAAAAAATCAGGCAGCATCGGTTCCATCATCGCTGAATGGAAAGCATGGGAGGTATGAAGACAGCGATAATTTACCTCCTTAACTTCGAGTTGTTTTTCGAGATTTGCGATCGCTTCTAAAGAACCCGCCAATACCGTTGATGATGGGGTATTGATAGCAGCGATGGCAAGATCTGGGTTGAGGAAGGTGGCGACCTCAGTTTCCGACAGAGAGACGGCTAACATTGCTCCCGAGGGCAATTGCTGCATTAACTTGCCCCTTGCGGCAACCAGCTTGAGGGCATCTTCTAAGGAAAAAACTTGGGCGAGACAAGCAGCCACATATTCACCAATACTATGTCCAATCATCGCTTGAGGTTTTATGCCCCAAGATATCCATAGTTGTGCCAAGGCATATTCGATCGCAAAAATTGCAGGTTGAGCGATCGCCGTTTGTTGGAGTTGTTTCTGCGCTTGCTCTGTCCTACCTGCTTCAGGATATAAAATCTGGCGTAAATCCAGTCCCAAGTGTGGGATTAATAAATCACAACAGCGATCTAAATGTTCTTGAAAAATTGACTCATGGCGATAAAGATCTTGTCCCATGCCCACATATTGAGAGCCTTGTCCCGAAAACATCATCGTTACTGGGCGAGTTTTTAAATCGGTAAACTGGCTGAAAACTTTTTGTGGATCGTTGCTATCTATAGCCGCGATCGCCTCTTGAATTTTGGCGTTAGTATTTTCACAAATTACCATCCGTCGATGCTCAAAAGATTGCCTTCCTAACTTCAGCGTGAAGGCAATATCTGCAAGATTGAGTTTATTGGAGTTTGCCTGAAGATAACTAGCTAAATTGGCTTGGGCTTGATTGAGAGCCGTTGCCGTTTTTGCTGAAAGTAGTAGCAGTTGATAGGGACGTGATTCGCCAGAAGGGCAGATCGCTGGTGCTTCTTCCAAAATTACATGGGCGTTAGTACCGCCAATTCCAAAAGAACTAACTCCAGCCCTTCTTGGTGCGATCGCTTCCCATTCCCTTAGTTTCGCGTTGACATAAAAAGGACTATTCGCAAAATCAATTTTGGGGTTGGGAGTTTCAAAATACAAGCTTGGAGGAATTTGCTTATGTTTAAGGGCTTGGACAGTTTTGATCACACCTGAAATCCCTGCGGCTGCGTCTAAATGCCCGACATTAGTTTTAAGAGAACCGATCGCACAGAAACCTTTTTTGTCGGTGCTTTGTTGAAAAGCTTTGGTGAGCGCTGCAATTTCGATGGGATCGCCGAGATCTGTGGCGGTACCATGGGCTTCGATATAGGTAATTGTTTCTGCATCAACTTCTGCGATCGCTTGAGCTTCAGCAATCACTGCCGCCTGTCCCTCTACACTAGGAGCGGTATAGCCAACCTTCCTCGCGCCATCATTGTTAATTGCAGAGCCTTTGATCACTGCATGAATGTAATCACCATCAGCGATCGCATCTGTCAATCGCTTCAGTACGATCACACCTACGCCATTCCCCCCGATGGTCCCCTGTGATTGGGCATCAAAGGCGCGACAATGACCATCGGGTGAATAGATCATTCCCTGTTGATAAAGATAACCTGTTTTTTGGGGAACCCTAATGGATACGCCGCCGACCAGCACCATGTCACATTCGCCGCTTAATAGGCTCTGACTTGCTAAATGCACAACTACAAGAGATGTAGAACAGGCTGTACTGACATTAATACTTGGGCCTTTAAGATTGAGCTTATAGGAAGTCCGCGTCGCTACAAAATCCTTATCATTACCCAGAAAAACTTGAAAAGCGACGGTTGCATCAAGGTTCTGCATCATCGGTACGAGATTGTTGTAGAGATAGCTATTAGTACCAGTTCCCGCGTAGACCCCGATTGCCCCTTGATAGGTTTCAGGATCGTATCCTGCATTTTCTAAAGCTTCCCACGCACATTCTAGAAATAGGCGATGTTGTGGATCGACTATTTCTGCCTCTTTAGCACTAAAACCGAAGAAATTAGCGTCGAATAAATCGATATTTTCTAATAATCCATTCGCTTTGACATAATTAGGTTGGCTCAATAATTCTGCATCTATACCCGCCGCTATTAGCTCTTTATCAGAAAATTGCGAAATTGACTCTACTCCATCACGAAGATTGCTCCATAATGTCTCAACATTATTAGCCCCAGGGAAGCGTCCCATCATGCCAATGATGGCAATATCGGAGTCGCGAATATTATCTTCATGTAAAGTCATATATCTATCCTTCTTGATTCTGTTTTTAATGCTTGCTGATATTACCGAAACTTTTAAGGTTGCGCCCCATAGGAGCGCAACCTTAAAAGTTTGAATTATCGTTTGATAAACGTGATTTCAATCGATTTTGACGCTGTTGCTTCATCAAATCTTGGCGACTTTTCCGATTATCTGCACGGTTTGGCTCTGGCACATCTATCGGTTGGCTTTGGCTGAGATGCTCAGCTAAGGCATGGATATTGGGATAGCGAAAGAGGATCACCATTGATACTTGGGAACCAAATAAGTTTTGTAATCTACTATAGGCTTGGACTAGTAGCAAGGAATTACCTCCAATTTCAAAGAAGTTATCATAGATGCCGACATTGCTTAGTTTCAAAACTTCTTGCCATACTGAAGCAATTAAGCGCTCTACTTCTGTTTGAGGCATTACATAGTCATCGGTTACCCGCGATCGCTGCTCTTCGGGAGATGGCAATGCATTTTTATCTACTTTGCCATTGGGGGTCAAAGGCAACTTATCCATCACCACAAAAGCGGCAGGAATCATGTAGTCGGGCAAGTTCTCTTTGAGAAAGTTGCGTAATCGATTAGCAGTTAGCTCTGTTTCTGGTTTGGCAACCACATAGGCAAGGAGGGATTTATTACCCAGAGGATCGTCCTTGGCAATCACAATCACATCCTGTACATGATCATGGTGGGCGATCGCTGCTTCAACTTCACCAATTTCAATCCGAAATCCTCTGATCTTTACTTGAAAATCGATTCGACCTATAAATTCAATACTGCCATCGGCAGCATATTTAGCAAGATCTCCAGTGCGATACAATCGCTCAGAAGGTGATCGCCCATAGGGATTGGCAATAAACTTCTCAGCATTTAGCTCGGGTCGATGTAGATAGCCCCTCGCTAGGCCATCACCACCAACAAGCAATTCACCAACTACACCAATGGGGACAATTTGTTGTTGGAGATCAAGGATATAGGTCTGCGTATTCGCGATCGCCTGACCAATGGGAATGCTGATAGCATTGGGGGCAACTTGGTCGATTAAGTACCATGTCGAAAATGTCGTATTCTCAGTTGGACCATATACATGGAGGAGTCTAGCGGGTTTGCCCTTAGCTATAACTGTGCTTACTGATTCCACATCAACAGCTTCGCCACCAAAGAGGAGATGTTTTAAAGGAGCAAATGCTTCGGGCTTCTGTCTAGCAATTTGATTGAATAGCGCGGTGGTCAAGAAGAGAGTAGTAATCTGTTGTTCTAAAATAGTTGCTGCAAGGCTTTCAGGTGTAAGGACAGTCTCTTTACTAATGCCAACTACCATCGCTCCATTGAGCAAAGCTCCCCAAATTTCAAAGGTTGCTGCATCAAAGGAAGCATTAGAAGCTTGGGCGATCCGATCTTCAATGCCAATATTAATGTAATTAGTGTGGATGACTAAACGGGAGATCGCTTTCTGTTCGACTTCTACGCCTTTAGGTTTACCTGTAGACCCAGACGTATAGATCACATAGGCAAGACTATCACCTGTGGCTTGATTGTTAGGGTTATTAAGAGAGTTGGGAGTTTGGGCAACTTGCTCCCATTCACGATCTAGGCAAATAATTTCATGTTCATTCTTAGCAAAGCGAGCTGCTTGCTGTTGCTGGGTGATTACAACCCTCACCCCCGCATCAGTCAACATTAGTTCTAGGCGATCGTCTGGATAGTCCTTATCTAAAGGTACATAGGCTGCTCCCGCCTTCAATATCCCCAGTAGACCAACGAGCATCTCGATACTTTGATCAATACAGATACCCACTAGCTCCTGAGCGCCAATCCCCTTGTTTTGCAAATAATGTGCCAGATGATTTGCTCTAGTATTCAGTTCAGCATAGCTAATCTCAGTTTGTTCAAACCTTGCCGCGATCGCATTTCCCCTAAGATTCACCTGTTCTTCAAAAATGGCAGCGATACTTTGGACTTGAGGATAAGTGGTTGCAGTGTTATTCCATGTCTCTAATATTTGCTTCTGTTCGGTGACCGTTAAGATCGGGATTTTATGGATCGGGAGTTCGCGATCGCTAACGATCTGCTCTAGCAAATTTTGGTAATGCTGAGTCATCCGCACCATTGTGGCTGCATCAAATAGATCGCTGTTATAACCCCAGTCCAAGACTAACCCTTCGCTCGTTTCCCAAGCGTTAACTTCTAAGTCAAATTTGATAATGCTATTTTTAATATCTTTGAGAGGTGATAGCTTGAGATTAGATAATTCGATCGCCAGCAACGGCGCACTCTGAAGCGCAAAAGTCACTTGCACGATCGGATTAAAGCTCAAATCTCGCTCTAGCTGCAATTCTTCTACTAATTTTTCAAAGGGTAAGTCTTGATGGGCATATGCCTCAAGAGTAACTTTTTTAGTTTGATGGAGAAGTTCTCTAAAAGTGAGATAATCGGTGAAATTGGCTCTCAGGGCTAAAGTATTCACAAAAAAGCCAATTAGATTTTCAATTTCGGTGCGATTCCGATTAGCGATCGGGCAGCCCACCAGAATGTCAGGTTGACCTGTATAGCGATAAAGTAGAGTTTGAAATGCTGCTAGTAAGGTCATAAACAGAGTTACTCCTTCACCATTGCTTAAGACTTTGAGTGCATCTGATAGGGATTTTGATAGATAAAAAATTTGGCGATCGCCCGTATTTGATTGCACCGTTGGACGTGGACGATCTGTGGTTAGTTGCAGCAAAGGATTAATATCACGAAGCTGTTGTTGCCAATAGGATAGCTGGGTATCTAAGACTTCACCCTGTAGCCATTCTCTTTGCCATACCGCAAAATCAGCGTACTGAATCAGTAATGGAGCCAATGGTGATGGTCTACCTTGGACTAAAGCTTCGTAAATAATTCCTAATTCTCGAAATAAAATATCTAAAGACCAGCCATCACAAATAATGTGATGCATCGTCAGAAAGAACACATGCTCGTCTGGGGCTAGTCGTACTAGCTTGGTGCGTAGTAATGGACTTTGGGATAGATTGAATGGTGTTTTAGTTTCAATTTCAGCTAGTCTGCTTAATTCTTGTTTCTGTTCATTTCCTATCAAGGATCGCAAATCAATGATCGGTAAATCAATTTCTAGATTAGGAACAAAACTTTGTACAGGCTGTTGATCGATAACTGTAAACGCTGTTCGTATGCTTTCATGTCGTTGTGCGATCGCCTGTAAACTTTGAGAAAATATTTCTATATCTAGATCGCCTGTTATCCGATAGGCTAATGGCACGTTATAGACTGAATTACTAGCAGTAATTTGATCAATTAGCCAAAGCCTCTGCTGCGCAAAAGATAAAGGTAGATGCTGCTCTCTGGGCACGACTTGAATAGGAGTTAAGTTAGAGTTTTTCGACTGTTGGATTTGTTGAAAAAATTGCACAACTTCAGCTTTACGTTCTTTAAGCTGTGACATCAAGGCGGGAGTAAAGGCATTTTTTGCCGCCTTATACCGTAAATCTGTCCCTTCAAGCCATAGTTCTATATTCTGCCGACGTAGATCTGCCAAAAAATCTTCAATCTTGCTCATGTTATTACCCATATATTTTGACCATGTGTTGGCTATAGAAGACCTTCTGTATAGTCATCCTCTTCATCGACATTTGACTCAAAATTAGCGCTTACAGAATCCCCTAATGCCCAAAGCATTGTATCAATGCGATCAGCTAACTCAGCAATAGTTGGTAATTCAAATAGTAAGCTGAGGGGTATATCCAATCCAAAGATCTGGGGCAAGCGTGATATAACTTGAGTTGCAATTAATGAATGACCTCCTAATTCAAAGAAATTATCATGGACTCCAATTTGTTCTATTTTAAGAATTTCCTGCCAAACTTTAGCGATCGCCTGTTCTGTGGTTGTACTAGGTGACACAAAGCTATTTTCTAAACTAGGGCTAGCTAAATCTGGTGTAGGTAAAGCTTGGCGATCGACCTTGCCATTGGGAGTTAGAGGCAGCTCATCCAAGAACACAAAAAATGTAGGAATCATATAGTCAGGCAATTTCTCTTTTAAAAAGCTCCTAAGCTCTTTGCCCGTCAATGATTCTATCTTCGGGACAACATAGGCAACTAATTGTTTACTACCTCTTTCGTCATCACAAGCTATAACTATTGTCTCTCTTACCTCCTCTTGCAGTCTTAAGGCTGTTTCTATCTCTCCTAATTCGATCCTAAATCCTCTTATCTTTACTTGAAAATCACTTCTCCCTAAAATCTCAATATTGCCATCAGGTAAATACCTGCCTAAATCACCAGTTTTATAGAGTCTTATACTGTCTGATTTAGTAAAACTATGATGAATAAATTTTTCAGCCGTTATTTCTGGACGTTCAAGATAGCTTTTTGCTAGCCCATCACCCGATACATAGATTTCTCCAACTACACCGATAGGAACAGGATTGAGATCGCGATCTAAAATATACATCTGCGAGTTAGCAATAGGCTTACCTATCGGGATCGTAGCCGCTTCTTTGTCAACAGACTCCACTAAATACCAAGAAGAAAAAGTCGTGTTTTCTGTTGGTCCATAAACATGGAGCAAGCGATCGGGTGAACCTTGTTCAAGTATATTTCTTACTGCTTTAGGATCAGATGCCTCACCTCCAAATAAAAGGTTACTTAGAGGACTAAAACCCTCTGGAATCTGTTTTGCAACTTGATTAAATAATGCTGTTGTCAAGAATAAAGTTGTAATCTGCTGTTGTCTAATCTGCTTAGCCAATTTGTGAGGAGAAAGCAAAATTTCTTTAGGAATACCAATTAGTTTCGCTCCATTGAGTAACGCTCCCCAAATCTCAAAGGTGGCTGCATCAAAAGCAATATTTGAAGCTTGGGCAACGCGATCTCTAGGGCTTAACTTGATATAGTCTGTATTAATGACTAGTCGGTTAACAGCTCGATGGGGAACTACAACTCCTTTAGGTTCGCCCGTAGAGCCTGAAGTATAGATTATATAGGCAATGTTCTCGGCTGTAGTATTGCTAGATAGATTTTCTTTGCTTTCTTTAGCCATCATCTCCCATTGACGATCTAACTCAATAACGCATAATTGATGATTGAGGAAGTTACTTCTTAGGGTTTGCTGTGTAACTAATATCTGTGCTTGAGCATTAGCTAACATGTAATTAATACGATCGCGGGGATAGTCGGAATCAATTGGTAAATATGACCCTCCTGCTTTTAAGATGGCAACGAGACTGATGATGGCATCTATAGAGCGTTCTACACAAATTCCAATTGGTTGATTATTACTTACACCTAATTTATGTAAATAGTGGGCTAATTGATTGGATCTTTGGTTTAGCTCTTGATAGCTAATTTGCTGGTCTTCATAAACAACTGCGATCGCATCTGGATTTTTTTCAACCTGTGCCTCAAATAATTGAGTAATAGTTTTATCTCTAGGATATTCTGTCTGAGTCTGCTGCCATTCGACTAAGATTGTTTGTCTTTCTGTTTCTGTGAGGATTGGTAATTCTGCAATTCGTTGTTGGGGATTTCTTACAATTGCTTCTAGTATAATTTGAAAATGTCCGATCAGACGTTGAATTGTCCCAGCATCAAATAGGTCACTATTATATTCAAAGACCCCTTTAATTTCTGAACCTGTCTCTTGTAAACCTAGCGTTAGATCTACCTTGGTTGTACCTGTATGGCTCCATATAGGTATTAGCTCTAGATCTTCGGAGAATTTAGCAGTCTGAGATGGTGTATTGAGAAGACTAAACATGGCTTGAAATAGAGGTGCATAGCTGAGTTCTCTTTTTATTTGTAAAGCTTCAATTAGTTGCTCCAGAGGTAAATCTTGATAGGTATAGGCAGCAAGGGTAACAGATCTTACTTTGCCTAATAGTTGCTCAAAGGTGGGATTGCCTGATAAGTCTATACGAATTGCTAAGGAGTTAACTAGCAAGCCAATTAAGTTCTCAGTTTCAACTTGATGACGACCTGAGATCGGTGTACCTACGATGATATCTGTTTGACCAGAATAACGAGCCAGTAGAATCTGAAAAGCTGCTAACAGGATCATAAAAAGAGTGGTTTCAGTTCTCTGAGCAAGATTTTTAATCTTTTCTGTTAAGTCAACTGACAAGGATAGGGATTGGGTTGCACCGCGAAATGTTTGGATTAAAGGTCGAGGACGATCTGTGGGTAGGCTGAGGATTGGTAATGGCTCTGCTAGTTGTTGCTGCCAATAGTTTGTGAGTGATTGTAATATTTCACCTTGTAACCATTGTCTTTGCCAAACTGCAAAATCTACATAGCGAATTGATAAATTTTTGAGTGATATAGGCTTGTTGTGGAGATAACTTTGATAAAGTTCTGCTAATTCTTGCATGAATATATTGATTGACCAGTCATCAGTAATTATGTGATGGAAATTAATGATTAATACATGATCGCTTTCGTCTAATTGTAAGGTTTTGACGCGAAATAAGGGAGGTTTAGATAAATCAAAAGACTGACGAATTTCTATATCTATTAGCTGTTGTAAACTTTCTGGGGTGATTTCAGGTTCTAGCTTTACTACTGTAAAAGGGAGTGGAATAGTTTCTGCGATCGCACAGACAATTTGTTCATTCACAGATATAAAGCTAGTTCTCAAGATTTCATGTCGCTTTACTAGTGCCACCAAGCTTTTCTCTAGAATGGCAATCTCTAGTAAGCCAGAAATCCGATAAACAATGGGAATATTGTAAGTTGCATTATTGTGCTCAAACTGTTGCAGAAACCACATCCGTTGTTGGGCAAAGGAAACTGGCTCATAGGTAGAACGCTCTGTAGGAACAATTGGCGGAATTTGATATCCTTGCTGATTTTGATAGGCTGCTTCAATCTCTCTACTTAAGCCTGCGATCGTTGGTTCTCTAAACAAAGTCTGTAATGGCAAATCAATCGAAAAAGAGTCACGCACTCTTGCCATGACTTGCATAACCTTGAGCGAATGACCACCCATTGCAAAGAAATTATCGTGAATACTAACAGACTTTATTCCTAGAACATTACTCCAGATATTTGCCAATAGATCTTCAATTGGGGTGCGAGTATCTTCAATAATAGTTTCGGATGAGGAATGGAAAAATGTTGGAGCAGGTAGCGATCGGCGATCAACTTTTCCATTTGGAGTTAACGGAAGAGATGTTAACTCTACAAAGAGTGCTGGAACCATATATTCTGGCAACTGGTGTCTTAAAACACGACGCAACTCTAAAATATGTACATCAACTTGGTCAGGAACGATGTAAGCCACTAGATATTTCTCATCTAAGCTTTCTTCATGTAAAAGCACAATAGCTTCTCGAATATAAGGCTGCTGAAGAAGAACAGATTCAATTTCACCTAATTCAATACGAAAGCCCCGTAATTTGACTTGAAAATCAATGCGCCCCAAATACTCAATTGAACCATTATGTAAATAGCGAACTCTGTCACCAGTTTTATAAAGTTTCGCATTAGGATCAGCACTAAAAGGATCAGCAATAAATCTTTCCGAAGTGAGGTCAGGACGATTGAGATAGCCACGCGCCACCTGCACACCGCCAATATGTAACTCACCTGCCACACCAATTGGCACAGGTTGCAGTTGACCATCAAGGACATACAACTGAGTATTTGCCAAAGGTCTACCAATCGAGACTTGACGATCATCAGGCTTAACTTGAGAGATGGTAGCCCAGACAGTAGCCTCAGTAGGTCCATAGAGATTCCAGACAAAACCATTCTGGCTAGCTAGAGATGAAGCTAAAGGCAAAGGCAAGTTTTCACCACCACAAAGTACCTTAAAGTTCTTGCCACCTTGCCAACCAACCTCTAAGAGCATTCGCCAAGTCGAAGGAGTAGCCTGCATACAGGTGGCTTGCTCAGAGATAATTAATTGCTGTAATTGCATTGCATCACGCGCAACATCACGACTAGCGATAATTAGTTTTGCTCCTACTAGTAGTGGTAGATAAAGCTCTAACACCGCAATATCAAAACAGATCGTCGTTACTGCGACTAAAACATCTGATTGACTTAAGATCGGCGTATTTTGCATACTCAGCAAAAAGTTTGTGACTCCTTTATGCAAGACTTGCACACCTTTAGGCTTACCAGTCGAACCTGAAGTATAGATTACATAGGCTAATTGATTCGAGTCGATCGCAATTTGAGGATTATGGTTTGGAGATTGTGATAGTTTATGCTGCTCCCCATCTAGACAGATAATTAAACCTGTATATGCGGGTATTTGATTGATAACGCTTTGTTGAGTGATTAATATCTTTGCTTGAGAATCGCTGAGCATATATTCAATGCGATCGCGAGGATAGCTAGGGTCAATTGGTACATAGGTAGCCCCTGCTTTGAGGATGCCGAGTAATCCCACTAGCATGTCGAGAGAGCGTTCTATGCAAATACCGATTAATTGCTCTGATTGAATACCGATCGCTAAGAGGTGGTGAGCTAATTGATTGGCTTTTTGATTTAGTTCTTGATAAGTTAGTTGCTGGTTTTCATAGATAACTGCGATCGCATTTGGTGTGCGTTGGACTTGCAATTCAATTAGTTGGTGAAAGCAAATGTGTTCAGGATAATTAACGACTGTATTATTCCAGTTAAAGAGAATTTGTTGAGACTCGAACTGCGTTAATAGAGGTAAGTTGTATATTTTCTGATCTGGGTTAATGGCGATCGCTTCTAAGAGATTTTGAAAATGACTAACCATTTTCTTGATAGTCTCTGCATCAAACAAATCGGAGTTATATTCAAATAGCCCCTGTAAACCACGATCAGTTTCCATCATTTCCACATTGAGATCGGCTCTGGCTGTGAAATGCTCAGTGTTAAAAGGTTCAATCTGCAAATTTGGCAAATCTAAAGCTTCCATTTGCACGTTTTCCCAAGCAACCATGACCTGAAAGAGAGGACTGTGACTAAGCGATCGCTCTGGCTGTAGTGCTTCTACTAACTGCTCAAAAGGCAAGTCTTGATTGGCATAGGCATCTAGCGCAGTTTGGCGAACTTGCTGCAATAGTTCTAAAAAAGTTGGATTACCATGAAGTTGCGATCGCAATACCAAGGAGTTTACAAAGCATCCCATCAAGGATTCAAATTCCACGCGCATTCGATTTGCGATCGGAATACCGATAACAATATCTTCTTCGCCAGTGTATCGAGCGAGTAAAATAAAAAATGCTGTAATGACTGTCATGAACATAGTCACCCCAGATTCTTGACTCAGTTTCCTTAAACGCTCAGTCAATCCTGCACCAATCTCAAAGAACTCTGCACCTCCATTAAAGGTTTGCACAGGCGGTCTAGGGCGATCAGTGGGTAACTCTAAAACTGGTGGAATACCTGATAATTGCTTTTCCCAATAGGCTATTTGTTCAACTAAAGTATCTTTAGTTGAATTTTGATTTTGCCATTGAGAAAAGTCAGCGTATTGAATAGGTAGATTAGGAAGAGTGGCAGGTTTTGCCTCTACAAAAGATGTATATAGCGAGGATAGTTCTCGCAAAAATATGCCAATTGACCAAGCATCAGCAATGATGTGATGAAGTGTGATTAATAATATGTGTTCTTGGGGAGCTAAACGCAGCAATGTTACGCGTAATAGATCATCCTTTTCTAAATTGAAGGGAGTTTTCGCTTCTTGATTGGCTAATTGACGTAACTCAGATTCTCGATCTATCGTGGCAAGTTCTTGTAAATCAATTACTGATAATGTAAATGGTTTTGATGGATGAATTATTTGAAACGGATTGCCCTCTATCTCTACAAAATTAGTTCGTAAAATCTCATGGCGGTTGACAATTTCTGTTAGGCTGCGCTCTAAAATGTCTACGTGGAGAATACCAGTAAGTTTCAGGTTATACCTTAATTGATAGGCGGCAACATCTCGATCAAGCTGATAGAGAAACCATAGTCTTCTTTGGGTAAAGGATAGCTCTAAATTTTGCTGACGCGAAACAAAAGGAATTGGAGCAGAAGAGTGGCTAGGGTGACTCAGTAATTTAATAATCTCGGCTTTATGGGATGCAACTTCTGTCTTTAGCTCTGGAGTCATTACATCTTGAGGGGCGTTAAATCTTAGTCGCCCCTGATCAACCCAAAGTTGAACATCCAAAGTTTTTAAATGTGCTAAAAGCTCATTAGTACTTCTCATATTTCGCCCTCTTCGCGATCGCTGGTAGATAAGTTGGCATCAGATATTGAAACTTGTGGCTTTGCATGGCTATCTTTTATATAGTCAGCCAATTTAGCTATTGTCGGCTCGGCAAATAAATAGCTAAGCGGCATCTCTATTTGTAAAGATTGTCGAATTCGCGATATTAATTGAGTTCCTAATAAGGAATGTCCTCCTAGCTCAAAGAAATTGTCATGTATGCCAATTGGTTCTATGCCAAGTAGCTGTTGCCAGATTTCCGCTAGACTCTGCTCTATTTTATTATTGGGAACAGCATAAGTTGTACGGAGATGAGGTCGAGCATGACTAGATTTTGCTAGCTCTGACGGTGGAGATATATAAACTTGTGGAGAAAGCTCTAATGGAGAAAATTGAGTGATGCGGCTATACAAATCACGAGTTGACACTAGAACTTGAGATAAATTAGTCCCAAGGAGACGATTAAATACTTCCATTCCTTGATCGGGCATGAGTCCATAGCGCAATACTTCTTGATAACTATCTTGCAAATCCTTTGGTATCTGAGCGTCTACAGCCATTCCTACTTGCTGCCAAGTATCCCAATTAATACTAATTACAGGATTAGACCATTCCAAAGTAGCAGCCTGAGCAAAAGCATCTAAGTAGATATTAGCAGCACAATAATCTACTTGAGCAAACACTCCGAAAATTGCTGATAAAGACGAGCAAAGAACTACAAAATCTAAAGATGTCTCTCGGAAGATTTGATGGAGAACTAAGGTTCCTGCTACTTTGGGAGCTAATACTTGTGCTAACTCTGATTTTGTTCTTTGCTGCATGATGCTACCACTAGGGACACCAGCACAGTGAATCAAGCCGTTGATTTTTCCAAATTTGGCGATCGCTTTTGCAACTAAAGTTTGCATCTGCTCCAAATTAGCTACATCTGCTTGGGCGACTAAGATTTCTGCACCTTGTTTTTCCAAAGCCTGTAGTTGTTGAATCGTCTGACTAGTGCGATCGCCTTCAGGATTTTCTGTTAACCAACTTGACCAGCGATCGCGATTAGGAAATACAGAACGACTGATCAAAATCAACTTAGGTTTAGAAACTCTACTGATATATTCCGCCAAAGTTAAGCCAATCCCTCCTAGCCCTCCAGTAATGAGGTAGACTCCTTCGGGTCGTAATTTGGACTTACCAGAATTATTAGCTTCAATGTGAATTGGCTCATAGGTTTGCTGCCAACGATGGTTGCCTCGATAGGCGATTACTAGCAGACTAGAAGCATTATTTGAATTATCTTGAGATATATTGGTCAGCTCTTCAACTAATTGATTGATTAGTTTCTGCTCTTGTTTAGTTTCTGGTAGAGGTAATAAAACATCAATGCTGCTACAAGAGATTTGAGGATACTCTTTGGGAATGACTTTTAATGCTCCTAAAATTGTTGATTTTTCTGGATATTGCTGCGTTTCATCAGTAACATTTTGCATGTTATTAGAAATGGCAAATAGACGTAATTGATGATTTGGATTTCGCTTACCCAAGGCTTGTGCCAAAAAGACGAGACTATAAAATCCCTTGATTTGATATTCTTCGATCTGTTCTAAATTATTTGAATCGCCTAGACAATCGCTACTATCAAGCGTCCATAGATGGAGAATGTCATGGGGTATGACATGAAAATTAGGGAGATCGGCGAGTAAAAGATGGTAATCTTCAGAGCTATTTGGATTTAAAATATAGTTAAAGTCATCTACTTTACTGAATTGTTCTCCGATTTTCACGCATATGACATTTTGATATAACGTCCGTAAATGAGTTATTAATCTGGAAGTGAATCCTTTGCGATCGCCAAATATCAAACAATGCTTGTCAGTCAAGGTATTCTTTGCTTGATAGAAACTGATAGGTGATCGCTTCCATGAGGGTATATAAAACCAATCTGCTAAATCTTTTTTACAAGAGACTTTAGTCTTGGGTAATTGCTGCGTAAGCCTAGAATTTGATGGCTCAATCCAATAATATTGCCGCTCAAAGGGATAAGTTGGTAATGGCAGGCGGCGACGGTTTTCGCTGGCGTAGAAGGCATTCCAGTCAATATTGACCCCAGACATCCATAATTGACCTAAAGTTGACAGCAAAAATGCGAGGTCTGACTGATTCTCTTGGGGATGCCGCAATGATGTGAGAATGACTTGCTCTAACTTTTTGTCGGCATGCCTTTTTGCGAGAGTACTTAGGGTTATACCTGCACCAATTTCTAATAAAACCTGTTGTGGTTCCTTTAATAGAATTTGTAAACCTGCTGCAAAATTAACGGGCTGACGGATATGTCTTATCCAGTAATCGGGATCGGAGGCTTCTCTAGCGGTGATCCAGTTCCCAGATACATTAGATATATATGGGATCTGGGGGGATTTTAAGCGCACTTTCGTGATGTGCAATCGAAACTCTGCCAGCATTGGTTCCATCATGATCGAATGGAAAGCGTGTGAGGTATGTAATCGCCGACAATCTAATTTTTGTGATCCCAATCTTTGTTCTAATTGCGCGATCGCTTCGATTGAACCTGACACAACACAAAGGTTACTGCTATTAATGGCGGCGATGGATAAATCTGAACCTAGCAAGGGTGCTATTTCTTGCTCCGTCAGAGGTATAGCTAACATTGCACCTGAGGGAAGTTGCTGCATTAATTTCCCACGTATTGCTACTAATTTCAGTGCTTCTTCTAAGGTCATCACACCTGATAGACAAGCTGCGACGTACTCCCCAATGCTATGCCCAATCATGGCTTTAGGTTTTACTCCCCATGCGATCCATTGTTGCGCTAGTGCATAGGCGATCGCAAAAATTGCTGGTTGGGCGAGCGCAGTCTGTTGCAGTTGATGAGTTGATGACTCTAGGTGTGCGGCAGCAGGGTAAATAATTTGTCTGAGATCGCTTCCCAAGATGGGCTTTAGAATCTCACAACAGAGATCGAGGTATTCACGAAAAATAGCTTCATTTTTGTACAAATCCTTCCCCATGTTGACATATTGCGTTCCCTGTCCCGAAAACATGAATACAACTGATGTGTTTATGTTTTCCGTACTTTGACTTAATAATTTAGGAGAATCCTGCAAATCTGCGATCGCGTCTGCGGTATTCTCACAAACTAACATTCGTCGATGCTTAAAGTTTTGTCTTCCTATCTGTAGAGTGTAGGCAATATCTGCTAATTTTTGTTGGGGATATGTCTGTAAATGGTGAGCTAAATTTATAGTTGCTGTATCCAGAGCCGTACTTGTCTTAGCCGATAGAAGTAATAATTGAAAACGGCGTGACTCACTGGATAGTTCTAGATCAGATATTTGAGGCGCTTCTTCTAAGACTACATGGGCATTAGTGCCACCTATACCGAAGGAACTAACTCCAGCTCTTCTGGGACTATACTTACTTTCCCAATTTCGCAAAGTTGTATTGACAAAGAAAGGGCTATTGTCAAAATCAATTTTTGGATTGGGCTTCTCAAAGTTTAAGCTTGGAGGAATTTGTTGATGATGTAATGCTAAGGCAGTTTTGATTAATCCTGCTATCCCTGCGGCAGTATCCAAATGACCGACGTTGGGTTTTAAAGAACCGATCGCACAAAATTTTTCTGGCTGCAATTGTCCTTGAGACTGTTCATTATTAGCGCGAAAAGCTTGACTGAGAGCTGCAATTTCGATCGGGTCGCCCAATTCCGTACCAGTGCCATGTGCTTCGATATAGCTAATTGTGTCAGGATCTATACCAGCTAGGGATTGAGCCTCAGTAATTACGGCTGCCTGTCCATTAATACTGGGAGCTGTGTAGCCGATTTTTGCAGCTCCATCATTATTAATTGCTGCGCCGCGAATCAGAGCATATATGAAGTCTCTATCCATGATTGCATCACGCAATCTTTTGAGAACTACAGTACCAACACCACTACCACCGACAGTCCCTTTTGCTTGAGCATCAAAGGCGCGGCAATGTCCATCTGGAGAAAGAATCATTCCTTCTTGATATAAATGACCTTGTTTTTGAGGAGTCCGAATTGCTACGCCACCTGCTAAAGCCATATCACATTGGTAATTTAGTAAACTCTGGCAAGCCATCTGAACGGCAACTAAGGAAGTGGAACAAGCCGTACTAACATTAATACTGGGACCTTTAAGATTAAGTTTGTAAGAAACCCTTGTTGATACAAAATCTTTGTCATTTCCTAAAAGTATTTGAAAATCGCTCACTAATTGGGGTAATTCTTGATTGAGGGCAAGGTTTTTTAACCAATAACTGTTTACGCTAGCTCCAGCGTAAACACCTATTTGACCATTGTATGTTTCAGGATTATAACCAGCACTTTCAATCGCCTCCCAAGCTGTCTCTAAAAAAAACCGATGTTGAGGGTCCATCACTTCAGCTTCACGAGCATTAAACCCAAAGAAATTGGCATCAAACCACTCAATGTCGGCTAGCGCCCCAAAAGCTCTTACATAATCAGGATTAGCTAATAGATTTGGATCGACAGCAATCAAATCTTGTTCGTTAAAGAAAGAGATAGATTCCACTCCATCTCGCAAGTTTTGCCAGAACTGGTCGATATTCTTGGCTTTAGGGAACTTTCCTGACATTCCGATGATCGCGATTGGCTCAACTCCATCACCATAAGGCTCTAAATAAGCTTCTAAATCTTTTTCCAGATTATCCATTACCTTTTCTCCTTTGATTGCGGCTGACGCTGTTGTTGTAGCTTTAGAGCCTGTTTTTGTTTGTCTGTGCGATTAATCATGCGATCGCGAGATGGATCAGGCAATTTTTGATCATGATCGGGATTGGCTCTATTGATAGCAAGATATTCAGCAAGAGATTTAATCGTCGTATATCTAAATAGGTCAACTATCGAAATATCCCTATTCAACATTTGTTGCAATTGATTATGAACTTGGATCACTAAGAGAGAGTTACCACCAATATCAAAGAAATTACTGTGGATACCAACTCTTTCTAAACCAAGGACTTGCAGCCAAATATTCGCAATTAAAGTTTCGTCAGCATTAGTAGGTGCAGCAGATTCCCAATTTTCTCCTAAAATATCAGCACCAGTATCGGCTTGAGGAGTAGGTAAGGCACGGCGATCGACTTTGCCATTCGGAGTTAGAGGTAGATTATCTAAAAATATAAAGAAATTAGGAATCGAGTAGTTAGGCAATCGAGTATTTAGGAAAGAGCGCAACTTACTAGTATCTAAATCTCTTTTAGCGATCACATAGGCTACCAATTGTTTGTTGCCATTCGGACTTGCTAGGGCAATTACCACAGCTTCGCGAACATCAGGATGCTTCAACAGTGCTAATTCAATTTCACTAATTTCAATCCGAAAACCACGAATTTTTACTTGGAAGTCCATTCGTCCCAAAAATTCAATATTGCCATCCTCTAAATAACACACTAAGTCACCAGTCTTATAGAGTCGATCTATAGATAATGGTGTAAAGGGATTGGGAATAAATTTCTCTGTCGTTAACTTGGGATTATTGAGATAGCCCAAAGCCAATCCGTCACCACCAATATATAGTTCCCCTGTTACTCCAATAGGTAATGGTTGTAGATGACTATCAAGAATATACACAACTGTATTGGCGATCGGACGACCTATAGGAACAGATTTCTCGATAGGAGATTGTGATGTTATTGGATAACAGCAAGTGAAAGTAGTATTTTCTGTTGGTCCATATCCGTTAATTAGCTGACAATTTGGTAGTTGTTGAAGGAATTTCTGAACATGCGGTATAGATAAGGCATCTCCTCCAGCCAGCAAGTGCCATAATGACTGCAAATCTTCTATTCGCTCATCAACCATCAGGTTAAACAACCCCGAAGTCAGCCATAATGTTGTAACTTGATATTGTCTAATTGCTTGCCCTAACTCTTGAAGCGATGGTATATGTGGTGGCATTATTGCTAACCTAGCCCCATTGAGTAGACTCCCCCAGATTTCAAAGGTCGAGGCATCAAAAGAAAGAGGAGCTAACTGGAGAAATACAAGATCGGGATTGAAATTAAAGTAGTTTGTGTTTTTGACTAATCGCACGACTCCACGATGAGAAACACAAACTCCTTTGGGTATACCTGTAGATCCAGAAGTATATTCAACATAGGCTAAGTTATTTACAGTCAATAATGAAGTGTTTAGATTGTCTGAAGTATATTGCTCGAAAGTTTTCCAATCTCGATCTACATAAATCAAATTGGTCAAAGTATTAGCAAGCTTTTCTTTCAGAATTGTAGATAAGTTCTCTTGTGTTAGTAGTGTAGATATTTGAGAATCTTGAATTATAAATGCCAGACGTTCTTGAGGATAGTTAGAATCTAGAGGTACATAAGCTCCTCCCACTTTTAAAATCGCTAATAAACTTACTAGCATGTCAATTGAGCGTTCCACACAGATACCTACTAACTGATTAGCAGTGCCCCCTAACGTATGTAAATGATGGGCTAACTGATTGGCTTTTTGATTGAGTTCTTGATATGTGAGTTGTTGATCTCTAAACACAACAGCGATCGCATTGGGACTTTTCTCTACCTGTTCTTCAAATAATTGAGCAATAGTTTTATCTCTGGGATATTCCGTCTGTGTCTGTTGCCATTCGATTAAGATTTTTTGTCTCTCGTCTGCCGTGAGGATTGGTAATTCTGCAACTCGGCGCTGAGGATTACTTACTATTCCTCCTAGTAACGTTTTGAAATGCCCGATCAGGCGTTGAATTGTATCAGAATCAAATAAATCTGTGCTATAAACGACATCTCCTCTTAGCCCCTCTGGAGATTCCCATAGATGCATTTCCAGATCAAATCGTGCCGATCCACTATCAAAACTAACGATTTGGGATACTTCTAGATTTGGTAATTTAATTGATGGAAGTGGCGAGTTTTGTAAAGCAAACATGACTTGCACGATGGGATTATGGCTCAAGTGTCGCTCGATCTTTAACTCCTCAACGAGGAAATCGAAGGGTAAATCTTGATGGGAATACGCATCTAATGTGATTTCTTGAACTTGAGTGAGTAACTGCTCAAAGGTGGGATTATTTTCAACTTTGATTCTCAAGGGTAATGTATTGGCAAAAAAACCTATCAAGTTCTCAATCTCGACACGATTGCGATTAGCAATTGGCGACCCAATCACGAGATCCTGCTGTCCGCTGTAGCGGTATAGAAGAACCGTAAAAGCAGTAAGCAATGTCATAAATAGGGTTACACCCGATCTCTGACTTAATTTTTCTAATTGTTGCGTTAAGTGGTGATCGTATTGAAATGTTGCCACTGCACCACGATAGGTCTGGGTCGATGGACGAGGGTGATTGCTAGGCAAATCCAAAGTCGGTAAAGCCCCATCTAGTTGCTGCTTCCAGTAATTTAGTTGTGATGCTAAGCGATCTCCTTGCAACCATTGGTGCTGCCATTCTGCAAAATCGCCATATTGTACTGTTAAGACAGGTAATGTAGGAGCAGTTTGATTACAAAATGCTTGGTAAAAGCTGGTTAAGTCATTAACTAACACACCCATCGACCAGCCATCAGAAATGATGTGATGAATTGTAATAATTAAAATATGAGATTTTTTACTCAGCTTTAATAATTTGGTGCGCCATAAAGCGTCAGTGCTAAATTTGAAGGGGATTTGAGCTTCAGCTTTAATTAATTGCTTAACCTCGATGGACTGTCGATCTGCTGCCAAATCTTGCAAGTTAACTAAGGATAAACTAATGGCTTGGGTTGGGGCAATTATCTGCACAGGCTGTCCATCAACCACATTAAAATTTGTGCGTAGAGTCTCATGACGCTGGGCTAGAGCGGTCAGGCTAAGTTCTAAATTAGTGACATCAAGGAACCCGTTAAAACTCAAAGCAATGGAATTGTTATAAAAAGGGTTGTCAGGCTCAATTTGATGAAAAAACCACATCCGTTGCTGTGCAAATGACAGGATCGGATTTTTTTCTTTGTTGTTAATGTCTTGTGTTCTCAGAGAAATCGTTTCCGCAGAGGACATTGTGATTCCTTCCTCGGCTAGTAAGAGATCTAAAAGTTTTTCCTCATCTAGATTTGAGTCAGACATTTCCCAAAAATTTGTGTTTTTCATACATTTTTTAAATGTGTTGATGATCCTATGTCCAGTAAAACGATCGCTTAACTTATAGGACTCTTATTCTTATACAGCCTAGCTTGAATTTCTGTAGGTGACATTGTGCTGATCTTTTCGCGTAGTTCTGCCACTCTGTGAATGTAGTTTGGTGCGGGAGCTTGACTATCTAGAGCGTTGATAACTCCTGCGATAGTTGGCGCTTTAAAAAAAACAGATAATTCTAAATCTAGTCGAAACACCTCTCGAATCCGTGAAGTTACTTGAGTAGCCAATAGAGATTGTCCTCCCAGCTCAAAGAAATTATCGTTAATACTGATTTGCGATACTTTGAGAATATCCTGCCAGATTTTAGCAATTTGCCGCTCGGCGGCATTGCGTGGCGAAATCCTTTCTGCTTGATTAGAGTTAAATGATTTATCTTGCTCAAGTAATTGTTGACGATCAATTTCTCCTGTATTAGTAAGTGGGATCTGATCAATCTCTACAAATCTACATTTACTAAAAGTATTAAAGGCATCAACTATAGCCAAAGAATTTAGGCGATCGCTAAGAATAGATGTAGATACTTGATTAGCGATTTCAATTTGGCTTTGCAAAAAAGCAGTTAATCCGTATAGGTTATAAGGCTCTTCCTGTAAACATTTACGGATGATGGGGTTAGTCGGTTCTAAACCAATCAGTGCTTGAGATTGCCCATGATGTAAACAACTAATAAAAGATTGAATTCCCTGTAGTGGAGTTAAAGTATATCGACCTTTAGCGCGAATAAGTTCCTTCAGCGCATATCCTTGACTCATTCCCAGCTCATCCCACATACTCCAAGCAAAACAGTAACTAGAACGCTGGTGATGTCTTAGGTGGTCGTTAAATCCTTCTAGAAAAGAATTGGCAGCCGCATAGGCTCCGAGCATTGATCCGCTAAAGTAACTAATAATGGAAGAGAAGCTAATAAAAATACTATTGGGATTATCTTCTAACAGCTGATTTAATATCCAAGTGCCAGCCATTTTAGGGCTTAAGATTTTGGCGATCGCATCTGGAGTCTCATCGACTAAAGCCGCTTCATGATAAAGTCCTGCTAAATGGATAATTCCATCTAGGTCAGATTGCCAATGCACTTGAGCTTGGGCGATTGTGGATTGGAGTGCTTCTAGATCAGTAATATCAACTGCCTGATAAATAATATTACAATCGCTTTGGTTATCCATTTGCTCAAGGGTCTGATAAGCAAGAATTTTATTAGCGATATGGCTTGATTGTTGTAAATGCTCTGCCCACGAGTTTCTAGGTGGTAAAGGCGTTCTTCCTACTATGAGCAAACGGGCTTGATATTCTCTTAGTAAATATTTAGCGATTTCTAAGCCAATACCACCTAATCCACCAGTTAGTAAATAAGTTCCACCCTGTTTAAAAGGAATTTCTTGCTTTGGCAATTGTGAAAAATCAACTCTGGCTAATCTACTTACAAATCTTTGTCCATCGCGGTAACTAATCTCTGTCTCTTTGGATAATGTCGAAAATTCTTGAAGAATAAAGGCTGTATGGTTTGATAGGCTTTCGCCCGAATGAGACAGGTCAATATGCTGACAATTGAGCCAAGGTAGTTCGGCAGGAATTGCTTTGGTAATACCAAGTAATGGGGTCTTTTCATAGGCGATCGCTTCATTATCTATTACTGCTTGAGCGTTACTAGAAACAACTCGTAGTTTAATCGGTGCTTGATCAGTCATTTGCACAAGTGCTTGCACCAAGAACAGTAAGCTATACAGTCCATATTCTTGCGATCGCTCTAGCTCTTCTACACTTAATATACTTCCGTTAGATTCGTCATAAGTCCATAGATGCAGAATATCTGTCAGAGTTAAATTATCCTTGGCTATGCTATCCAGCAATTGAAGGTAGTGATTAGCATTGTTAGGTGCGATCTCGTAGTGCTGAGAGCTAAATTTGGTAAACTCCCTACCGATTGCGACTCTGATGCAGGTTTGACCTTCAGAGATGAGAGTATGAGCAATGGACTCACCAAGTCCCCTCCGATCTAAAAGAATTAATACTATCCCAGTGATAGGTGGAATTATAGAACATATATTCTCCTGACGATACCAAACCTTGCTAAAGAACCAGTCAGGAATGGTATTGCCATTGGCTGCTAGAATATCAAACTTCTTAATTATATGATTAAATTCACCAGCTTCAAATTGTTGCTTAAGCTGCGATCGCTGGATTTTGCCAATCGCGGTTTTTGGAACTTTTGTCGATTCAATAGGGATTACATAATCTGGATAAATACCTGATGATTGCAATATTCGTTCGCGAATTGATTGAATTAACTTAACAATAGCTATTTCATTGAGAGCGATCGCACTAAAGAAAATTACTAGGCGATCAGTATCATAACCATCTCTGACACCTACGGCAGCTGTATAGGAAGGAGCAACACCTTTCAGGTCTTCAACAATTGCTTCTATCTCATGACTGTAGTAGTTAGTGCCATTAATAATGATTACATCTTTTTGACGACCTGTGATGGTGAGACGACCTGCTCGTAACATTCCTAAGTCACCAGTGTTAAACCAACCATCGGCGGTAAAAGCTTCTTGATTAGCGGATGGATTGCGATAGTATCCAACGGTCACTATCGCTCCACGTACTTGAACTAGTCCTATAACTCCTTCACAGACTAGCTCACCTTTGGGATTAACAATTCGCACCGAAAATGCTGGTACAGGCGGACCAACTTCTGCAAAAGTCTCATCATCACTATTTGATGCATCCAAAAAACGGTCTGAATAAAATGCTCCTGAACAGGTTTCTGCCATACCCCATGCAGAATGCAACGCTGTTTCAGGAATTCCATAGGGCTTTAACAGCTGCAAAAATTGCGTTGCTACTCTCGGTACGATTGCTTCGCCAGCGCTTAAAACATATCGCATTGACGACAAATTCCAATCTCGTTGATGAGTCCCATCAGTTTCATGAATACAATTATTGACTAGATTATAAGCAAAATTAGGAGCCCAAGTTATTGTTGCTTTGTAGGAGGACATCAAATCGAGCCACCTTAAAGGCGAGTTCAAAATAAAATCAGTTGATATGTGTACTTGTTGGCAGGAAATGTAAACAGCATTACAATGAGCAAAGATAATTCCTCCTACATGATCTAATGGCATCCAGTTCAAATAAATGTCTTGATTGGAAAATCCATTCATTTGAATCGTAGTTTGGGCTTGGGCTATGATGCTACTGTGATTCTGCATGACTGCTTTGGGGATACCTGTACTGCCAGAAGTCAATAGCAACATTGCCAAGTCATCAGGTTGACTATTATGACAACTTAAATCAGGTGGATGCTCAAGAAGAGCCTCAATACTACTAATTTTCATATCATCTATGGAATAAAAATTAGCTATGGATTTGATATCAGACACCAAATGTTCGCTAGTCAAAACAATTGGCCGATCGAGCAATTCCCATGTGTAGTAAAGCTTCTTAACGTTGTTATTCAATTCTTGATAATTGGAAGCAACAGACAAAGGAACTGGAATAAATCCGCCTAAAATACAACCCCAAAAAGCAGCTAAAAAATCAGAGTTGTTTTTTAATTGAAAAATAACCTTATCTTGTGGCTGTAAGCCAAGTTGTCTCAATCCTGACATTACCGATTGAGCCTGAAACATTAACTCTACATAGGTTTGCTGTGTTTTAGTTCCGTCATCAGCAATATAAATTATTCCCTTGTCAGGATGTTTGCTGGCAGCTTGTTTTAGAGCTTCTGTTAGGGTTAAAGGGCTATCTGGAGCGAACTGCAATGGTTCACCATGACTAATTGCCAAGCGATCGCTTTTAATCTCTGTAGATATTCCCAAACTATCTGAGATTGGCTCAATTTGATTTTTAGTATTAGTATTTGAAGAATTAACCCAGTTAGGCAACAAATCCGATAGATGAAGATGAAGGGTGGGGTTAGGGCGATCGCTAACCACTACAGCCACCTTTTCTACCTCAGGCTGTTGTCTTATTTCATCTTCCCATTGAGTAGTAAGGTGATGATCAATTACAGGAATATTTGACAATGCTAATTCGTCTAGTTCTCCCCTCAAGTCAAATGGTAAGGTTACTAGAGGAATAAAAATATGGGGAGTCCATTCTAAAGGTATTATATTCTGTAAATGTTGATGAATTTCTGTAGCATCAAATAATTGTGATGCTGTTACCACATAGGCTACTAGTCTATCTTGTCTCAATCGCACAATTGCCGCTCTTATTGTAGGCTCAAGCATCAAAGCTGTTTCAACTGCTCCCAAACAAGCCCTCAATTGGTCTATAGAAAGACTAGTAGATGGTTGCTTCTCTTTTAAATCGAACATGTTAAAAACCCTAATTTGAGAAAGAATAAACTTTTTAAAATAGATTTACTAAAGCTTTACTAGGTCTGGATGTAACATACTTTAATTTTGATTTGGAATTCCTACAAAATTTAATGCTTCATTGAAGATAGATGTAAACATATCAGGCAGTAAAGCATTTTTGACAAGATTGGATTGGTTACCTAGGGAAGCCAATGCTGAATAAGATGTATTGAGACGGTTAACTTGTGCAGCATCATTTATCAATGATACAAGTGAATTAATGCCTAAGCTAAAGTGCCCAATGGCGGTGGGATGGATTTCATCCCAGAAAAGATGAGTATTGGGATCGCCAACTATGACACCTGTTTTAGCGTCAAAGCTAGGCTCAGTAACATTGGTAATACCCAACTGAGTAGGATTTGCTACTACATTGTTGAGTAATCCATAGAAGTCTAGAGGAATAAAATTGCTTTGGGGTAGTAGATTCTCCAGACCTGCGATCGCCTCATTAAGTAATATATTGTGCGCGATCGTTAGATTACTGAGTCTGGTCTCAACTTCTATTCCACCTTTTAATGCTCGTGGGGTAATTCCTAAATCAGGTAAATTGGGAATCAGGAAGTTACGCGCCCCTTGACTGTAGAGTACAGCGATCGACAAGGCGATATTACTAATCGATTGATTTGGTTGTAAGGCATTACTAGAATCTAAATAGTCATTACCACCTGCAAAAACGACATATAGAGCGTTAGGGTCAGCAGTTTTATTAATACTAAGGTGATCGTCTATAAACCATGATACTTGCTGAAGCAAACCAGGAATTAAGCTGCTAAATGTGCCTGTTAGCCCACTAGTAACGCCAGTCTGAGCACCGCCAAAGGCAAAGTTAACGCTTTGGGTAGTAGTAGCACCATTAAAAAATGGACTGACCCTTAAATCGCTATTAACCAATGCCAATGGTGAAGAAATCGGTAGTGAAGGGGAAAATACACTCAGTTTCGTAGATATCTGTATAGGCAATCCTAAACCTGCGGAAAGATAGTCAGTCCAAAGAGGTCCATTACTAAATCGTCCTTCAAAATAGGGAGAATTTGGCACGAGCGGAATCCCTGAAACCAGACTATTGGCAAACTTGGTAATGTTAAAAATATTGCCTTGATCGGAGAGGCTATCGCCAAAAATATATAGCTTACTAAAAGGAGCGTTATTCTGAGAGATAGAAGGTGTAACAGGAGTGACTAGCTTAGACTGGTTTTGTGTAGGAAAAACTGTGGTATTAACTAAAGAACTAGAGACTTGTATTGGAGCAGCCAATATATTCTGAGTAGACAGAACTATATCAGTAGTATCATTAGTATTAGACTGATTATTTCTTTTAGCCTTAGGTTGGTCAAAATTTGAAATGTTTGCAGGAGCTAAGTCAAGAACTAGGCGGACTTTTACTTCTGGCTTATCTAAATAGCTGCGCTTTTTAAAGGATCTTTTAAATGTTTTATCAGTAGCTTTGGAGGATTCATACAGGGGGGGGATCTTGTTGAATATTACGGGAAATGGATTAAAGCTCATATTTTTAGAAGTTCCTATAGTGACGTTTTAGAATAAACCTTAAAAAAGTGGTATTGCTAGAAAAGTAAGGCTATTGAAGAGGTAATATTTTTGCTTCATGAGTCATCTCATTACATCTATAGGACTACCGAAAAAGCTTTAGCAGACGTGATTTTAACTTTGAAGCAAGATAATACAAAGCGATAAAACCTGCGTTTATAAATAACCTAGCTTTAATTTTTTGCCAAATGAGATATCTAAAAAATTGTCTCTTGGTCATCCACTGTTCCTGAGAGAATGTTTTGCTAAACTCAATAAACTGTTTGGCATCCTTCCCATTAATATTAAATTGCCTAAGTTTATGATGATCAAGGTAAGCGAATATAACTTGATAGTTGGCTATATTATTCAACATCATGTTGAACTTTCTCAATCCTCCTTGAACTAGCTTAGCTTTAACAATTTTATCCTCACTACTAGTTATGCGGATGGACAGTGCAGTGCGTAAGGTGTCTGCATCTTGAGTCCTGTGGATTACATCTCCCCTGATTAAAAGTAGATCGCCAGCATTTAAGTAAGGAGTTTTAGCTATATCTTCAATACTGTAGTCTAGTGTTCCTAATTTACCGCCATCGTTATCATTGTAAATTATAGTTTTGTGCTTTTCTACTCGATAGCGGGTCGCACCTCTGTTCAAAATCTGTTTATATATTTTTGGACTTCTTGCCAGTAAACGATCAAAAGGAACAATGCACAAATTTGATTTGTCGACATCTGGCTTAATAATTGGCATATATAGATTTAGATAGTGATAATGGTTTTGAGTAAGGTAATAACTCTCGTGATCTTGATGCCATCTGAAGGATTGATTGCCCTCCGTAGAAAAGTAAGCACCACCTATTAGTAAATCCGCTTGTATATTAGTTTGTGATCTAACACCATTGCTAACCTCATTAAACTTGCTGGTAAATTTGTCTAAGGTTTCCTGTGATATTGCCCCTAATCGATAGTTCTGATTTTGGGTTGCTCCTTGGCAGGCTTGAGCAGAAATATCCTTCCTAAATATTTCTAATTCTTCTGATGACAAAAAAGAAGGGATGATCACATAACCCTTAGATTCTAAATCTTTGTAATCTCTAGATAGAATGCTTAGTCTGTTAGCTAGCATAGTAAATGTAGGGAGTTGGTGTAAGGTTTAAGAAATGATAATTTTTATAAAGTATATGGTTGAACTTTCTATAATTTCGCAAAAATAGAAGTCTTTAGGTTGATGTTGTAGGTGCTCGTTAGGGTTGTCAAGATTACTAGTTTTTAGTCATAGTGATACTGAATAATTATTATAGTTTACAATTTTAATTTAGGAAATCCAACATTTATCTATGTCTGATCAAAAAATTAATAATTCTTGGATATTGCAACCAAAACCAAATAATTCAGCATTATTAAATTTAATTTGTTTCCCTCCGGGAGGTTGTGGAGCCTCAATCTTTAATAACTGGTCAAAGTATTTGCCATCCAGTCTAGTGGTGAGTGCAATTCAATTGCCAGGACGAGAAACACGTTTTAAAGAAGTCGCTTTTAGTAATATGACCCTATTAATGTCCGAGTTGATTGCAGGTATTCTTCCATACATTAAGGATCTCCCATTTGCTGTGTTCGGTCATAGCGTAGGGGCTTTGCTCGCTTTTGAATTTGTACGTCAACTCTATCAAAATAATTTACCAAACCCTGAATATTTAATAGTTTCTGGTCGTCGCGCCCCACATATTTCTCTTGATAAAATTTTACATTTACAACCTGACTCTGCTTTGATTGAGGAATTACGGCTTATTGGAGGAACCTCTAATCTAATTTTGGATAACCCCGAATTAATGTCATTGTTTCTGCCTATTGTTAGAGCTGACTTTACTATTAACGAAACCTATGGAGTAGGGGATGATTTTTTTGTAAACTGTCCAATTTTGGCTTTAGGTGGATATGATGACCCTTTGGTTAATCAAAGTTTTTTGGAACAATGGCGGCAATATACAACGGGAGAGTTTGATACGGTTATGATGTCTGGTGGACATATGACTTTCAAGGAGAATCCTCGTCCTCTCTTAGAGATTATTGTGGATGTGGTTACGCAGAAGTTTGTGAAGAATGTTTAACAGTTGTCATAAAGACATAATCCGCAATTTGGCGGATATTTGTCTGTAAAAACTACTTTTCAGGAGTAATAATATGGAGTAATAATGCTACGCTGTTGTTGTTGAAAATTTTAGATGATTCAGTTGTATTAAGCAGACAATTCAACTTGAAGTAATTAGAGAAGTAATTCTGCAATATTTTCTTGTAAAGAGATTGTAAAAAGCTCTATGCCAAATCAACCAATCCAATCAACTGGTTTAGATATTGCGATTATTGCCGTAAATGGTCGATTTCCTAAAGCAAATTCAGTGGTTGAATTTTGGGAAAATCTGCAAAATGGCGTAGAGTCTATTAGTCAAGTTAGTGAACAAGAGCTTGTATTATCAAATGTCGAATATAATCTCTTCAGCGATCCTAACTACGTTAAAGCCGCTTCTAGTTTAGATGATTTTGATTTATTTGATGCTAATTTCTTTGGTGTTAATCCAAGAGAAGCGGAATATATGGATCCGCAAAACCGCTTGTTTTTGGAATGTGCATGGGAGTCTCTGGAGATTGCAGGGTATGATTCTGAACGCTATGCTGGCTTGATTGGTGTTTATGCTGGCTCCTCTGAGAACACTTATCTAATTAATCATCTTGCTCAAATTGGAAAAGCGCAGATCACAGATGGTGGATGTCGGGGTTTTTTAGCGACAGGAACTTCCTATAAGTTAAATCTTAAGGGACCAAGTTTATATATTCAAACTTTTTGTTCTACTTCAATGGTAGCTATTCATTTAGCTTGTCAGAGTTTGCTAAATGAGGAGTGTGACATGGCTTTAGCAGGTGGGGTATCGGTGAGGGTTCCTCATCACATTGGCTATCTCTATGGAGAGGGAGGAATTACTTCTCCTGATGGACATTGCCGTGCTTTTGATGCCGATGCTCAAGGTACTATTTTTGGTAGCGGTGTAGGAATTGTTGTTCTTAAACGTTTAGAGGATGCGATCGCCGATCATGATCATATTGAGGCGGTAATTAAAGGCTCAGCAATTAATAATGATGGCTCTCTAAAGGTAAGTTTTGCGGCTCCTAGTGTCGATGGTCAGTCGGAGGCGATCGCCGAAGCATTGGCGATCGCTGATATCAATCCTGAGACGATTACCTATGTTGAGGCGCATGGTACTGGGACGAATATTGGCGACCCCATAGAGATTATGGCGCTCACTCAAGCTTTTCGGAGCTATACCAAAAAACGAGGATTCTGTGCAATCGGGTCGTTGAAGAGCAATATCGGTCATTTAGATGCCGCAGCAGGTGTCGCCAGTTTAATTAAGACCGTTTTAGCGTTGAAACATCAGAAGATTCCGCCCACGCTCCATGTCAAAACACCTAATCCTAAAATTGATTTTCCGAATACTCCTTTTTACGTCAATACTGACCTCAGAGAATGGGTAACACCTCATGGGATACCTCGGCGGGCAGGGGTCAGTTCGTTGGGCGTAGGGGGTACTAATGCCCATGTGATTGTGGAAGAAGCACCGCCAATCGATCTGTCTAATCGAAGCTCGCGATCGCATCAGCTTTTGCTACTATCCGCCAAGTCGTTAACGGCTCTAGATTGTGCCACCCAAAATTTATCTAAACATCTTCAGGATCAGCCAAATTTAGAGCTAGCGGATATAGCCTTTACTCTCCAAATGGGTAGAAGAACATTCGGTTATAGAAGGATGTTAGTTTGCCAATCTGCGGAATCGGCAGTAAGAGATTTGATTGCGCCAGAACCATCACCGACTTTAACTCAATTTCAAGATTCTCAGGATCGACCCATTGTATTTATGTTTTCGGGACAGGGTTCTCAATATGTGAATATGGGTAAAGATCTTTACCAACAAGAAGTAGTTTTTCGTAAACATATTGATTACTGCGCTTCCTATCTCTATAAACTCTTGGGAATGGACTTGCGTGATGTTCTATATCCATCTGAGTCAAATCTGGCGATCGCCGAGCAGCAACTCAAACAAACGCCTATTGCTTTGCCAGCTATATTTACAATTTCCTATGCGATCGCGCAGTTATGGATGCATTGGGGTATTAAGCCTCAAGCAATGATTGGCTATGGTATTGGCAAATATGTAGCAGATTGCTTATCAGGTGTATTTTCTGTAGATAAAGCCTTAACTCTGGTTACAGAAAGTGATCAGCTAGATTATGTCATTGACTCTAGTGATGGAATCCAGCAACTTTTAGCAGATCCTAATTCAATTCTCTTAGAGATAGGAGTAGGAAATACTTTGAGTAGCTTGTTGAGGAGTCACCCTGATCGAAAAAATGAGCATGCTATTCTTACATCCCTTCCTAATCAAGAGGATCATCAATCTGATGCTGGTTTTGTAATTAAGACTCTGGGTCAGCTTTGGCTATCAGGAGCTACGATTAATTGGGAAAACTTTTATGAGGAGGAAGAACGCTATCGGGTTGCGTTGCCTACCTATCCTTTTGAGCGTCAACGCTTTTGGATTGAGGGTACTAATGTGTTACCTCAATCCAATCCAACTAAAAATCTACGCCAAAGTTTATCCAAGAATCCAGACCAGACAAAATGGTTCTATACGTCCCTATGGAAACAAACGGTATTTCCAGCGCTAGAGGAGTATGAAATAGAGGCAGATTCGCAAGATTTATTAAAGCCCTGTTGGTTAATATTTGCTGATGGTTTAGGTTTATCTACAAAATTGGCAGCATTGTTGCAACAATGCGATCACGGTGAAATTGTTACCGTAAATATTGGTAATAATTTTGGCAAAGTTGCTGAAAATAGCTATGTGATTAACCCCCAACATGGTGAAGACTACGGAACATTGCTCAATACCCTGCAGGCAATCGGCAAACAACCAACTAAAATTTTGCATCTATGGAATGTGTGGGAACACAATTCTGTGCATGAAGAATTTGTACAAGCTCAATCCCTAGGTTTTTATAGCTTAATCTCCATTTCTCAAACTTTAGATAAGCATCAAGTATTTGATCATCCTGATCAGACCTTAGAAATGATTGTTGTCTCTAATAACCTCCATTCTATATTAGGCAACGAAAATATCTGTCCAGCTAAAGCAACCTTATTAGCCCCTTGTAAAACTATTCCCCAAGAATATCCGCATATCCAATGTCGCAATATCGATATCACTGTGACAGAATCTGAACATTGGCAAAGCGATCGCGTACTTTCCCAATTATCCCGAGAGATCACAAGCATAAACCATGACCCGATAGTTGCTTACCGCAACTACCAACGTTGGACCCAATCCTATGAGCCAATTCCTATTGATCGATCTAAGCCGTCAGTTCCTTTGCGCCAGAATGGTATTTATTTGATCACAGGAGGCTTAGGCCGAATTGGGCTAGTTTTAGCAGAGTATCTAGCGCGGAACTTCAAGGCAAAATTGATCTTAATTGGGCGATCGCCTTTTCCTGATCGTCAAGAATGGGAGCGATGGTTATCCACTCATACTCAGGAAGATCCCATTAGCCAAAAAATTGAGAAATTACGCCAGTTAGAGAAATTAGGGTCAGAAGTGTTGGTGATGAGTGTGGACATCACTGACAAGCAGCAAATGCAGGCTGCCTTAACACAAGCAGAATTGAAACTTGGCAATATCAATGGTGTAATCCATGGGGCTGGAGCTTTGCAAAGTGCCAAGTTTTCGCAAATATCCGCGATGGAAACTCTAGATTGTGAACAACAATTTCAACCTAAAGTTTACGGACTGCTAGTTTTAGAAGAACTATTACGTGATCGCCATCTCGATTTTTGGATATTAATGTCTTCATTGGCAGCGATTTTGGGAGGACTGGGTATGACTGCCTACAGCGCCGCCAATATATTTATGGATAGCTTTGTGCTTGCCCAAAATGATCCAAAGTGGAAAAGTTTAAACTGGGATTCGTGGAATATTGAAGAAGCCAAAAATGCGTCAACAAGCAAAGGTTCTAGCCTATTAGAATTTTCTATGACTGCGACAGAGGGTGCTAATGCGTTTGAGCAAGTCCTATCGATGACTTTTATGCCACAAATTGCGATCGCGGTCGCCGATCTGCCCAGCCGCTATAAGCAGTGGATTCAGCCTAAAGCTTTACTGATAGAAGACTCTGGCAGTAAAGCTGTCGAAGAAACGAGTGAAAAAATCCTCTATGCTCGACCAAATTTGCCAACAGCTTACGCTATGCCTAGTACTCAAGTTGAGCAAATAATTTCCACAATCTGGGAAGAATTGCTAGGTATTAAGCAAATAGGTATGCATGATAATTTCTTTAGTCTAGGAGGAGATTCATTTCTACTTATTCAAGCAAAGCAAAAATTACAAACAGCGCTCTCGCGTTCGATTCCCACCGTTGATCTGTTTGAATATCCTACGATTAGTTCGCTCGCGACTTATCTGAGTCAAGCAGATACTAACCAAGCTGTTTCTAGCTCAGCTAAGACCGAAAAAGCACCACTGAAAAATATTAGCGATCGCGCCAGCAAACAACGAGCAGCAATGGAGCAAGAAGCTAATCAACGTCTAAGCCAGCGCAGGAGTAAAGATAATGGATAACATTATGGACGATCAAATTAGTCAAGATCGCTTGCAAGGAATTGCAGTCATTGGTATGGCAGGGAAATTTCCTAAAGCCAATGATATTGCTCAGTTTTGGCAAAATCTCCGTAATGGTGTGGATGGAATTACTTTTTTCTCCGATGAAGAGTTGCTTGCCGAAGGAGTGAATCCAGAAATTTTTAATCAGCCGAACTATGTCAAGGCTGGTGCTGTATTAGCGGATATTGATCAATTTGATGCTCAGTTCTTTGGCTATAGTCCCAAGGAAGCAGAATTGATCGACCCACAACAGAGATTATTTCTAGAATGTGCTTGGCAAGCTTTAGAGAATGCTGGTTACTCGACAAATAGCGGTAAGGAGAAAATCGGTGTATACGCAGGAGCTAATTGGAGTACTTACCTCTTATACAATCTCAGCCTTAATCCTAATCTATTTGCTGAAGGGGGCTGGAGCGCAGGGATCGGCAACAGTCGCGACTTTTTAGCAACGCGAGTTTCTTATCAATTAAATTTGAATGGGCCGAGCCTCAATATTAGTACTGCTTGCTCCACTTCATTGGTCTCTGTCCATTTAGCCTGTCGCGATCTCTTGAGCTATCAGTGCGATATTGCTTTAGCGGGAGGAGTTAGCATCCGTACTCCTCATCAGACGGGCTATGCCTATCAATCAGGAGATATCTTCTCCTCTGATGGATATTGCCGCCCCTTTGATGCCAAGGCCGATGGCACGATTTTTGGCAATGCTGTAGGGATTGTGGCGTTAAAGCGTTTAGAAGAAGCTGTTGCCGATGGAGACTATATTTATGCTGTGATCAAAGGCTCGGCAATCAATAATGATGGCTCCTTGAAGGTGGGATATACAGCCCCTAGTGTATCTGGACAAGCCGAAGTCATTGCGGAGGCTCAGGCGATCGCAGGCGTTAGCCCAGAGACTATTTCCTATATTGAAGCCCATGGTACGGGGACAAATTTAGGCGACCCCATTGAGATTCGAGCGCTGACCCAAGCCTTTCAAGAACAAACCACGAAAAAAAGATTCTGTGCGATTGGTTCGGTGAAGTCAAATTTTGGTCATGTGGATGCGGCTTCAGGGGTGACGGGATTGATCAAAACAGTTCTATCTCTACACCACCGTCAAATTCCTGCTACTCTCCATTTAGAACAACCCAACCCTGATATTGATTTCGCAAATAGTCCCTTTTATGTGAATACAACTCTCAGAGATTGGCAAGGCTCTGGAACTCATCCCCTGAGAGCGGGGGTGAGTTCCTTTGGGATTGGTGGTACAAATGCTCATGTGATTTTAGAAGAAGCGCCTTTGATTGAAAATTCTGATCGCACCGATTCCGATCAATTATTACTACTATCAGCGAAAACAGAGACGGCTTTGGAAGCGATCGCCCAAAATCTCGCCACCCATCTCCAGCAAAATCGTGAGTTTAACTTAGCAGATGTTGCCTATACCCTCAGCCTTGGACGGCATCATTTCGAGCATCGTCGGATGTTGGTATGTCGTGATGTCGATGAAGCGATCGCCACTTTAACTTCTCCTACAAACTCTATCCATATCAAGAGCGATCGCCAAGCATCAGTAGTATTTATGTTTTCAGGGCAGGGTTCGCAGTATATAGGTATGGCTCGCGAGCTTTATGAACATGTACCTGTTTTTCGCGAACATCTTGATCGTTGTTGTGAACTGCTTAACCCATTGCTAGGCTGCGATTTACGGCAGATTTTGTATCCACCCCAAGCACAGATTTCAGAAATGCAAGACAGATTGCAGCAAACGGCGATCGCGCAACCTGCCATATTTGCGATCGCCTATGCCTTATCGCAAACATGGCTAGCTTGGGGTATTAAACCGATAGCGATGATTGGTCATAGCATTGGTGAATATGTGGCGGCATGTTTGGCGGGAGTATTTACTCTCGAAGATGCCATTAACTTAGTAGCAATTCGTGGACGCTTAATGCAGCAATTACCTGCGGGAGCGATGTTATCTGTTTCTCTAAGTGAAGCAGAAATTCAGCCATTACTTGAGAAAGATGTAGCGATCGCTGCCATCAATGCTCCCAATCTCATTGTGGTTTCAGGGACATTTGAAGACATTACTTCTTTAGAGCAACAATTAACTGTAAGGAGCATAGATTGCCGCCGTTTGCATACTTCCCATGCTTTCCATTCTGCGATGATGGAACCAATGTTTGCAGAATTTCAACACCATCTAGCCAAGGTTCGGCTGAATCCACCTCAAATTCCCTATGTTTCCAATGTTTCTGGGGATTGGATTACTCCCAACGAAGCGATCAATCCCGCCTATTGGGTCAAGCATATTCGGCAAACTGTGCGCTTTAGTGAAGGCATTCAACAATTATTCCATAATCCCTCACAGATTTTGTTGGAAGTTGGGGCAGGTAAGACTTTAAGTACCTTAGTGCACCGCCATAGCGATAAACCATCAACGCAAATAGTTATCAATTCTGTGCGCCATCCACAGGAGCAATCCTCCGACTTCACGCATCTATCAAATACCTTAGGTCAATTATGGTTAGGAGGAATATCAGTTGATTGGTCTGCTTTCTATAGTTATCTATGGCGACATCGCTTGCCACTACCTACCTATCCTTTTGAGCGTCAAAGATTCTGGATTTCTGCGCCATCTCAAGCAAACACGACAACTACTTCTGCAATAACTGAACAAAGATTAAGCTTTGACTCATGGTTCTATACGCCAGTTTGGAAAAGCGCGATCCCTAATTCTCCTAAATCAAAAAAACTAGAACAAGGCTTCTGGTTAGTATTTCTCGATGAAAGCCCTTGGTCTGATCTACTGCTGCAAAAACTACGACAAGCTCAACAAAATCTAATCGTTGTGACTTCTGGAGATGCGGAATTTACTCGCTCAGAACTTAATTCTTACAGTATCAACCCTAATTCTGCTAGTGCCTATGGAAGCTTGCTAGATGATTTAATGCAGAGCGATCGCCATCCTAGCCGAATTTTACATTTCTGGAATGTTACTTCTGTTAAGAAAAATATTGAGCCAGAGGTTGCTCTTGATGCTACTCTCGAAAACACCTTAGCCAAAGGCTTTTACAGCTTGCTTTACCTTGCTCAAGCCCTTGGCAAATATACTTGGGAGCAAGGTTTACAAGTATCAGTAATTTCCAATCAGATCCAAGCGGTCACTGAGGATGAATCTTTACAACCAGCAAAGGCGACAGTATTAGGCGCTTGTAAGGTAATTCCTAAGGAATACCCCAAAATTCAATGTCAGAGTATTGATATCGTCTTGCCAGTCAATAACGAACAGAGTGCCAACCATGATCGCTGGATCGATCAACTCCTCGCCGAATTAGCAGAACCCATCAAAGCTCCGATTGTGGCATATCGAGGCAATCGCCGATGGTTACCAGTCTATGAGCCAGTCCAGTTAGCAAAGCAGTTAGATACATCGAGGCTCAAACAAGGTGGAGTGTATTTGATTACAGGTGGACTGGGCGGACTTGGGTTAGTTCTTGCTGAGCATTTAGCCAAAACTCTCCAAGCAAAATTATTGCTCATCGGTAGGAGTGCTATACCTGAGCGATCGCAATGGACAAATTGGCTAGAGACCCACGCAATCGATGATCGCACTGGTCAACAGATTCTGAAACTACAAGAGTTAGAAGCCTCTGGTGCTGAGGTATTTGTGATCGCGGCTGATGTCACTAACTTATCGCAGATGCAAGTTGCGATCGCCAAAGCCGAGCAGCAATGGGGGCAAATTCATGGAGTCTTCCACACGGCGGGCGTAGCTGGTGGTGGTGTCATCCAACAAAAATCTAGTTCTGAAGTCACAAAGGTTATGGCTCCAAAAATTCAAGGAACTCTAGTATTAGAGAAAATTTTTCAAGATAAGCCCCTCGACTTTTTCGTTCTCTATTCATCCCTAACCTCAGTGTTGGGTGCTTTTGGTCAGGTCGATTACTGTGCAGCCAATGCTTTTCTAGATGCCTATACCTATGCCCATAAATTAAAGAAAACTAAATTTGTCACCAGCATCAACTGGAATGCTTGGCGAGATGTGGGCATGGCAGCAAATACCAAATCCTCATCCGCAAAATTTCAAGCCTTGCAACAAGAAAGCCTTAAATATGCGATCGCGCCATCGGAAGGTTTAGAGGCTCTGACCCGCATTTTAGGCAGTACGCTATCACAGGCGATCGTGACTCCACAGCCTCTGGAAAGTCTCTGGGAACAAACTTCTACACTTACCGAGCTTTTACCTTCAGATTCAACTTATGAATCAACCGCTAATAGTCCCCTCTATCCGAGACCTCGACTAAATAGTATCTATGTAGCGCCTAGCAACGACACAGAAAAGGCGATCGCTCTAATATGGCAAAAGCTCTTAAGGATTGACAAAGTTGGTATAAATGATAATTTCTTTGAATTAGGAGGTGACTCACTATTAGGTGTGCAATTGACTGCCCACTTAAATAAAGAACTAAATACCCAAGTCGCCGCCCATATCCTTTATCAAGCTCCCACAGTTAGTAGTATTGCAGAAATAATCGCCCCCTCACCTAGTGACCAAGATACTGCGGTCAAAGTACCTTCGAGGGGAGATCTGAGGAGGGCGCGAAAAATGCAAAGACCCTAGATCAAAAGTTACTAAATATCCTCCGCAATCATCCTAAGCAATTCAATCGCAGTCATTCTAGGAAATGAAATGAACAGTCAGAAAACTCATCAAGATCCCATGCTAGACATTGCCATAATTGGCATGGCTTGCCGCGTCCCAGGGGCTAAAAATATTGATGAATTTTGGCATAATCTCCGCAACGGGATAGAGTCGATTAAATTTTTTACGGATACGGAGTTACAAAGTGCAGGCATTGCCCAAAATCTATTAGAAAAGCCTAATTATGTAAAAGCTGCACCAATACTTGAAGATATTGATTGTCTAGATGCAGCCTTTTTTGGCTTTAGCCCTCGTGAAGCGGAAGTGATGGATCCGCAAAATCGCCTTTTTTTGGAATCCGCTTGGGAAGCCTTGGAAAATGCTGGATACAATCCTCAAACCTACAAAGGACTAATTGGGGTATATGGTGGATCGGCGATCAATCGATATTTACTGAATAATCTTATCCATGTCCCTAATCTAGATAATCCATACGGATTTAGCAGTGAACAGGATTTTTTAACAACAAATGTTTCCTACAAATTAAACCTTAAGGGACCCAGTTTAAATGTTCAGACTTTTTGTTCTACTTCTCTAGTCGCCACCCATTTAGCCGTCCAAAGTCTTCTCAATCAAGAATGTGATATTGCCTTAGCAGGTGGCGTAACTGTTCATACTCCTCAGCAATCAGGATATATCTATAATTCTGGCGATATCACCTCTCCTGATGGTCATTGTCGCACCTTTGATGCAAAAGCACAGGGAACGATCTTTGGCTCTGGGGTTGGCATTGTGGTGCTAAAGCGACTAGAAGATGCGATCGCCGACGGTGATCATATCGAAGCAGTAATCAAAGGGTCGGCGATTAATAACGATGGTTCCTTAAAGGTAAGCTTCACTTCACCTAGCGTCAATGGTCAAGTTGATGTAGTTGTTGGTGCATTAGATGTCGCAGGCATTAGTGCAGAGACTATTAGTTATATCGAAGCCCATGGGACTGCCACAGAGATGGGCGACCCAATTGAGATTGCGGCTTTGACCCAAGCCTTTCGCCGATATACTAATAAACGTGGATTTTGTGCGATCGGCGCTGTTAAAACGAACTTTGGTCATTTGATGGCAGCTTCGGGAGTATCAGGTTTAATCAAAACTGTTCTTGCTTTAAAACATAAAGAGATTCCACCAACATTACATTTCGAGAAGCCGAATCCTAAGATCGATTTTGATAGCAGTCCCTTTTATGTCAATTCACAGCTAAGTGAATGGAAAAGTGACGGATTGCCCCGTCGTGCGGGTGTCAGTTCCTTAGGATTTGGCGGTACAAATGCTCATATTATTGTCGAAGAAGCCCCAGCGATCGCCCCATCTACGCTCATCTCTTCCCCTCAACTACTTATAATATCTGCCAAAACAGGATCAGCTCTTGATACAGCTACCCAAAATCTGGCTCGACATCTACAACAACATCCCGACCTAAACCTAGCTGACGTTGCCTATACTTTGCAGGTGGGACGACAAGCCTTCGATCATCGCCGCATATTGGTAAGTGCAAGTCTGTCCGAAGCGGCGATCGCTTTAGGAGATCCTAACCAACAAGGAATTTATAGCCAACATCAAGAGTTCCAAAATCGTCCCGTTACCTTTCTATTCTCTGGTCAAGGTACGCAATATGTGGGCATGGGACAGGGATTATACGAAAGCGAACCCGTATTTCGCGAACATTTTGATTGCTGCTGCGATCTATTGCAACCTCAGATGGGGCTTGATATCAGGCAAGCGATATATCCCCCTGAAAGTGAAGCTGCGCTGATGAGTCAAAAATTACAACAGACTGCGATCGCCCAGCCATTAATTTTTGCCTTGGAATATGCCCTAGCTCAGCTTTGGATAGCATGGGGCATTAAACCCAAAGCCATGACTGGTCATAGTCTCGGTGAATATGTGGCAGCCTGTATCTCAGGAGTCTTGTCTCTGGAAGATGCCCTCAGACTAGTCGTAGTGCGTGGACGCATGATGCAGTCATTACCCGCAGGGAAAATGCTAGCTATTCCCCTTGCTGAAGCAATGGTGAGACCATTACTAAATGGTCAACTCGATTTAGCAGCTGTCAACGGCTCAGAAATGTGTGTTGTTTCTGGTGCGATCGCCTCCATTGATGATCTTGAGCAGCGATTACGAGAAATGGGTGTAGAATGCCGTCAGTTAGTTACTTCCCATGCTTTCCATTCCAGCATGATGGAACCAATTTTGTCAGAGTTCTTAACTGAAGTATCGCAGGTGAAACTCAATTCTCCATCAATTCCTTACATCTCAAATGTTACAGGGGATTGGATTACAGCCTCAGAAGCAACCGATCCTAACTATTGGGTAGGTCATATTCGCCAACCTGTCCGCTTTGCGGCTGGATTAGACCGATTGCTGCAAGATCGAGATACCGTCATGCTAGAGGTGGGGGCTGGTCGCTCGTTGAGTACTTTGGCTCGTCGTCATCCTGCGATCGCCCAGCCTCAGAGAGTGCTAACTTCTATCCGTCATCCTCAGGATCAAGTCTTAGATACAGAAGTATTACTAAATTGTCTTGGTCAGTTATGGCTGGCTGGTGTAGCAATAGATTGGGAAAGTAAATATCAAAATGAGCGCAGGCTGAGATTACCTTTACCGACTTATCCCTTTGAGCGTCAGCGCTATTGGATCGATCCCTTATCAATGCCTCAATTACAGGTAGAAACTTTGATTGATCAACGATCTAATATCCAAGACTGGTTATATAGTCCTGCGTGGAAATCAACCGCGATTCCGCAGACCAAAGTATCTATCCCATCAATTTATCTTGTATTTAAAGATGAGATGGGATTAGCTAATAAATTCATCCAAAAGCTAGAAGGACTTGAGCATCAGGTAATCACCGTCGAAGTTGGTTCTCAATTTACGCAATTGAGCGATCGCAGTTACTCGATCAATCCGAATCATGCGAAGGATTACGAATTGCTGATTGAGACATTACAGCGTCTCAATCAATTTCCAAATCAGATTGTACATTTATGGAATGTTACTGGACATACTTCTATCGAAGGTGAAGAAGCGATTAAGAAAGCTCAAAGTCTGGGACTATATAGCTTGCTTTTCTTGACTCAGGCGATCGCTAAACATGCAATTTTCAGCCAATTGAAGCTAGCTATGATTTCCAATAATATGCAGTCTCTGACGGGGCAAGAATCTATGCAACCTGAGAAAGCAACTTTATTAGGAGCGTGTAAAGTAATTCCCCAAGAATATGCCAATATTCGCTGTCAGAGTATTGATGTCGCTTTAGTAGATATCAATAGCTGGCAAACTGATAGATTAATTGACAATATCTATGCTGATATTAGTACTAATACCTGTGAGCCAGTAGTCGCATATCGATCAAATCGTCGATGGATTCAGACCTATGAGCCAGTTAAATTAGAGAGTGGTCAATCTAATTCTCCGCGACTGAAGAAGGGTGGCGTATATTTTATTACTGGTGGTTTAGGAGGTATTGGGTTAGTACTCGCCGAATATCTAGCGCGGACATGTCAAGCAAAATTAGTATTAGTCGGGCGATCGCCTTTTCCTGTGAAATCTGAATGGCAGCAATGGTTATCAACACATAGTCCTGAAGATACAGTTAGTCAGAAGATTCAAAAATTGCAAGTTATTGAGAGTCTTAGCTCTGAAGTACTTATTGCTAGAGCCGATGTTGCTAATCTCAGTCAAATGGTAGCGGTATTTGCGGAAGTTAACCAGAAATGGGGTGCAATTAATGGTGTCATCCATGCGGCTGGAGTTCTCACTGAACAAGCATTTCAAGAAATTAGGTTGCTAGATCCGCCTAACTGCGAGCAACAGTTACGCCCAAAAGTATATGGGTTGCTAGTTTTAGAGCAAGTCTTGAGATCTCAAAATATCGATTTTTGCCTACTTTTCTCCTCTTTGTCTTCGGTTTTAGGAGGACTGGGGTATTTTGCTTATTCCGCAGCAAATTTGTTTATGGATGCTTTTGCTCAGCAACAGCAACAGACAAATCCTACTCCTTGGCTTTCAATCAATTGGGATAGTTGGCAGCTTCAAGAATTAAAGGATTTGCCCACTTCCAATCAAAAAGATTTTGTAATATTACCCAATCAAGGTATGGAGTTATTACAACTAATTCTCGAACAAGATTCTCTTCATCAAGTAGTTGTCTCTACAGGGAATCTTCATCAGCGTCTCAATCAATGGATTTATGAGAATAGACTTGAACGATTTGATAGCAAACAGCAAACAGTACAGGAAAAAGCTAGTTCTGTTTCATCGTTGCATTCCCGCCCTACTTTGTCGAATTCTTATGTAGCTCCCAAAAGTGAGATCGAACAAAGCCTTGCAAATATTTGGCAAGATTTTCTCGGAATTAGTCAAATTGGCATTTATGATAATTTCTTTGAATTAGGAGGAGATTCTTTGCTAATCACTAGAATTATCTCGCAATTACGCGAATCTTTTCAATTAGAGCTAAGTCATCGTGATCTATTTGAAAATCCAACTTTATCTAGTTTAGGGAAAATTATTGAATCGGCAAAATCACACAGTATGGAACCTAAGCTTGCCAACTCCGAAACAGCAAGATTAATAGAAGGTGAGCTATGAGTATGATTCAGGATTGGATAAATGATCTTAGCGATCGCGGAGTCAAACTGTGGGTTCAAGGCGATCGCCTTCGTTATAGTGGCTTAGAGGATGTCTTAACCCCCCAGTTATTGGCGGAACTGTCTAAACACAAAACTGAAATTATTGCTACTCTCAACCAAAACTTAGCCATCGGCGATCGCGGCAGATTAGCTCCGATCCAACCAGTTTCCCGTGATCAAAATTTACCTCTATCGTTCTCTCAACAGCGCCTGTGGTTTCTCAATGAGTTAGAAGGAGGAGAAAGTGCGACCTACAACTGGCCAGCCCCAGCGATCGCCTTAACAGGTAAATTAGATACGCAAGTTTTAGTGAAGACAATCTCTGAAATCGTGCGTCGTCATGAGGTTCTAAGGACAACCTTTGCGAATATCAATGGTGATATTGCCCAAAAAATTCATCCACCACAAAGCCTTGATATCCCAATTATTGATTTGCAGAGCGAGCCTGAAACTAAACAAGCGATCGCTGTTAAAGAATTAGCCGCAACCGAACGAGCCAAGCCTTTTGATCTCCAAAGGGGTCCAATTTTTCGTTGTCAGTTACTGTGCCTAGGCGAAATTTCCCATATCTTGGTCTTAGCAGTCCACCACATCGCTGCTGATGGTTGGTTTATGGGCATCTTTTTAAAAGAATTTGCAATCATTTATGGAGCATTTTCGCAAGGCAAACTATCTCCCTTACCTGAATTACCAATCCAATATGCTGACTTTGCTACATGGCAGCGCAATTGGTTGCAAGGCGATGTTCTTGAACGCCACCTCAGTTACTGGCGACAACAGCTAGCCCATATTCCGCCCCTTTTAGAATTGCCAACCGATCACCCTCGTCCGCCGATACAAACTTTCCAAGGTAGTAAAGTTCCCTTTCAGCTTAGTCTTGCGCTTACTCAGCGACTCAATCGCTTAGGACAGCAAAATGGCGCTACTCTATTTATGACTCTGTGCACAGCTTTTGCAGTGCTACTCTGTCGCTATTGTGAACAGACAGATATCATTATCGGCTCACCGATCGCTAATCGCGATCGCGCTGAGGTTGAAAATCTACTGGGATTTTTTGTAAATAATTTAGTCTTGCGTATTCAAATTCAACAAAATCCTTCTTTTCAAGAACTGTTAGCTCAAGTTAAAAAAATTGCTCTTGATGCTTACGATCATCAAAGCCTCCCTTTTGAAAAGCTAGTTGAGGAGCTACAACCCGAACGTAATCTTAGCTATCATCCTCTATTTCAAGTGATGTTTATTCTGCAAAACTCACCAGCGCAATCTTTACAGATGCCAGATTTGAGTTTGTCAGGGATAGAAGTCGAAAGCAATACTACGCAACTGGATCTAACTCTAGAAATGCTAGATTCACCCGATGGCTTAGCAGGTAATTTTGAATACAATACTGATCTGTTTGAGCGCTCAACTATCGAACAAATAGCTGGACATTTCCAAAATCTCCTAGAAGCGATCGCCACTAATCCTCAACACAAAGTTAGTCAAATATCTTTACTAAGTCCAACTGAACAGCATCAAATTCTCTTTGACTGGAATAATACAGTCGTTAACTACCCTAAAGATATTTGCTTACCTGAACTAGTTGAAGCGCAAGTTGTCAAAACACCAAATGCGATCGCAGTTATCTACGAAAACCAGAAACTAACTTATCAAGAACTAAATCAAAAAGCCAATCAATTAGCTCACCACCTCTTAGCGATCGGTATTCAATCAGAGCAATTAATCGGTATTTGCATAGAACGCTCTCTCGACATGCTAGTGGGATTACTCGGCATCCTCAAAGCAGGGGCTACCTATGTACCAATTGACCCTAGCTATCCTCGCGATCGCATTGAATATATGCTCAGCGATTCTCAAGCTCAAATACTAATTACTCAAGATAGCCTTATTCCCCCAGAATATTCAGGGCTAATCATTAGCTTAGATGGAGATAGAGACAAATTCACTCAGCAAGTAATACATAATCCCAATGTTCTTATCGACTCGAATCAATTAGCCTATGTAATCTATACTTCAGGTTCGACTGGTAAACCTAAAGGTGTGCAAGTCTTGCATAAAGGAGTCACAAACTTTTTGCTGAGTATGCAAAATACGCCGATCTTAAGTCAATCAGATGTTTTAGTCGCAGTAACGACGATCTGTTTTGATATTGCGGTGTTAGAGCTTTATCTACCACTACTAGTAGGAGCAAAACTAATTATCGCTAGTCGTGATGTTGCGCGTGATGCAATGCAATTACAGCAATTAATTATCTCTGAGCAAGCCACCTGTATGCAGGCTACTCCTTCGACTTGGCGAATGCTCTTAGAGGTTGGTTGGCAAGGTGGCAAGAACTTTAAGGTACTTTGTGGTGGTGAAAACTTGCCTTTGCCTTTAGCTTCATCTCTAGCTAGCCAGAATGGTTTTGTCTGGAATCTCTATGGACCTACTGAGGCTACTGTCTGGGCTACCATCTCTCAAGTTAAGCCTGATGATCGTCAAGTCTCGATTGGTAGACCTTTGGCAAATACTCAGTTGTATGTCCTTGATGGTCAACTGCAACCTGTGCCAATTGGTGTGGCAGGTGAGTTACATATTGGCGGTGTGCAGGTGGCGCGTGGCTATCTCAATCGTCCTGACCTCACTTCGGAAAGATTTATTGCTGATCCTTTTAGTGCTGATCCTAATGCGAAACTTTATAAAACTGGTGACAGAGTTCGCTACTTACATAATGGTTCAATTGAGTATTTGGGGCGCATTGATTTTCAAGTCAAGCTAAGGGGCTTTCGGATTGAATTAGGTGAGATTGAATCTGTATTAGCTCAACATCCTACCGTTAATCAATCAGTGGTGATCGTTGATCCGCAGCAATCAGGTAGCGATCGCTTAGTAGCTTACGTGATTTGCAACTCAGGTTTAAAAGTATCGATTCCTGAATTACGAAGCTTTCTTAAAGAGAACTTACCTGAGTATATGGTTCCTGCAACCTTCGTAATCCTAGACAGTTTCCCTCTAACCCAAAACGGGAAAATAGATCGCCGAGCTTTACCTGCACCCAATCAAGCTCAAACTTATCAAGATATTAATCATACTAATTATCCTCAAGATGAATTAGAACTACGCATAGCCCATATTTGGCAAAAATTGTTAGGAGTAAAAACGCTTAGTACCCATGACAATTTCTTCGAGTCAGGTGGACATTCTTTATTGGCAATTCGTCTCAGCGCACAATTAGAGGAAGTGGTAGGTCATCCCGTTCCCATCATGTCTATATTCCAGTCACCTACGATTGCTGAGCTTGCTAAACTTTTGCGTCAAGGCTGGACTCCTAGTTGGCATTATTTAGTGCCGCTAAAGCCCAATGGAACTAACCCACCCTTCTTTTGCATCCATGAAGGTTTTGGCGAAGTGTTTGTATATCGCAATTTAGTCAAGCATTTGAATGCCAATCAACCTTTTTATGGATTACAAGCCCAAGGATTAGATGGGAAACACCCCCCTCTTAATCGCATTGAACAAATGGCAGCGAATTATTTAAAAGAAATTAGAGGTTTACAGCCAGAAGGTCCCTATTATTTGGGTGGATTCTGTGCAGGGGGGGTAGTTGCCTACGAAATGGCTCAACAACTTCATGCTCAAGGTCAAGAAGTCGCTTTACTTGCTCTAATGGATACAGGGTTTGAAACTGGACTTAAGGAGAATACTTTACCTTCTATCAAAGAGTTTTGGGTAATGCGTTGGCGCAATTTCTTAAAAGTTCCATTTCTAGAGAAATTTCAACGGATTGCTCAAAAGCCTAAAAAATTTCTAGAATATCTTGATTCTAGATTTAAACTGTGGCAATGCAAGTTCTATCTCAAGACTAAGCGATCGCTTCCACCTGATCTCCGCAAATTCTATCTATATCAAAATAATATGGCGGCTCATTTAGAGGCGATCAACTATTATCGTCCGCAACCTATTAATTATCCAGTAACCCTAATTAATACAACCGTATTTGATAAAACTCGCCTCAGTGACTACGAGCAAATGTGGTTAAAATTAGCATTGAAGGAGATTGATTATCATATTATTGAGGGAGTACATAACTTAGTATTTGAAGAGCCTGAAGTTCAAAAAATTGCTCTGAAATTGCAAGCTTGTTTAGACAGATCTATTGATGATAATTGCAAGGATCTTTTTAAAAGTGCTCAGGGGGCTAAATAATGTCAGCTCTTCAGGCAAGAAAACCATTGAGAAAGCTATTTTCATGGCTATTTCTTGCATTTATTATTATTGCTATTAGCCAGTTTTTAGTTAATGTACTTCTAGTTAAATTTTGTGACAAAGCCTTGGTTGGTAGATTTGCATTAGCTAATGCTATTACGATTCCTATATTTGCCTTTACTAACTTAGACTTAGATACTTTACAAATCACAGATACAAAAAACCAGTATGAGTTTGAAGATTATTTTAATTTAAGGTTAGTAACCTCTGGCTTTGCATTGTTTTTAAGCATGATTATCTCTACTTTTGTAGGCTATTCATGGGATATTCTAATTGTAGTTGGTCTATTAGCATTACTTAAAACTTTAGAAGCAATTAGTGGCACTCTATATGGGTTAATTCAGAAGAGTGAGAAAATGAAAACTATAGCTATACTAGGAATTGTAAAGAGCGTGGTTTCGATCAGTTTACTTGGAATAATTCTTTATTTAACAGGCAACCTAGTCTTAGGTTTAATAAGCATAATTCTATTTCGGATTATCTATCTATTTATCTGTGAATCACCCTCTAGTCTTTCAACAGTTAATTCTTATGCTTATGACTCCCTAGAAATCAATAATTTATCTCCTCCTGCGCGAATTAATTTGGCTAAACTTTTTAATAAAAGATGGTATTTCCAAAAATTATTTACGCTTACCAAGTTAGCATTGCCCATGGGAATTGTGACTTTGCTAGTTAGCTTCAATGCAAATGTTCCTAGATATCTCATTGAAAAGTATGTAGGTGAGGCTTCTCTGGGAGTTTTTGCGAGCATTGCCAGTCTGATGATGATCGGTGACACAGTTTTAAATCCCCTCGGAGCTTCTACTATTCCAAGAATGTCTCGATACTACGCAGAAGGGAATTTAAAATTATTCTGGCAAATTTTAAAAAAATTAATAATGATTGCGATAGTCATAGGGGCGATCATAATGACAACTTGCTGGCTATTTGGTCAACCAATTCTAGAAACTATCTATCGCAAAGAATATGGGCAATACATACAACTACTTACTGTACTTATGTTAGCAGGCTCAATTGAAGATGTCTCTTCCTTTATTGGACAATCGATTACAGCGACCAGAAGTTTTCAGATTAAAATGATTATATCTGCAACTGTAGTAACGATATCAGCTTTGCTTGCATTGTGGTTAATTCCAAGTCAAGGTTTAAATGGGGCGGCGATCGCTATATTGATCGGCTCAACTATAGATTTAGGATTGAATGGGATAGCAATTATCTACGTTGCAAAAAAGCATCACAAAAATAACTTGCGATCAACTTGAAGGTGAAGTATGACTATCCCCAACCAAAAGACTAAACCGAAAATTAAAGTACTTCACATTGTTGGTCAAATGGGTAATCGCGGTGGCTTAGAAAGCTGGATTATGCAGATGTTACGACATATAGATCGCGATCGCTTTCAAATTGACTTAATGGTTCATGTGACTGACGATTTTCCTTTCTTTGATGCGGAATTAGATCAGTTGGGTGTCAAAATTGTACGCTGTCTCTATCCCCAAAGACCTTGGCTCTTTGCTGCTAATTTCAAACAAGCACTGCGAGAGCATGGTTCCTACGACATCGTCCACAGTCACCTCCATCAGTTTAGTGGATATCTCTTACTCCTTGCCCACCAACAAAAAATTTACCATCGCATTGTCCAAACCCACAGCGACACATCTCCTCTTGATCGGCAAGCCCCTTGGTATCGCCAGATCTATTTTGGATTAATGCGATATTGGCTAAACCGATATACAACTTTAGGTATAGGTGTTAGTCGGAAAGCGCTTAACGCCCTATTGGGTAACGAGAATTGGCAAAGTGATCCACGTTGGCAAGTTCTATATTGTGGAATTGACTTAGAGCTATTCCGTCAACCTTTAGATAGCCCTAGTGTGAGGTCAGAGTTTGGCATTCCTAGTGATGCTTTTGTAATTGGTCATGTAGGACGCTTTGTTCCCCTCAAAAATCATGAACTAATGCTCAAGATTCTCGCCAAAGTGCTAGAAAAAGAACCAAATACTTACCTGTTATTGGTAGGAGATGGGCCACTTAGACAAGCGATCGCAACCAAAGCTTTAGAGATGGGAATTGCTTCAAGAGTTATATTCGCAGGTTCTCAAGATCAAGTGCCTAAAATCATGCGGGGTGCTATGGACGTGCTCATGTTGCCCTCTTCCTTTGAGGGTTTACCCTTGGTGGGTTTAGAAGCTCAAGCCGCAGGTTTACCAGTCATTCTTTCAGATGTTGTGACAGAAGAGGTTGATGAAATCAAAACCTTGATCCAACGTATTGATTTATCCGAGCCGATCGCTATATGGGTAGAAGCCGTATTAAATTCTCGTCAAATTAAACAACAACATCCACAGACTAATTGCCTTACAGTCCTAGAGAAAAGTCCTTTTAATATTATCCAAAATGTCAAATCTATACAAGACTTATATCTGAAACTGATGGCGACCAGTAAGTAATTTTCCTACCTTTAAAAGATTCTAACAAAACTTATGGATAACATTAAATCCCTATCGTATAGCCAGACAAAGCTAGTCATTCTAGCCTGTCAGATGGGAATTATTATTTTTCTATGTGTTTTAGGAATATTAGAGCATCAATCATTTTTTGACGCAGCAACAGTTATCTATCCATTCTGTATCCTATTTGTAATTATCGTGTTTTGGTGCTTTTTATCTTGGACTATTCTAACTAAAAGTTTTTTTAGTCCTTACATTTTATTTTTAATTGCAGCAGTATTATTCAATGGTGGACATATATTTTTAGAAGTATTAAATATTAATTCTTTGGGGATTTTAAGCAATCAGTTTTCTTCGGAGACTATTGTCCAAACAATATTCTTAGTTATACTGAGCATTGCATCACTTCATTTTGGATCTTTACTAAGTATAACTACAGTAAATTCTATATCAGCTAAAACAGTTAATAACTTAGAAGAAGAATCATTAACAACTAATTTGTCAGGAAAGTTTTTTAACCAGAAACTGCCAGCTAGTCAGGATATTCGTAAATTAGGGTGGATATTGTTAGCAATTTCTATCATCCCAACTGTATTGCTATTAAGAAGTAGCATATTAGCTGTTGCTACTTCTGGTTATGTTGCTCTTTATGAAGCTAGTGCATCTGAGGGTGGAGTAATGAAGATTTTGAGTACTTTCACTATTCCGAGTGCGCTGTTTTTACTTGCTGGGAGCCGCCAAAATCCTTCTTCGCGCAGAATTGCAGTCTTATTAATTCTGATATATGCACTTATTTATAACTTCTTAGGACAGAGAACTAATGGTTTTTTACCCCTAGTTAGTTTAGCTTGGCTTTGGCATCATCTAATTAAACCACTTCCTAAAAAAATATTTTTCCCAATCATATTTTTTATGGCATTTATTGTTTCACCCTTAATTGCTGAGATCAGAGGTGGCTTAGGTATAGAACGCTTTTCTTTAAATTCTATAATCGAGAAATTCATATCTTTAGAAAATCCAATTTCTAAAACTTTATTTGAATTCGGAAATTCCATGCAGACTATAGCTTATACATTAGAATTAGTGCCAGCCCGTAAAGACTTTAATATGGGATTAGATTATCTTTATGCTTTATTTACTCTAGTCCCTAATATTGGATTTGGAGGATTACACCCATCTATTGCACGAGGTGTTCCCAGTGTATGGCTGTCCGCCGAAGTTACACCAAGAGCAGTAAAGCAGGGTATTTTTTTGGGATATTCCTTCATTGCTGAAGCATATTTAAATTTTGGTTGGCTCATCACCCCTATTTTTATGGCTATTTTTGGATTTTATCTTGGTAAGTTAGTTTTATGGGCTACTAGATCGAAAGAACCAGCAAAAATGGCACTATTAGCCAGTTTCTTGCCATCATTACTATTTTTTTGTCGCCAAGAATCTACCCAAATTGTTCGCCCTTTTGTAATGTACAGTCTTGCTCCTTATCTGGGAATTTTATTATTACATCGATCGCGAATAAAAGGATTGAATTTCTCTATAGTAAGCAACAACATCAGGACGAGTAATGCACAAGCATCTATTAATTCATATGCAATAACTAATGCAGGTACACAATCGGATGAATCGATTGGACACACTACTACGAAAATATCTACTACCCAAATGGATATATCCCCAGTAAATAGTTCTAGATCAACAATAGAGATAACTAATACACAAGAGTATAAGCTAAATGAACTTTTGGATGTCTTCAATAAACTTAGTAACGTTACAATCCAATACCTCGGCAAAGTGTTAGTTGCTAATTACTGGAGATCCAGTCGCCCTAACTCATCTTGGCTAGCCGAATTTGAAATTGATAGAAATGGGAATATATCACATCCACATCAAAATGAGATTGACTGTAACCTCGAACAAATCGAACAGATTCAGTCATGGATATTAGCTTATATAGATCGTTGCAAGATAGTAATTCACAACTTGGAACAACTGCTAGAAAGAGACTGTCTTGATAACCGTCAAAAAAAGTTGCTTTTACTTATAAAAAATTTATGTAATTTAAAGTAGTACTCAAGCTAAAGGAATATCAAGATGAGAGTTTTAAAGCTTTTATCTTCACCATGAATATCTAAAGTATTATAAAAATATAGGAGATAATTAATATGAAATCCTTGACTGCCAAAAATCGAAGATATATCAAACGTAGGATTTCTATTATCCTTTTAGTCTTAGCTTGCTGCTTTGGATGCTTTTTTTCTAATGATCAAAGTGCATTGATATCTGCCAATAATATCCCTAATATTATTGAACAACAAGCATCGGAAGACGATTGGTCTTTACCTAATTGGGTTGCAAAAACTGCAAACAGCGGGTTATATGCCGAATCTACAGATATCTTCAATCCTGAAGCTTATACCGTTAGTATGTCATGGAAAGAAATTAATCCTGAAGAAAATGTATTTGATTGGCGTAGATTGGAAGCTAATTTGGAAGCGGCTCGAAAACGAAATAAGCGAATTTGGCTGCGTATTTTTGCATCAGATGTTAAACATACACCTGACTGGGTAAAGGCTAAATATCCCGATTTGACAGCCATGCAGTACAAAAATGAAGGTGGTTTTTACATGGATATGTATGACAATAAAATTAGCCAAGGCAAATTCTATCCAATCTGGCACTATGGATTTGAAGCAGAATTTAAGAAGTTATTAGTTAGTTTCAAACAAGGGCGCTATATTGCTGATCCTGCTCTTGCTTTTATGTATACTCCTGGAGCATGGCGCTGGAATGAGTGGGAAGTTATATTTGTTGATGAGATTAAAAAATCTGGCGTAAGTGCGGATCAGTTTTGGCAATGGTTTCGTCGTCATATGGATGACTATGCAGATGCAGCTAGTGGCTATACCTATAAACTAGTATTCACTGGGCAGCCGCAGATGGAAAGGTGTGAAAATGATGCTGTATGGGCTTTAAAATTGAATGATCTTCCCAAAGGTAAAAATCGAATGGTCGATTATGCTGTTTCTTTGGGTATGAGTGTACGCATTGGTGCTCAAGAATATTTTAATCCGTATTCTAATATTCCTTCTTGGGGTGCTTCTGCTCAAACACTTGGTAATTTGAACTACCAAGTCATTGATGATAATCATCCATTACATCGCGATCGCAATCGGATTATTGGCACTGAAAATGAGTTGCTTGGCTATGAGAATATGCTCCCTGGAACGGGTAAATATTATTTCATGAAGATGGCTACTCTCAAATCATTGCAATTAAGAATGAATTGGATTAATGCTACGGATCGTTCTTATTCCTTAGCACCTGAAGTAGTGGAATATGCTCGCAAGACGATGGGTAAAACCGCTGAAAATAGCCCTGATGCATGGGTGGCTTTACGGCAATGGGAAGACTCTACTTATTTGAGCGATCGCTTACCTGAATATTCAGATGATTTGTCAAAAACTTTAGGATTAAGTCTCGCAGATTATCAACAAATTGATATCTTTTTTAAAAATGCTAAATTACCATACCGCAATTGGGAACGGTGGCTCACCCAGCGCGAAGTTGCACCTAATGGGTATACCAAACCAACTCATCAAGTTTATTCCCAATCTCAGTTCGTTAAATGGAATGGATTTAGCTACGAAGCTATTAGAACCGATCATCAAAACCAGAGTGATTATATTTATTTCAATGTAGATGATCGATTTTTAAAAAATCAACGTACTGACATGGAAATCAAGGTGACTTATCTAGATGATAACAATGCCAAATGGAACATTGAATATGATGCTTTTGGTAATGCTTATAAAAAAACATCACAGGTAGTCAATCAAAATAGTGGTAAGTGGAAAACAGTCACATTTAAAGTATCCGATGCTGCTTTTACGAATCAGCAAAATGGCAATATGGACTTTCGGATTTACAATGGTGGTTCCCAAGATCTAACTGTTCGCTTTGTGCGAGTGATTAAACTTCAACCTGTGTAGTTGTTTTTGTGGGCGCGAAGCGCCCACAATTTTTTGTCTTAATTCCAATATTCAGTTAAACCTATGAATGATTTAAAGGTTCTTCATCTTATCCATGGACTAAACAGAGGCGGGATAGAAACTTGGCTAATTTCTATGCTCCGTGAGATATCTAGGGATAATTGTGCTATGGACTTTTGTTGTAAAGGTTCTGATGTAGGAGTGTTGTCAGGTATAGCCGAACAACTGGGGGCAAAAGTATTCCATTGTCCTCTAGGATTTAATCACCCTAAGTTTGGACGGCAATTCAGAGATATCTTGTCTACACAAAAATATACAATTTTGCATAATCATGTCGAAGTCTATAGTGGATTTCCTGTATGGGTCGCGCAGGGGCTTGGGATTCCAGTAATTAGTATGTTTCATAATACTCACTTTCCTGCTCAAGATCGATTAACAAAGTTACCGATTTTACGCCAATTGCGATCGCTATATGGTGCTGTCAGTATTCGCTATGCGCTTAAGCATTCTGACTTTATTACGGCATCCTCTCAAGCAATTTTAGATAGTCTAGCTATCCCTAACTATCAATTAGAGCGAAGTCGTGTCTGGTACAGTGGCGTTACAATTGCTGATCTTAAAGGCTCTACAGATAAGATTGCCTTTCGCAAATCTCTGGGCTGGGAAGGTGATACCCCTATAGTTTTACATGTAGGACGTTTTGCAGAGCAAAAGAATCATATTGGCTTGTTAAAAATATTTGAGAAAGTGCGCCAGCAAATCCCTGCCGCTAAATTATTAATGGTGGGTGTTGGCTCTTTAAAATCACAAATTGAGGCGATCGCTGCTAATCAAGGAATGACAGACTCAGTTCGGTTTCTGGGCGGTCGTGATGATGTTCCATTAATCATGAGTCTTTGTGATGTATTTCTATTTCCATCTTTGCATGAAGGATTTGGATTAGTCGCAATTGAAGCTAGTGCAGCAGGACTCCCTGTTGTCGGTAGTAAAATTGCTGGCTTATTAGAAGCTGTATGTGAAGGTAAGACGGGGCTTTTGCATGATGTGAACGATCTAGAAGGTATGGCTCAATCTGTTGTTTTGCTCTTAAAAGCTCCTGACTATGCCAATAGTCTTGCTAGTGCTGGACGTGAGCGCGTCATTCAAAACTTTTCAATTCCCCTCAGTGCCAAGCGCCTACTAGAGATGTATCAGGAAGTTCTCAGTAAATCTCAAACAAGTTATAACACCAAGCGATCAAATCTGAATTAGGAAATTTTTAAAAGTGTTTTGCATCACTTTCAAAATTTTTTTTGTGATTGGGTTAAGCAAAAAATTGCTTTAACAAAGTAAGTGTCGAATAATACAAGCCCAACCTCAGAAATGAGTGGTGACACTCTGTGTCACCACTCATTTCTGGGGTTGCGCTGTACAAGTTAGAAATTCAGTAAATAGGCTCAGTCCTATGGGTCTCTTTAATGTTACCTTCAAGGATGAGACAATTTGCTTAGATGAATCTTTCCTTATTTTAAATACACTTTACTTAAGCTTTCTCAGTGGTAATCAAAAATGCCAAGCAGCTTATTACTTATTCTCTCTGTCAGTAGCTTTATCATTAGTTTGCTTACGGTTTTCCTAATTAAGCAAGGCTTTAGAGAAAAATTACTAGATATTCCTAATGACCGTAGTTCTCATACTCAACCCACTCCTAGAGGTGGAGGTCTGGGATTCATTATTGCTTTTGCTATTACTAGTGGAATTAGTGTTTTTCTATTTAGTTCATCTCTACCCCTCTATCCGCTTTGGATAACCTTAATTCCTTTAACGATTATCGGCATTATTGACGATCGCAAAGGGGCTCCTGCGGGCATTCGCTACTTAGTTCAGTTAATAGTTGCGGGCATTGCAATCTTCTATGTGGGTGTTTTTCCTCAACCTTGGTTTCTACACTTGGGTGTATTCGGTCAAATTATGGCGATCGCGATCACTCTAATTGGTATGACTGCAATTATTAACTTTTACAACTTCATGGATGGACTAGATGGATTGGTTGCTAGCTGCGCTGCAATCCAGCTTGGTTTTCAAGCTATCTATCTAAACCAGCCGATTTTATGGCTCTTAGTCGCCGCTTTGCTAGGATTCTTAATTTGGAATTGGTCTCCCGCTAAAATTTTTATGGGAGATGTAGGTAGTACTTCTCTTGGAGCGATCATGTCTTTTTCTTTGCTTAGTAGTCATCAAAATACTAGTGAAGCTTGGTCAGCTTTAGTTATCACATTACCCCTATTAGGCGATGCTATATATACTCTATTTCGTCGCTTGCTCAACCGCGAAAATGTTTTTAAAGCTCATCGTAGCCATATCTATCAACGAATACAACAATCTGGAATGTCTCACGGACAAGTTGCGAGTATTTATGTTGTAGTAAATCTCTTAATTGCGATCGGCATCGCTAATTTTGGAACTATGGGAGCTTGGTACGGTTTCTTTGGGGTTATTATATTGATCATTTTAGGCGAGCTTTATCTTAGCTTTAGACTTAGAAGTCAAGTATAGTTTTCTGTAGACATTTACAATTAATCATTATTTAAAGTCTGAACTATTTTTATGAAAGTTCTTTTAATAATTACGAGAGCCGATACCGTTGGTGGAGCTCAAGTTCATGTCAAAGATTTAGCTTGTTTTCTACAACAGCACGAACATGAGGTTCTAGTTATAACAGGCGAAAAAGGTCCCTTTAATGACTTCTTAAATAGTTTTTCTATTAAGACCACCGCTTGCGACTATTTTAAACAATCGATTAATCCCTTTTTAGATTGGCAAACTCTTTGGTTTTTAGTAAAAACTATTCGTCAATTTCAACCAGATATTGTCGCAACTCATTCTAGTAAAGCAGGAATTCTGGGTAGATTGGCTGCAAAGATAACTAATAAACCCTGCGTATTTACTGCCCATGGATGGGCATTTACAGATGGGATACCTGAGCCTAGTCGAAGTGTTTATGAGGTTATCGAAAAGTGGATTGAGCCAATAACAGATAAAGTTATATGTGTTTCTGAAAATGATCGTCAGATTGCCTTAAAAGCAGGAATGCCTGCTGATAAATTGGCAATGATTCACTATGGCATCGAAGATGTTCCTCATATTTTAAGATCTACTCATCATCCCAATGATCCAATACGCATTTTAATGGTTGCTAGATTTGATGCACAGAAAGATCATGCAACCTTAATTAAAGCTTTCAAATCTATTAAAAATGCCCATCTAGAACTACTGGGAGGAGGACCAAAGCTAGAAGAAATCAAAACTATGGTTAGTCAAATGGGTATGGCAGATCGTGTAAATTTTCGAGGGTTTTGTAGTAACGTTTCCGAGCTTTTGCCGCAAGGCGATATTTTTACCCTGATTACTAACTGGGAAGGATTTCCCTACGCTATTATCGAAGCGATGCGAGCGGAAATGCCAATAATTGCTTCTCAAGTGGGAGGTGTTGCAGAGTCAGTAATTGATGGTCTAACAGGTTACTGTGTACCTCGTGGTGATGTTGAAACCTTAACAGATCGCCTTGAGAAATTGGTTAATAATGCTCAACTTAGGCGAGAAATGGGAATTCAAGGACGACAAAAATATGAGTCGGAGTTAACTTTAGATCAAATGTGCAAAACAACATTAAATATTTATCAAGACGTTATCTATAAAAGACAATTTAAGGCTAAGTAGTTTATGACCACTTTAATCACTGGAGCTACAGGGCTAACAGGGACGTTGTTTCTCAAGAGGTTAGCTGAAATCAAGCCGAATGTTGAGGTTTCTTGCTTAGTTAGGGAAACTAGCGATCGCCGCAAAATCGATTATCTTAATTTAAAGATTAATTACTACATTGGCGATAGTAAAACTGCTCAAACTTGGGATCAGATTTTTGCTCAAAGCAATTTTGAAATAATTATTCATATTGTTCAACTTAATCAAGTCCCTATACTAATTAATAGCCTTAAGAAAGCCCAGCAGACTCCACATTTAATTATTATTGGCACGACGGGAATTTATTCAAAATACAATCGATATTCCCAAGAATATAAAGATGCTGAGAAAGAACTGTTGACCTATTCAGGAACCTATTGCCTACTTCGTCCTACTATGATTTACGGTTCTCCACAAGATCAAAATTTGCACAAGCTGATTAAATTTTGCGATCGCTATAAATTTTTTCCTATCTTTGGCTCGGGTAATACTCTTTTACAGCCAATTCATGCAGATGATATCGCTCAAACTCTTGTGAAAGCATGGCAGCTTTCCAATATTCAGGGTGCTTATGATCTTTCTGGGGCTAGTATTGTAAACCTTAAAGAACTCTTAACTTTAGTTAGTAAATTGTTATCCAAACCTGTTTACCATCTCTACTTCCCCTTGAATATTGGCATTACCATCGCCACTCTTTTAGAAAATATTTTAGGAGATAAATCACCAGTAAGACGTGAGCAGATTTTAAGATTGCAAGAAGATAAGACTTATTCCCATGAGTCAGCTAAAAACGACTTGGACTTTTCGCCACGCACCTTAGAAGTTGGCTTGAAACAAGAGATAGAGTTAATGCGTAATCAAGGAGTTATTTAAAGCTGAACTATGATTAATCAACTTGTCAATCATCTTAGATCAAATATCCGCCAACAGTTGCCCAAACCAATCCAGTATTGGTTATCAGCGCGAATGTCAAATTGGGCAATCGGGATTTATGTTGGTTCTTCACCTTTAGATCTCAAGCCTGCATCATCGATTAAACAACCAGTCATTTCGCGAGAAGATATTAGCGATCGCCATGCTTCTCTAGTTGCCGATCCATTTATGATTAAGAATCAGGAAACATGGTATATGTTTTTTGAGGTCATGAATCAAGATCTCAATCTTGGTGAAATTGGCTTAGCAACCAGTACCAATGGATTGACATGGCAATATCAACAAATTGTGCTTACTGAATCTTTTCATTTATCTTATCCCTATGTTTTCCAGTGGGAAGGGAATTACTATATGGTTCCAGAAACAGGTGAGTCTCAATCTATTCGACTTTATAAAGCGACTTACTTCCCCTTGCAATGGAATTTTATCGAAGTTCTCTTAGAAGGTCTAGAGTTTTTGGACACTTCTATTGTTTTTTATAACAATTTGTGGTGGATCTTTACAGAAACCAGTTTAAAGGGTCAGAATGATACTTTAAGACTGTATTATGCTGCCAATCTCCAAGGTAAATGGCAGGAGCATCCACTTAGTCCAATTATCCAAAACAATCCTCATATTGCTAGACCCGCAGGTCGGATTTTAAATTTAGGCGATCGCTTAATTCGTTATGCTCAGGATTGTTTTCCCATCTATGGCACACAAGTGAGAGCATTTGAAATTACTGATATCTCTCCAGAAACCTATATCGAAAAACAAATTGGTGCTGAACCGCTCTTAACTGCCAGTGGCAAAGGTTGGAATAAATCAGGAATGCACCATATAGATGGACATCAACTCAATGATGGTTCTTGGATTGCTTGTGTAGATGGGAGATGGGATTATCGCTAAAATAAAGAACCAATTTTTTTGTCGAGGCTTTGCCTCGACAAAAAAATTGGTTCTTTATTAAATCAAATAGCCCTAAGTTTACAAATAACAAATTAAATTTATGGAAAAACAAATTGTTTTAGTAACTGGTGGATGTGGCTTTATTGGATCCCATCTGGTCGAAAAATTAGTACAAGAAAATTACTATGTGCGAGTTTTAGACAACTTATCAACAGGAAAGTTATCTAATTTGTCAGCAGTTCCTTCAGAAAAGATTGAAATTATTATTGGCAACGTATCAGATTTTGATACTGTCAAAGATGCTGTACAGAACTGTACCTATGTATTCCATGAAGCTGCCATTCCTAGTGTTCCACAATCAATTGCTGATCCTTTAAGTACTGGTAGAGTCAACTATAGTGGTACTCTCAACACCCTAGAAGCCTCTCGCCAATGCAATGTTAAACGGGTCATTTTTGCTAGTAGTGCTGCTGTTTATGGCAATGAGCCGACTCTTCCTAAACATGAATTAATGCTATCCCAACCAATTAGTCCGTATGGAGCAGATAAACGAGCGTCTGAATTAATGGGTCTGGTTTACAGTCAGATTTCTGATTTAGAGTTTGTTGCTTTACGCTATTTCAATGTATTTGGTCCTCGTCAAGATCCATTGGGTTCCTATGCTGGAGTGATTTCCATATTTTGTAATTGCATTAAAAAAAATATGTCTCCAATTATTTATGGAGATGGAACACAAAGCCGCGATTTTATATACGTTTCAGACATAGTACAAGCAAATTTGATCGCAATGAAACATCCTAAAGCCAAGAATGCAATATTTAATGTAGGCAGAGGTCAGTCAGTCACTCTAAACGAGCTGATTAATACTTTAAATAAATTAACTGATAAACACGTCAAGGGTTATCATCAGCCAGAACGGCATGGTGATATTCGTCACAGTGTCGCTGATGTATCAGCCCTTAAAGCATTGGATTGGACTTCAATTATGAGTGTTCATGAAGGTTTAGCATTGCTTTTAGATTCACTAAAATAATATAGGTTTGTACCCTCTTAGTTTGTCATTGCACATAATTATAATGATAAGGAAAAATCCTTTCCCATTTTTCCTTATCATGAGCTAACGGATATTTAGTTAATACCATGTTTTAATCCCTAAAAGGGTTTCAGAGGCAATGAAGCATTTGCTATTTGCCGTATAAATCACACTAGACTGGTTTCAATCACCAGTAGTGACAATGTAGTTGCTTTAAAACAAACTGTTGCCTCCTATTTGATTGCATACCATCAGAAGCTGCAATTACTCTCATTCAAGACAAATGGTGATCGCAACTTGATCGAATTCCCGTCTCTTTCAATCTATCGGGAAATCTTGCCTTTGCTTACCAACCACGAAAAGAGGATATCGACCATACATGGCTAGATACAACTCCTCCGACGCGCAAAATCAACAACACTTTTTGGTTCTATAGCGATATTAACCCCTCTATAGAAGACTGCGAAATCACTCAACCTGATAATGTGCGCGAAAAATTTAAACAGAAAGTGCGATAGCTGTATCTTAAATATTCAGGTGGTTGACAAAACAATCATTTATAAAAAAAACTGTGAACATGACCATAAGTTTGCCGCTATTAATACCATAAACTTGCCGCCATAATAGCTGAAAGCATTATTATTACGTTTGTTTGTCATAAGAGTGAGTTCCATCGTTGACATGATAAACTTGCCGAAAATCGATTTTTGTAAGCATAAACTTGCCGAAAGTCGCGATATCTTTACTCTAGGCATTGCAGAGTCAAGCATAGGCTTTTCTACTGAAACTCCTATACCTGCAAGTCTTAAGCAGAACCAGTAGTTCTAGCATTCTATAGCAGGTGTTCCAATGTTAAGGAACCAGCAATTCAAAGAATGGTGCAATCAGTTGGGACTCTCACCCCAAACTTGCGAGATTGTTCAGCAGATTCGAGTCTCAGAACCAATCCGTCGAGTAGGGGGTGGAGGTAAGAATGTGTGTGGTCGTTACCCCAGCCAGAAGATGGGTAGAACTATTCAGTTTGAATCTCACAAAGTTGAATTGCCCGCTATTGAGGAATATGAGTCAAGTATCGACGTGTTGGAATATTATGACCAACCGCTCAAACTGACCTTGTCGTATGAATCAAAAAGCGGTCGGCGGATTGTTTGTTCGCACGTGCCTGATTTCTTTGTCATGCGACAATCGTCATCTGGATTTGAAGAGTGGAAATCGGAAGCCCGACTCAAGATATTAGCTCAAAGCCAACCCCATCGCTACTGCCAGAGTGAAAGTGGAGATTGGTACAGCCCCCCAGTAGACAAATGTGTTGAGGCATTAGGAGTTTACTATCGGTTACGAACTGACCGTGAGATCAATTGGACTCTTCATCGGAATCGCCAGTTTTTGAGAAGCTATTTGAATCAGGGATATATTGTGGTTGATGAAGTCAGTACAGCCCTTAAGTTAACAGTCGCCGATGCCCCAGGAATAACCCTCACCGAATTAATTCAAGAGGCTAGGGACGGAAGTGTTGATGATATCCACGCGTTGATTGCAACCCGTCAACTGTATGTAGATCTGGAACATGAGCTACTAGCAGAACCAAACCATGTACATTTATTTCAAGACTCGCATATTGCAGAAGCTTACGCGGTGGTCAAGCCCTGCTTTAGCACAACAACAACCCGCAATCTTCAGATTTTAAATGTCGCCGTGGGCATGGATTTGAGTTGGGATGGCAAGAGCTTGACGATCTTGCAAAGGGGAGCAACTCAGATTGTACTACGAGGTGAGAGTGGGCTAATTCAGTTGAGTTACGACGAATTCAGCCGTCTAGTGCACCAAGGAAGTATCACTGGTTTGACATCCCTTGAATCATCCACCAAGGAAACAGCTCACTGGGAACATATCTGTCGAGCAAGTCCTAGGGATTTGGAGATTGCCAACCAGCGTTACAGAATGATAGAGCATTACTTACAAGGTCAATCTACCAGTGGCGGTAGTGTTCCTGAACGCACGATTCGCTATTGGAAGGCAAAGTTTCGTACCGCTCAAGAGACCTATGGCTGAGGGTATATGGGGTTACTACCTCACCAATCAGCTAAGGGTAATCGCAAATCTCGCTTGCCGCCTGAGAGTTGGGAATTTATTGACCATATCATTGAGCAGTACTATGAGACGCTGAAGCAGCAGGGAAAACTTGCAGTCTACGGCATTCTTCTTAGAGAGTGGGAGAAGACGGAATTGGCTCATCCATGCCCCTGTTACAGAACTTTTTGTCTTCGGATTCAACAACGGGCAGGATATGAGCAAACGCGACGACGACAAGGCAAACGTGCGGCTTATCCCCAGACAGAGGTTTACCATGAGCTAAAGTTGACAACACCTCGTCATGGCGATCGTCCATTTGAAATTTGCCACATTGACCATACTGAATTAGATATTGAGTTGGTCTGCACGCGGACTGGACGATCCCTTGGCAGACCCTGGGCAACAGTGCTGATGGATGCATTCTCTCGGAGGATTTTGGCAATTTACTTGAGTTTTGATAGCCCCTCCTATCGGTCCTGCATGATGGTATTGCGCCTTTGTGTTCAACGATTTGGGCAATTCCCCGAAACTCTTGTAGTTGATAACGGAGCTGAGTTTGGCAGCATTTACTTTGAAACCCTCCTAGCTGCGTTTGAATGCACCAAAAAGCAACGTCCTCCAGCCAGTCCACGATTTGGCTCATTAATTGAACGCTTGTTTGGGACAACTAACACTGAGTTTTTTTACAACCTTAGGGGAAATACGCAGGCGAGCAAACTTGTTCGACAGATAACTAAGTCAAACGATCCAAAACGTCTGGCAGTCTGGACATTAGCGGAGCTATACGAACAGTTCTGCTGTTATGGCTACGAAGTTTACGACCAAAAGGAACATCCAGCGTTGGGACAGAGCCCACGAGAGGCATTTTTAGGTGGAATAGCTCAAAGTGGCAACCGCAGTCAACGACACATTGTCTATGATGAGAATTTTCGGATTTTTACGTTGCCCTCAACGCCCAAGGGGAAAGCCAAAGTGCAACTGGGTGAGGGGGTTACCATTAACTGTCTGCGCTACTGGTCAGTTGATGACTCATTCCGCCAACCCAGTGTTGAGGGAAGCCAAGTACCTGTGAGGTATGACCCATTTGATATGGGCATAGCTTATGCCTATGTAAATGGGCAATGGGTGAGGTGTATTTCTGAGCATTATGCTTCTTTGCAAGGACGTTCAGAGAAAGAAGTGCGCTACGCTAGTCTAGAACTTCGGCGGCAAAAGCAACAGTACGCCAAGCATGTCAGTTTGCGAACAAAAGAAATTGCAGTGTATCTAGAATCCACTGAAGCTCAGGAGACATTGCAACTGCAAAGATTACACGATCTGGCAGTCTCAGATATCCATAAAGCTTTACCTCAGGATGATGGTTCAAGCCACCGAATTGCGCCACCACCACCTTGTACTCCCCTAGTCAGTGCCCATCAATTAGAGAACATTGACTCACCAAAAGAATCCCATGTAATTCAGTCATATAAGGAGAAGGAGTTATGGTAAGCATTGATTCCCGTTCCTTCCCCTCAAAGCTTCTAGAGCAGAAAACTACTGAGCGATTGGCATACTTCCAGAGCATTACCGTCCCCCATCAAAAGCTGCGGATGGCTCTAGCAAACTTGCTGCTTAATATTGAAGCACCAGTTGATCTGTCTGTTTTCTTTGTTGTCGGTCCAGCGGGAGTCGGGAAAACGACTTTACGACGACGGACTGAAAAACTACTCTTGGAAAGTGCTCTTCCCACAATGCTCAACGTTCCTAATCAGCTTCAGGTTGCTGCCATTGAGGCGGTTCCAGCAGAGAAGGGAGTATTCAGCTACAAAGATTACTACCTGAGGGCTTTAGATGCCCTCAGCCCACTTCAATCCCAGACCGATTATATTGACGTTCAAGCTAAGAATGCATCCTACTATTACCCAGGGTTTCAGGGGAAGCACCCAGAGACCCTTCGCCGAATTTTGGAGCAATCTATGAAACGCCATCGGCTCAAAGCCTTCATGATAGACGAGGCTCAGCACCTGGTCATGGTTGCAGGAGGTAGACAGATGTTGCATCAAATGGATTGGCTCAAATCAATTGCCAACCTGACTGAAACAATTCACGTTTTGTTTGGAACCTACGATTTGTTGAATTGCTGCACATTAAGTGGGCAAGTGAGTCGGCGAAGCGCCGATATTCACCTAGCGCGTTATTTTTCTGAACAATCTGGAGATGTAGAGGAGTTCAGACGGGTGATTCAGACGTTTCAGGAACATTTACCGCTGTTAGAAGAACCGAACTTGATGCAGCACCAGGACTATTTGTTGGACTATTCCATCGGTTGTGTTGGCATTTTGAACGCTTGGTTAACCAAAGCGTTGCGGATGGCATTAGCAGAGGGAGCAAAAACAATACTCCTAAACCATTTACAGCAAAATGAATACTCTTCAGCGAGGCGAAAGCAAATTCAGCAGGAAGCAGAATCTGGTGAGAAGCGCTGGCAGAAACAAACGTCTCCTGAGAGAGCTATCAAGAGTGAATTGGTCGATAGTTCCAATCAGCATCGGGCTTCTACGTCTCCTCGCCCAGGACAGCGACATGCCAAGCGAGATCCAATAGGAGTAACTTCCCATGAAAGTTAACAGCTACCCTATCGATACCTTTTGGAATCTGGAAAAACCTCTTATACCGAGGCGAAGTCAGCTATTTCCCCTCCAACCAATTGGTATTAGCACGCTCCACGTAGAAAGTTTGATTGGATATATTGCACGTTTGGCTCAGTACCATGGTCTAACAACTAAGGAGTTACTGTTGTGTGAAGTGCTGCCTCTCATGCACTACAGGGGGAGCCAAATTAATAGTCAAACGATTGAGCGATTATTTGGTAGTTGTGGATCGTTAACTCAGGAGAACGAAATTCGGGGTGAATTAGCCCAGAGCTTGGTGCAGGCTCTTAAAGAGCTGACAGGACGACAGGATTTATGCCAGTTGAGTCTGTTGAGATGGGCTAGCGAAATATTTTCCTTTAGTCTGTTACAACCTTATCAATCTTGGTGTCCAATCTGTTACCAAGAATGGCGCAATAACGATCTCATAATCTATACTCCCCTACTTTGGTTGCTGGTTGATAATGATATTTGCCTGCGGCATCCACACCAGAAGTTACTGGCGAAATGTCCTAATTGCCAACTGCGATTTCTAGCGTTGACTGAGCAATCGTGTCCAGGATACTCCTCAAACTGCCATCAATGGTTAGGTCATGCACAGTCAGAGATCATCTGTGAGAATGCCTGTAATGAATGGCAAGCAATTTTTGACGATAGCGTTGATCATGGATTGCATTGGCAATATTGGTGGCTTGACGATATTGAGCAACTTGTGGCTAACACCCCATCTTCATTTTTGCCACCAAAACATATTCCCAGTATAGATCCCAATCAATTTCCCCTAGTCTTGACACCATAAGTTTGCCGCTGCGGCAAACTTATAGTCATAATCACAAATTGTGTGATTATGACTATAAGCTTGCCGCAATTGATACCATAAATTTGCCGCTACTGAGTTTGAAATACTGATTTCACCGTTGGGTTCTCCTAGATTCGTCTCCCCAGATGGAAGCATAAGTTTGCCGAAAGTCTTGAATTATAAGCATAAGCTTGCCGAAAATCGTAAACTCTTGAAGCAGCCAAAAGCCTTGAGCAGCCTGATGTTATCTTCCATCTGCATCTGGATTTACCTCCCAATTGCTGATTTTACCACTCCAGTCATAGACAAATTTTGCATGGGGCTGGGCTAAATAGCTTAAGGAGACGAGATTTAGCGACCCTCTACAACCGAAATGCAGACTGGCTATTAGACGACAATTAACTTGTCCAGTCGCGACAACTAACTTGTCTGGTTGAGAGAAGAGGAGAAAAAGCGAAAGCACTAATTGTCACTTACCAAAAAGCAATCGCTAAAAAAGATCCGCAGTCATAGAGAGGAGGAAAGTAGACAAAAAGCAGAAAAAGCCTTATGCCGTTCCCAAATGAGCTACAGGGAACAGCCCAATGTCAGGCAAATACATTCAACCCCATCAAATTCAAAGCTATATGAAAGGGAGAGAAATCGGGCACACACAGCAGGAATCAGCGCAAGTCGCCAATATTTCTGAACGTAGTGGCAGGCGAATAGAAACAGGAGAACATCAACCGCAAGCAGGAGAAAAAAGAAAAGGAAGAACTCGTCTAGATCCACTGTCAGGAGTGTGGGATAACGAGTTAGAACCAATGTTGGTCAAAGAGCCAAAACTAGAACCAACAACACTTTATGAATATCTAATCGAGAAATATCCTGACCAATATCAAAAATGTCTACGCACAATACAAAGGAGAGTGCATCACTGGAAAGCGACAGAGGGTAAACCGAAGGAAGTAATGTTTCCGATGGTTCACCCGCCAGGAGTAATGGGATTATCCGACTTTACCCAACTCAAAAACGTCAAAGTCACAATTGGAGGGCAAGAGTTTAAGCACTTACTCTACCATTACCGCTTAGCATACAGCGGCTGGCAATACGTTGAGATCGTCCAAGGAGGAGAAAGCTTTATCAGCCTATCACAAGGACTTCAGAACGCTTTAACTGCTTCTGGTGGGTCACCCCAAGAACATCGCAGTGACAGTCTCAGCGCTGCGTATAAAAATTCAGGAGGTCACAAACGGAAACTACTGACCAAGTTTTATGAAGAACTCTGCACTCACTATCATTTACAACCGACGCGGAACAATCTTAGCATAGCCCATGAAAACGGCTCGATAGAGTCTGCTCATGGCTATTTCAAACGTCGATTAGAGCAAGCAATGCTACTTCGCAATAGCTTTGAGTTTCAGTCAGTGGCTGCTTACCAAAATTTCATTCAGGCGGTAATTGACACTCTTAATGCCAAATGTTCTGAACGCTTTAGGTTGGAACAAGCTCATTTGCAATCATTACCCAAATACCGTTATCCAGATTACGAGGTAATCTCAACAAGAGTAAGTGTCAATAGTACGATAATGGTGCGCTGTATCCTTTACTCAGTGCCATCTCAGTTAATTGGCGAGCGGTTGACCGTTCGCTTGTATTCAGACCGTTTGGTGGGTTACCTCAATCTAGAGGTTGTTTTTACCATTTCTCGTTTACGGAGTCCCGATCGCCATCGACGTCGCGCTCGCTGTATTGATTACCGTCATCT
>QBLS01000020.1:0-87500 GCA_003249015.1 Pseudanabaena sp. | reverse complement strand
TGTGAACACTGGCCCTGGCGTAAACTGCCCGATCGCTATTGCATCTAGTAATTGTTGAGATGTTAACCAATGTGTACGTTCAACAAACTCTTGTTGCATAAAGGCAAGTAAAACATATCCACTACCATAAAGTACCGATCCGATTTTGAGAAAGCTAAGAAATACGGCTGTCCATGTCTTAGGGATTGCTTCAATAGTAATTCCACCTATGGGTAAAGTTGAGGGGAATAAAGAGAGGGGAATCAGGATACTTGGTAGAGTTTGTGAAGTTTTAGATATTAAATTGTGGACGAGGCTAACAACTATTCCTGCGCCTAGCATGAGCGCAATCTCATTAATTCCGAGAAAGTACAGGGCTAAAACCAGAACTCCCGCTACCCAAGTAATTGGATTTTTGAGAGCAGATTTACCTAATTTCCATATAGCTTGAGTAATGATAGCGATGATGACAGGTTTTACTCCATACAATAGCCAGCCAACGCTGGGAACTGTTTGATATTCTACATAAACAATTGCTAGTCCCCATACCAGTATCATTGCAGGCACTATGAAGCAAGTCCCAGCGACGATCGCTCCTTGCCATCCCCTTTGTTCTAGCCCAATGTGAATAGTTAATTCCGTGGAGTTGGGACCCGGAATTAAACTGGTAATTCCCAACAGATCTAACAGTTTTTCTCGACTCATCCAGCGTCGCCTTTGTACAACTTCTTGTTCAATCTGGGCGATATGGGCGGCTGGTCCTCCGAAAGCGATCGCCCCCAAATTGGCAAATACTAACGCTAACTCCCATAGTTGAGGTTTGGAACTTACTAACTCTCTATCTTCTTCCAGTAAAATATCTGAACTTTGTTCGGGTTTGTTAGGTGGTATTTCGGTCATGGATTTAGGAAATGAGGGATACAGACTGAAGTATCGTTTTTGTGTAGTAGCTAACCTACCTAGCATACACAAGGGACTATACTTTTTATAAGTATCGATAAACACCAAGCACTTTTTGCTTAAATTTTACTAATATGGCAGACTTGCCTGAGCCACATCCAACCGTGAAGTTCCCAAGTTCGCAACTATCTGCAAGTAAGGTAAGCGAATATGGTGAAGCGATGTTTTATTATTTCGCCTACGGTTCTTGTATGTGTCCCGTTGATCTTAAGCGCACTTTGGGCGAGTGTACATACAATTATGTTGTGGGTGTAGCGCGACTAAGCGGATATAAACTAGGCTTCTACTATCGATCGCCTCATCGTGATTGCGGATGTTTAGACATCGTTAAAGATGTTGATTCTTATGTCGAAGGAGTCTTATATTGCTTGCCAATGCGCCTCAGCGACCTTTTAGATGGTCGTGAAGATGTCTCTATGGGTGGCTATCAGCATGAGTTTGTGACTGTGAAGGTAGGTAATATGGTCTATCCAAATGTGCGGACTTATAGCGTGATTAATAAGCTGCCTTGTGAGATCGCTCCTAACGACTGGTATTCCAATGTGGTTCTTCGCGGGGCTTCTACTTGTGGATTAACTGAAAAGTACTTTTGGCAGTTGTTCGATCATATTTATCGCCTGCAATTGCATAGTAATCCGTTGGCTTCCTAAAATGAGATTTTGAAATCTCACGAAGAATACATTCTTCTGAGTTCAAGCACTAAAGCTTTCCTGTATTTGCTTTCATCGTGAATCTCTCAAAAGTAATAATCTCCACGCGATCGCCATAGGGAATATATTGCTGTAAATCCCCTGAAGTATAAAACTCCCGCAAAGTCCAGCCTTCACCGCCTAAGACTAAGTAGGCTTTTTGATAGTTAGGATTTTGCGCCATCGCATCCATGAGACAGATTACTTCAAAAGGAACTTTTTGCTCTGCTGTACCGCCCACCTGTTGCCATTTGAGGGAGATCAGTAAATTGCGATCGCCGCGATTAGCCACCACATCAATAATATGTTTTCCGCCCCCTGGACGACTACCTATGTATTGCTGCGATTGGTAGAGGTAGCCACCATAGATTAGAGAGTGCAACACCATCTGTTCTAAAACTGCACCTGTTTCTGTATTTCTTAGACTCATAAAAGTCTTAAGCCTTTATAAGCTAACATCTCTTTTGCCGCAACACGGTTGCCATTGCAGCTAATGCGTCTTGGGGCATCAAGAATTTCAATTTTAAAGCCTAAATCTTGATAAAGAGAGAGAATGCGTTCAGTTGCTTGATTGGAAGCGATCGCAGGACAGTTTTGCTTAGCTAGCCAAGATGCTAAGCGTTCCTGATCTGACCAAGCGAAGCCGTGTTGAGAATATTGACGAAACTCAACATCATAGGGTGGATCAGCGTAAATAAAGTCATTGGAAGTAATGGGAACCTCCAAAAAATCTACATTTATAAATTTCCATTTCTTGAGTACAAGTTTGTAAGCAGAAAAATCCTGTATATAATTTATGGTTTTATGACGACCAAAGGGAACGTTAAAACCACCCTTGCGGTTAAATCTACATAAACCGTTATAACCTGTACGATTGAGATAATAAAAGATTTGTGCTGCTTTAGAAGATTTTGCCTGACCTTCCTGAATCAAACGATTAAATTCTGATCTTTGGACGTAATAGAATTCTTTCTCATTTTGGATGTCTATATCTAACTTTAAGCCTTTCTGTAAGCATTTATAAAAGTTGACAACATGGGGATTTATGTCATTAAGAAGTGCTTCTTCTGGACGCAATCCTAGGGCGATCGCTAGACCGCCACAGAAAGGCTCAACTAGGCGACAATGACTGTAGTTTTGCCAAATAGTTAATAGGTGCGGCAAAAGCCAACGTTTACCACCAGCCCACTTTAAGGGTGGATTGAGAACAACTGAATTGAACTGTGGATAGGCGATATTTGCCACTTGATGTAGAAGCTGAAGCTGGGAACGTTGAATTTTGAGCAGCCAAGAAATACAACTATAGCTTACGCTGCAACTAATAGACCAGCACTTGATTGTTTGGGTAGTACATCGACTACACTAATTTTGGCACAGTAAGCAATGTCTTCAGCTCCATTAAGATTTAATAGACGCTTGCCATGACTAGCTTGGTAAAATAATTCCTCAATGTCTCCCTTCCAGCCATTGTATAAAGCTGTGGCTGCCACTGCTTCATCGTTACCAAACTCAGTTTCATTTTCTAAGTTAGCAGCGATCGCACCTGCACAGGTAGTGTCTTCCAGAGAGTAGCTACCTTCCCAGCCCGAACCCACGATCCATACTGTTTCTGGTTTAGTTTCGCGCAAGTATTTTAATACTGAACCAAGATTAATCATCGCGCAAGCCAAAACGTTTTTTGCATTTTGCACTTTCTGTAGCGATCTCGTGCCATTGGTAGTACTCATAAAAATTCTCTTGCCCTTCACTACATCAGGTGTAAAGTCAAAGGGTGAATTTCCTAAATCAAAACCCTCTACAGTTTTCCCGCCCCTTTCACCTACTCGAATCCGTAACTCTGGGGGATGCGCCTCACTTACAGATAACAACTCATCAAGATCAGAAAATACTTGTACACCCTCAGCTCCAGCCGCTAATGCTGTAGCAATTGTGGTTGTCGCTCGCAAAATATCAACAGCGATCGCGCAATCAGGGCTTCCAGTGTCAGGAACTAATTCAGGAGTGTGATAAACAAATATTTTCATTTGCAGAACTAATGGTTGAGCTATCTTCTATAAATTAAACTCTATGACTGCTTGTTTTGCAAGACACTAACTTAATACCAGTTCACAAAAATGTGACTACACTTTTGTGAATTGAAACCCAAATCTAGTATGTTTTTTATTTTGCATAAAAGGGGATGTTTCCATTTTGAAATCAATTTTTAGATTTGATGAGAGTATTGACTTCCCTAGAAATGGTGAAATTAGAAGTGGCGACCTACAGCGTTCTGAATGTCAAGCTAAAATATAAGCTGTGTTTTTCCATTGATTAAGATTTTAGAAGGGAAATTAGTTATGGACTTTAGTGCAGCGTTACCGATTTTTGCGATTACTCTGCGTGAGGGAGTGGAAGCCGCTCTTGTAGTTGGAATTGTGATGGCTTATTTAAAAAAAGCTGATCGCAGCAACCTCTTCCCTTGGGTATTTGGTGGTATTGGTACAGGGCTGCTGGCAAGTCTGTCTGTAGGAATATTATTAAATTGGTTCTTCCAAAAATTTGAGAATACGGAACCTTTGCAAGCAGCTTTTTATGGAGAGTTGTGGAAAGGAGCTTTAGGAATCATTGCGATCGCTATGCTGAGTTGGATGTTGGTGTGGATGACTGAAAATGCGAAGGCACTTAAAGGTGAAATCGAAGGACAGATTGGTAAGGCGATCGCCAATGAGCGAAACGCGGGATGGGCAGTATTCACACTAATTTTAATTGCCGTATTGCGCGAAGGTTTTGAAGTTGTGATTTTTATTTCTGCGAAATTGCAAACAGGAGTTGTCCCTATTATTGGCGCGATCGCAGGTTTAGTTGGTGCGTTGGCGATTGGTATAGCGCTTTTCCAATTTGGTATTCGCATCAACCTCAAAGCATTTTTTCAGGCGATGGGCATCTTTTTACTACTCATCGTTGCTGGGTTAGTGGTTAGTGCGATCGGGCATCTTGATAAGGCGATCGCTGCTTACGGTGCAATCTCACAAACTTCTATTTGCTTTCCTAGTGATGCTGTCTTGAGTTCCTGCTTACTGGGTGATCTAGTGTGGGATGTTCATGATGTTTTTCCTGACAATCAATTTCCTGCAATCCTTCTTAAAGCTATGTTTGGATTTCGCGATCGCCTATTTTTAGGACAAGCGATCGCTTACCTTACATTTTTAATTTCGGCAGGTTTTCTCTATTTTCAGAGTCTTACGGGAAATACTCCTAAAGTCAAAACTAACTATTAGACATTAGTACTCAGTTGATTAGTAAGTCTTTCTGGGGTTGTGACAGAGCGCAAAACTCTGTAGATAAAAAATCATCTCAAAGTAGATCGGTTAGAATACTATTACAAAACTACACATGGTCAGGATTTGTATGGATACTCTAGATCTAGAAAAGTTGTTCCAAAGAAGCTACTATGTCACCCTCGGTGCAACCTCATCACTACTTGAAGTAATCCAAGACCCCGCCAAACGGCAAGAGAATCTTAGGATGCTAGGGCGTACCTTTGAAGAAGTTACTCAAGATCTGGCTGAAAAAGGAGTGTCTGTGGAAGCAGAAGCCCGTAGCTATGTAGATAGCTTCATTGCTCAACAGGTAAATGGATCTGCGGAAAGTCAGCCTAGTGAGAATGGTCTGACTACAGTTACGACGACGGCTAAAACTATTTACGATAACTCTTCTGATACCACAACCAAGGAAGATATTAAGTCTGCTAACAAGATCAAGTCTAGTATGCGAGATGAGATCCAAGAACTTACTCAACAACTTGCTAGCTTACGTTCTGAGATGGAACAATTGCGGTCAAAGTAGAAAAAGTTTATTTTGAAATTATTATTCTTTTGCCACTTGGAGAGTGGGTATTTTAAAAAGAATGACTAGCAGTGTATGAGTTTGTCAATCACTGCTGGCTTTTTATTGGGAATATACAATTGGGAGCTTGCTCGTTGCTATTCTGAGCGTTTTGATTAAAGCCTATCCTGATAGAATCAATCTCCAAGTGGAATTACTATTACTGATGCAAAGATATACAGCAAACAGAGGAGCTAGTTGTTTCATATAGTCAAAATTGCGATCGCCAAATCTTGCCGCTAAAATATGATGAGTATCTTTGTCATATTTGCTTATGTTAGCCACTCAAAAATCGCCTACACTTCAAGCGATCGCTAATTCTATCGCGGTTCTAACTCTAACGGATCAACTTTGGCTGTTAGAACATATTGCTCATCAAATTCGCCAACAAAACGAATTAGCAGCCATGGCTCAAGATCCACACATTCAAGCTGAAATTGCTCAAATTCAAGAGGAGTTTGCTGTTACAGAGTTGGATGGACTTGTCGAACTATGACGATATTGAGATCGGAAATTTATTTTGTCAATCTCAATCCTACTTCTGGTAGAGAACAGAGTGGTACACGTCCCGTTTTAGTTGTTTCCAGTGACAATATCAATCGGCTGCCGCTTGTGGCGACGGTGGTTGTAGGGACAAAGGGGGCTAATGTGCCGCGAGATCATCTCACAAATGTTAGAGTTTCTTCTGCAGAGAATTGTCTAGGGTTAGCAAATTGATTCTTATTGTGATCGCCTTTCTCCTAAAATTAGCTAAACCTAAAAGTTTAAAGATGATAGCATGATTTAAGTGTACTAAAACGAACCTAAAGGAGAAGTTAAGCTATGTCATTAGAAGATCAGGACGATAATATTAGAGATTTGCTTAAGGAGGGAATAGGTGCTGCTAAAGGAATCAGTAACGTTAAGGTAGCTAAGGAAGTATTAAAAACTGGAACAGCAGCAGGAGCTGCTGTTAGTGCAGCTACAGGATTAACTGTTGCAGCAACTTCTGGAGCAGGAATTACTTCAGGTCTTGCGGCAGCAGGGAGCGTTGTGGGTGGTGGTATGGCTATGGGACCAGCAGTTTTAGCGGCAGGTCCATCTTATGCTGGCGCTAAAATTCTCAACGATACTCTTTTCAAAGATAAACCTGAGTTACCTTCCGAAGAACGTAGCGCACGTTCAGCAGCAAGAAAAGCTACAGGGATTGGTGCTGCTGCTGGTGTAGCTGGCGCAGGCGCTATTACAGTAGCAGGAGGTGCATCTGGTGCTGCGATCATGAGTACTTTAGCTGGTATTGGTGGAGTTGTTGGTGGAGGGGCTATTGCTGGGACTGCCATTATAGCTATTGCACCAGTTGCTGCGGCTGGAGCGATTGGATATGGAGTATACAAATTTTTTGGAGGAAAGGGAGGGAAAGGAAAGGGCTAAAAAAGTTTCTTGGTCTTGTGAGTATAGATTTAAGATTGATCGCTATTGTCAATTAGATTAAGTTCATTAGTAGAGTTTAATGAACTTAATCTAATTCAACTGTTTCAGTCACAGTAAAATTAAAAGTTAATCATAAAATCTGACTTAAATGAATCTTGACAGCCCAGTATTGATCGGCGTTTTATCTGCAAGTTCTACAGCTTTTATTACTGCGGTGGTTACTAACTATCTTCAGAACTTGAAAGAAAACAACATTTGGCTAAAAAATCAACTGCAAAACTCTTACGTTGACTCAATTAAAGGGCTTTCTACTCTAATAACACTATCTACCATTCCCGAAGAAAATTTAGATACTATAGAACAATCTTTAGTAGAAGCTAAAAAAGGCTTAGCACTTTCAATAATATTTATGGAAAAAGACAGATTTGGAGATATTCATAAGGAGCTAAAGAATGAAATACTATTGTTTATTTCAGGGAATTACAAGCATCTAATTGAACTATATAGCAACAAAGGATTTCAACCTTCAGAAAGATTTAAAGATACAAAACTGCAAAATTATGAAATGTATGGCTCCGCAGAAATAATCTTTAAAAGAATAATTGAAGCAGCTTCTTGTGATAAAAGATTACATTAACAAGGGGATGGACAAGTTAAATGATAGAAGATGATGTTCGATGGATACAGCGATTTTCTAACTTTGAGAAAGCATTCCTTTTATTACAGGACTCACTCAAAACAGAACAACTTTCCATTTTAGAAAGGGTAGGATTGATTCAATTTTTTGAGATGACCTTTGAACTTGCTTGGAAACTGCTCAAGGACTATGAAGAGACAGAAGGGTGTATTGTCAAAACTCCCAGAGAAGCTATTAAATAAGCATTTCAGTCAGGTTTAATCAGTAATGGACATGACTGGATCGATGCGCTCCAAGACCGTAACCTAACATCACATACCTATAATGAAGAAACCGCGATCGCTGTTGAAGCCAAAACTAGAGATAAATATTTTCAACTTTTGGCAGAAGTCTATGTCTATTTCAATAACAAAATTGCAACTCTATGAAGTACGGATTAATTGAGCGAGATTTTATTTATATCAACGAAGCGATTCGAGAATTCCCTGAAATTGTGGAAGTAATCTTGTTTGGCTCACGGGCAAAGGGGAATTATAAAATAGGCTCGGATGTGGATTTGGCGATAAAAGGCGATCTCATAACCTACGAAATTACAGCCCGATTTGCAGATTGTCTCAATGAAGAGAAACCACTGCCCTATTTTTTTGATGTTGTGCATTATGAGGCGATCGCTGAACCAAAGCTCAAAGAGCATATTGATCGCGTTGGCATCGACTTCTATACCGAAACATCCACCAAAATTTAAAACAGTTCATTCCAATTGAAAGTTACATCAGGAAAAGCAAGAATTGATAGAGTATCATTCTCATCGTAACGTCTGATTAACTTATATCCATTTGCCGATGGTTGTGAATATCCCACGATCGCTTTTTTATTCACATCAAATAACCACATCTCAGGAATGCCCGCCGCCGCGTATAGAGGTGCTTTCACTTCGCGATCGTAATCAATAGAACTATCGGCAACTTCGATAATCAACAAAATATCATCTGCTGTTGGTAATCCCTCTTCATAAAAATCATCACGAAATTTCAAAATGGCAAGATCAGGTTGGGGTTCAGAGTTGTCAACTAGACGGATTGAGTTTTGCGGCCAGACTATAGCTTTACCAAAAAGACGATTAGTAAAAATTGCATTCAGTCGAGCAACACAAGTAGCGTGCTTTCTACCAATTGGGGACATAGTTTGAATTTCTCCATTGATTAGTTCGAGGCGATCGCCCTCTTGGAAAACACCAGCTTCGTGCATGAGGTGATATTGCTGGGTCGTTAATAGGAACTTATTCGCCAACTTATTCTGGTTTTGTGTCAGCAATTGAACTGTCATAAGCTTAGAATTAGGTAGGTTGGAGTGATGTTAACGATAATCATAGCTCAACCTATAGCAATTCTAAGAGAGTGCGCCCCCAAGGGGCGTACTCTCTTAGTTCGATGAAAAATAATTAGCGATCGCGAGAAATCATGACAGCTTTACGTGAAATTATCTGTTCTACTCAAGGTGCAATTGACCTCCAAATTAATGGAGCATTAGGAATTCCATTTAATGATTTAGATCGCGATCGCGCCGCTAAGTTACCAGAAATTTGTCGATTTCTCTATCAACAGGGACTAGATGGATTTTTGCCTACTCTCGTTACTACCTCTATTGAGCAGCTCCATCGATCGCTATTTTTCCTAGCCGAAGCGATCGCCTATCAAAAACAACATCCCGATCCTCTTGAAGCCAAAATTTTAGGAGTCCATCTCGAAGGACCTTTTCTACATCCTGACAAACGTGGCGCACATCCGCAAGAATATCTATTATCACGTCTTAATTTCAATACATTACGGCGGGTATTAGGTGATTACACTAGTATTGTTAAACTTGTTACTCTCGCTCCCGAACTCGATCCATCAGGGGAAACGATTCAATATTTACGCGATCGCCAAATCATCGTTAGTCTTGGTCACTCTACAGCTAATGCAGAACAAACGAGAATGGCGATCGCCCAAGGGGCAACAATGGTTACCCATGCCTTTAATGCCATGCCCAGTTTGCATCATCGCGATGTGGGGCTATTGGGCGAAGCAATACTAAGCGATCAAGTTTGGTGCGGATTAATCGCCGATGGCGTTCATGTGTCGCCTGAAATGATCAAACTGCTCTATCGGATGAAAAAACAAATTTTTCTCGTCAGTGATGCCCTTGCGCCCCTTGGATTACCCGATGGCACTTATCCTTGGGACGATCGCCAAATTACAATTCAAAATGGCACAGCGAGATTGCCCGATGGCACGCTCTCAGGTACGACACTGCCCTTAATCAACGCAGTCAATAATCTAATCGAGTGGGGAGTTTGTGAGCCAGAAAATGCTATTAAATTAGCGATCGAGTCTCCACGACTTGCCATGAATCTTGCAATTGATCAGAATGCGCCTCAGAGACTCACTTGGTGCAGTTACTCTTTCTCTTGTGCTATGAAAGCCGAATTTGCGCCACCCAATTTTAAAGATGTCCATACTTCTTGGGTTTGTGAAGTTAATTGATAGAGCTAAACCTCAGAAGCTAAGCTTGTCTCGGACACAATATCAATTCCTGACTTAACAGCACCATTAAGATGGCGATCGCTAGCAATATTAACTGGAGGTTGGTGCATTTTTAAAATCATGGCAAGACTTTGCTTCAGCTTAGTTCTTGGTACAACCGCATCCACAAACCCATGATCGAGCAAATATTCCGACGATTGGAACCCATCGGGAATTTTTTGTTTCAGGGTCTGCTCAATAACACGACGACCTGTAAATCCAATTAACGCCTTTGGCTCAGCTAAAATCAAATCACCAAGCATCGCAAAACTGGCAGTTACACCACCCGTTGTCGGATTTGTCAAAATGGGAATGTAAAGTAAATTTGCCTGACGATGGCGCTCAAGAGCCGCCGAAGTTTTTGCCATCTGCATCAAGCTCAGAATCCCTTCCTGCATTCTTGCCCCACCTGATGCACAGAAAATCAAGGCAGGATAACGCTTTGCCGTCGCAGTTTCTAGCATACGGGTGATTTTTTCACCGACGACAGATCCCATACTGCCGCCCATAAAGCGGAAATCCATTACCGCAAGCGCCGCATCACAACCATCGATCTTGCCAGTGCCAGTGATCACCCCATCACTTAAGCCTGTTTTTTGTCGATATTCTTTAATGCGATCAATATAGGGCTTACGATCTTTAAAACCTAGAGGATCACAGGAAGTTAAATCTGCATCCATCTCTTCCCATGTGCCCGCATCAATCAGTTGAGCTATGCGCTCATAGGCATTAACTTGATTGTGATGACCACATTCGGGACAAACCATCAAATTAGTTTTCAAGTCCTTGACATAGGTCAAAGCGCCACAACTCGAACATTTGTGCCACAAACCGTCAGGAATTTCACGTTCTTGAGACTCTTGATTAAGATTAGGCGTTTTGCGGCGATATGCTTCACCTGCGCGCGAGCGGGTTTCAGCAAACCAATCAAACAGTGACATAGCAACTCACAGTTCAAGGAACAAATCTACAGATGCCAATAATTGAGTAGGACAAATGTAACTAAAAACACATTTATATTTTGTACATCATACAGGGATTTGGATCATCCTTAATAACAAAGCACAAAATGGCATAGCCATTTTGTGCTTTGTTATTATTCTAGAGAATCGCTAGGTTTCTGCTTGACACGCTCAACTTGAGAATACTTCTCTACGATCTGAGTAACATCAAATAATGATTGCTGTAAAGGCTTAATCGCAATTTGAATATCCTCATAAGTTGCTTCCTCGGACTCATACAAGTTTTTGAGGGCTTCCATATTCTTGAGGGTGGGTTCACGCAAGCTCTGAGTAATTACCGAGGGTCCATTATCTCTGAGTATTTCTTCAACAGTTCTAATCAAGTTAGAAGCTTGGTTCCGCATATTCGCGAGTTCGCGTCTTGCACCATCCTCATCAGCATAGACTTCTGCTTCCATCCGCATTCTTTCAATTTCACTGGGGCTTAATCCGCCTGTGTTGGTAATGCTGATGCTTTGCTCAACGCCAGTATCAATGTCCCGTGCAGATACCTTCAGAATGCCATTAGCATCAATGTCAAAGGAAACTTCAATCTGAGGAATGCCCCGAGGCGCAGGACGGATGCCTTCTAGCTCAAATTTGCCAAGACTTTTGTTGTCTTTAGCCATGGCTCGTTCGCCCTGTAGGACATGGATTTCTACAGCAGACTGATTATCTACAGCCGTCGAGAAAATCTGAGCCTTACTGGTAGGAATGGTGGTATTTCGTTCTAGGTTCTTAGTGAAAACGCCCCCCTGAGTCTCTAGTCCAATCGAAAGGGGAATTACATCAAGTAAGAGTAAATCTTTAACCTCTCCTCCCAAAATCCCTGCTTGAACTGCGGCTCCGATCGCTACAGCTTCGTCAGGATTGACCGACTGGTCAGGCTTCTTGCCATCAAAAAATCTCGATATGGCTTCCTGTACCGAAGGAATTCGAGTGGAGCCACCAACTAAAATAATGCGATTAATTTCTTTAGGTAGTAATCCTGCGTCTTTAAGAGCTTGAGCTGTCGGCTCTAGAGTCGCTTTTACTAAGGGAGCAGTGATTTCATCAAACTTAGCACGGGTGAAATCTAACTCAATGGTTTTGGGCCCAGCAGCATCTGACGCGATAAATGGCAAGCTAATTAGAGTAGAGGGGGCACTAGACAACTCGATTTTGGCTTTTTCGGCAGCTTCTTTTAGCCGTTGCAATGCAGTTTTGTCCTCGGCTAGATCAATACCTTCCTTTTGCTTGAAGTCAGCGATCAACCAATCAACGATCGCAGCATCAAAATCATCACCGCCAAGGTGGTTATTTCCAGAAGTTGCTTTGACCTCAAAAATACCGTCCCCTAATTGCAGCACTGACACATCAAAAGTACCGCCGCCAAGGTCAAATACTAAAACGATTTGATCTTGATCCTGCTTGTCTAGACCATAGGCAAGCGCCGCCGCCGTTGGTTCATTGACAATACGCAATACTTCCATGCCTGAGATCGCCCCTGCGTCTTTGGTGGCTTGGCGCTGGGTATCAGTGAAATAGGCGGGAACTGTAATTACAGCTTGGGTGACATCTTCACCCAGATAATTCTCAGCATCTTGCTTTAGCTTTTGCAAGATCATGGCTGAAATTTCTTGAGGGGTATAGGTCTTATCGGCAATCTGCACATCGACAGTATTGTCTTTACCTTTAACGGCTGTATATGGGACGCGGCGGCGTTCTTCTTCAGTTTCGTCCCAGCTTCGCCCAATAAAACGTTTAATACTGTAAATGGTGTTGACCGAGTTGGTTACGGACTGACGTTTGGCAACTTGTCCCACAATTCGCTCATTGCTGTCCTTGACAAAAGCCACAATGCTCGGAGTTGTGCGCCCTCCTTCGGCACTGGAAATAACAACAGGTTTACCACCTTCTAAAACAGAAACACAACTGTTAGTTGTGCCAAGGTCGATCCCAATTACTTTCGACATAATCGCCAGTCCCGCTAAAAGCCTTTTTAGTTTAGCTTGATAATTTTTTGAATAATGTACCCTAAGAATGCATTTCAAGATGCAATCGCGATCGCATCTTGAAATATTTATTCAATCTTAAGAGTCGCTAGAAGCATCTTCAGGTGCATTATCAGATGGAGCGTTACCATCTGCATCAATTTTGCCAGACGATACTTTAACCAATGAGTGACGCAAAACGCGATCGTCACTAACCAAATATCCTGGGCGTAACTCTTCGATGATTAAACCTTCTTCATATTCAGTTGAAGGTTCTTGCATGATTGCTTCATGGAAGTTCGGGTCAAACTCTTGACCTACGCACTCCATTCTGGCAACTCCAGTTTCCTTTAAGCATTTTAGCAATTGTTTATAAACTGACTGATAACTCTTGTGTATCGAGGCTTCGCCGTCAGTTTTAGGAGTAATCTGCAACTGTGCGCGCTCGAAGTCATCAACTACTGGCAATATTTTTTTAAGGATTTTAGAAGTGATTGTTCCTTCCTGTTCTTCCTTATCCCGTTCAGTACGCTTACGAAAATTTTCAAAGTCAGCGTATAGACGCAAATATTGTTGCTTGCGATCATCTAGTTGCTCTTTTAGAGCAGTGGATTCTGCAATTAGTCCGTTGATCTTTTCGAGCGTTGCCGCAGCGGCTGCACTGGCTTTGCTAACTTCCGCCTTTGGCTCCTCTACATTAGGCTGAGGTATTTCAGCGTTAAGTTCTTCAGATTGCTTCAATTCTTCGATCGCCAATTGTTGCAACCGTGACTCAAGGATCTCATCATCTTCATCAATGAGATCGTCAGAATTTAATGTGTTTTCTTCTTCGATCATTGCAGTAGTTCTATTTTTCGTGCTTTTCAGACTAACAGTTAATTGCTAAAAGTTGACAGATGACTGTTAATTTTGACGAATTTTGGTATTCACTCTGATTTTACTCTTTATCAGGGATATCGTACAGCCTATCGATTTTTTGTTGTGAGTAGCTAGCCATAATTAAATATAAACCCCTAAAAGCTGTAGCGGTCACTGCGCGGGCACCACAGCTTTTGGTTCTATTTTTTAATTGCGTCTAGCTACTTAGCGAGTTTTAATCAAACAAATCATAATAAAAAAACTTGAAAGTATTGATTTGCAGAGTTTTCAATCTTTTTTATTGGTTGGGATTTGATCGCAAAGCGTCAGCTTATTGCTTACAAACAATTTAGGGTGGATTTTGTCGGTATTCCTGTTATAGCAGCTTGTCCAGACGCAAGGGAGCAGAAGTATTTACGGATATTCGGATCAAGATTTACAACATTTGTAAAGTCTGATGCTTCGATACTGCCAATATTTTCAATAGTTGCACTGCGAAAATTTGCGCCTTCTAAATTTGTGCCAGCTAGTTCCACCAACACTAAGCTGGTGGCAGTCAGATCGGAGTCACTGAGATTGGCATTGGACAGGTTGGTCAGGTTGAGCATGGCAGATCCCAAATTTGCAGATGTTAAATCAGCCCCCTCTAAGTTTGTATCACTGAGATTAGCTGCGCCCAGATTACTCTGACTAAGATTAGCCTTGGAGAGGTTGGCTTTACTGAGATCGGCTAATAGTAAATTTGCGCCATTGAGGTTGACTGAGTTGAGGTCAGCTTCGCTTAAGTTTGCTCTCATTAATTCTACATTTGCTAAATTGGCTGCGCCTAGCTTGGCTTGACTTAGATTGGCTCGCAATAGGTTAGCTCGAACTAAATTAGCTTCCTCCAGATTGGAAGCAGTTAAATTAGCGTCAATTAGTTTGGCATTACTGAAATCTGCGCCCCTTAGGTCAACTCTAACTATTGTCACCCCACTCAAATTGGCATTTTGAAAATTTACTTGCCGTAGGTCAATCCGTTCGATTACTGATCCACTTAAGTTGATATCCCTAAAATTTTGTCCCATCAAGCGATCGCTTGAATTACCTGTAATTTGACTCGCCCGAAAATCGCGCCGACCTTCGGCATATCGAGCTTGCAATGTCTCCACAGTAATACGATTTAGCTTGGGGGAGGCTTTGGCGATCGGTGTTGCTGAGGGGGAGGGAACTGGCGGCGAACTAATCGGTACAGTTTGCTGCTGATTTACTGGGGGGGGAGGTTGCTGGCTAATCCGCCCAGAATTGATCCCAATTAATGCCGCGATCGACAAACCTGCTGCCGAAATCAATAAAATAATTCTGTGAGAAGTGGAAACTGTGACTTGTTTTTTGAGATTTTGTCCGTTATCTGCAATTAAGTCCTTAGAACTTGATTTTGGACTTATCTCTAAAGTCGTCTGTGCTGATTTTTCGGAATAGTTTTTGTCTTCGCACTGGCGAATTACCCGATCGCGCAGTTCCAGAATTTCTGCATTAGGAATATTTGCGATCGCCTGAAATACTGGCGATGTTTTAGGTTCTTGGAAATCATGTTGCAAGAAGAGCAAGTTTTTATTGTCTTCGTGGAAGGTGTCCCATAACTCTGGCTTAATTGCTAAAGCTCTCAACGATAAGGAAATTACAGCAAAGGAAAACTCATCAAGGCGATCGCCAAAATCTTCAAGGGCACGATCGGGCGGTTGGTAATTGGGATGTCCAATCTCAATTGGTGGACATCCTTGCAAAGCAGGGACATACATCCCGTCATAGTCCACCAGCTTCAGCTCTCCCTGATCATCCACCATGATATTGCCATGCTGTAAGTCACCATGGGCAATATTGGCTAGCCGCAGATCCTGTTGCAGTTGCTTCAGTTGGCGATCTAGACGCAACAATACCTGTGGTTCGTCAAGATTTTCGCCAATGTAGCGGTCAATTTCTTCACCATCCACCCAGTCCATTTTTAAAATGGGATACCATTCCCCCTTGACCAAAACCCCCTGCGCCAGAAATTCAAAATTGACTAAGTAGGGAATGGAATGCTTGCTGAGATGTTCACTAATCAATTGATAGCGCCGTTGCACATCGGCTTGCGGGGTGCGCGTAAAGCAACGCACCGCCCAAGCACGATTTTCAGAAGTTAATTTGTATACGGTTGCAAAGTTGCCTGACCACAAGAAAACCCTTCCCCGTGAGTTTTTAGCAGTACTTGCCCTTTTTAAGTCAGGATCGGCAAAACAGAGGTGTGGATTTTGTACCGCAATTGTAAAGTCTATATTTAATGGCCAAGTCTGAATATTTGTCATGACTTACAAAGTATCGGCAGCCTTAATTTCTGAGTAATTAATTTCTAAACATAGTAACGTTGTATCGTCATTAACGATTGCATGGCGATCACGCAATTCATTGACCCAAGCTGCAAATTTGTCGCTTACGTCCAATTTCTCTAATTTTACCCAAGGATTTTGATTTGCTTCGATTTGCTGCATGATCCAGCAAGCGATCGCATCTGTCGCCAAATAAAAGCGATCCCCTGCTTTAGCATTGCCACAGACTCTTAAAATACTGCCCTTGCCCAAATTAGAGTTAGTCCCCACTAAGTTAGGGCGGTTACTAAAATCATTGCTACTTTGCAAAGGGAAACTCTGCTGTAAACAGTTATCGCGAACCACAAATAAACAGGAATCGCCTACAGCGATCGCTTGCCAACTCAAATTTTTACTCACTTGCAGGCTCAAAAAAGTTGCATAGGCTCCCTGCTCCGCCTTGCGCTTCGCAAACCAAGGCAGGCTTTGCTGACTCAGCCATAATTGCCAACGGGCTTGTAGATCTGACAGCCATTTTGTTGTGTCGCTAAACGCTGCTTGATCATTCACAAATGTCGTCACCATCTCGCTCGCCCATTCCTTAGCAAAGGAAGACTCAGTTGCACCGTCCGAAATCGAAATCACAAACATTTGATCATGTTCAGCGTAGGCCCAAGCATCCTCACATTCGGTTAGATCATTTCCTGCTTTTTGGGTTAAGAAGCTTTGAAATAGGGAAAGTATTGGCTGATCTGGACTTTTGGTTAGCTTTTTTGCTGATGAAATATATAAATTGCGATCGCGACACTTTGGAATATTCGGTCTAATTACTTTAAAGCCAGAATTTGCATACCCACAAAGGGTAGGTGAAGCGAAATATAAATTCTGTCTAATAGGACTAAGCACGATAATTGCCGTAGCAAGTTGCTCGTTAAATTTCAAGTCACACATTAGCACATACAGCGCTTTGCGCTCGTCTCAATAAGCGATTGACGACTCAAAGCAAAGCGCCATCAATCGCTTATTGCTTTTTAGGCGATCGCTAAAGATGCTAAAGGATCAGGAATAGTTGCACTAGGAGCCGAAAATTCTCCAGTAATAACAAACTCCAGTCTCAGCTTTAGCCAGCGCATGGTGTTGACATCAGTAGTTACGATTGCCGCCGCAGGTTGGGGAATTTGCTTTTTTATACTTGCCATTTCAGGGGCTTCCAAAAAAGCAGGCTGCTCAACTAACCAAAAATTAATTTCGATGTTACGTGATTCAAAGTTGCGACGACGCTCAGAAAGGGTCTCACTTAAGGGCTTTCCCTCATCTTCACATAGGTATTTGCGACTAGCAGCCACAAAGTAATATTTCTGTGGTTCTGACATAAAACTTACTCAAAAATCAATACAAAGTTATTAAAAAAATGAACCAATGTATGGGGCTGCGGCTTTGTCGCGCCATCATACATTGGTCTTTATGTTATCGCGAGCAGGTCAAGCTGAGGCGTTAACTGCAATAGATCGTTGAAAACCAAATCTGCGCCATTTTGTTTTAATAAATTTCTATAGCGATCGCGAGGTTCATTTCCTTGAATATGGGGCGGAATCACCCCCACAGCCAAATATTTATAGCTAGGTTCATATTTTCTTGCTCTCACCACTGTCATCATATCGGCAACTGTATCGCCAACATAGACAACTAACTCTGCTGATTTATTTTCACAAGCTTCAATCTGTTTAACAGCCATCAACAAACCCGTCGGATCGGGCTTGCCAGCCGCGTCCTCCATGGCAATCAGGACAGGATTGCTAATTTGTAATCGATTGAGGACATAGATCGCTGACGCTCTTGTTGCCCCACTAAAAAAACCCCAACCAATTCCTGCTTCAGTTAACCCTTGAAAATAGGCTTGATTAGCAATTAATGGTTCAGAAGAAATATAACCATCCTGCCAGTCTGGCTTAACGCCCCGATAACGACTTTGAAAAAAAGTCACAATTGACTCATAGGAAATCTGCGGCTCTTGTCCCAAACCGTGAAAATATCTTCTGATCAGTTCTTGAGATGCTTCCCAATCATTGTTCCAAATCCCTTCTGATTTCAAATCATCAATTTCTTCAGGAGTAGGTCGATAGGCAGAAAAGGTGAAATGTTCAACCGTATCAGATAAAGCACGACGGTAAGACCCTGATACATCGCGAATCACGCCATCAATATCAAATACAAAGATATTTTTTGATTTTAAGTTAGCTGCAGTTAGTTCACTCATGTTATATTGGAAGATCGCTACTTTAATATGTAATTTAGATTTTGTTGGAGGTAGGTAGCATTGTCCCAGTTTATTCTAAAAATCTTATGGTTAGAAAATAATGTAGCTCTTGCCGTTGACCAAGTCGTTGGCAAAGGCTTCAGCCCTCTCACCAAGTATTTCTTTTGGCCCCGTGATGACGCTTGGGATCAACTCAAATCAGAAATGGAAAGCAAGCCATGGATTGCCGATCAAGATCGGATCGAAATTTTAAACAAGGCAACCGAAGTAATTAATTACTGGCAGCAAGAGGGTAAAAATCGCCCAATGACTGAAGCCCAAGGTAAATTCCCTGATGTCATATTCACGGGTAGTAACTAAATAAAAAGGGACGCATTGCGTCCCTTTTTATTTGCTAATAAACAAGGGATCCCATCTAGCGTTTGGAACTGCATGGTATCCCTTGTTTTTTTAATTAAGAAATGAGATCGACGTTTCTTAACTAGATATTAGGCATCTAGTTCAGGCATAGATAGCACTGCTTCAGTCTTGCGATCAATACCCTTTTCAAAACCAGCAACTGCGGCGCGAGCGCGACCAGCGTGCCATAGGTGACCAACCAAGAACATGAAGGACAATACGAAGTGAGAAGTAGACAACCATGAACGAGGAGATACGAAGTTAACCGCATTGATTTCGGTAATAACTCCACCAACTGAGTTCAAAGAACCAAGAGGAGCATGAGTCATGTACTCAGCAGCACGACGTACTTGCCAAGGCTGAACGTCATTTTTGAGCTTGTCAATATCCAAGCCATTAGGACCACGGAGAGGCTCCAACCAAGGACCACGGAAATCCCAGAAACGCATGGTTTCTCCACCAAAGATGATTTCGCCCGAAGGAGAACGCATCAAATACTTACCAAGTCCAGTAGGACCTTGAGAGGTCGCAATGTTTGCACCCAACTTTTGGTCACGAACGAGATAGGTAAAGGCTTGGGATTGAGATGCTTCAGCACCAGTAGGACCAAAGAACTCACTAGGATAAACAGTGTTGTTGTACCAGACAAAGCAAGTAGCAATAAATGCCATCAGGCTCAAAGCACCCAAACTGTAAGAAAGATATGCTTCACCAGACCAGATCAAAGCGCGACGTGCCCAACCGAAAGGCTTGGTAACGATGTGCCAGATACCGCCAGCGATACAGATCAAACCGATCCAAATATGTCCGCCAACTACATCTTCCAAGTTATCAACACCGACAATATTGCCTTCTCCGCCAAAAGGTGAGTTGAGAATATAGCCAAAAATAACAACAGGGTTAATGGTTGGATTGGTAATCACACGCACATCTCCACCACCAGGAGCCCATGTGTCATAAAGACCACCAAAGAACATTGCCTTGAATACTAGTAGAAATGCTCCACATCCTAGAAGAATCAAGTGATAACCAATGATATTGGTCATTTGATTCTTATCTTTCCAGTCGTAGCCAAAGAAAGATGAGTAGTTCTCAAGAACTTCAGGTCCACGCAATGCATGGTATACACCGCCAAATCCAAGTACAGCGGAGGAGATGAGGTGAAGTACACCGACTACGAAGTATGGGAAAATATCCACTACTTCACCGCCAGCGCCAACTCCCCAGCCTTGGGTCGCCATGTGAGGAAGCAAAATAAAGCCTTGCTCATACATTGGCTTTTCAGGGACAAAGTGGGCAACTTCAAACAAGGTCATTGCGCCAGCCCAAAAAACGATCAAACCCGCGTGAGCAACGTGAGCGCCCAGCAGTTTGCCAGAGAGATTGATAAGACGTGCATTACCAGACCACCAAGCAAAGCCCGATGTATCTTGTGTACGTCCACCTACTCCCAAATTATTTAAGTTGATGGTCGTTGTCACGAGAGGGATTCTCCAAAAAACTTTTTATAGGTTTAAAGTGCAGATAATTTTTTAGCTATCAGATACCAACTTAGTAGCTGAATAAGCATTTAGAAGTTTGATGAAATCCATCATAATCCAAAAACTAGTCTAACTATGTTGATATCTAATAGCTAATAGTAGATTTCATGCAGAACTAAGAACTACACAAAATATTTTGAGGAGATTACAGTGCGTTACCGCGAGGTAATACTTCTTCAGGGAAGATAAATCTTTCTGCTGGTTGGTCTTGAGGAGCCATCCAAGCGCGGATACCTTCGTTCAAGAGCAAGTTCTTGGTGTAGAAAGTTTCAAATTCTGGATCTTCTGCAGCACGAACTTCTTGAGATACGAAGTCATAAGCACGCAAGTTCAAGGCTAGACCAACAATACCGACGCTGCTGAACCATAGTCCAGTTACGGGTACGAATAGCATGAAGAAGTGCAACCAACGCTTGTTGGAGAAAGCAATACCGAAGATTTGGCTCCAGAAACGGTTTGCAGTAACCATGGAGTAGGTTTCTTCAGCTTGAGTTGGGTTAAAAGCTTTGAAAGTGTTAGAGCTACCGCCTTCACCATCTTCAAACAGGGTATTTTCAACAGTTGCACCGTGGATTGCACAGAGCAATGCGCCACCGAGGATACCTGCTACGCCCATCATGTGGAAGGGGTTCAGAGTCCAGTTGTGGAATCCTTGTAGGAACAAGATAAAGCGGAAAATGCCAGCTACGCCGAAGGTAGGGCCGAAGAACCAACCAGATTGACCCAAGGGGTACATTAGGAAGACTGATACAAATACGGCGATAGGACCAGAGAAAGCGATCGCATTGTAAGGACGGATACCAACTAGACGAGCGATTTCAAACTGACGCAACATAAAGCCGATCAGAGCAAATGCACCGTGCAAAGCTAGGAATGTCCACAAGCCACCAATTTGGCACCAGCGGGTGAAGTCGCCTTGAGCTTCAGGTCCCCAGAGCAATAGCAAAGAGTGACCAACACTCAATGCAGGAGAAGATACGGCTACAGTCAAGATGTTGCATCCTTCGAGGAAGCTAGATGCTAGACCGTGGGTGTACCAAGAAGATACGAAGGTGATACCTGTAAACCAACCACCAATTGATAAAAATGCGGTAGGGAATAGTAATAAACCACTCCAGCCAATAAATACAAATCTGTCGCGCTTTAGCCAGTCGTCGATGATGTCAAACCATCCTCTTTCGACTTCTTGCGACCGTCCCATTGCAATGGTCATAATATTAAATCCTGCTTTAACTACTAGTATTTATATGGATTTGGAAATAGCTTAACACATCTTTACGTTTGACTCATTATGAAATGCTTAAAAAGCCAAAACTCTCTCTAAGTAAAGATTTGAGATAGCTTCTAGAATGTCAAACTTAAACAACAAATATTAAAAAAGTATTAAGTTGGTGTACTTCTACCTCTCTAGAGATAGTCAGTAATCTAATAAGTATATTGATTATATGTACATCCTGATAAGCTGATTTTTGTCACTACATCTCAAGAATTAAAACTAGGCTCTTAGTATCTTTTACATAAGCAAAGAAATCGGCATTATTGAAATAAGTATTTATACTTATTTCAATAATGCCGATTCAAATATCCCTAGTGAAGTAAGACTCACTTAAAACATAAAAACAGCAATCCAGTTGCGATGCGAATTGCCTTAACTGGGTTACTGGAATAATAAAATCGGGATGATAGGATTCGAACCTACGGCATCCTGCTCCCAAAGCAGGCGCGCTACCAAGCTGCGCTACATCCCGTTGCAGATTAATATGTTACTACATAAAGTGCAAAAACAAAACATACAGAATCATCAAATTTATTTGGGTAAATTCTTGACTTGAAGCTCTGCTTGTAGATGGTCAATAAATTGTTGGGCTGTCCGTCCTGATTGACCATTATTGCGAGTTGCCCATTGCAAGGCTCGGAAGTTAAGATCATCGGTAAGTAAATCTATGCCTGCGCGTTTGGCAAGATGATGGACGATTTTAAGATAAATTTCTTGGTCGGCTTGTAGAAACGTTAATGTAAGACCAAAGCGATCGCTGAGGGATAGCTTTTCTTGAACTGTATCCCAAGGGTTAACTTCTTGACGATCGGCGAGATCTTTTAAGCTAGGGCGATCGCTGAAGTATTCGCGTAATAGATGGCGACGGTTAGAAGTTGCATAGATTAGTAAGTTGCGGGGCTGAGCCGAAAGATTGCCTTCTAAAATTACTTTGAGCGCTTTGTAATCATCATTTTCTTCTTCAAAAGATAGGTCATCCACAAAAATAATAAATTTCTGTGGAGACTGACGCAAAATATCGGCAATGATCGGTAAGTCTTTTAGATCGTTTTTGGCAACTTCGACTAAACAGAGTCCGCGATCGCTATAGGCATACATTAATGATTTGACGAGTGAGGACTTGCCAGTGCCTCGGCTGCCATAAAGTAGTGTGTGTAGGGCGCGATATCCTGACAAAAAAGCTTCAGTGTTTTTGTAAAGTGCTTGGCGTTGTGACTCATAACCAATTAAATCGGACAGTTTTACTAGATCAGGATAAGCAATTCCTTCTATGTGACCCTTGCGCCAACGGAAGGCAGTATAGTCCGCAAATATTCCTGTCCCAAATTGTTGGTAATAGTTAGCTAAGTCTGGCAAAAGTTTTGCCCAATCATCGTTAGATTGAAACTTATTAACCAGAGATTGCTTGGCAGGGGAAAGCTTCGAGATTTCTCTGCTGTTAGTTTGCCAATCTAGAAAGCGATCGCCATTGTCGATGAGGTCAACTAATTTCCCTCCACTCCAAAGACTCAACTCTTCGAGAATCTCTAAGTCCTGTTTTGCGGCGGCAACTAGAGGCGCGGGTAAATGATTAATATCGGTGGTTTGCGCTTGCTGACTAAAGGGGTTATCAGAGCCTAGGATCTGCAAAATGACATAATCGCGCCAACTGTAACCTGTAGCAGCGATCGCTCTAAACCATTGACCGTAAGCAAGGAGGTAGCTGAGGCGGCGCGAACTATTTTCATGACCATCGGTGATATGGTTTGCGATGCTATGTAGCAGTTTTACATAGGCTTCCCAAGCTTCTTGCTGCAAGACATCTTGATAAAGCATTAGAGAAGCGACCATCACCTGATTGTCATAAATTAGTTGTCGCGTCTCTTCAAGCATGAAATTTCTGGGATTTGATTTTCAAAGATATAGCTAAGTAGATAGGCTCATTTAAAATCTAAAGCCAAAACCTGTGGTACTTTCTGCGTGTACGCCACAGGTTTTGGGGGTTTATATTTAATTGCGCCTAGTTACTTAATAATATAGAAGAATTTGAGTTTTCTACCGCCTTTGGTGCTGAGAACTTACATCAAGTAAGCTGTTGAAACTGATCCCATGTTACTGCTTGTTGAATGTAATTAGGTTGATTGGGTTTGTAGGGAGCAGTAAGGCGATCAATAGATAAAATGTTTGCTTTTTCAGAGATCACGGGTACATCTGGATCGTAAGCAGTGGGACGCATTAATGAGCTGGAAAATCCTTTGAATATCATCACCTCATCAAGATCGCCATCAATTTCCAGCTTTACTAACAGTACTTCCTTGGGGTGATTGCTGCTGTAAGTTTCTAAATACTGTCCTTGATTAACCGACATACTTTGTTCTTAAATAAATTAATATAGCCATCCTACTAAGTAGCTCAGCGTAATTAAACCCAAAACGAGAGATTGTTTTGCCCGCTATGCAGGCAGAACAATCTTCAAGTAGCAGTAGCTGTAGAACACAAGTTTTAGCCTTTATCTCTCTACTACCTGCTCGATTGTTTGTTACCCATGTTACTTTTCCCAGACCACGGAAGTTGCTTAATGGTTATACAGCTTTGCGCTGGCATGACAAGTCGAAGATTTTAAGAAATCCTGATTACTGTTTGGGTTAGCGCAAATAAAATTTATTACTAAGCTTTCATGCGTTTGGAACAGTTACAGGCTTTTTTAGCGGTCGCAGAGACAGGAAACTTTCAGCAGGCGGCGCAAAAATGCGGTGTTAGTCAGTCAACTATCAGTCGTCAAGTGCAGTCCCTTGAGTCGATGGTTGGCATCTCTCTGTTCCATCGCCAAGGAAATGTGAAGCTAACACTAGGTGGCGATCGCTTGTTGCAGCACGCTAAAAAAATTTGTCAAATCTGGGCAAATGCTGAGCAAGAACTGTCCGATCTGCAATTAGGTAAACAAACGGAACTGTGTGTTGCGGGTATCCCCTCTGCTTGTGCCTATCAACTACCACCGATATTGCAGATATTTGCGAAGACTTATCCAAACGTGCAGCTACGGGTGACGACTTTGGGGAGCGATCGCGCGATCAAGGTTCTCAAAGATGGATTAATTGATATTGCGATCGTGATGAATAATCCATTTTTAACGGCAAGTGCGGAAATGGTGGTTGAGAAGTTGTATGAAGAGAAGATTCAACTATTACTTCCTGCCAATCATCCTTTGGGTAAGAAAGAGAATATATCTTGGAGAGATCTGCACAACTTACCGCAAGCTGTATTTAAGGACGGCTACGGTTTACAGCGACTTGTTCAAGATCAATTTAACCGTCAGGGGTTGAACTTAAATGCGGTACTTGAGTTGAATTCCCTTGAAGCTTTTCGTGGGGTTGTAAAGTTAGGCAGTTTGATCGCTCTATTGCCTGAGACATTTTTAGTGGAACTAAAAGATGATCTAAATCTAGTAGTAAAGAACCTCCATGAGCCATGCTTGACTCGCGAAATTGTCTTAGTGACAACTAGCGATCGCATTCAAATTCCGCCAATCCAATATTTTTGCCAACTAGCTGCGCAAATGATTGCTAAAGAAAATTCTGTAACATCAAAAAATGCGATCGGCTATACTCAGCAATAGTTCATCCTGTAACTGTCAGCATGAGTGGCGGCGCGAAGCGCCGCCACTCATGCTGACAGTTATAAAATCCCATAATGCCCCTGTAGGCTTTGAGTAATGAGTTTAGAATTTCGGGAATTTTTGCGTAAAGTCGGCAGTGGTACACATACCAGTAAGAGCTTGACTCGCCAAGAGGCGAAGACAGCGACGATGATGATGCTCGAAGGAGTTGCCACCCCTGCTCAAATTGGTGCATTTATGATTGCCCACCGCATCAAACGTCCCACTAGCGAAGAATTAGCAGGGATGCTGGATGCTTATAAGTTTCTGGGGGGAAAGGTGGAGGCGATCGCGTCAGATCGTCAAGTATTGGTGCTAGGTTCGCCCTACGATGGCAGGTCGAAAACCGCACCTATTAGCCCCGTTACCGCGATAGTTTTGGCGGCGGCAGGGATTCCCGTTTTGATGCATGGTGGCGATCGGATGCCCACTAAAGAAGGCTTACCATTTATGGAGATCTGGCGAGCCTTGGGATTAAATTGGCAAGGGCTTAGCCTTGATCAAGTAAGGCAAAATTTAGAAATCCATAATTTAGGATTTGTCTATTTGCCAGAACATTTCCCCCTTGCTCAAGGGCTAGTTCCCTATCGCGAGCAAATTGGTAAACGTCCACCTTTTGCCACTTTGGAATTAATGTGGTCGCCCTATCAAGGCAAGCAGCTAATTGTGTCAGGGTTTGTGCATCCGCCCACAGAAACTAATATTTGTGAAGCCTTTGCTCAGCACGAAATTACGGAATTTGCGACAGTCAAGGGCTGGGAAGGCAGTGTGGATCTTGCCCGATCGCGTACCAATATTATTGGTATTCAGCGAGCTGGCAATTTCAAGCGACTAACCTTATCAGCACGTCAGTATGGATTTACTCCCGAAGATCCTGCGATCGCCACTGCTTCGGAAATGGCAATCAAAATCATTTCCGCCCTCAAAGCCGAACCCTCAGAATATTTAAACTCGGTATTGTGGAACTGTGGATTTTATCTATGGCTGTTGGGCTTGAGGGCTGAGATCCCAGAGGCGATCGCCTATGCCCAAGAGATTATTAATAGCGGTCGGGCTTGGCAAAAACTAGAGGATTTACGTTAAAAAGTATCGGCGCGAAGCACCAATACTTTTTAACGTAAATCAGGAAAAGCTTCTGCCACAGCGTCATATACAATCTGCCCATTTTGAATATTCACACCCTTAGCTAAGGCGCGATCGCGTTGGATCGCTTCCAGCCCAAAATCAGCCAAAGCACAGACATAAGGAAAAGTGGCATTGACCAAAGCCTGTGTTGCTGTCCAAGGTACAGCCCCAGGCATATTTGGCACACCATAATGTAAGACTCCTTCTTCTTCATAAACAGGACTGGTGTGGGAAGTAGTGTGAACTGTCTCAATGCAACCACCCTGATCGACCGCCACATCAACAATTACCGAATGCGATCGCATTTGCTGCACAACAGCTCTCTTTACCAATGTTGGTGCACGTTTACCTGTAATCAGCACCGCACCAATTACTAGATCTGCGGAAATAACTGATTCGGTGATGTTGCTGGGATTGCTGTATAGCAATTGCACTCGCGCCCCAAATAGAGATTCCAGTTCACCAAGTCGATTGAGGTTAACATCCAAGATGGTCACTCTTGCCCCCAAGCCGATCGCCATTCTTGCTGCCTCAGTGCCAACTACGCCACCACCAAGCACGACCACATGACCAGATTTTACCCCAGGCACGCCTCCCAACAATACGCCACTACCACCCTGTTGCTTAGTGAGATAGTGCGCTCCAAACTGAACTGACAAGCGCCCTGCAATGATACTCATCGGCACAAGTAAAGGTAGCTGTCCATTATCTAATTGCACTGTTTCATAGGCGATACAGGTTGACTTAGATTTGATTAATGCTTCAGTTAGTTGGCGATCGGCGGCGAGATGCAAGTAAGTAAAAAGAATTAATTCTGGATGTAATAGGTCATACTCATCGGGCAAAGGTTCCTTCACCTTGACTACCATTTCTTGAGCGTAAACTTCCTTCGCCGTTTCGACTATCTGTGCCCCCGCTTGGATATATTCCTGATTGCTAAAGCCTGAGCCAACGCCTGCGTTAGTCTCGATAAAGACTTGATGCGTTCGCGAGGTGAGGGCTAGCACTGCCGCAGGGGTTAACCCCACCCGAAACTCACGATCTTTGATTTCCTTGGGCACACCGATTTTCATGCTGATTTCTCCTATGTGTTGTGGCTATCGCCCCTTAGATTAACCCAAGAAAGGAGTGGCGGCGCAAATGGCTGTAGCAAGGCTGGCATAGCTAGCCTTTTAAAAATTTTCTGGGGCTACTGTATGTTGAGATCGCCATAGAGCATTTATTAACAGATCTACCTTAACGGGTTTACTCAGATAATCATTCATCCCACTTGCCAAACAAGCTAAGCGATCGCTCTCCATCACATTGGCAGTCATCGCAATAATGTAAGGACGCTTTTGTGGCTCCAGTTGAGTGACAATATAGCGAGTCGCCTCTAGCCCATCCATGACAGGCATTTGCACATCCATTAAAACCACATCATAGAACTGCCTATCCAGAGCTTCCAAAACCTTTAAGCCATTTTCGGCAATATCAGCCGTATAACCCAATCGGCGCAATATTTTACAGGCTACTTTTTGATTAACGATATTATCTTCGGCTAGTAGGATTTTTAAGGGCAGTTTTTGTGCCAGATTTTCGTCAAAAACAGGTAGATCAACTGACGGAGAACTTTTATAGGCGTTGAAGGGATGAGTTCCTGATAATCTAGATGCTTCTAGCATTAGAGAAAGCCGAAAAGTAGTACCTACGCCTTTTTCGCTAGTTACTGTAATCTCACTACCCATCATCTTGGCAAGCCTTTGGCTAATGGCTAAACCCAATCCCGTGCCTTGCACCTGAAACTTACTTTCCCCAACTCGTTCAAAGGGTAGAAAAATTGCTTCTAACTGCTCGGTTGCGATACCTATGCCCGAATCTTCTATTTCAAAATCAAGGTTAACCGTAGACTTGTCTGAAACGGTCTCAGCGATCGCTGATTGATGCGATAAAACTCGAAAGGTCACATGACCTTTGTTCGTAAACTTAACGGCATTACTCAACAGGTTTAATAATATTTGTCTTAATCTCTTCCCATCAGTACGGATTAAGGGTGGCAAATTGGGTGAGAAATAGTAAATAAAATCAATATTTTTTTGATTAGCTTGTATCTGAATTATTTCTATTAAATTTCTAAGAAATGAAGCTAAAGTTACTTCCTTAATATAAAGCTCCATTTTTCCAGCTTCTATTTTAGAAATATCTAAAATATCTTCAATTAAGTTTAGTAAATGATTACCTGAATCATGAATAGTTTGGATATCTCTTTTCTCTTGAATATCCATATTTGTAGAATCTTGCAAAAGCTGCACTATCCCTAAAATTGCATTTAGTGGTGTTCGCAATTCATGACTCATGTTTGATAGAAACTCACTTTTAGTACGGTTAGCCGCTTCAGCTACTTTTTTTGCTTCAGTAAGAGCAATATTTTGCTGTTCTAAAATTAAGGTGGTTTTATCTAGATCCGATTTACTATTTTCAAGCTGAATTGACTTTTCCACCAAGCGCGATCGCGAATGTAATAAATTGGCGATCGCCTGTTGCTTCTCAGATAAAACTGCATTTAAACTTAGAGTAGTAACTACAATTACGATAATAAATATCTGCAATGAAGCTAGAGAGTAACTAGGATTAACAACTGTAAAAATTCCTATACCCTTAACGGTTCCTGAAACAGCAATAGAAGTGATGACAACTATTAAGGTTGTAGCCCATACTTTCCCAAATCTGACTACTGACCAAAGTAAGCAAGGTAATAAGATATATTCTAAATTTAGGCTCTGGTAAAAAGCAAGAATACTGATGCTAATTACAATTAATAATAAGGTAATCGCCTCTGGAAATTTTTGCCGAATAATAACTTGGAGATCTTGCCATTCTTGGCTAGATAAAGACTTTTTATTGTGAAAATTCTGAATATAAAAATCATGCCAACTGAGCAGCATGGGCGTAAATATACATATTCCCGCTACGTTAGAAATCCACCAAGTTAGCCACACTGACGGAAACTTTGACCATATTACACTTCCCCCTAAACACAAACAAAAAACGCCAATTGTTGCGTTAATCATCGGTGCTAATACACCTGTCAATCCGAGAAATCGATAAACATGACTTAGTTTTGATAGCGGATTTCTGCCCTTGATAGTACGTTTGAGCAGATAGCTCCCGACCCAAGCCCCCATAGTTGTGCCGATCGCAATTCCTAACACCTCCGCACAAGAAGTGAGCGCTGTATATATATTCTCGGGATTAAAAAAAGCCCAGATATTTGCTAAGAATGAGCCAATTAAGACTCCTGCTAACATCTGAGAACCAAAAATCAGAATTGCTGCCGAGGCAAAGCCGTCGGGCGGCCAAACTGGAGTAACCGACTGTGGTGTTGCGGCTACATGGCGTGAAAGCTCTGCTGTACCATAGTAAACCGAGGCAAGTATTACAATCCCTACGATTCGTAAGAAGGATTTTATTCGTTGTTGCGAGAGAACAAGCACTTTTGCCGTACCTTTTGATGTGTAGCAAAGCAGGAGCTGTACCAGTTCACAAAAGTGTGACTACAGTTTATTGAAGCTTGGATTAGTACAGATAGACTTGGGGAAGCGCCGCTTCTCCAAGTCTATCTAGATTTTAACTAAGCCCAAAGCGCTGTACCTTTGCTGTAGAGATTGTAATTTAAATTTAAAAATTATAAAACTTAAAATTTTAGACTTCTTTAAAAGTGTCTTTCAAAACAGTCCGAGCTGCCAACTGGCTTCTAGTTGAAGATAGTATTTCCGCTTCCCTCCGCAAACGTGCTGCTGTGTCACAAGTTTCCAAAAGAGATTGCTGTTCTAAACTTGCGCCCTGAAAGTTACTAGCAACCCAATAGGATAACTCAATCGGTCCACGGGGAATTTTGGGAAGCTCAATTTCTTGGTCGGTTAGCTTCTGCGATAAACGAATCACATCATTGAGTAGTTCGCGGACTTCTGTAGCCAACAAAAATGGCGCATCATTGCTTGGCTCATCTTCAATCCATTCCACCAAGCCCACTCGATAGGGAGTTTCACGAACATATTCCAAAACTCGAAAGCGCTGCTGCCCCATTGTCAAAACCTTAAAGCGATCATCTGGCAAACGATGATACTGAACAATTTGGGCAACACAACCGATGTTTGCAGGCTTGCCTGTTTCTGAATCCCACATCAATACTCCAAAGAGGCGATCGCTCTCTAGTACCGTATTGATCATCATGCGATATCGATACTCAAAAATGTGAAGCGGGAGGGATTGCCCTGGAAAGAGTACCAGTTCAGGTAAAGGGAATAGGGGCAACTCACGAACTGAAATCGATGATGAAGTCATTATTTCTAAACTTGACACTAGTTAAGACTGCACCTAGTTTAGCCTGTTCAAGCAAAAAATTGAGGCAAAACTGAAAAGAGTAGTGGCAGCACTTCGCGCCGCCACTACTCTTTTCGGTTTTGCGATGCTTTACTTTATTCTTAGTCTCTGTACCTATCGTCGTCCCGCACGTAAAACTTAGCTCTTGCCTGCTGAATGCAAGGACGCATCTGTTCGTAAAGCTCTCTTACGTCAATCGGCAAACGATTTAATATTAGCTTTGGCGCTGTGATATCACGGGTTAGTAAGCGAATGTTCCCTGTGCCCATAATGCGCTGATTAAGGGGCTTTTCTAGTTGAATATCATCAACTTGGTAAATTTCAATAGTTTCAATCTCTCTAGAAAAAATCCCTCTCTCCACCACTATCCGCTGTGAGGTGATTAGGTATTGCGTGTTAATGGAACGCAACCAATACCAGACTGCGCCGATCCCTAACGTAAAAATCGAAATCAACAATCTTGTGACGCTTCCAATTACCGCAGGATTACCCTGAAAGAGAATGCGTTCATCAGGTAGAGGTACTTTTGTCATAGGAAGGACTGCTAGTTTAAGTCATTTTACATTGCAAAAGGCTCTAAAAAAGGATGTCCATCAGGACATCCTTTTTTAAATGAGTGCTACGCCTATCGTAGTACTTATCACAAAACAGAAAGCTTAAAAGCATTGCAGAGCAACGCTTTTAAGCTTTCTGTTGATTTGAATTTGAGCGCAAAGTGCTGTAATGACTATCTAGGAGCGAGCTTATCTGTGCTTTTGTGCCCACACACGGATAGGCATACCCCAAACATAAATGAAACCTTCAGCCGCCTTATGGTCAAACTGGTCGGCGCTGGTGTAAGTTGCTAAGTCCTCATCGTACAGAGAGTTAACAGACTGACGACCGACAATGATGGCATTGCCCTTGTGGAACTTGACGCGGACAATTCCTGTGACGCATTCTTGGCTACTGTCGATAAAGGCATCAAGAGCCTCCTTGAGTGGGCTGTACCATAGTCCGTTATAGATCATCTTGCTGTAGGTTTCTTCGATGCCGCGCTTGTATTGGGCAAGGTCAGAAGGTAATGCAAGAGTCTCTAGGTCGCGGTGAGCGTGAATCAGTACCGACATGGCAGGAGCTTCATAGATTTCGCGAGACTTGATCCCGACTAGGCGATTCTCTACCATGTCGATCCGTCCTACACCGTTGTCGCCCGCGATCGCATTGAGAGCGGTAATTAACTCCACAGGCTCAAGAGCTTTGCCATCGATCGACACAGGAATACCTTTCTCAAAACCGATTTCTGTGTAGGTTGGCTGATCAGGAGTATCAGCGATCGCTTTGGTCATCGCATAGATTTCTTCAGGTGGCTCATTCCATGCATTTTCGAGAGGACCTGCTTCAATGCTGCGACCGAGCAAGTTACGGTCAATACTGAAGGGTGAAGACTTTTTCACGGGTGAAGGAATGCCAAATTGTTCGCCATAGGCGATCGTTTCTTCGCGGCTCATGCCCCATTCGCGAGCAGGAGCTAACACTTTAATGTTTGGATTGAGAGCGGCGATTGAAACGTCAAATCTTACTTGGTCATTGCCTTTGCCAGTACATCCATGGGCTACAGCATCAGCGCCATATTCTTCGGCAGCTTCTACTAGGATCTTGGCAATTAAAGGACGGGCTAGAGCCGTAGTTAGAGGATAACGATTTTCGTAGAGTGCGTTAGCCTTGATCGAGGGGAAAGCATAATCAGTGACAAATTCTTTGGTTACGTCTCTAACTAAGGATATCGAAGCTCCTGAATCTAGAGCTTTCTGCTTAATTGGATCTAACTCATCGCCTTGTCCTAGGTCTGCTGCAAGGGTAATGACTTCTTCAACACCCCATTCTTGCTTGAGATAAGGAATGCAAACAGATGTATCAACGCCGCCAGAATATGCAAGTACGACTTTTTTCGCCCGACCCATGAATCTCTCCCTTTCCTAAACCTAAAAAAGTAGCCCGGGTACTACGCCTATCTCAAGCATCCCTTAGTGCTGCTGTCTTCCGACCCTGACACGATTCGGGCGTTGCGATCGCATAGATCCGAGCCATTAATAAGATTAGCACTAAGGGGTAAGGTTGGATTAATTAGTTATGTAATTGTTGGCAAATCCACACATAATCTCAATCCAAAAGACTAGTGGCGGCGCGAAGCGCCGCCACTAGTCTTTTGGGTTTGGTATGTCTGTGACTAGGCAACTCTGCTTGCAAGTTGCTTACTTAATAGTCAAATTCCGTTTAGAAATTTCTAGGTGTTTCCATAGCTCAGCAATCTGTAAATATGCTTCCTGTGGCGAAATTTTGCCACCTGTTTCCAGACTGCAAATAATGCTGACACGATGCGAAAACTCTTGTAAGTTAGCATTAAACATGAGATTTTCTGGAGTGAAAGCCCCGTAATAGCGGGACTGAGGATATAGAAAATTCTTATCTGGCATAATCTTCTTTTTCAACCCTTCCTTTAACCTTATCTTAACCTAAACATACCCATACTTATGTCATGTAATACCACCCAAAAGAAAGAGGCGGTACAAAGCACCGTCTCTTTCTTTTTATAGGATTTGTGATAGAAATTTTTTGGTTCGCTCCTCCTGTGGATTTTGGAAAAAATCATGGGGTTGCGCCTCTTCGACAATTACGCCGCCATCCATAAATACAATGCGGTCAGCAACTTCACGGGCAAAGCCAACCTCATGGGTGACAACCACCATCGTCATCCCAGAATCGGCAAGCGATCGCATGACATCAAGAACTTCCCGCACCATCTCAGGATCAAGGGCTGATGTTGGCTCGTCAAACAGCATGATTTTAGGCTGCATTGCCAAGGCTCTGGCGATCGCTACCCGTTGCTGCTGTCCCCCTGACAACTGTAAGGGATACTTGTGGGCTTGCTGGGAAATGCCCACGCGATCAAGCAACTGCATGGCGACTTCCGACGCTTTGGCTTGTGACCACTTCCTCACCCACAAAGGTGCAAGCGTAATATTTTGAAGAACCGTGAGGTGGGGAAACAGATTAAATTGCTGAAATACCATGCCCACTTCTCGGCGAATGGCATCAATATTGCGGTGATTTTCTGGTGATAGTTCAAATCCATCAACAAAAATCCGACCCTTTTGATAGGCTTCTAGGGCATTAAAAGTACGGGCAAAGGTGGATTTGCCAGAGCCAGATGGTCCCATGATGACCACTACTTCACCACGGCTTACGGTTAGGCTGACACCCTTGAGAACATGAAAACTCCCGTACCACTTGTGCACATTTTCCGCAAAAATCATCGGCTCAGTCTTTGCTAAATCGGGGGCTAATGTTTCTTGCATGATTATTTATGACAAGTTCTTTATAAAGAAACATACCATCGCTTTGCAATTTCTTAAAACCCAAGAAGCTAGTGGCACTGCCACTAGCTTCTTGGGTTTTCGGTTACTCTGTAAAATAAACCGTATGTCTCTAAAGACTATTTTGATGAACTACACGGGCATCTAGTCCAATTTCTGATTTCATGATTATTCGCAAGACTTCAGCGCGATCGCGATCGGGATAGCCTTGCACCTTAATAATATTGCCAAATCTTGAAGAAATTAGCTTGGCACTAGGCACAGCACTGCGAACTCGGCTGAGGGTTATCTCATCATCGGATGGAATCACGACTAAATAGGGAACAGACTCCTTAGCTGGTAGTGGAACTAGCGCCGCAATTCTGGGATTGTAAGCAACTTGATTAGGGATTGGGGCGACTGTCGATTCGGGAATGATGGAAACTGCTGTGGTTGTTCGCGGAGAAGTTGGGTTCTTGAAAGTTTGAGGTGGGATTACTGGCACAGGGTCGCGATCAATCAAAATCTCTTGAGGATTTGCCGATGGACTGCTCTTGGGGGAAAGCTTTTGGGGAGTAACGACGGGAGTTGGTTTTGTTGACGGAGCATTGGCAACAGTTGGCGGTACTCCTGGTAATGGCTCAATCAAAATACTATTTTGGGACGGTGGTAAAGCCCTTGGGGGGATAATGGGCGCATTGAAAATCGGTTGAGGCGATCGCGTAATTTCGACGACCGTAGGATTTTCTCCGCTTGAGGCAGTGGGCGGCTCAACCCTAGCCACAGGTGGTAATGGGGTGGCGGCAACCTCAGGGGCAGGAGTTGCTGGTGCATCGCCGACGAAGGCAACCTTACCCGCTACCTTTTTCGGGTTAAGTTCATTGCCAACGGCAACTTGGGTAACTCCTGAATTGTTATTTAAATCCTTACCAAGATTATTGCGAAAGATATTTTTGCCGAGATTAGCCGAAGTTCCTAGATCTGGGGTGGGGTAGCCTTTGCGATCCTTGAGAATCGCGATGCCATTGCGCTTGTTATCAGAGATTAAATTATTTCTTAGGGTTGGTGCGGCGAGGTTAGAAATAATAATGCCATCAACATTATTGAGAATGTTGTTATTGCTTACCAATACTTGCGATCGCTGACCGATGGCGATCCCAAAGCCAGTATTTTCAAAAGTGTTATTGCGAATTTCGCCTGTACTGCTACCAACAGCCGACAATCCGTTAGCACCATTCTTTTTGAAAATATTGTCGGTAATTACTGCGTTTGCCGAGCCTGTGAGAAAAATACCCTCACGATTACTATTCATAAAAGTATTGTTGGCAATGCTTACACGCTTGCCAGATTCTAGCCATAGCGCCGTTCCCCTCGTTTCAGGATTAGTCACCGAAACTCCTTCGATTCTGACATCATCATTGGCAAGGAGTGTGATATTTTGGCTAGCAAAGGATGGGCTGGTAAACTTACCACTGCCACTAATTAATATGTTTCCACCTCTATTCGATGGTTCGCCGCGTAGGGTCACGCCTGCGGGTAGTTGGATCGGAAAAACTTCACCATTTTGGGCATTGTAAAGCCCCTGATTTAGCTGGATGACTGTTCCTGCTAATGGTTTGCTTGCGATCGCGGCGGTGATCGATGGATAAGGATTATTCGGAGAACCGTCGCCAGTACTATTTCCTAGGGGCGACACATATATGAGGGATGCCATCTGCGGCAATGGGTTAGTAGTGTCCTGTTGGCTAATCTTTAGATCTGGTGGTAGTTCCGCCCATATGGGGGGAGTGCTGGTGAAAACGACGAGACTTGTGGCGATCGCACCGCAAAAATTAGGCAGACACCGCATACAGAAAACCCTCTTAGACCAACGGATGAAAATCGCATCAAAGGTATGTGATTGTGCCAAATAAAATACACGAAAAGCCAGCCACTAGCAAAAAATTTCAAAAATTAGTCGCAAAATCTAATCACAACTATTTTGTGTTTATAAAACCAAAAGGCGAGTGGCGGCGCAAAGTGCCGCTACTCGCCTCTTAGTTTTAGATTCTGAGCAAGCCTTTAGCTGAATACTAGCTCACGATCGCCAGCTATAACTTCGCCAATGCGGTCAACTGTAAAACCTTGAGCTTGGAAATAGGCGATCGCCTGATCAACCTTAGAAGGAGAAATGACCACAGCCATACCGATCCCCATGTTGAAGGTATTGAACATATCTAACTCAGGGACTTCCCCTTCAGCTTGAAGCCATTGAAATAGAGCAGGAATTTGCCAACTGTTGCGAAAAACTTTGACTGATTGACCATTGCCGAGACAACGGGGTAAGTTTTCGGGCAAGCCGCCACCTGTAATATGTGCCAATCCGTGAATAGCTAAATCAGATTTTAAGGCGGCTAAAACAGGTTTTACATAAATCTGAGTTGGTGTCAAAAATACTTCAGCCAAGGTTAAATCATCAGTTTCGGGCGAAATATGCAGCTTGTCGTTCCAGCTATATCCTTTAGTCTCAATGATTTTGCGGACTAGACTGTAACCATTGCTATGTATCCCTGAACTAGCCAAACCAATGACCTCATCGCCAATATTTACCTGTGTGCCATTGAGCATCTCCGATTTTTCGGCGATCGCTACACAAAAACCCGCCGCATCATACTCGCCAACGCCATAAAATCCAGGCATTTCCGCAGTTTCTCCGCCAAGCAATGCACAGCCTGCCATTTGGCAACCATCAGCAATGCCTTTGACCACCTCTGCAAGCTGATCGGGTTCTAACTTACCTGTTGCTAGATAGTCCAAAAAAAATAGCGGCTCGGCTCCCGATGTCAGCACGTCATTGACGCACATCGCAACTAAGTCGATGCCAATTGTGTCGTGTTTATTTGCAGCCTGAGCGATTTTTAGCTTTGTGCCAACTCCGTCTGTACCTGAAACTAAGACGGGCTGACGATAGCCAGCAGGAATTTCAAAACAACCACCAAATCCACCGAGATCCCCTAATACCCCTGCGCGATGAGTTCTTGCTACTGAATCGCGAATTTTTTCTACAAAAGTGCGACCCGCTTCTATGTCTACACCCGCCTGACGATAATCCAAAACCGATGACTCCCTGATAATATTCGCTGCTACTACTTGCCCAACTCTTCTGCACGACGGGTAGCAGCAAGCACAGCCTCTATCATAGCGGAACGTAAACCCGCTTTTTCTAGATGAGCGATCGCCGCGATTGTTGTTCCTGCGGGACTGGTTACTTGATCCTTCAATTGGGCAGGATGTAAGCCAGTTTCACTTAAAAGTTGAGCAGTGCCGAAAACAGTTTGAATTGCTAGCTGCATGGCGATCGCCCTCGGTAGCCCTGCGGCTACACCACCGTCAGCCATTGCTTCTACCATCAACGCTACATAGGCAGGGCCAGAACCAGATAGCCCAGTTACAGCATTGAGTGAGGATTCGGCAACTTCGACCACCTTTCCCACTGATTCAAAAATCTTTTTTATGACTTCTAGTTGCTGGCGATCAACTAGATCATTGGTGGCGATCGCAGTCACGCCTGCACCAACCTGTGCAGGCGTGTTAGGCATGGCTCGCACAATTGGTTTGGCTGGAAAAGCTGCGGTGAGCTTTTCGATAGTTACGCCAGCCAAAATTGAAACAATACAGTCTGCGGGAGCGTTTGCTAAGCTCAAAGCTACTGTACTTAGAGATTGAGGCTTGACTGCCAACAATAACACCTCAGTATTAGCAGCAACTAAATTGTTTGGGGTTACTCTGACTTTATATTTATCAGCTAAAAAATCGCGGCGATCTGCCACAGGATCGCTTACGCAGATATCTGCTGACAAATAAGTATGACTAGCTATGAGGCGAGACAAAATTGCCTCACCCATAACACCGCCACCAATGATACTGAGTTGAGATTTCAATGCTTTGTTGGCTTTGTTGACAACCTAAATAATAATTATTTGCAATGATTTTATTGCAGTAATTATTGCGCGAAACGGCTGACAGCTTCATTTGCCCATGCTGGTGCAGGTGCTGCTGTAGGTCGGACTACACGAGGCTGAGTCATGGGAGCTTCATTTAGTACAGAAGACTGAGAAGTAACTTGTACACAGGAAGGAGCAAACAAGAAAATGCTGTCGCCAATGCGTTCTTGATGTCCATCAAGGGCATAAGTACCACCTGCAACAAAGTCAACTGCACGTTGAGCTTGATCTGGATCCATCATAGTAAGGTTGAGGACTACAGACTTGCGTTCGCGAAGGGCTTGGATCGCTTGAGGCATTTCTTCAAAGCTGCGAGGTTCCATCACCATTACTTGAGACAAGCCATTGGCTGCTCCAGGCATACCAATCACATTGCTCATGTTGTCAGAGGTTGATCTTAGGGAAGTTGGACGTTCGCGAGTTCTACGTGTTTGTTGTTCTTCTGGTTCTGGAGCGAGGACACCATTTTCTTCTTGATAGATGTCTTGATATTCGCGACCAGCATTGGCTTCGTCGTACTCATATTCGTACTCTTGAGCTTCAGAAAGACCAACAAAATCCTTTAGCTTTGTAAAAATTCCCATCGTAATTAACTCCTAGTGTTTTGCTCCTCTCTTTTGGCTTTGACGAGGAGTGCGATTCTAAATCAAACGTTTTAACAAGTTAAACTGGTCTAAGAAATAGCCAGTTACAAATAAGGATTTACCTTAATTGAGGGTATTCAAATTGTCTTTCCTGTCCAAAACAGTATTGACAAAATATTTACTCGCAGACTGTAACCGATAACAGGCAAAAAAGCTAGATATGGTCATTATTTTTTTTTAGTACGACAAAAACAGCTCTTTTTTTAATACATCCTAGATGTAATCAGAATTTGACGAACTAGACATATCAACTTGCTGGGCAAATCCTTTGGGATATTTAACAAGTTTTTAATAATTGAGCAAGCCTACTAAGTATTGACGAATTAATAATACAAATTAATCATCGACGAAAGGCGGCTATGTGAGCCTAACTGATGCTAATTGTACTATGTGATGCCAATTAAAAAACTGTTAAAAGTCATATTTAATCACTAATTTGCTTTTCTCAGATCATTTAACAATCAAGGGTTCAAACTGAAAATTAGTAACTGTAAAAGTCCTCAACGAGTTGAAAGTGTCTACGATACTTAAACAAGCTCATCGCATCATTTTGACCAACTTACATATATAGTTGGCGCATTGAAATCGAAATCTCACTACTCTAATAAATGATTGGGGACAGCAATTTTACATATGCTTTTACTAATCGTTTGCTCGGTGTTGTTATTGTTTTTAACTAAAGTATTCTGAGATACAAATTTATTGATCAAATTAGATTAACGGACGTGATAATAATTCTCGTCTCCAGTCTAATCCTTGGCTTACTCATGTTAATTTGCGAAATTGCTGACGCAATCTGATAAGCAGCTAAACTTATATCAGGTTTAGGGAAACCTAGCAAGTAAAAATTACAGTTTTACCAATCTCATACCAAATAAAGAAATGACTAGCTGTCGCCACTCGTCTTTTGGCTTTAGGTTGCAAAAATTTGGTTGCCAACACGAATAATTGAGGCTCCTGCCTTCACCGCGATCGCGTAGTCAGCGGACATTCCCATTGATAATTCTTGAATATTCTCCCAGCCTAGCGATCGCAACTTGGCGGCTAGTTGGACAGCAAGGCTAAAAACCTCATAGGCTTGAGCTTCACTCAATCCCAAAGGTAGGATTGTCATTAGTCCGACAATTTGCAATTTTTGGAGGTTTTTTAATTGGGCTAAGTCGGCTAGTAGTTCTGATTCTGACCAGCCTGATTTACTGGGATCATCTGCCAGCTTGACTTGTAATAAAAGTTTTGGCGATTTACCTGTTTCTTGTACTAAGCGATCGCATTGTTCCGCGAGGCTAAGGCGATCGATGGAATGTATCCAGTCAAATTGGGCGAACGCCGATTTTGCTTTATTACTTTGCAAAGAGCCGATCATGTGCCAAGTGATGTCTAAATCGGCAAGTTCAGTCTGTTTGACCTTTGACTCCTGTACTCGCGACTCTCCGAAGTCGCGGATACCTGCGGCATAGGCGGCTCGGATTGCTTCTGTGGTTGTATATTTGCTAACTGCCACCAGCTTTACCTCTGGCGAAATACTTGCACGAATTCGATTAATTCGCTCAGCAATTACTTGACTAAATTCAGATTTGACTTCAGACATAACCAGCGTTTCACAAAGAGTAAATTCTATAAAAAATGTCCCACCAAGTTGGTAAGGCTTCGACTTCGCTCAGCCAGCTTCATTTATGTTGGCTGAGCGAAGTCGAAGCCCCAAGTACTTTAACTATTAGCAATTCCCTAAGCTAATTTTGATTGCTTCCATCTCCAAATAACCCCTGACAGAAAATTGGTAAGTACGTGAGCCGTAATCGCGGCAAGTAAATTACCTGTGGAAATTGTGACTGCACCGAGCATCATGCCCACCGCGATCGCCCAAACTGTGTAAGACAAATGCTTAGCGCTTGCCATATGCAGTAAGCCAAATACAGAACTCGTAATAATTAGCGCAATTGCATTCATCCCTAAAGCTGGTAATGCCACACCCCGAAATAACATTTCTTCACTTAACCCAGGTAATAAACCCAGCCAAATTAAATCAATCGGCTCTAAGGGTTTAAGTACCATTTCCAGATACTCCGTTGCCGCAAAGCGGTAGCTTTCCCATAGCTCAAAGATGACGCTACTTAACAAAGCAACCCCTAAGCCAATACCTGCACCAATGACTGCGTGTTGTGGCTGCCAATATAACGGAACCATTGGTATTCCTGTTAAATAAACCCAGACTTTTGAGATTCCCAAAAAGATTGCAGCAGTCACAGCCATGGCTATCAGCACCTGCGATCGCGACAGGGTGACATCTTTGTTGTTTTGATCTTGTTGTGGGGCTTGTGAAAATAGGGACATGGTTAAGTTATAAGTGAAAAATTCTTGAGAAAATCTTTAAGTATTAAATATAGCTGTCGCCAGTCTTGTTATGACACAAAACCAGAAGACGAGTGGCGGTGCTTCGCGCCGCCACTCGCTTTTTGGATTTTAATTTCGCCTAATAAAAAGCAAGTGTCTACAGCCATAATTGATGGCATGGCGAAGCCGCTCTATCAATTATTTAAGAAGCAAGGCTAGCTAGTCTGGCGACAAGCTGATCGATATCGGCGAGGGAAGTTAGGTAATGCACTGAAGCTCGGAGGCAGTTGGGATCAGCCAAGGCGCGAATAAAAATCTGGTCTTCAGCCTCGAAGTGTTTGGATATTAGTGCGTGAGACTTTTGCGCGATCGCACTCTTAGCTAATTCTCGGTTAATTTGAAAAGAAACTAAACCTGATTCTGGCGGAACTTGGCGCACACAATGAATGTGGGGCAGCTCATTTAACTTGTGCCATAGAACTTGGCTCAAGTTGCAAATGCGCTGATAACGGGCAGGCTGTGTTCCCCAATTATTTGCATGGGCGATCGCAATCCTGAGAGCTTCATAGAGTGGATAGGTCGAACTAGCGACTTCAAATTTTGCGCCATCTTGCCGCCATTGTGGGATTGGTAATCCATTTGTTAGTCCGCGCCATCCCACAAATACAGGCTCTATTTGATCAAAGATTTCTGAACGAATGTACAGAGCACCCAGCCCCAGAGGTGCACACCACCACTTATGAGCCGTAAAAGCATAAAAGTCAACTTCTGAATCTACAAGGGCTAAGGGGATTACCCCCGCAGACTGGGCGGCATCAATGGCAACAAATACATTTTGAGCGTGACAAGCTTTGGCGATCGCCTTCAGCGGTACGACTTGTCCTGTATTCCAGCAAATATGGCTCAGCATTACCATGCGCGTGGTTGGTTGCAAGTGCTTTACTAGCAATTCCACAACGGATTCGCTATCTTTGCCTTCAACGCTGGCATTATGGGTACTGCTCAGAGGGAAATAATCAATTTCTACGCCAAAGCGCTTTTGAATCTGGACGGCACAGGCGATAATCCCTGGATGTTCGCAGTCTGAAAGTAGTAGGCGATCGCCCTGCTGCCAGTTCACTGCCCAGAGGGCAATATTGCAACCTATGGTTGTATTTTCTGTAAGGGTAATTGTGATGGGGCTGACTTGCAATTGTTCGGCAATGACGGCTTTGGTCTGGTCATATTCCGACATCATCCAAGCGCCAGCCGCACTGGAAAAGCAGCCAAGGGACTCGATATGATGAAAGTTTTTGGTGATGGAATCGAGGGCATCGGCACAGATTACGCCCTGACCACCATAGTTAAAGTAAGTGCGGTTTTTGATTTCTAGGGCAGGAAATTGCGATCGGTGGATATATAGATCTACTTCGCGATCGCGATTTAAAGTGTCAGTATCCAAGTAATTAGATGATGATGCCGAAGAAATCAAATCCAACTCCTGCCGAAATGCTTATGTATTCTCTATTCTATAGCCACTTGCAACTCTAGCGGTTCTGATGCAGGCAAGTTTTAATTAAGCACGATCTAATAAAATCGTAAAAATCGAGCCTGTGGGCTGGTTGTTAACCACGTAGATACTGCCGTGGTGAGTTTCCACAACCATCTTGCAAAATGACAAACCTAAGCCAATTTGCGAGATCCCTGTGGCGATACTTCCCACTTCATATTTTTCAAAAATCACATGCTTCTGATCGTGACTTACTCCTGCACCCTGATCAATAACTTCTATTTTGACTAGATCATCGCGATCGGGATTCTGTGGCAAATACTCAATATTGACTCTTACGGAACTGTGAGTCGGTGAGAATTTGATGGCATTGTCGATTAAATTAGTTATTACTCGACGCATTAAGTGCGTATCTACTAGCACTGTAGCTGGCTCTTTGGTAAAGCTTCCCACAAGTTGAATCTGCTTTTGTGCCGCGATCGTTTCAAAATCAGCGATCGCTGACTTGGCAATATCACTCACATCTAGGTGAGTAAGGTTTAGAGTGATTTTGTTAGCCTCAATCCTGCCGATAGTGAGGATGTCATCAATCAGAAATCGCATCTGTTCAGTAGTTTTGCTAATCTGTTCAATTCTTTTTTTTGCCCTTTCAGGTACGTCCAAACTTTTGAGAGTATCGCAGCCTAAAATGACTCCAATCAGAGGATTACGCAGATCATGCACAATTGTCTGCATCATCTCCTCCCTTAGTTTCATCGTCGATTGGATCTGATCATACTGAGACTTAATCCGCAGCATCGAGCGGACGCGAGCGCGTAGCTCGGTACTATTAATTGGCTTACTGATAAAGTCATCAGCCCCTGCATCCAGACAACGCGCCAAGTCCTCTTTGCCCGATAGCGCTGTAATCGTAATAATGGGAATATGCTGTGATCGCGGATTGGTTTTAAGTCTTTGGCACACCTCGATCCCATCGAGGTCTGGCATCATCACATCTAGCAAAATCAAGTCGGGAGCAATCTCGTCACAGGCAGCGATCGCCTTTGCACCACTATCTTTGTAATGAAGTTGATAGCCTTCTTTGAACAGCAAAATTTCGATTACATCAAAATTAGCTGGTTCATCGTCCACGATTAAAATAACTGGTTGTTTCCCCATGAGATTTTGTAAATGGGTGGCTAAGCCACTTGCTGCTGGTCTGACTGTAGCTTTCATTGTGACAGATTTTCCTTTACCATGACTTGAGATATTTCGCGGAAACAGCTATGGCTTCAGATGTTAAAACTTTGGCGGCGATCGATGTCGGCACGAACTCCATTCACATGGTAATCGTGGAGATCAAAACTTCGATCCCAACTTTTAGCGTGATTGAGTCGGAAAAAGCTACCGTGAGGCTGGGAGAACGCTGCGCTCAGACAGGAAATCTTACTGAAGATGCCATGCTGCGTTCCATAGAAGCCCTAAAACGATGTCAAGAAATCTGTCGAACCTTTAAGGTGGAAGAAATTGTCGCGGTCGCCACTAGTGCCACTCGTGAAGCCCCCAATGGACATGAATTTATTCAGCGTATTTACAGTGAACTGGGCTTAGATATTGAAATAATTTCGGGGCAAGAGGAAGCGCGGCGGATTTATTTGGGCGTAATTTCAGCAATGGACTTGCGTGATGAGCCGCACCTATTGATTGATATTGGCGGCGGCTCGACGGAAATGGTCTTGGGGGATGGGCGCGATCCGATCTATTTAAGCAGTACTAAGATTGGAGCCGTGCGATTAACCGATTTATTTGTGAAGACTGATCCGATTTCTCAACCTGACTATGAGCGTTTGTTGGGATATATTCACGGCTCGATCGAGCGTCCTACGGATGATCTTAAGGCTTTACTAAATAACCAAAATATTAATTCCGTAAAAGCGATCGGCACATCTGGCACGATTGAAACCCTTGCCACACTTCATGCTAAAGAAAATCTTGGTCTTGTACCTAATCCTTTGCAGGGTTATGAAATTCCCTTTGCTGACTTAGAGAATATGGTCTGGCGATTGCGGAGAGCCAATCTGGAGGAACGTACTAATCTAGTTCGTCAAAAGCGAGCCGAGATTATTTTGGCGGGAGCCTTGGTATTAGTGGAAACAATGCGCTTGTTGGGAGTGCCAAGTATTACCCTCTGTCAGAGAGCTTTGCGGGAGGGGCTGGTCGTCGATTGGATGATTCGTCATGGTTATATTGAGGATGGTTGGCGCTATCAAAGTTCAATTCGCGATCGCAGTATTCTCAAGCTTGCGGATAAATATGGAATTAATATCGCCTATGCCAAGCAGGTGGCTGACCATGCCTTGAGCCTTTTTGATCAAACGAAGGGAATTTTCCATGAATGGGGGGATCAAGAACGGCATTTACTTTGGGCGGCTGCCATGCTTCATAATTCGGGGCATCACATCAGCCATGATGCCCATCATAAACATTCCTATTATTTAATTCGTAATGGAGAACTGTTGGGCTACACCGAATCAGAAATAGAAATAATTGCCAATCTAGCCCGTTATCACCGCAAGAGCGAACCGAAAAAGAAGCATGAAAATTTTCAACGGATTACCAATGATCGCTCTAAATTATTTGTCCGCCAAGCTAGTAATTTCCTGCGGCTTGCCACGGCTTTAGATCGTCGTCAGATTGGCGCGATCGCTTCAATTCGGGTGGTTTGTAATCCGCGATCGCGGGCTTGCACTTTACAACTGATTCCTAGACAGCACCAAGATCCTTGTACCTTAGAACTTTGGAGCCTTGATTACAAGAAACAACCCTTTGAGGCTCAGTTTAACGTTACCCTATCAGTATCACTGGATCAGTAATAGTAGAGCCTCGCTCTATTTACTGAATCATTTTTTGAAAGCTCGCCTACGGCGAGCTTTCAAAAAAATAATTTTGGTTTAGAACTACAGCCCGTAAACGTTGATCTTAGAATGGAAGGCTCCCTCTCCCTAATCATTATTATTGCGATCGTGGCAGGTATTGCGGCGCGAGTAATTGCCAACTTTTTTCGAGTTCCCAGTATTGTTTTTTTATTGATTTTTGGGGTGGCTCTGGGGGGTGATGGGCTTAATCTTGTGCAACCAAGGGGTTTAGGTGATGGGCTAGAAGCGATCGTCTCTATTTCGGTGGCTTTGATCTTATTTGATGGAGGATTAAATTTACAGCTTAAGGATTTAGGAAAAGTTTCGGAAAGCCTGCGTAATTTAATTACGATTGGCGCTTTGATTACCCTCATCGGTGGTGGATTTGCGGCTTACTGGTTTAGTGAGTTTCCTTGGACGATCGCTTTTCTGTATGCAGCGTTAGTCGTGGTGACGGGCCCCACGGTGGTAAATCCGATTATTGAGGAAGTGGGACTTGATCGCCGACTAGCGACAATCTTGGAAGGGGAGGGGGTATTAATAGATGCGATCGGTTCTGTGCTGGCAGTTGTTGTTCTGGATGTTGCACTGAATACCACCGCAGGGGCTTTTGCCGTAGTTAGTGATTTGGGCATACGGTTGGGAGTGGGTGGTGCGATCGGTGCGATCGCAGGCTGGCTCTTGGGTGTTTTTTTGCAACGGGCAACTTTCTTGGCTGAAGACACCAAAAGTGCGGTGGTGGTGGCGGCAGTGTTGGGTGTATTTGGGATCGCCCAGACAATTCAAAGTGAATCTGGATTAACGGCTGTTGTGGTTATGGGGATTGTGCTTCGAGCCTCAGAAGTACCGAATAATCGCGCTTTGCTTAAGTTTAAAAGTCAGCTTGTCGCCTTGATTGTGTCGGTTTTGTTTATTCTGCTATCAGCTAATCTCTCCATTCCGAGTATCTTCGCTTTGGGTTGGGATGGAGTAAAAACAGTTCTATTTTTGATGTTTGTGGTGCGACCGCTCAATGTGATTATTAGCACTTGGAATAGTAGCTTTACATGGCGACAAAAAGCTTTCATGGCTTGGTGTGCGCCAAGGGGAATTGTGGCGGCTTCGGTGGCTTCTTTATTTTCGATTTTATTGACCGAGCGGGGCGTTAATGGTGGTGAATCGATTAAGGCTCTGGTGTTTTTGACGATCGCCATGACTGTATTTTTACAGGGGCTTTCTGCAAAATTTGTCGCCAAGTTATTGGGGCTAAATCAACCTGATATTTCTGGATTAGTGATTGTCGGCAGTAATCCCATTGGTGTATTGATTGCGCGATTATTTCAAGCCAATGGTCAAAGGGTATCGGTGATTGATACGAGTGCTGAACTTTGCAAACAAGCGGCTGAGTATGATATTCCCGCTTTTGTCAGTAATGGGCTAGATGCCAAGTCCCTCGCTGATGCGGGACTGGATTCTGTGGGAACTTTTGTAGCGCTGACGGTGAACACTGACGTAAATATTGTGATCGCTCAGTTGGTGGTAAAGGAGTTTAAGCCGCCCAAAGTATTTGCAGTATATGTCCGCAGTGGCGAATTAGATAGTAATGATCGCGAAGAAAATATATCGGTACAGCAAGCCTTTAGCGATCGGGTTCCGATTAAATCTTGGAATCAATATATTCTCCAAAGAGAAGTTCGGGTCGGTGAAATTTTCATCACTGATCAAGATATTCAGTATCAGTTAAATAGTTTTAATACGATGTTCAACGCGGGAATATTATTACCCCTGATATTTGAGAGAAAAGAACAATTGCAGATCGTGTCTGTGGATGTGACATGGCAAGCAGGCGATCGCATTGTCTACTTGCTACATACACCGAAGACGCTCTCCCCTGCACCATCGGAGGTTTTATCTCCCAATACGCTGGATATCACGCCAGTGGTGCTTTCTGACCTCGATATTGCCCAAAAGACAAACGATAGCGATCGCCGCAGTGCAAACAATGGTGCTGATAGTCCCGATTACTTTTTGAACATGGCAAAGGATATTCTCAAAAATAAACCATAAAGGAAAGGCTTCGACTTCGCTCAGCCAGCTTATATCAATGGTTGAGCGAAGTCGAAGCCCTACTAACTGGATGGGGCATTATCAATCACATCGCCATAGCAGTAACTTGGCTTGTAACCTGATTGGTGATTTCGATTAGTTCTGACTCAAAGCTAACTTGAGCGCGATTGGTCTTGCCACCCACAAATAAGCGATCGCCCACCTGTAAAGCCCAAATCTGAGAGTGACTGACGTAACTCATGATTACACCTAACATCAATAGTCCAAATCCCGCATAGACAATGGGAATGCCTGGATCGGCTTTAATTTGTAAACCCGTGCTACCAACTGCTTCTTTTAACGTAAACGTAATCCCATTAATTTCCACACTTCCATTAGTACGCACCGTATTTAACAAGTTTCCTTTTTCGTCATAGATCAAGAAAGTCCCTTGCAAGTCGGGCGTGATTAGCGTAATTCCCGCACTGAGATCGGGCTTGGTGGGAATCCAAGTCCCCCAAACTTGACGACCGCCATTTTGAGATTCCAATTTACTAACAGGTAACTGCAAAACGGGGCTATTGTTTAAGGTGAATCTCACGGCATGGATATCCCAATTTGCCTGATAGAAGGTTACGCCTTTATGTTTGAGGGGTTTATTGACATGGATTGTTTGGCGATCGACCTCAGTTCCATCTTTATCTAAAACCGACAGATCAGAATAGAACTGATCGATACTGCCCTTAGGAGTGTAATCAATCCAAAAGCGATTGACCCTTACTGACCAGTCTTTGGGAACTTGACGCTCTGACCAAATTCCTGCTTCCGTAATATTTTTAACTTGAAAGGTATCGCCGCTGGGAACCATTTCTTGAGCGATAAAACCAGTCAGACTTCCCCAAATGGAACCCACTAAAACCAACAGCATACTGGCATGAACGACGATGGGTCCAACTCTGCCAACTAAACCTTTACGAGCATAAAGGCGATCGCCTGTTTGGTAGATTTGATAGTTTTTATTTTGGAGAGACTGCGAGAGGCTGCTCACGCTACCACCCACAATTTCAGTAGCGAGGGGTAATTTGGCAAAGCTTTGGGGCTTAGTGTAATAGAACCAACGCTTAGAAGCTTTGAGGATGGGCAACTGGCGATTAAAAGTACAGGCAGTCAGGCTAGTGCCAAATAAAATCAACAATGTCAAAAACCACCAACTGCCATAGACATGATCTAACCCGATCGCTAAAATCACTTGATAGGACAAAAAGCCAAACAAGGCAGGATGTTCAGGATAGTTGTTACGATAAAAATCGAGGGTCTGTCCCTGCTCAATGACTGTGCCAAGGATACTAAACAAAGCTATCAATAATAGTAAGGCGATCGCAGTTTTGAGGTTAGCCAAAATTGCCACGATCTGATGCCGCCAGATTTGTTTAAGGTGAAATTGAATTTTTGGGAACACGTCATGTCTATGGTTTACTTCTAGTCTCGATCTTAGCCTACAGCGCTTCGTGCTTATGCCCAAATCAAAAAAACTTTGTAAGCTTTGCCTAGCAAAGCTTACAAAGTTTTCTTGATTTGGGCATCGTGGCGGAGCCACCATGTTCAAAAACTTTTCTGGGTTTTGCTGTAAAGTTAGGCAAGTATTGCAGCATCTTTTAGGAACATAATCCTATGTCACAGGGTAAAGAAACTACGGTTCTAGCATTGTCGTTGCTGATTAGCGCAGGGCTTGCTGGCGGAGGTTACTGGCTCTTTAGATCAAACTCAACAGCCAATCTTGCTACTTCCCCATCCCCAAATGTGGCTTCTTCACCAACACCAAATCAACCCATTGCTAATTCCCCAAGCCCATCGCCAACTGGCAATTCTTCTAACCTTAGCCCCGATGCCATAGTCCCAGATCTCGAGGTATCCTTACCCAATCCGCCCGTAATTACCATGGATGGCAGCGTCACCATGGTAAAGCTAATGAAGCAATTACAGGCAGGCTATTCCCAAAAAAATCCATCGACACCATCAACCTATGGTCTACCCGATGGCAGACCAAATGGAAGTAATAAAGGGATTGCGGCGCTACTGAATAATCAAATTTTAATTGCGGCTAACTCGCGATCGCTTAGTGCCGAAGAAGTCACCAAAGGGCTGCGGGCTGTGCCGATCGCCCGTGATGCTTTGGCGATCGTCATTGGGATTAATAATCCCTTCAATGGCGAGTTAACTATGGCGCAACTCAAAGATATTTACCAAGGCAAAATTACCAATTGGTCACAGGTTGGGGGCGCAGATCAGCCGATCAAGGTGATCAATCGTGCTAAGGCAAGCGGAACCCAAAGCCTATTTCATAGCATCGTTTTAAGTGACGAACCCTTTGCCCCTGATAGCAACAATTTTATTACTTGGCCGAGGGATGAAACCACAGCGATCCTGCAAGCCTTAGGTGATAACGGTATTAGTTACACCACCGTCTCCCAAGCAGTAGGGCAGGAAATCATTAAAATCGTGCCTGTTAATGGAGCTTTGCCGACAGATATGGAAATGATTAAAAGTGGCAAATATCCAATTAGTCGAGTAATTTCCTTAGTAGTGCAGCGCAAAATTAGCCCTGTTGTCAAAGAATTCATTGACTTTACCCTATCTCCTCGTGGACAAGAAATTGTCACTAGCGCAGGATTTGTACCACTCTAAACAACATCAAAGTGTTGCTTTGCAACGCTTTGATGTTAGTTCTCAATAATTGAATGGCGGCGCGATGCGCCGCCATTCAATTATTGAGACTTAGCTATTTCTTGGTTTGGAAAATCATACTGGGTTTGTTTTTTAATTCACAAAAGTGTAGTTTCGCTTTTGTGAATTTGCATGAAAGGGAACTAAAACTTCCATATCAAGGTCTAGCCATGGAGTTCTACTATGTCTGTTAATTTCTACTTGACAGAAAGTGGGCATCTTTATAATTTTTGGAGAAAAGAATGAACCCCAAATTGCTAATGAGCCTATTTTTAGGAGTCAAGGCTTCTTTATTTTTACCGATCGCTTCTTTTGCCGCAGTTACCGAACCGAGCAGCTATCAATCCAATCGTCAGTCTCCCATTAAAGTTGAAGTTGTTGAATTAAACCAAAACGCGCAACCACTACTAATTGCCGATCGCAACAATGACAATAAACGTAACCGTGACAACAAACGCAATAGCGACAAGGGCAAAAAGGATTACGACAACCAGAGAAACTCTGGAAATCGTCAACCTGTGCGTGTAGTCCATCCTGTGCGTCCCGTAGTTATTGTCAGACCAACCCCGTTGCCGACTCCTATCAGAACCAATACCCAAACTCAGATTCGTATTATCCGCGTTGTGCGTTAGTAACTCTTAAAAGCTGGGAGTGCTCACATAGCGAGTACTCCCAGCTTTTAGTGTGTCATCACCAAACTTATAGTAATTCCGATATGCTGGAATATCTTATTGCTCCCTATTCAGTAAAAAATTTTCTGCGCCAAAACTGGACTCGACAGGCTGTTCACATTCCCGCAAGCGATCGCCACAAGTTTGCTCATCTCTTCTCTTGGGAGCAACTTAATCATTTACTTAACTTCCATCAATTGGATGATTCTAAATTATTTTTTTCTTTAGATGGACAGGCTTTGACGGAGGGTAGTCGGCGTGACTGGCATAGTCATTTTCGGCAGGGGGCAACTTTAGTTATCAATGGAATTGATGAAAACATACCTGCATTAGCCAGCTTAGCTAAAGAATTATGTCACGAAATCGGACATCCAGTGCAGACCAATTTGTATTGCTCCCCTGCACAGCAACGGGGCTTTAGCAGCCATTACGACAGCCATGATGTAATGATTTTACAAATTGAAGGCGAAAAAGAATGGTTTATTTTTCCAGACACCTTTAAATTCCCCACATCGGAGACGCGATCGCCCGATCATTTACCACCCGATCAGCCGCCCTATCTCCAATGTGTAATGCGTCAAGGAGACTGCCTATATATCCCACGTGGTCATTGGCACTATGCGATCGCAGGGGAGATTCCTTCTTTACATCTTACTATTGGTATCAACTGCTTTGTGGGTATGAACTGGCTCCAGTGGCTTAGTTCAGAATTACAAAATCAACCGATATGGCGACAAAATTTGCCTTTAAGTTTGGATGGCAATGAGCAAGATCGAGAACATCATTTAAAAGAGCTTCAGCAAAGTTTAATTGAATACTTACAACAACCAGATTTAATCCAGAAATATCTGAGCAATCTACAAACTGAGATTCAACCTGTCGCACCTTTTTCATTGCCTGCACAATTAGGTTTTAATATTTTTGATCAGGGCTTAGAAACTGAATTTATACTATTAAAATCCCAACGTATTGAGATTGCTATTATTACCACAGAGGATTCCCAAGAAGAATGTTATCAAGTCACAGTTGGTTCCAAGCAAATCACGATTACAGGCTTACCGCTTAGCGTCATTAAGAAGTTATTTCAGCAGTCCAGTTTTAGTATTTTAGACATGGCAGACTGGTCGCCCGATCTGGACTTAGAGTTAGAGGTGATTCCCCTACTTACCCATTTAGTTACAGAAGGAATCCTATTAGTAAAAAGCTAGAAGAGGCTTCGACTTCGCTCAGCCAACGTTAGCTGAGCGAAGTCGAAGCTGCCCTAAAACCAAGGAGATTGTTCTGTTTGCAAAGCGGGCGGAATGACCTTCCTAATTATTAAAAGTTCTGTTAACTTCAGATGCTAACCAGCTTCCAAAATGACTGAGAAACATTAGTAGTCCATCGCGATCGCTAGATGGCTGAATAGCCAATTCTAGAGACTTATACATTAGTTTGCTTTGAGCAGGAAAATGCTTTGCAAATCTCTCATAGCAAGGATAAAGATCGCGGGTGAAAGAATTTTCTCTGAGCATCACCAACTCAAATCCAGTACGAACAATACGCTTATTAATCCAAAGACATCTTTGTTTGATAGTTGCATCAAAATTATGGAATTGTTTAGGAGTTTGCCGCAGTATAGTTTGAGTCTCCGCGATGTCTTCTGCAATCTGAAAGGCATGACTTACTAAATCAAGACTTGGCTTAAAACGTGGAAATTGCGATCGCATATCTTCGCCGTAAATGCATAAACCTTGAGTCTGTAAAATTGCTTGCCAATAAATATCTTCTTGCACGTAATTACGTTCGGCGAAACTAATTTCTATCTTTTGACAAAATTTAAATTGCTTCTCCAATTGAGATTCAAGGCTATTTATTGTAGCTATCATTTCAGGTGTTACTTTTTGCCGAAAAATTGCCACGCTATCTAAGTCAGAAATATTCAAGATCCCTTGACCACGAGGCACTGAGCCACGCAAATATAAACTATGCAAGCGATCGCCAAATTCTTCTACGCATAGATTTCTCAGCGCTTCCACGCAATCAGTCCAAGGTGATTGAATGGATTGCCAGCTACATTCATTAACTAGATATCCTTGATCATCTATTGCCATCAAATGACCAATTTTTTGAACAGGATTAATATTTAGCATGATTAAACGATTAAACAATGTCAACCTTCTACTTACTGATTGATTGTAAGTGGGCGGCGCAGCCGCTCCCTACAATTAACTACTGTTACAGATTTTTTAGTTACTTCAGGTGATGTATACGATCGCAAAATTTAGTAATAATGTCTTTGGAAACTATAGCAATCCTAAATGAATTGTGAGATTACTAAGGATAAAAATATTCACTTTTGTAAACTAAGAAACAAATCCAGTGATGATTTTAAGTAAAAGAATATATCGCTATTAAAGCAAGCGAGGTACAAGGATTTGTTCCCCAACCTTCGGCGGGACAACAAATCCGCACTTCACTAGATTGATAAACGCTACAGTGTTGTGATCTTCTTGATTAATATAGATACAGCGCTTTTTGCTTAATTAAAACCCAGAAAGATTTTGGAAAGCGTTGCAGAGCGGATCTTCCCAGAATCTCTCTGTACTACTCAAAGTCTCAATAGGCTGTAATGACTGTGACCGAGGATAGTTTAGTGAAAAACAAACTTGTTGAAAAGATTTTAATATCGAGTTTAGCGCTATGTGGAAGCGTGGGCGTGATCGCCTTGCCTCCTGTGATTGCGCCTCCATCTGTGGTTGCTCAAACCGATGAAGATACAAATATTCGTGTTTATAAATCAGCTAGCCCCGCAGTCGTCTCGATTCAGTCACGTAGTGGCAATGGCAGTGGCTCGATTATTGACCCCAAGGGATTAGTTTTGACCAATGCCCATGTGGTGCGTGGTGCAAATGTCGTTAATGTAACCCTCAGCGACAAGCGTCAATTTCGTGGCATAGTCATCGCCAGTAGTCGCAATCCTGACCTAGCCATTATTCGCCTAGAGGACGTAAAAGTTAATCTGCCAACGATTCCTCTGGCAAGATCCAGTAGTATTCAAGTTGGTCAAAGAGCTTTTGCGATCGGTAATCCCTTTGGCAGATTTGCGGGGACTTTAACTACGGGCATCATCAGCCGCATTGATCGCGATCGCAATCTTTTACAAACTGATGCCGCTCTTAATCCTGGAAACTCTGGGGGCCCATTACTAAATAGTCGTGGTGAATTGGTTGGCGTAAATACTGCCATATTTACGGCTAACTCGGCTAGCAGTGGCATTGGCTTAGCAATTGAAGCCGATACGGTTCAAAAATTCATCGCCTCCGCAAGACAGGGAGCGATCGCCAATAATTCTGGAAGTTCTAGACCAGCAGTATCCATCGCTAGCCCAACCGTGATTTCTATTGGTGGTAATGCCATTTCTTCAGTTTTAACTCCATCAGACAATACACTTCCCGATGGTAGTTATTTCAAAGCCTATCAATTTCAGGGACAGGCGGGACAATCTATCATTATCGAAATGCGTGGTAATGGAATTGATCCTTACCTAGTGCTGTTTGACTCGGCTGGACGAAAAATCGCCGAAGATGATGATAGTGCTGGTGGTAAAAATGCCCGAATTGTCGTGACATTACCAATTACAGGCAGATATACACTCTATGCAAATTCCTACGAAGTTGGTCAAACTGGCTCGTTCATTCTTTCTAGCCGTTTAGCTAATAACTTTGTATCTGCTCCCTCAAGTCCCTCAGGCGATCGCCAAGTGCTATTGCAAAAGAATGGTGTACTTGGTTTGTCGAGTCGGGTTTTGGCAAGGGATGGTAGTCGCTTCGACACCGTCAGTTTTAGTGGTCAAGCTGGACAAGTGATCCAGATTGATTTAAATAGTACTGACTTTCATCCTTATTTAGTTCTATTTTCTCCTAACCAACAGGTCGTGCAAGAAAACAATGGCTTACCCAGCCGTAAGCAAGCAAGTATGACCCTTGAGTTGCCTGTTACTGGCACCTATCGCGCGATCGTTAATGCCTTTGATGCTTCAGGTCAGGGCGCTTATCAACTAACGGTAAAACGGGTCAAGTAAAAATATTACCCCGTAGTCCCTATTCACAAAAGTATGACTACATTTTTGTGAATTAAAACCTAATTTCAATAAGGGTTTTCCAATCAAGAAATAGCTACGCCATTTCTTGATTGGAAAACCCTTAGGTATTTTTAGCGCCAGCGGCGCTGAAAATACCACAATCGGTTTCATCAGATGTATGCTTTTAGGAGCAATACTTGGGAACACAATATGCAGGAATGGATTACTAACACAATGAATTCTCTGGGATATTGGGGAATTGGCTTACTCATGTTTGCCGAGAACTTATTTCCACCGATTCCCTCAGAGCTGATTATGCCTCTAGCGGGCTACACAGCTACTTTTGCAGATACTAAGATTCAGGTGATTCCTGCGATCGCTGTTGGCGTAATTGGAACTATTCTAGGTGCTATCCCTTGGTACTATGCGGGGCTGCTACTGGGGCAAGAGAGATTACAAACAATAGCTGACCGCTATGGAAAGTGGATCGGAATTTCTGCAAAAGATATCTACAAATCTGTCGATTGGTTTCAGAAGCATGGCTCTAAGGCAGTTTTATTCGGTCGTTTAGTCCCTGGCATTCGCACCCTTATCTCTATTCCTGCAGGGATCAGCAAGATGCCGCTCCTTCCGTTCTTTCTCTATTCCACAATTGGCACAATTTGTTGGGTCTCTCTACTGACCTATGCAGGTTATTTCCTAGGTAGTAACTACAAATTAGTTGAAGATTATATTGATGTCATTTCTAAAGCCATAGTGGTTGTGCTGGTTGTGGCGATCGCCTCTTTTGTGGGTTATCGATTGTGGAAGCGATCGCGAGCCTAATTACCAAAAATCCACGCCTTACCCTATTTGGGCATAAACTGACAAAGTAAGGTATTGTTTGAGATGGATGAAGTAACCAGAATTTTTGATTACAATTCATCAATGATAGAAAACAAGATATAGCTAACTATGGAAAAGCAACTCAAGGTTCAGCAGCTAGTCGATAATTTGTCCAAGGCGATTGTGGGTAAGGATGAAGCCATTCAGTTAGTTTTAGTGGCTCTTTTTTCGGGGGGACACGCCTTACTAGAAGATGTGCCAGGAGTAGGAAAGACATTACTTGCTAAATCTTTAGCTGCCTCTATTTCTGGAAAATTTCAACGGGTGCAATGTACACCCGATCTCCTGCCGACAGATATTACAGGTACTAATATTTGGAATCCGCAGAAAGGAGAATTTCAGTTTTTAGCGGGTCCCGTATTTGCTAATGTGCTGCTAGCGGATGAGATTAACCGTGCCACGCCGCGTACTCAGTCAGCACTGCTAGAAGTGATGGAAGAGGGACAGGTTACTGTCGATGGCATCTCGCGGAAGGTTCCTTCGCCATTCTTTGCGATCGCTACTCAAAATCCAATTGAATATCAAGGGACATTTCCATTACCTGAAGCGCAACTCGATCGCTTCGCTCTATCTTTTAGCGTTGGCTATCCCAGTGAAGCAGAGGAGTTAGAGATGTTAAAGCGAATGCAATCTGGCAAGATTGGCTCTGACCAATTGGAACCATGCATCACTCCAGAGGAAGTAATCGAAATTCGGAAGCTTTGTGCCCATATCCCCGTAAGTGATGCGACTAGCGAATATATTGTCAATGTTGTTCGTGCTACCCGTAACGATGAAGAGATTACCCTCGGAGTCAGTCCGAGAGGGACTTCGGCATTATTGCGCTCAGTTCAGAGCTATGCCTTTATTCAGCAAGTTCTCAATCCCAGTCGCCAGTCCGAATATGTTTTACCCGATGATGTCAAGTTCTTAGCGCCCTATGTATTGGGACATCGGATTATGGCAGCAGGCAGGCGATCGCCTAGAAAAGTTATTCAACGTCTGCTGGAGACAGTAAAAGTTCCATAGACTTTAGACAACACTTTGTATAGCAAAAAAAGTTTTGCTTAGGACATAAAACCAGAAGGCTAGTGGCGGCGCGTAGCGCCGCCACTCGCTTCTTGGGTTTTGATTTGTACTAACGAACTCTTGCTTTGCTATACAATTAAAACTAGAGGCTGTCCCGTCCACTACGCGGGCAGCCTCTAGTTTTTTATTCTGCTCAGTAAAGTCCTAGCCCTTCGGGTGAATACCCTTTTTGTTAGAATTCCTTGAGATGGGCTAAGTAGCAATGCTAGTAAGAAGAATCCCGAAATGATCAGCACGATCGCACTACCAGAAGGAACATTTTGATAATAGCTAACATACATACCACTGACACTGGCTATCACTCCAATGATCGCTCCTAAGATCATCATCAAATGTAATTCCTTTACTATTAGATAGGCAGTGGCGGCTGGGCCAGTGAGCAGAGATACCACCAACACCACGCCAACTGATTGCATACTGGCAATAATCGTGAGCGTAATTCCTGCCATCAGTCCAAAGTGAATGAAATGGACAGGTAAACCCATTGCTTTGGAGGCTAGGGGATCGAAGCAATAGAAGATTAATTCACGGTAAAAGATGGTGACACAGGCGAGAACCGCGATCGCAATAATTAAAGTTCGCCATAGGTCAGCCGTAGTCACTCCTAAAATATCGCCAAATAGAAAACTATGCAGATCTAATTTGCTTTTGAGGGTAGTAATTAACATGACACCCAAGGCTAAAAAACCTGAGAATACTAGAGCCATTGCCGTATCAACTTTAATTTTGGAATGGGTCTGAATCCAAGCCACCACAAAGGTACTAATCGTTCCCGCAATGAACGCACCCAGAAAAATATCAATGCCAATATAAAAGGCGATCGCCAGCCCTGGTAAGACAGCATGGGCAACCACATCACCTAAAAGCCCCATGTGCTGCACGATCAGATAACTTCCAATTACTGCTGATAGAATGCCAATGAGAACGCCAATGGCGATCGCATTTCGCATGAATTCAAATCCTAAAGGCTCTATTAACCAAGTCAGCATAAATTTTATTCCTTAACTTATCTCATCCAAACCGAAGATCTGCCCTCACCCCTAGCCCCTTAGGGGTGAGGGTCTACAATTCTCTTTGCATTAAAATCACACTATCGCCATAGGCGCGTTTAATATTCTGGGTGGTAATTACAGTATCGCGATCGCCTTCAGCGATAAGTTCTTTATTCAGCAATAAAAGATGATCATAGTTATCCAAATTAGAACCAAGATCGTGAGTGATCACTAAGAGGATTTTGTTTTGAGACTTCAATTCGGCAAACACATCAAAAATTACTGCCTCAGTTTTCTTATCGACACCCACAAATGGCTCATCGAAAAATAGTAATTCTGCTTCTTGGGCGATCGCCCTAGCCAGAAATACTCTCTGTTGTTGACCACCTGATAATTCACCAATTTGGCGATCGCGCAGTTCCCATATCCCGACACGCTGAAGTGCCGATTTGACAATACTCTCGCAGTGACAGCCTGATTTCTTGAGCCAGCCTAGCCAATTGCGATGACGTGTACGTGCCATCATTACTGCACCCCAGACCGTTACAGGAAAATCCCAATCAACTTGCGATCGCTGCGGCACATAGGCAACAGTGCGAAGTTGGCGATGTAAAGCTCGCGATCGATAGCGTACATGACCACCACTAGCAGGCACTAAACCAAGAATTGCCTTAAAAATCGTACTTTTGCCAGCACCATTAGGACCAATCACCGCCACCATTTGCCCAGAAGCGATCGCAAAGCTAACATCCTCCACAGCCTTGACATCGTGATAGCTGACTGCCAAATGCTCAACTTCTAGCATATTTTTTGTGTGCGACTAAATGCGCGACTAATCTGATAATGATAATCATTCTTAGTATACAATCAAACTACCTTAGCGCGATATTCTCGTCCCATGTCCATAGATATTTTCCCAAAAAAACCTACCGTTAGTGCAGAACAGTCGCAACGGGTCAAGGATTGGCTATATGAAGTCTTACAAATTGATCGCCATACAGTTATTTCTCTCAGCCAATTACAATGCCAAGATTCTGGTTGTCCACCCATGCAAACGGCGATCGCAGTGATGACCACTCCACATCGTGTACTTCGCATTCATAAGGCTATTCCTGATATTACCCATGCTGATGTAGTGGAGGCGATCGCTACACAAAAGCACAAATTAAGACAGTCATAAACTTCCTATTTCCAAACCATGAAAACTCCTCAACTTGATATCCCCAAGTAGGGAATGCCTGTGATTATCGTTACGAGCTTCTTAGATGGACAGCTACTTGTCGATATTGCTTGTCACACTGGTGCGAGAAGTTGTTTCTTTGCAGAAGTTCCTATTCAATCAATTTAAAAAGAAGAGAACTAGGCGATCGCTTGTGATTGCAACATAGCAAGAAATAGAAAAAATATCTTTTGACTATTTCTTGCTATGTTGCAATCATGCTGATATAGTTCGATACATTGTTTGGTTCTAGTGAGGAGCAGTCACTAGAGGAAACGGGGAAAGTTCGGTGTAAATCCGACGCTGTACCGCAACTGTGATGAAAGCTGATTGATCGTTAATTAACAAGCTTTTCGAGTCAGGATGCCCACCAAACAACTCTTGTAAACCTATATCCCATCTGCGAGTTACAGAATGAGTGATTCTATCAAAGCTTTGCCGTGGCGAGCTAGACAGCTTGTCACATTGACATGTTTATATGACCACTGGGCAAACTGTTCACTAATTTGTCCTTTTTGTATTAAAGATTCTGAAATCGTTGCTTTGTAACAACTTCAGAATCTTTATATCTATTCCATCCCAAACATTGGGCTAACTTCTCATTGAAAAAAATTTGAGAAAAATCGAGAAGTCTAGAAATCATTGAATTTTTTTGCACGAAATAAGTAAACACAAAATAAACAGAATGACTCAACATAAACTCTTTGTTTGCACCCTTTGTCGATTTTCCGATACACAAAAGGAACATGAAGGCTTGAGAGGTGGACAGCATCTTTTTAATGCTCTCAGTGAAAATCTGGCAGGACTAGGCGATCGCTTAGAAGTCCAGCCTGTAAAGTGTATGGCAGCTTGCGATCGCGCCTGTGCGGTTGCTTTTAGAGGCACGAATAAATATACATTTATCTTTAGCGATCTGCATCCATTAGAGTCGGCAACCGATGTATCGCAATTTTGCCAACAATATTTAGAGCATCCCACGGGAGCCGTCCCCTACCAAGAGCGTCCAGAGGCGATTAAGAGCAAACTTTTTGTGGTGCTACCGCCCTCATAGATTTCTCCATAACGCTTACAGAACTTTGCACTCAAATCCAAACCAAGTGCCTAGAAAGTTTTGCGTCGCAAAACTTTCTAGGCACTTGCATAACATTTTGGCGCTAGCGAATAATGCGAGAGAGGAATTTCGGAAGCGGTTTAAGTTTCCTCTGGTGCTATGGATGATGTGGAAGCAGAGCTGAGCCTCCCTTTGACTTTGATTTGGATCGTGCAGAGTTGCAAGCAATGCTGGAGCGTGAGACTGCGGATGTTTTGGAATGGGTGTTTGCGTGGGAGGGTAAACGCGGGGTTGGGCAGGAGTTGCCGTGGGCATGGCAGGAATGGTTGCGCCTTGAGGAAAAATGATCGCCTGAGTTGGTGATTTTGCCAGACTGGGTGGCGAGGTTACGGGCTGAGGTGGCGATCGCTCGTCAAGATTGGCAAGTTGCTAAGACTGAAGTGGAGAAATCTTTACAGGGACAGGAGCGCCAAGGTTTTTATTTGTTGTCCTTGGGGCGATCTCCTTATCATTACAACAAGCGATCGCGCAGTTCGTTCATGATTTCATCGGTCTGTGGATGGTGCATAAAGGATGCGATCGCTATTAAGCGGCGATTGAGTGGATGTTTTGATATTCGGATTCTTTAATCTGGCTAATCTCCCAATTATTTTGAAGATTTAACCAAAATTGGGGACTTGCTCCCAATGCACGAGACAGTTTCATGGCTAGTAGTGCGTTAATATCCTTCTTCCCATCACAAATATCGTGAATGATACTGGGTGGTATTTCTATATGCTTTGCTAAGGCTTCGGAGGAGATATTAATTTCTTCTAGTTCATCCTGTAAAACTTTTCCAGGGTGAATAGGCGTTAGGTGTAATTGCTGCATGATTGGTTGTGTTACAAGTCTAATGGTTTAACAAATAATTTATGGCTATCAATCATGATAGTCAATGATTTCTACATCATAAGCATTCTCTTGTAGCCATCGGAAGCAAATGCGATATTGATCGTTGATACGAATACTGTATTGTCCTTGTCTATCTCCCTGCAAGATTTCTAGGCGATTGCCACGGAGTTCGCGTAAGTCTTCGAGTGAGGTTGCCGCAGAGATTCTAGCAAGCTTGATTTGAGCCTTTTGATGTAATATTTTGGGCAAAAGTTTTAAGCTGTTTTTTGTGACGCGACCATAGTTTATGTCTTCGGTTGCTTCATTCCGAAAGTTATAGACTGCCACTTACGCTAACACCGTTGTAAATCATCACTATTGAATCACAAGTTGGTATAGCGATCGCCTTTACAATCACCTGTATCTTAAAAATGTCACTAAAAAGCATAAATCAATCAGGCGATCGCACGGTTATTGTTGTGCCACAGTGCCGAAGCTCTGCTTTCTCGCTCTAGTTCTGGAATCCCATCACGGTGCACTTCTAAATACTTTTCTGCATCAGCAAACTTGTCGTCTATGTCATTTCTGGATATTCCTAATTTGAACTCAAGTTTTAGATTGGCAAGCATTTTGCCCGTTTCTAGGGTTTTGCCATAGGCTTCAATGGAGGCTGGCGATATCAGTCCGATGTCCACCTTATTTTCTTGGTCGATAATCGCGACAGCTTTGCATGGATATAGCTTTTCAGTTTTCCAATCTTTGTTTTTGGAAACCTGAATATCGACACTAGCTCCTATTCTTGCCATTTCCAAAATTGGTGAGTCACCATCAGGATTGGTGCTATAGCGATGGTGAAATAGGTGACAAAGGATTCAATTTGTGGCTGAAGAAGAAGTCTACAAAAAAATATTGTCTTTTTTTCTTGCATTTTGATAAAAAAATCTAAAGTTTAGTCTAAAATGGAATCTATACATACGGTTTAGTGCTTTTACATACCTGATAATCATGTCAGATAAAAATCCTTCACAATCAATTAACATCAGTGGTAGCACCCTTTCGGGAAGCCAATTTGGGCTTGCTGGGCGAGACCTAACCCAAAGCCGACAGGTTATTCAAGGTTTAACAGCACAAGATCTAAGTCGAGAGAAAGTACTTGATCTATTAACAGATATTGAAAAACTCATAAAAACAACTGGATTTGCTCAAATACATCAAGAAAAGGCTTTGCGGTATTTAGATGCAGCCAAAGAAGAGGCAAACTCAGAAAATACTGACAAAAAATTCACTGCCGATAGTTTAAAAAAGGTTGCTGGCGTTTTGAAAGATACTAATGAAACTATCGAAACTGGTCAGAAGATCTGGGATAAGGTACAGCCAATTTTTAAACAATTACTACCTTGGTTAGGGGTTTCAACTAATTTTTTCTCCTGAGATATTTATGTTTTTGTTTAGTAGTTTTTCGCATCAATAATTTATGACGGTAGATCCATTTAATCAAGATATAAATGTTACTGGTTCTTCTATCCACGATAGCCCGATAGGTGCAGCAGGACGTGATTTAACTCAGAACCAATCTACTATTCATGGTAATCAAGGTAATGTTACAAACCACTTTAATAGTATAATAAGCTTCCCAATGGAAATGATTGGAAGAGTATTCGGTTGGTTTCAAAATACGCTTCCTGAAACCAAACAGGATTACTCTAGAGTAGCCAGTTTTGAAGCTTATTACTCAGAAAAAATTGTACAAATTGAACAAGAGAGATTAGAACTAGAACAATTAGATTATAGCTTTCGTGCACAGATAGCAGAAAGACAATTTCAATTACAAGAAGAGATATATCAACTCGAACATAATAGATTCCAATGGCAAAAATATATCGCTGAGGAGAATCTAAAAACAATAAAGCAATCTCAACATCTGGCTCTTGAAGAAAGTCGCAGAAGAATACAGATTGAAACAGATATGCACTACTTACCTCTTCAAATAAGTAGAGATGATATTTTAGAAATCATGTTAAAGGAAAGTGGTCGGTTTATAATTATTCCTTCACCCCCCAAGAATTTAAGTCAAGAATTTATATTCAATTCCTTAGAAGAAGAAATTAAATATCGTCTTCAGGATGTCATAAAGCGTTATTATTCATCTGATACAACTGCATATTCTATCGGTTATAAAAATATACTTAGTGATTCAATTCAAGAATCTCAAGCACAATATATTGGTAAATTTTTAGCTCCAATACCAAATCTTATCTTTAACAGTAAAATTACTCATCAAAAAATATTTATAACAATTACTATAACTTGCCCAGTAGCGAATTTCACCAGTCATGATAATCCAGAAATTAGTTATTCAATGGCAAGTCATGAAGAACTTTTACCCCCTTTGAATTGGGTTAAACTGAAAAGAGAACTAGAACTACAAGGATACAGTTCTGAGTTGATTGATCAAGGGTTGCTAGAGTTGATTTCTGATGTTTACACGGTGGTTGCACTATGCTTCTCTGATTTATACTGCCTAAATCTCAATCCTTTCCATACCCCTAAATTATTTGAATATCTGAAAAATTCTGAGTTTTCAGATATTTTAGATTTATGGACTCAACCATTGCAGATATATTTATTAGACGTTCAGAAGAAGATTACTGAAGAATTAAACAGAATTCATCAATTAGATCAAATAAGACAGCGTTATATAGCTAGTCACCATAATTCTACTAATTTTGAATCTATTCAACCGCAGATAATAGCCGTTGGTATTATCATAATTTTCTTGATTGGAATGTGTGGTCAACAAAGCAAAAAAGCTGATAAAAATTTTATCACTGTGAATTCTACAGAAGAAAAGATAAATCAAGCTGGACGAATTCAAATAAATTCTCCTGATGTCAATTATGTTCCATTGCTTGATATCCCAGATCTAAACGGTAATGAGATCAGTAGATTGCAGAACGGCACTGACGTAGTTTTGAAAGAATCTAGTAATGATGGTGAATGGTACAAAGTCTTAACTAAAGACGAAAAAATTGGTTGGGTATGGCATAGATTTGTTGTTAATACTACGAGAAGAGAAAATCGACTTCTATCTCCAAAAACAAAAACAGATACAAGTTTTTTGTCAAAATCTAGATTAGGAGGATAAACAAATGACAGTTAGAGAAATACTTAGTAGAGAACTCGAACAAGCCCCCGACTCATTAGTTGAAGAAATCCTTGACTTTTGCCTATTCCTCAAACAAAGACAGCAAGCCAAAATTAACAATCAGGTAACTGAAACAAAAACAAACGGGATTCTCGACCTATTAAATCGCGTCAAAGAAATTCAAGCCCAAGTTCCCACCGAAGAATGGGATAAACTTCCCCATGACGGATCGATCAACCACGATCATTATCTCTATGGTTCTCCAAAGGTTGAAGGATGAAAACAGTCTTTGCTGACACTGGATACTGGATCGCCCTACTCGATCCTCAAGATACCCTTCACTCTAAAGCGATAAACCTAAGTATTACATTGACTCAAGTACAAATTATCACCAGTGAAATGGTGCTTACAGAAATCCTAAATCACTTTTCTAAACGTGGAAACTTCCTGAGATACGCCGCCGCAAGCTTCATTGAAAGCCTACAAGATAACCCTGCAATAACAATCATTCCTCAAACCGATAGTATTTTTCAACAAGCCCTCATTCTCTACAAACAACGTCCCGATCAAGCATGGAGCCACACCGACTGCTCCTCATTCTGCATTCTGCATCGTGCAACAACAGAACATTCTAGAAGCATTGGCATACGACAAACATTTTGAGCAAGCAGGATTTATCGCTTTACTGCGTTAGAGATATACATTCTCTCGACGGGTTGGGTCAGTGCATTTGTGAATTATTTACCTGTTGCAGGGGCGATCGCTAGACCTTTTAGAGCGCATCAAAACTAAAAAATGTTAGTTCTGTAGGGTGCGTTAATGCCATGCCAATGTAACGGTGCTTAAATCAATTATTTGCTCCACCAACACACGCTACAGAACTAAATGCGACAACAAGATAATCTGTTGATTCTTGTTTGATTTGAGATTAGATGCTCCGTGCCACTTGAATTTAAAACTTGAGGGGCGATTTTTTGACTTGACAAAATATCGCACTATAATCTAACTAATATTTCTCCTGTATTCCTATGACATTAACAGAAATCTTGCCATCACTACAAAAGCTATCCCACTTTGAAAAGGTTAAAGCCATCCAGTTTTTAGCCACAGAACTAACTAAAGACGAACAAACGTCAGCTATTCTTGAAGATGGAAAAACCTATGAAGTTTGGTCGCCATACAACGCTTTCTCCGCAGAAAAAGTTCTAACTGATATGTTGCAACAACATTTGTTACAGAAAGAAGCAAAATAAAATGACATTGAGAAAACGCTTTAACTTTGTCGAAAAATCCAACTCTGAGGGAGAAACTAGCCTTGTCCCCTATCTTCCCTTGACCTTATCATCCCAAAACACTTCCATTTCAACATCAGGCTTATTAGATACAGGAGCGAGTGTCAATGTTCTCCCCTACGAAATAGGAATAGAATTAGGACTAAATTGGAATGACCACAACACATCAGTTACACTGGCAGGAAATCTAGCCAAATTCGATGCCAAAGGGATTATTCTGTCAGCAGCGATCGATCAGTTTGCACCTGCCACCTTAGTTTTTGCTTGGACAAAAGCCGAAAACATACCTTTACTTTTAGGAAGAATTAACTTTTTTCAAGAATTTGATGTATGTTTCTACGGTTCTCAACTAGCTTTTGAAATAGCTCCTAAATCGAAAAATGCTTAGGGATAGAATTTACTAATCGTTACTACTCCCAAATGCCATGTCAACTATCACTATTCATCAACTAGAACCAGAAATTGCCCAACAGCTAGAACAACGCGCCGCCCAACATGGGCGTACCATCGAGCTTGAAATTAAAGCAATTCTCAAAAGCGTATTAGCACCCAAAAAGTTAAGCAATATTGACCTCGCTACCGCCATTAATAGACGCTTTGCAGACTTTGGAGACTTTGAAATCCCCGAAATTCCTAGAGAACCCATGCGTTCCTTACCAACATTCGATCTATGAAGATTGTTCTTGATACCAACGTCCTGTCAGAACTGACGAAACCCCAAGGTTCACAGACCGTCAAATCTTGGGTTGCTGCCCAGCCTAGAGAAACCCTAAACCCTTGGGACTATTGAGCGATCGCGGGGGTATTTGGGTTTTGATTTAGGTGATCGCTATACTAAAAAATGTTAGATCCTTCGATCAACAGCTCAACATCAGAAGGAAAATCAACCTTCTCAAGCATTTTCCAAAAAAACCTATAACAATCATTCTTCCCACCCTCATTTCTTGGATATCCCAACCAAAGAATCACAATCGAATTCTCTTCTACATCAACCCTAAAAAACAATCGATATCGATCAAAAATACCAACCCACTTAACTAGTCTATAATCGCTCAAATTGCCTCACTACCATAACTTCAACTTTGGTGCTTGGTGCTGAAGTTTACTCTAAAAAAATGACCTTAGACAATCTCAAAATCCTGTTAGTTGAAGACGACGAACTCTTTCGCCTCGGTCTACAGGTGCGCTTGCAACAGGAAACTAAGATAGCGGTCTTAGCAGAGGCTAATGATGGCGAAACAGCGATCGATCTTGCCAAACAGCAGCCCTTTGATCTTGTCCTGCTTGATATAGGTTTACCAGGGTTGGGTGGACTAGAAACTTGTCGCCAAATCAAAACTAATCATCCTAACTTACCGATTTTGGTACTCACTTCACGCAATGAGCGATCGCTTATTTCCCGTTTAGTTTCCGCAGGTGCACAGGGTTACTGTCTTAAGGGAGTTGCTGCCGAGACGTTGATTTTGGCGATGCGCTCAGTGATTGCAGGAGCCTCTTGGTGGGATGCTACGGCTACTGCCGAAATCCAGCATACTTTTCAAAATCAATCTTCTGAACTTACTTTCGATGATGCATCGGGATCAAAAATTGATACTTTGACGCGAAGGGAAAAAGAAATTCTCGTTTTAATGTCTGAACATAAGACCAATCAAGAAATCGCGGAGAGCCTATACATTTCGTCAGGGACAGTAAGGGTGCATATTCATGCGATTTTGCATAAGCTGGGGGTTAGCGATCGCAAACAAGCGATCGCCCTCCATTCACAGAGCGATCATTGCTAATATTAACAAGTGCGAGATTTTGCCCGCGATTCACTAGTTTTACAACTTAATCCTCCGCCCCAAAAATTATGCTCAGTCTTGCGTTACCCACACCCAATCAAAACCATAGCTTTAACTGGCAAGCGATCGCCCAAGAATTTGCCGCCATCGTCGGCGATCGCTATGTAGTCAGGACTCGCGAAGAGTTAATTGCCTATGAGTGCGATGGACTGACTAGTTATCGCCAGCAGCCAGCCCTAGTCGTTTTGCCTAGCAGTACACAGGAAGTCTCAGAGGTACTAAAAATATGCGATCGCGAGAGGATTGCTTTTGTTGCTAGAGGTTCGGGGACGGGGTTGTCGGGGGGCGCTTTGCCATTGCTGGACTCGGTGCTAATTGTCACCTCCCGCATGAAAAAGATTTTGGATGTAGATTTTGAAAATCAGCGAGTTGTTGTGCAACCTGGGGTAATTAATAACTGGGTAACTCAAGCGGTGAGCGGTGCAGGGTTTTATTATGCTCCCGATCCTTCTAGTCAAATCATTTGTTCCATCGGTGGCAATGTTGCTGAAAACTCTGGCGGCGTGCATTGTCTTAAATATGGAGTGACTACTAACCATGTTCTCGGCGCAAAGATTGTCTTGCCCAATGGTGATATTAAAGACATTGGCAGCAAGATTCCTGAAAGCCCTGGGTATGACTTGACAGGAATTTTTGTCGGTTCGGAAGGCACTCTCGGCATTGCCACAGAGATCACCCTCAAGATTTTAAAATCAGCCGAATCGATTCAGGTTCTATTAGCCGACTTTGAGACTGTCGAAGCGGCGGGTTCCACAGTTTCCGATGTAATCAGTGCAGGGCTGATCCCTGGGGGCATGGAAATCATGGACAACATGAGTATCAATGCCGTTGAAGATACGGTGGCGGCTAACTGCTATCCCCGTGATGCGGCAGCGATTTTATTAATCGAAGTTGATGGCTTGGCGATCGAGGTTGCCGAAAGTGTGAAGCGAATCGAAGAAATTTGTTATCGCAATGGAGCGCGTCAGGTCTCTTCGGCTACTGATCCTGAGCAACGCTTGCGACTATGGAAAGGTCGCAAAGCCGCCTTTGCGGCGATGGGTCGTATGAGTCCTGATTATTATGTGCAGGATGGCGTGATTCCCCGTACTAAGCTCACCTATGTATTGCAAGAGATTGAGAAGCTGAGCGAAAAATATGGCTACCCTGTCGCTAATGTATTCCATGCGGGTGACGGGAATTTGCATCCCTTGATTTTGTATAACAATGCCGTGGATGGTGCATTGGAAATTGTAGAAGAACTAGGCGGTGAGATTCTTAAGCTCTGTGTGCGAGTTGGTGGCAGCATCTCAGGCGAGCATGGCATTGGTGCGGATAAGAAATGCTATATGTCCGAGATGTTTAGTGAGTCGGACCTAGAAACAATGCAGTGGGTGCGTGATGTCTTTGATCCCCATGCGATCGCCAATCCCACCAAGATTTTGCCGACTCCACGCACCTGTGGCGAAGGGGCAAAACCTAACCACGATGCCAAATATAAGCTAGTTGATCGGTTTTAAGGCAAAGCCGCCCCTCTCTCGGTGGGCGGCTTTGTATTTGGGTTTGAGTGCGAAGCACTATAAGTTCGCAGTAGACATCTAGAGTACTGTGTGTTTGATAAAACCAAAAAGGTTGTTCCGCTTGCTTAACGGGCGGAATAGTCTCTAGCTTTAGGCTTGAACTAAGTCCAGCAAAAAGAATTGAGATTAATTGTGTAGTTCTATTTGTTAATGATATCTATGAAACTGAAGTACCCAGTAGCGATCGCTTGCTTCTTCTTGTCCTTACTAGTTTTAACTATTTGGTCATCCCCCGCAAAAACTAGAGAGCTTACCCAACTTGCTCCTGTTTTGGGATGCGTAGAGCAGCCCTCCGCCTCATCCTCTAAACCTGCGGCTTTAAGCTCCATTCCCATCGCCTTAGATCGCTTTCGCAAGCCCAGTCCACCATTAACTGAAGAAGCTAGCGGCACAACAAAAGCGAATCCTTATACTCCCAGAGAAGTTATCACTCTTGCCGCAGCTTCTAATTATGGCGATCGCTACTTCAGAGATGTCGCAGGCAATCCCGTTAGTCAAGAACCGATTATTGTTCTCCATGAAACCGTTGCACCTGCGAATAGTGTAATTAATTACTTTCAAGCCTTCCAATCCGACGAAAGCAATCAAGCTAGCTACCATACACTCATTGCCACAAATGGAACCGTAATCTATTTTGTACCACCCGATAAACGCGCTTTTGGTGCAGGCAACTCGGTTTTTAAGAGCGCTTCTGGTGACGAATCAGTGCGGACTAATTCACAATATCCCAGTTCTGTGAATAACTTTGCCTATCATATTTCTCTCGAAACTCCATCCGATGGCATGAACAATGGATATAGTCACAGTGGCTATACTGAAGCTCAGTACCGATCGCTTGCATGGCTAGTCGCCAAAACAGATGTACCTTTAGAGCGGATTACCACCCATCGAATTGTTGATCGCTCAGGCTCACGGATCGATCCGCGCAGCTTTAACTTTAAAATCTTTCAAGAAAGATTAAGTGAATATCCTCGAAATAAAGAGATATTTATCGGTTGTTATCCATAGAAAGATAGGTCACGCGGCAACCTGTTTGAGGTAATGCGCTTTCAGCTTGCTGTGCCGAGCAAATACAACAGACCCATCCTGATGGCGACACCATTTGTCACCTGCTTATCAATCAAACTCAAGCGAGGATCATCCATTAAGTCTGAGCTAATCTCCACACCTCGATTGACGGGACCTGGGTGTAAAACCTGCACCTTGGGCGCACATTTAGCAAGGCGATCGCGAGTAATGCCAAAACGAGTATGATACTCGCGCAGACTAGGAATCAAAAATTGTCCCATCCGTTCCATTTGCAAACGCAGAGTCATCACAAAATCAGCATCTTCTAGAGCTGGTTCCAGAGAATAGTGGAGCTTAGCGCCATATTCCGCAAACTCTGGCGGTAATAAGGTCGGCGGTGCGGCTAAATGTACTTCTGCTCCATTGGTGAGCAAACTCCATAGGTTTGATCGAGCTACCCGTGAATGTAAAATGTCACCGACGATCGCCACTTTTTTACCCTTGAGATCCTTGGCTGTGGGTGCAGCAGCATTCATATACATACAGATGGTTAGCAAATCAAGCAAGGCTTGCGAAGGATGTTCATGCTTACCATCACCCGCATTGAGAATTGCCACTTTACCGCTGAGGGCATCCATATCGCGGGCGATCGCTAGAGGCACTCCCGCCGATTGATGGCGGATTACCATGATGTCCGTTCCCATTGCCAAAAAAGTCCGCGCCGTGTCGAGAATTGTTTCTCCTTTAGAAAGGGAAGAAGTCCCTGGGGCGAAGTTGAGGGTATCCGCCGAAAGCCTCTTCGCAGCAAGCTCAAAACTATTGCGGGTACGGGTAGAAGACTCAAAAAACAAATTGGCGACAACTTTGCTTTGTAAAGTTGGTACTTTTTTATTCCGTCGCGACAATACCTCTAAAAAGCTAACCGCAGTTTGGAGAACTGTTTCGTAATCGCTAGGAGTAAAGTCGGCAAGGGAGATGACGTGTCGGCGTTGCCATGTAAGGTCGGTCATGGTAACTATCTTTGGAGTAGAGAAGTCGATCTGACTCCGATCATTGCGCCAACAGGGGCTGGTTCAACCATATCTTCAGGCAGGAAAGCACGGGAGCTAACTAACACAAGGGTGAATAAGAATATGGCAAAAATGATGAGTGGGGCGATGTACTGACGAAAGAATGGCACGATGTTTAAGGGTGGAGATCGTCAATATTTTACAGCAATTTTGGCTCACCTCAACCAGAGCTTGTTGCGCTCGTGTAGCGAGCGTAACAAGCTAGCGCTCTCTCATTAGCCATTCGACAGCTTTATATACAATCTCAGGATCATCATCAAAGCGTCCAATACCAGTATTGCAACTTTCACAAAGCCATCCTCTAACTTTTCCATTTGAGTGGTCGTGATCCAGCACTATTTTGCTAATTCCAACAATTGAGCTTTTTTCACAAATAGGGCATATAAATGAAGTATATTTCTGTGGACGTTTAGCTTCCCATTCTTCACGATCTGCTCTAGATACTTGCACTCCATCTTTCTTTTTTCGACATGACTTACAAGAAGGGCGTTTTGTAATAATATTATCTTTTTTATGTCTATTATCTGAAAACTCCGCGTCTGTAGGCAATAACTTGAAACATCTATCACATATTTTAAATTCAAATCTATCACCAGTTTCTTCAATCGCAAAGTACGAAAAGTAATTATTTTCTAGCCAAAATGTTTTACCTATTCGCAAAAAATTTACTTCTGAACGACCTTGTTGATCTAATTGCTCAATTAGTATTACTCCAACGTCATTTATCTCTATTTCGTCTGTAAGTGGATATTGAGAAGACAAATACACGTATTTCACAGTAATAACCTTAAAATTTAAGCGCTTTGTAACTCATGTAAAAAATTAAATATGGATAGCTGTTTAGAGTCTTGAATTTGATTTGTGCTATTTGTGAGTTGATTATTTAACATTGCTGAACAATAGGACGCTATTGTATACGCCAGAATAGGCGGTACTGCATTTCCTATCACTTTATACTTCTGAACAATACTTGCATTGTTAAACGTAAAGTCGTCTGGAAAACTCTGGATCCTAGCAATTTCCCTAACATTATATCTGCGATTTTCATAAGGGTGGAGTATTCCACAATTTTCAGGTTGGGCAGAAGCTGTAATAGTTCCGTTAATTTCATTCACATTAAATCTACGAAAGAAATTTGGAGACCTATATTCTTTCATATTGTCTCTAATTCGTTTCAATCGCTCAGGCAATAGATCGTAAGGAATATCTTTCCAAGATCTTTTTATGTGTGGAACTAAACGTTCTTGCTGTGGAGCCAATGCCCAAATGTCATCCACATTCGGTATATTGGTTGGATAATCCAATATTTTCTTTACTAATAAATCTGATTGGCTAAATTTAATCGAGAATTTAAATAAATCTGGTTTCGATGGTGTGTAGCCATAAGTAGATTTAATTGCGATTATAATGACCCTTTCTCTATTCTGGGGTACACCAAGATGGCTTGAATTAATTAACATTGGTTCAGAAACGTTATAGGAAATTTGTTCTCCAAATTTCGTAGTAACATTTTTCAATCTGTCAACAATCTCAGTACACACATTATTGCCATTTGGCATTTTGGTAGATAAAATACCTTTTACATTTTCCATGATGATTATTTCTGGGGGCTTTGAAGATATAAATCGAAATACCTCTTCAAACAATGTGCCTCTGGAGTCATAAACACCTTTTCGATTACCTGCGTTTGAGAAAGGTTGACAAGGAAAACCTGCTAGAAGAACGTCAAAATCAGCCACATCCTGAGGTTCTATATTCCTAATATCATCTAGCAAGATTTTATGATCACCAAAATACTTGATATTTTCCTTGTAGATGTTAACAGCATCTTTGTCGATATCATTTGCAAATACAATATCAAAAGGCAATGATTTAAGTTGATTATTGTTATGTATAAATCCTCCCTTAAAACCGAGGTCAAATCCACCACAACCAGAAAAAAGAGAGCAAACTTTAAAATTATTTTTGTTGTTTTTTGCCATGTATAGTCCCATCGAGATAAAGTTTAAGAGTGGGGTGCTATGATTTCTTAAGATGACAGAACTAAGCCCTTACTCGGTGATATGATATCACATTACAACTGCCCCCCTACCGTGTTTTTAAGACTGACTAATCTGTGCCTCCCCATGCCCAAGAAGGATTACCATTTTTGATATCTTGCTTCAAAATTACGGTGGTTAAACTATTGGCATCGCGCATTCCCGTCATATCAAGAATTAGATAAGCGTTTTTATTGACAAACTGCATTCGCAAGTAAGAATGTCCTGTAAATGGCTCATTATTAATCTCCGTGATGCTAGCGGAAGCTTCACAGGTTTGAAACCTAGGCTGAAGCCGCGCCACCCAGATCGCACTAAATTTATCACTTCTCTCAATCTTAAAAGCTTTCGCTAACCATCCTAAAGGTGCGATTCCATCTCTAGCGTAGCTACCTTCTGTGTAGGGACGAGGAGTTTCCGTTAGTCGCACTTCCTTTGGACAATTTGGCGATGAGCCACTTCGGGAATTGAGGGGATAAACACTGAGGGTGAGCTGATTGGGAGCCGCAAAACTTGGATTGACGATAATTTGCGCGATCGCAACGGTTCCCGAAATAGCTAAACCTCGTTTGAGAATTTGCTGAGGAATATTAATTATTTGCGTATTCATTTGTTTAAAGCCTGTTGAGTATTCCTGCCGAATTTTCTTGCGGTACTTCGCACTGTAAGAAAATCTGGCTAGGTTTGAAGTCAGCGCAAAGCGCTGTATATTTAAGTAGCTCAGCAAAACCTAAAGCCATAGGTTGTTCCGCCCTTGTAGTAGGCAGAACAACCTTTTTGGTTTTCTAACTACTAAATAAATATTGGCTAAAGGCTACCATAAATGACTACTTCTCTTTTGTCTGATTTAAAAATCCGTTTCTCTCAAGCGATCGCTGAAGCCTTTGGTGCAGAATACACGAACCATGATCCTGCAGTTGCACCATCTAAAGATGCGAAATTTGGCGACTATCAATGTAATGCCGCTCTAGGACTAACCAAAAAGCTCAAACAAAAACCCCAAGACATAGCGGCTAAGATAATTGAAAACTTTCTTACTGATACTTCCGTTAATGATATTTTTGAAACGCCCACGATCGCGGGAGCAGGCTTTATTAACCTAAAGCTAAAACTTAGTTACATTGAGTCACAGTTAGCAAAAATGCAAAAAAGTGATCGCCTAGCGATCGCCAAAGTTGATCAACCTGAGCGGGTGATTGTGGATTTTTCTAGCCCCAACATTGCGAAAGAAATGCACGTTGGACATCTGCGCTCCACGATTATCGGGGATAGTATTGCCAATATTTTGGAGTTTCAAGGACATGAGGTGCTGCGTTTAAATCATGTCGGTGACTGGGGGACACAGTTTGGGATGTTGATTACTTACCTGCGCGAAGTTTATCCCGAGGCACTCACTAAAGCCGATGCGATCGCGATCGGTGACTTAGTGGAACTATATCGCGCTGCCAAAAAGCGCTTTGATGAAGATGAAAACTTCAAAGAGATTTCCCGTGGGGCAGTAGTGGAACTGCAAGCGGGAGAACCTTCAGCAAAACTAGCGTGGCAACTCCTCTGTGAACAGTCTCGCCGCGAATTTCAAAAAATCTATGATGCCCTGAATATCCAATTAACAGAGAGAGGTGAATCCTTTTACAATCCCTATTTATCAAATGTAATCACTGACCTGCGCGAAACAGGTTTATTACAAGAAGATCAAGGAGCTTTATGTGTCTTTTTAGAAGGTTTTAGTAATAAAGATGGACAACCCTTGCCGCTCATTGTCCAGAAGTCCGATGGCGGCTACAACTACGCCACCACCGACCTCGCCGCCCTGCGTTACCGCATTCGTGAAGACAAAGCAACTCGCATTATCTATATAACCGATATCGGTCAGTCGGGACATTTTGCCCAAGTCTTTCAAGTCGCCCATCGCGCCAATTGGATTCCTGAAACAGTGCAGACCACCCATGTTCCCTTTGGCTTAGTAATGGGTGAAGATGGCAAAAAATTTAAAACGCGATCAGGAGATACAGTCGCTCTCAAGAGTCTGCTCGAAGAAGCGATCGCCCGAGCAAGGACTGACATCGAAACCCGTAACCCTGAAGCACCAGACGAGTTTAAGCAGGATGTTGCTGAGGCTGTGGGTCTAGGAGCCGTCAAGTATGCCGACCTCTCCCAAAATCGCACTAGCAACTATATTTTTAGCTTTGATAAAATGCTAGCTCTACAAGGAAATACCGCGCCTTATATGCTCTATGCCTATGTGCGAGTGCAGGGGATTGGTCGCAAAGGAGAAGTTGATTTTGCTAATTTAGATGGGGATGCGATCAAGCTAACAACCGATCCAGAGATTACTTTGGCTAAGCACCTACTGCAATTTGCGGAAGCGATCGATGCTGTGGCTGAAGAGCTTTATCCCAATCGCCTTTGTCAATATCTATTTGAACTGAGCCAAAAGTTCAATCAGTTTTTTGAGCAATGCCCTGTACTGCAAGCAGTTGAAGCCGAAAAGATTTCCCGCCTCAGTCTATGTGATATCACTGCTAAAACGCTTAAGCTAGGCTTAAGTCTGCTCGGTATTAGAGTATTGGAACGGATGTAATACTTATGTTGCTCGCTTAGCGAGTAACATAAGTAACAAGGTTGTTCTGCCCGCTACGCGGGCGGAACAACCTTGTTACTTAGTAAGTAATCTGTAAATTTACAGAAGCTTCAACCTTCTGCTCACTGCCCAAAACTGGCATAGAGTCAGCAACTTTTGCAGATAGGGCTTCCATGCGTGGCTGAGGGGTGGGATAGGCGATCGCTGATTCGTTGATCTGGATTGATTTAACCGTCTTGGATGTAAACCCTAGAGCATCTAAAACGGTTTTGGATTGAGCTTGAGCATCCTTGATCGCATCTTGCAAAGCCAATTGCCTTGCCGCATTTAGTTCGGCATCGGTAGCAATGAAGGTAACTTGCTCAATCTGATTAGCTCCCGAAGCAACGGCAGCATCGAGGACAGTTCCTGCTTGATCAAGGGATATCAAGAAACTGACGCTAGTTTGACCTGTAAAACCCTCTTGGGTTTGGCGATTGTTCTCATAAACATACTTAGGATTGAGTTGAATCGTGGTAGTTTGTAGCTTTTCTACATTAAATTGTTGGAGTCTTGAGACGAGACTATTGGCTTGTCTAGCCACTTCAGTCTGTGTCGCGATCGCGGTTTTCCCTTCCACTCTCACACCTAGTTGGATTTTTGCCTTATTGGTTTTGACAAAGCGCTCACCTCTACCTGTAACGGTGAGAACTCTTTCATTCTTGAGTTGGGAGTAAGACATCTGGCTTTCCTGTGCTTTTACAGAAGGAGCGATCGCCGTTATGGATGGAATACAAAAGGCAATGCTTAGAAAAAATGTAGTTATAGGTCGCATTTGATGGGAGAGTTCCTAATCGTTAAGTTCATAGCTTGAAGATACCACCATGACAAAGCGAGATTAGCGTGGTTGCACTTTTAGAAACAATAACTCTAATCCTTACTTAAATAATCAGTGGTGCGGCGAGAAGCGCCGTACCACTGATTATTTAGGTAGGAAGGGAACATTTTGAGCTTGTATTTCGTGCAAAGCTGAAGCCCAGAAACTTGAGCCGCCCGCTATGCGGGCAGATCAAGTTTCTGGGCTTCAGGCTTAACACTTTGTAATAAATTTGTAATAGCATATGTACACCTATATCAAGTTAAAAAATATGCTGGAACCTGCGCTTGCCGTAATTAGCCAAGACTCTTTGCTTGCCGAAATCACAGAAACAACTGAATTGGGGGTTCCAGACTGTTCATCGATCGCCAAAAATAACGATTACTTAGCAGATTGCCTAGACGTTGATGACTTTGCGCCAACTGATAGCTTTGTGCATCGACATATTGGCGCAAGTTCTATCGAGATCCAGCAAATGTTGCAGGCGATCGGCTGTGACTCGATGGAGGAGATGATCGAAAAGACAGTTCCAGCCGAAATTAGGATTAAACAGCCTTTGCAATTGGAGGGAGCGCGGGGCGAATATGAACTATTGCAAGAACTGAAGGCGATCGCCTCGAAAAACCAAGTTTGGCGATCGTACATTGGTACGGGTTACTACAACTGCATCACACCCCCAGTCATTCAACGCAATATCCTCGAAAACCCTGGTTGGTACACCCAGTACACCCCCTATCAAGCGGAAATTGCCCAAGGTCGTCTAGAAGCATTACTCAATTTCCAGACGATGATCATTGACTTAACGGGTTTAGAAATAGCCAATGCTTCACTGCTGGATGAGGGAACAGCGGCGGCGGAAGCAATGACAATGGCGGCAGGAATTGCCAAGAATAAGGGCAATAAATTTTTTGTATCTAGTGATTGCCATCCCCAGACGATCGCTGTAGTTAAAAGTCGTGCGATTCCCCTTGGCATTGAAGTTGTCACCGCTCCGCATGAGGGGTTTGAACTTGACAGATCATACTTTGGCGCATTGCTGCAATACCCAGCTAGCGATGGCGCAATCTATGACTACAGCGAATTCATCGCTCAAATCCATGCTCAAGATGGGTTAGCGATCGTGGTGGCGGATTTATTAGCCCTTACCTTGATTAAATCCCCAGGCGAGTTGGGTGCAGATATTGCGATCGGCTCGGCACAGAGATTTGGTGTTCCCTATGGCTATGGTGGACCCCATGCCGCTTACATGGCAACCAAGGACGCTTACAAGCGCCAAATGCCTGGACGCATGATCGGCGTATCCAAGGATATGCATGGTCGTCCTGCACTACGTCTGGCACTACAAACCCGTGAGCAACATATTCGCCGCGACAAGGCAACCAGCAATATTTGTACTGCCCAAGTTTTGCTGGCGATTATGGCAAGTATGTACGCGGTTTATCATGGCGCATCAGGCTTGGAACGTATTGCCAAACGAGTAAACCTGCTCACGGCAACCCTTGCCGAGGCAATCACCAAATTGGGGCATACCGTCATCCATTCCGCCTATTTCGACACCATCTGCGTCAAGTTACAGGGGCTTTCTATTGCCGAAGTTCAAGCGATCGCTAATACCAAACAAATTAATTTGCGGTATTTAGAAGATGGTGCGATCGCCATTAGTCTCGATGAAACTGTCTCCAAACAAGATCTAACAGACCTAATCGAAATCTTTGCTGGTGGAAAAGATACTTCCCAATCACCAATTCCCAATCACCAATACCCAATTCCCAATACTTTAACCCGTACTTCTCCCTACCTCACCCATCCCGTTTTCAATTCCTATCATTCCGAATCGGAACTATTGCGCTACATCCATCGCTTGCAATCGAAGGATCTGTCATTGACAACATCAATGATTCCCCTTGGTTCCTGCACGATGAAGCTCAATGCCACTTCGGAAATGCTGCCTGTGACTTGGACAGAGTTTGGCAATATCCATCCCTTTGCGCCGCTATCGCAAACCCAAGGCTATCAAATTCTCTTTCAACAATTGGAAGCTTGGCTTGCCGAAATCACAGGGTTTGCGGGCGTATCGCTCCAGCCCAACGCAGGCTCCCAAGGAGAATATGCAGGATTGCTAACGATTCGCGAATACCATCAACATCGCGGTCAAACCAATCGCCATATTTGTTTAATTCCCACTTCGGCACATGGTACTAATCCTGCTAGTGCGGTAATGGCAGGAATGAGAGTGGTAACGGTCAACTGCGACAGCGATGGCAATATCGACATCGCCGATCTGAAGGCAAAAGCGGAAAAGTACCAACATGAACTGGCGGCGCTGATGGTCACTTATCCTTCCACTCACGGTGTATTTGAAGAAGCAATTAAGGATATCTGCGACATCATCCACTATTACGGTGGTCAGGTGTATATGGATGGCGCGAACATGAATGCTCAAGTGGGGCTATGTCGTCCTGGAGACTTTGGGGCAGATGTTTGCCATTTGAATCTGCACAAGACCTTCTGCATTCCCCACGGTGGTGGTGGTCCTGGCATGGGACCAATTTGTGTTGCGCCGCAGCTACAGCCATTTTTACCAAAGCATCCCTTTACTGATAGCTCAAATCCAACCACAATTTCGGCGGCTCCTTGGGGCAGTGCTAGCATTCTCACGATTTCATGGGTTTACATTGCTCTTATGGGAGCTAAGGGCTTGAAACTAGCGACGGAAGTAGCCATTCTCAATGCCAACTATATGGCGCAGCGTCTCGCGCCCCATTACCCCATCCTCTATACAGGTAAAAATGGTTTAGTTGCCCATGAATGCATTATCGATCTCCATGATTGTAAGGCGATCGCAGGTATTGAAGTCGATGACATTGCCAAGCGGTTAATGGACTACGGCTTCCATGCGCCCACGATGTCTTGGCCAGTGGCAGGCACAATGATGATCGAGCCAACGGAGAGCGAGTCGAAGGCAGAACTCGATCGCTACTGTGAGGCGATGATTGCAATTAAGCAAGAAGTAAATGCGATCGCCTCTGGGGCTATGGACAGATTGGACAATCCACTCAAAAATGCACCCCACACTGCCGAAGTGCTGCTTGCTGATGATTGGAATCACGCCTATACCCGAAATCAAGCTGCCTATCCTGCACCTTGGCTAAAGGAACATAAGTTTTGGACAAGCGTAGGTCGGATCGACAATGCCTATGGCGATCGCAATTTTGTATGTTCTTGTTTACCGCTTGAGGCTTACGAATCGTAATTATGGCATTTTTAAATATTTAGAAGAGGCTTCGACTTCGCTCAGCCAACGTATACTGCTGGCTGAGCGAAGTCGAAGCCCTAACTCTTGTTTGAAGCTATACATTCACGCCGTTTTATGCACAAAAAACTAAAAGCGCTGCGAAGCAGCGCTTTTAGTTTTTTGTGGTTCGAGTTTGAGCGCAAAGCGCTGTAAGGCGGTAAAGTATAGCCATCTGTCAAGAATTTGGGTCTATGGCTTTTCAACGTTCTAGTGGAATCTTATTACATCCGACCTCATTGCCCAGCAAGTTTGGCATTGGTGACTTAGGAGAAACTGCCTATCAGTTTATCGAATTCTTATCGCGTAGTGGGCAGAAATTATGGCAAGTACTTCCCCTTGGCCCCACGGGATACGGCAATTCTCCTTACATGAGCTTTAGTGCGATCGCTGGTAATCCATACCTAATCAGTCCTGACCTTCTAGAAAAGCAACATTTACTCAAGGAAGAAGACTGGGCAGATTTACCAGAATTTAGTCAAGACACGGTGGATTTTTCGGCAGTAATGCCTTACAAGCGCAAATTAATTGAGATTGCCTTTACTCGTTTCCAACAGGGCTATGTCGATCAAGACCTACAACATCACCATGACTTATATCTTCTACAAGAGCAGTTTAAAAAGTTTTGCTATGAAGAGAAAGACTGGCTCGAAGACTATGTTTTATTCATAACTTTGCATGAACAGAATCCTAATATTCTGTGGAATAATTGGGAGCCAGCGATCGCTCAGCGAGATCCCCAAGCCTTGCAACAAAAGCGAGAAGAACTCCATGATCAAATTGAATTTCACCGATTCGTGCAGTTCATCTTTTTTGATCAATGGTTGAGACTCAAGCAATATGCCAATATGCGCGGCATTAAAATTGTTGGTGATATTCCCATTTATGTCTCTCACAACAGTGCCGATGTTTGGGCAAATCCTGCTAACTTCGTCCTTGATCCTGAAACTTACGAAGTCGCACAAATGGCGGGAGTGCCACCTGACTATTTCAGTGCTACAGGTCAGCTCTGGGGTAATCCCGTCTATAACTGGGAATATCTTCAGGAAACTGATTTTGCATGGTGGATTGACCGCTTCCGTTTTTTAAACCGCTATGTAGACATTATTCGCATTGACCACTTCCGAGGTTTTGAGGCTTTTTGGCAAGTCCCTGCAGGTGAAGAAACAGCCATGAATGGTGAATGGAAAACGGCTCTAGGAACCGAACTATTTACCAAACTATATGAAGTCATGGGTGAGTTACCGATTTTGGCGGAAGACCTTGGCGTAATCACCCCTGAAGTTGATAAGCTGCGCGATGATTTTGGATTTCCAGGAATGCGCGTGCTGCTGTTTGCCTTTGGCGGCGGCTCAGACAATTTCCATCTGCCCCACAATTATGTCCGCAATAGTGCAGTCTATACAGGGACTCACGACAATGACACGGCGGTGGGCTGGTGGCAGCGAGCCAGCAAATATGAGAAGGAACTGTTTTATCGCTATGTTGTGGGCTATGCCACAGGTGAGCCAATTAACTGGGCGATCATCCGCATGGCGATGGCTTCGGTATCATCGATCGCCATGATCCCCTTACAAGACATCCTTGGCTTAGATAACAGTGGACGGATGAATACCCCTGGAACTGCCACGGGTAACTGGGGATGGCGCTATTCAGATTCTAGTTTGCTAAGTTCAGAACTTAGCGATCGCCTGTTAGACATAACGCAGCTCTATAGCCGTTAATACCAAATAAAGAAATGGCGGAGCCATTTCTTTATTTGAATTTAGATAATAACGAACCCCAGAAATAAATTTAAAAGCGTTACTTCGCAACGCTTTTAAATTTATTTCTGGGTTCTGGTTTGAGCGCGTAGCGCTGTAGAAAGAAAAAAACAAATGTAAGTGGCAGCACTTCGCGCTGCCACTTACATTAAAAATTGGGTTTAGACGTTTTAGTCTTAAGCAACTTGACACAAAATTTGGTATGACTGTATATATTTAGTCATCATCATTTAGTTTCAAGCAAATTTCACAAACGATTCCCATAAGGTCGTTCTGCCCCAAAAACAATGTCTTCCCTCGCTTTTGAAGCTCTAATCATCATTGTGCTGATCATTGCTAATGGTGTTTTCTCGATGTCTGAATTGGCAATTGTCTCCGCCCGTAAAGTGCGGCTAGAGCAATGGGCAAAGGAAGGAAATCCTAAAGCCAAAGCAGCTTTGAGGTTAATTAGCTCACCCAATAATTTTCTGTCAACAGTCCAAGTCGGCATTACTCTTATTGGTATTTTGAGTGGAGCTTTGGGGGGCGCAACTGTCGCTCAGACTCTAGAGCAGCAATTAAATAAGATTGCTTTTCTTCAACCCTACAGCGACAGCATCAGCTTTATAATTGTTGTCGGAATCATTACTTACCTATCTCTAGTTGTTGGGGAACTGGTTCCTAAGCGTTTAGCGATGAGTAACGCCGAACAGATTGCTTGTTCCGTTGCGCCACCAATGCGGTTTTTGGCAAATTTTGGCAAACCGATAGTTTTTTTGCTAAGTGCCTCCACTGATGCCCTGCTAGGAATAATGGGTATTCAAGATACTGAAGAGTCACAGGTTACAGAAGAAGAAATTAAGGTGATGATTGCTCAGGGTGCTGAGTCGGGAATGTTTGAAGAGGCGGAACAGGATATGGTCGAGCGGGTTTTTCGCCTTGGCGATCGCCCCATCAAAGCGCTGATGACTCCCCGCACGGAAATCGATTGGCTGGATATCGATGCCCCCTTTGAGGAAACCCAGCGCGAAGTTTTAGAGAGCGGACACTCACGATTTCCTGTGGCTAGAGAAAACCTTGACGATTGTTTGGGAATTGTCGAAATTCGAGAATTTCTTAATGCTAGTCTCAATGGTCAGCCAATTGATTTGCTGAAGGTTAGCTCTCCACCTCTTTATATAGCCGAAACCGCTAGCGCTTTGAGTGTGTTGGAGCAGTTTAAGCAATCGGGCGATCGCGTAGCTATGGTCACGGATGAATATGGCGGCGTTGAGGGATTAGTGACCTTGACTGACATATTGGAGGCGATCGTTGGCGATCTGCCCTCTAATGATCGCCAAGGCGATCCCGATGCGATGCAGCGCGAAGACGGTTCATGGTTAATTGACGGTATGGTATCTAGCGATCGGCTTAAAGAACTCTTAGAAGTCGAAGACTTACCCTACGAGGAAGAACGCAATTACCATACATTAGGCGGCTTGATGATGACCTACCTGCGCCATATTCCCGCCGTGGGCGAACATTTTACATGGCAACGGATTCGCTTTGAAGTCGTGGATATGGATGGCAATCGAGTTGATAAAGTTTTAGTAAATATGTCTACTCCTCTTCCCGTGGAGGAAGATTAGAAAGTAGTGGCGGCGCTTTGCGCCGTCCATGTTAGAACCTGTGGCGCTTGACATTAATCGTTTACAACAAGCCTTGAGTGTCGAGGCAGATAAAGGTTTTTCTAACTTGCAAGGAAAACAATTTTTGTTTGCCGATTTTTTGAATGTGAGCTTGCTTAACGAATTGCCTGAAAGCTGGGAAATGAGCGATCGCCTTCAAGCGCAAACCTTAGCCCATCAGTACGCCCAATACAACGACTTACCTCTATCTCGCCGCCAGCATTTAATCGCAGAGACAAGGCGATTGCTTTACGAAATTCGTCGCCGTGAAATTGCCGAAACTAACGCTGCTCCCAAGACTAAGAAACCCAAAACTGAAGCGATCGCTGCCACGGAGCCAAAAGCCCCCAAAAAGATAACGACCGATCTGTTACTAAAAGACGTGGAGGGAGTTAGTTACAACATGGCGGCGCGGCTTAAATTGTTGGATTTGCATACAGTCCGTGATGTTTTAAGTTACTATCCCCGCGATCACATTGACTATGCGCGGCAGATTCCCATTCGCGATCTCAAGGATGGCGACACGGTGACGATCATCGGCACAATCAAGAAGTACGGCTGCTTCACCAGTCCCAAAAATCCCAATCTAACGATTGTGGAAGTGATTGTCCGCGACCACACAGGGCAAATTAAATTAAGTCGTTTTTGGACAGGAAAACGCTATTCCAATCGGGGTTGGCAAGAATCGCAAAAGAAACTCTATCCCCAAGGCAGCACGATCGCCGCTTCGGGAGTGGTCAAACAGAGTAAGTACGGCTTGACCTTAGAGAACTATGAAATCGAAGTCTTAGAACATACCCAAGATACGATTCAGTCGAAAACGGTGGGGCGAGTTGTCCCTGTCTATCCCCTCACCGAAGGGATTACACCCGAATTAATTCGCCGCATTGTAGCGCAGTGCTTACCCGCAGTTTCACAAATTGACGATCCCATGCCCGATCGCTTTTTAAAAGATTACGGCATGATGAAATTGCCCGATGCGATCGCGCAGGTGCATTATCCCGACACTAGCGAAACTCTCGAACAAGCTGTAATTCGACTAACTTTTGATAAATACTTTTATCGCCGCCTTGTCTCGCTCTATCGCCGTCAACAGCAAAAAGCGATTCGATTTGTGCCTCAGAGTCAGGCGATCGTTGAATTAGAGAAGTTACTTCCCTTTGAGTTAACCAATGCCCAAAAGCGTGTTGTTGCTGAAATTCGAGCAGATCTGCAAGGCGATACGCCGATGAATCGGTTAGTCCAAGGTGATGTGGGCTCAGGGAAAACTATTGTTGCAGTTTATGCCCTCTTGACTGCGATCGAGGCGGGCTATCAAACGGCACTGATGGCTCCGACGGAAGTACTTACCGAGCAGCATTACCGAAAAATTGTCGATTGGTTCATGCAGTTAAATTTGCCAGTGGAGATTCTCACAGGTTCCACTAAAACTGCCAAGCGCCGCGAAATTTTGCGACAGCTAGAAACAGGGGAATTGCCATTGGTAATCGGTACTCATGCCTTGATTCAAGATACGGTTAACTTTGCGCGATTAGGGCTAGCTGTAATTGATGAACAACATCGCTTTGGTAGAGATCAGCGATCGCGTTTATTGCAGAAAGGTAACGACCCCCATGTGCTGATCATGACCGCCACACCAATCCCGCGCACTTTATATTTAACTAATTCGGAAATAGAAGTTAGCATTATCGATGAACTTCCCCCTGGACGTAAGCCAATTCAGACAGTGCTGCTCAAGCCTTCACAGCGTAAAGATGCCTACGAATTGATTCGCCGTGAAATTGCCCAAGGTCGCCAAGTTTATATTGTCTTTCCATTGGTGGAAGAATCTGAAAAAATGGAAGATATTAAAGCCGCCACGCAAGAGCGAGAGCATCTCCAAAATGTGGTTTTCCCGAACTTCCAAATCGGTCTATTACATGGACAGATGAGTTCCGCAGAAAAGGATGAAGCAATCAATGTATTCCGCCGAGGCGAAACCCAAATATTAGTGGCGACTACTGTTGTGGAAGTTGGTGTGGATATTCCCAATGCATCGGTGATGTTGATTGAACACGCCGATCGCTTTGGGCTGGCTCAGCTCCACCAGTTGCGCGGCAGGGTGGGACGTGGCTCGGCGCAGTCCTACTGTTTATTGTTAAGCGGTTCCAAGTCTCAGACATCTCAAGAGCGCTTACAAGTCCTCGAACAGTCGCAGGATGGCTTCTTCATCGCCGAACGAGACTTTCAAATGCGTGGCAAGGGCAAAGATGAAGGCACAGAACAATCGGGTCACGCGGGCTTCTCTATTGAAGATCGTTTACCTGATGAGGCAGCCCGTCAAGAAATCTTCCAAATTGCCCGTCAAGCCGCCGAACGCATCATCAAAAAAGATCCCACTTTAGAACATTTCCCTGCTTTAAAAGCTGAGTTTGACACCCATTATCAGAGACTCCAAGGTGGCGCAATTTTTACATAGTCATGAAGGTGCGATCGCCTTTTCCTCTCATGACTCTTAAATCTTCCCAAATATTTTAGGCTAATAGGAAAACATCAATAGCGATCGCCTATTCATTGCTAATTAGCATAGATTTTCTAAATCTGCTAAGTCTTGCAGTCTGCCAGATGCTAGTTTGTTCCTTTTAAGATTATCAAGATCGATGAATTTAACGACTATATCGTCAAGCATTACTTCGATTTTAGATTCATAACAGGACTGGAAGTCAATGCCATCTGGACTGGTGATTAAGTCAATGCGATTAGGTGGATAGCCAAGTTGAATGATTTGATGTGGTTCTTGAAAGTCTTGGGCAGTTAGTCCTAAGCTACCAAAGCCAAATTCTGTTAACGCGGTAATTATTTTTTGTGAGTTTTCTTCGCTAATTTCGATCCAGATATCAATATCTTTGGTATACCGTGGATGTCCATGTATAGCGACTGCATAGCCGCCAATGACTAAATATTTAACTTGGTTGGCGTTTAATAATTGTATAAACTCTTTGAAGTCTTGGTTGAGCATTGTATTTATATTGATGATATTCTTGGCGGATTTGTTCGAGGGTTTCTAGGCGTTTTTGGGGTGTTTGTTGTTGCCAGTATTGAAAATCGCTGACTTGTTGTTTGATGCTAGTTTTGGTGATTACTTTTTCCATGTTGTTTCTCTTAGTTTTAGTCTTCTTATTTGATCGGTAAGTCTCGCAAGTAGTGAAAGCGATCGCCTTTTCTCCCATCACCCTCAACTCTTCCCAAATATCTTAGGCTAATGAGAAAATATTAATCCCATATACGTGAAACTGGATAAGAATCAAAAGCGGTATCTTTGCTTACTAAGTTGAAGGAATAGTTTACTGCTTGGGCAATTAATATGTGATCAAATGGATCTCGATGTTTTATAGGTGTGTTTGGTAATGGAAGACTAGAATATATCTCAATATCTCTAATTGTAATTGGTAGAATTTGGATATTCATATATTGAAGTTCTATTGGTAATGCTTCAATAGGTCGATTGATTTGCAGTTTACCAATATTAATTTTAATGGAAATTTCCCAAAGACTGATAATACTAAAGTGCAGTCCATTCCGCGCATCTACGATTGCTTTTGCTTTGGTACTAAGGTTAGGATCTTTGCTCAAATACCATAAAATTAAGTGTGTATCTAGGATATATTTCACTTTACATATATTCCTCTAGTTCTTCCAATGGTTCATCAAAATCACTTGACATAAAAATTTGACCAGCTCAACTACCATAGCCATGCTGTTGTTTTGTCGGTTGCTCCTCAACGGTTTTGGCTATTGGATATTTGTTAATTAGATATTCTGCATAATGTAAAAGTTCTGTTTTGAGTGTGTCTGGCATATTGATGACAACTTGCCATAAGGCGGTGTCGGTATTCATGATTTCTCCTTTTTGAAGTTTACTAAAATATATTAACTTGGTAAGTCTCTCAGGTAGTAAAAGCGATCGCCTGTTCCGTCATTACCCTTAATCCTTCCCAAATATCCCGCCAATGGTGAAGAAAGCTCAATTAAAATATCATACAGTTCTCTCTCCTCTCGAAGTTCGGGATATCCTGAACTATCGTAAACACCAGACAAATACTCAATTCCAAATTCCTTATTAGCTTTTTTTGCTAGGTTAACAATATGAGATCGCAGCTTAATTTCAAGCTCAGATTTATTAATAAATTCCAAAAGTTTGGCGTTAGCATCTTCGCCAAAGGGTTCAACTTCTAAACAAGTTTTTAATTCTCTCAAATTGACTGAACCAGTATGGTAATGTTACAAAGTTGTTGAAAAGTAATAAAGTAGAGTAAGTAAAAAGAGACA
>QBLS01000001.1:290900-326998 GCA_003249015.1 Pseudanabaena sp. | reverse complement strand
CTTCGCTCAGCCAGCAGTATACGTTGGCTGAGCGAAGTCGAAGCCTCTTCTAAATATTTAAAATTCCCATAAATGAGTAGGAGTGTGCAGTACCACCGCTCACTCCTACTCATTTATGGCATTCAATAAAAAGGCTTTAGAGCTTGCAAAATTACGGCTGAAGCGCGTTTAGCATCCTCAGGCTGATCTAAGGTCTCACTCACCAATTTGAGATGCTGCTCTAGAGCAGGAAATGTTTCGTAAGTCTGAAAAATAAGCTGCATCAGATCATCTAGATCATAGGTATAAAGGGGCGACCAGTCACGCTCTTGGGGACTAAATCGATGATTGAGACTAGAAAACAAGAGGATTTTGGCATGGAGAGGGCTAATATTTCGGGAAATATCCGATCGCAAGTCAAAGAGATTTGTTAAATATTTCAGATTATGGCGATGGGGAATTGTGTCATGCTCATTTTTTTCAGAATATTCATTTTGGGAGGAAGGTTTGCTTTTTTTGTTCTTGGCTGCTGCTTGGGGATTTAAAAAACTTTCAGGGAGATTACCCTCATCGCGAAGGGTGTAGAGAAACCCAAGACTATCAATAATATTGTCCGCCGCCAGCAAATAATCTGTCTGTTTACTAAGTTGCTTGACATGGTTATTAAGCATCTGCTTGAGCATATTTAAGTCAGGAAACATGACCATTACTTCACGCACAAGTTGACGCATATGCAAGGCTTTAACCTCGTTAACATCGTTAGACCAAGTGTCATGACAGGTAAACAAAATCAAACGCTTAATACGCAGAACGTTTGCATCTTGCTCCAGACTATCAATTACCTCCTCCAGAAGACTAGAGCTTTCCATGATTATCTATTTCCTCTATGGATTTGTACCAAAGGGGAAAATGGCGATGCCATTCTCCTTTTTTCGCAATATGCATAACTAAACCCCAGAAATGAGTTGCGGCGCTTTGCCCCGCAACTCATTTCTGGCATCCTAATAGAATAGGCGACAGTCATAGCTTAATTTTATGAGTGAATCCTGCCATCGGACATAGTCGCACCATTAAAAATAGTGCCAATGGTACTAGCACCACTGAGTTCAGCTCTAGTTAAGACTGCCTCGCTTAGATCAGCTCCATCAAGGTTAGCGCGAACTAAGTAGGCATCTACGAGGGTGGCTTGACTGAGATTTGCACCATCTAAAAGCGAGCGCGAGAGATCGCAACCAGTTAGCACCGCCTGAATTAAGCCAGCACCGCTTAACGTCGCCATGCTGATATTCGCCTTGGTCAAGTTCGCCCCAAACAAATTAGCTAAGTGGAGATTGGCATTTTTAAGATCGGCTCTATTAAAATTAGCACCCTTAAAATTAGCTTCAGTGAAGTTTACGCTGCTCAAATTTGACTCTGTAAGAATGCTATTTGTCGCGATCGCTCCACTGAGGTTTGCCCCTTGTAAGTTCACCTTAGCCAAAGTTGCATCACTGAGGTTAGCGCCAGACAGATCCGCTCCTGACAAGTCCGCTCCCGTCAGATTAGCCCCCCGCAGATCGGCTTTGCGTAAATTTGCGCCACTCATGGTTGTAGGTGGGTACCCACGTTCTTCCCTGATTAGAGCAGCACTTAAAATTGCACAGCGCAGGTTTGCCCCCCGCAGATTGACACTGCGAAGATCCGCTTCGCTGAGATTAGCATCCATGAGATTAGCGAGGGATAAGTTTGCGCCAAAGAGGTTTACCCTTTGGAGCATGGCCCCATGGAGATCCGCTTCAGAGAGATTGGCACTCATCATGATTGCTTGATTGAGTGTCGCTCCGCCTAGTTTTGCCCCTGATAAGTTGGCATTATTAAAAGTGACTTTATTGAGATAAGCCAAAACTAAGTTAGCGCGTCTAAGATCAGCCTTGGTTAAGTTAACGCCTATTAAATCACTATTAAATAGATTGGCATTGGCTAAGTTTAAGCTAGCAAAGTCGCGCCGACCAGAAGCATAATCTTTCAGAAGTTTCTCTGCGCTCATGACGGATGACTTATCGATGGATTTTGATATGGTAGCGTGATTGTAATCCACGCTCCCCCAGTCTCAGGATGATTTTTGGCAATAATCTTGCCTTTGTGGAGCGCTACGATTTGAGCGGCGATCGCCAGTCCCAAGCCACTACCACCCCGATCTAACCCCGACCTTGTCCGAGAAGGATCGATGCGATAAAAGCGCTCAAAAATCTTTGGTAAAGATTCTTCAGGAAATCCTTCGCCAGCATCAATGGTTTCGATCAAAAGCTGTGAGTCCACAACACTAATCACAATTGTAATCGACTGAAGGCTCGGACTATGCTTGATACTGTTATCGAGTAAGTTTAGAAGTAGTCGATAAATGCGAGACTCATCTACCAAAGCCGTTAATTGCTCATCACCAATATACTGAAGATTAACTTTTCTACGATTGGCGATCGGCTCTAAGGTTTTCCATACCGATCGCGTTAAGTTAGCTAAGTTCACTTCACTAATATTTAAAACTGGCTCTAGTCCGACATCCATCTGCCCCAGCTCTAGTAAGTCCTTGACCAGACTATTCAGCCGATCTACTTCCCCGATCAGCCGATCCACCCATATCTTTATGGAAGGCTCGACGCGAGACTCAATGGTTTCAGCAACCAAACGGATTGAGGTTAGTGGGGTTTTAAGCTCATGGGCAACGTCCGAAGTCCAGCGATCGCGTTGTTGGGCGATCGCGATCGCTTCCTGACGATCTTCCAAGAAGATGCCCACTTTCCCCATGCCCAGATAGATAGTGTAAGCGCGAATTGGTCGTCCTTGCTGTGGTACAGGATCGGCAGGATCAGGAATTGCAGGATGAAAAACCCAATCAGTCTGAGTGCCGACATTTTGCGATCGCGTTGCCTCCACCAAATAATCCAACTCATAAGAACGGATAAATTGCAACAAAAATGGCTTGCGTTTCAATCCTTGGTGATGGTTAGCAATATCCATCATTGTGGCAGCTCGTTGGTTACAGACAGTCAAGCGGTTATCTTGATCGACTTGGACATAACCAATTGGAGCCGATTCAACAATGATTTCCCAAATCTTTTGGGCTGTATCTAGGTTCTGAGTTGTCGAATCTGCTAGAGCAGGATAGTCCTGTTGAATTTTTCTTTGAATATTCAACGCCCAAGTCCGAAAATTCCGAAGAGACTTTAGTTTTACCGCAGCATGGGATCGTTTTCTAAACTTACGATTACGCTGATTTTTTGCATAGGTCCAACTAAACCAACAGGCACTTGAGGCGATCGCTCCAATAATGATGCCTACAAGCAACCAGAGCAGTTCCACTTTACAATATGCCCCTGCAACAGTTTTTAGCTTAAAAATTATATAACTTTTTTAGAGCATCCAGCTTGTTTTACATTCACGAATGTATGAACCATAAAGCCCTGTGGCGCAATATGCGCCACAGGGCTTTATGGTTCATACATTACTCCAAAACACTGACAAAGCCAGTCTTTTGGAATTTTAGTAAAGTTTTGAACTTAGTAAGTTTCAACGTGCCAACGACCGTCACGCTTCATTTGCTTCTCGAAGTCCTTCCACACAACACCACTCTTTTCGGCGGTCTTAGTCATAAACTCGGAAATACCATCTTCCATACCGCGCAGACCACACATATAGGTGTGAGTGGTTGGCTTTTGCATTAGATCCCACAATTCGTCAGCATATTCAGCCATGCGGTTTTGGATGTACATCTTCTCACCTTGAGCATTTTTCTGCTCACGGCTGATGGCAACATCGTAGCGGAAATGTTTCTTGTGTTTGTAAGCCAACCATTCGAGGTCAGGCTTATAAAGAACGGTGGAGTCAGTCGGTACACCAAAGAAAAGCCAAGCTAAACCCTTGAACTGATAGTCAGTATGTATATGATTTTCCTTAAACATCCGCCACAAGAAAGCGCGGAAAGGAGCGATGCCTGTACCAGTGGCGATCATGATCACCGTGGCATTAGGGTCATCAGGCAAGAGCATTTCTTTACCGACAGGACCAGTCAGCTTAACTTCGTCCCCTGGCTTGAGATCAGTTAAAAAATTAGAGCAGGTTCCTTTGATGGTCTCACCAGCTTCGTTTTGGTATTCCAAACGCTTAACGCTCAAAGACAGGGTCTTGCCATCAAGGTCATCACCGAGACGAGTTGAAGCGATCGAGTATAGACGCAGTTTATTGGGCTTTCCATTTTTATCTTCGCCAGGAGGAAGAACACCAATGCTCTGACCTTCTAAATAGCGGAGATCTCCTCCAGAAATATCAATTTTGATGTGGCGCGTATCGCCAGAAGCACCTGGTCTAACCAGCACTTCATTGGCAACGCACTTAGCGGTGAATGGGCTGGCAGGGCGATAGATATTCACTGGAATATCTTTTTCTGAATTTGCACTCATGAGTCGTTGTGTAGAGAATATATGACAGTTGGAACACGTTGCCATTATATTTTCAAATGCGACTTGTCGGTATTCTGTAACGTAAAGATCTGTTCAGTGGGGCAAATCTTACATATTTGTTAATGTTTCGGGAATGGCGGCTATTACCAAAAACTAAAAACGAGAGACAGCGCTTCGTGATACCTCTCGTTATTTTAGGTATTGAATGGCGGCTAGGGGTTAGCTTGTCTATGTTATGATCGCTACAATTGTTATAGATATTACACTTAAGGTGCTTGCAACAAGATCCATACTCGTAGTATTCGCGGGGGTCAAGTTTTTAAAAAGCACCTGAAAACATTGAATCGCGACTAATTTTTGAAGTTCAGAGTCTAGAGGAGGCTGCTTTGCGAACAACGGGTGCATTTGCTCTCATCGATAGTGTGAGACGACAAGGCGTTAAACATATTTTTGGATATCCAGGTGGAGCAATTCTGCCAGTCTACGATGAAATTTATCAGTCGGAAGCTAGGGGAGAGATCAAGCATTATTTGGTGCGTCACGAGCAGGGTGCGGTTCATGCTGCCGATGGTTATGCGCGTGCTACAGGACAGGTGGGAGTATGTGTTGCCACCTCAGGGCCTGGAGCAACTAATCTAGTTACTGGAATTGCCACCGCACAGATGGATTCGATTCCGATGGTGGTAATTACGGGTCAGGTTCCTTCCTATGCGATCGGCACTGATGCCTTCCAAGAAACTGATATTTGGGGCATTACCTTACCGATTGTTAAGCACTCTTATGTGATTCGTCGAGCTGAAGATATTGCCCGCATTATTGCCGAAGCCTTTCACATCGCGGGAACTGGTCGCCCTGGTCCTGTATTGATTGATATTCCTAAAGACATTGCCCAAAAACTTTTTGATTATCAACCCGAAGTCGAGGTGAATTTACCAGGATATCAGCCCAAGATTAAAGGACATTTGCATCAGATTGCAGCAGCGATCGCTCTGATTCGTGAAGCTAAGAAACCTTTGCTCTACGCGGGTGGCGGTACAGTACTTGCCGATGCCCATGCCGAAGTAGCCGAACTCGCGAAACGCTTCCAATTACCTGTAACTACAACGCTAATGGGCAAAGGAGCCTATGACGAAAATAGCTATCTGTCCTTGGGAATGTTGGGAATGCATGGAACCGCCTATGCTAACTTTGCCGTTCAAGGCTGTGACTTGTTAATTGCCGTAGGCGCTAGGTTTGATGATCGCGTTACAGGTCGATTAGACAAGTTTGCCCCTGATGCAAAAGTAATTCACATTGATATCGACCCTGCCGAAGTAGGCAAAAATCGTAAACCCGATGTGCCGATCGTGGGTGATGTCAAGGAGATTTTACAAGCAATCCTTGAGGCAACTAGCTACGAAGAAAATATTCAAACCAAAGACTGGTTTGTCCAGCTTGATCAGTGGAAGGAAGACTATCCCCTCGAAGTTCCTACTTATAACAATGTCTTGTCACCGCAGCAGGTCATTTATGAGTTTGGTAAGCAGGCTCCCAATGCTTACTTCACCACCGATGTGGGACAACATCAGATGTGGTCTGCTCAACTAATCAAAACTGGGCCCCGTAAGTGGATCTCTAGTGCAGGGCTTGGCACAATGGGCTATGGAATGCCTGCGGCTATGGGTGCAAAAGTTGCCCTGCCCGATGATCAGGTTATCTGCATTAGTGGCGATGCTAGCATTCAAATGAATATTCAAGAGCTTGGCACATTGGCTCAGTACGGCATCAATGTCAAGGTAATCATTATTAACAATGGTTGGCAGGGCATGGTGCGTCAGTGGCAAGAGAGCTTTTATGACGAAAGATACTCTTCTTCCAATATGGAAGTGGGGATGCCTGACTTTGTAAAACTTGCCGAAGCCTTTGGTATTAAAGGTGTGAAGGTAATTGAACCAAGTGATTTAGAGTCGGCCGTTGCTGAGATCCTCGCCTATGATGGTCCCGTGTTTGCTGATTTTCGGGTTAAGCGCGATGAAAACTGTTATCCGATGGTTCCCCCTGGAGCAAGCAATGCAGAAATGGTTGGGCTTCAGACACCAAAGCGATCGCTAAAAGTAGAAGCTGTAACCAAGTTAGAGACTGCGATGGTCTAGCAAACTGGATACAGTGCTTTTAAAGCAAGCGAAGTAGATTTTTCCCTTGCCGAAGGTGGGAAAAGAATCTACTTCGCTTACGCTGTATTACGGGTTGTTGCCATAGATTAAGGCGGCGCTTCGCACCGCCTTAATCTATGGAGAGCATCAGCGCAAAGCGCTGTAACTATAATTCGTGACGATGCTATGCTTTTGCTTTATCTATATGCAAAGCAATGACTCCAGAAAAATCCTATCGCCCCAACGTGGGAATTATTGTATTTAATCGTAAAGGGGAAGTTTTGGTCGGCGAACGTGTGGGCGTCCCTGATTCATGGCAATTTCCCCAAGGCGGTATTGATGATGGCGAAGATCCGCAAGCAGCGGCGCTACGAGAATTGTACGAAGAAGTGGGAATTAACAATGCCGTCTTAGCTTATGTGCATCCAGAATGGCTGTATTACGATTTTCCACCAACTCTCAAGCTATCAGGAAAATGGGCTAACTATTGTGGACAACGACAGCGTTGGTTTGCTTTTTATTGGGATCATCCTGCTTCCAACTGTCAGCTAGATATCCATGATCGCGAATTTCGGGTGGTGCAGTTTATGGCGATCGACAAGACCCTTGACTCGATAGTTAGATTTAAGCGGGAAGTGTATCAGCAGGTCGTCAAAATTTTTACGCCAGTGATCCGCGATTACATCGGCAAATTGCAATGAGATTATAGCGCTTTTCAAGCAAGCGAGGTACAAAGGTATATTTTCCCGCCTTCGGCGGGAAAATATACCTTTGTAGAATAAACGTAGTACCAAATAAAGAAATGGTGAAGCCATTTCTTTATTTTAAAAACCATACTGGGCTTGGTTTTCAATTCGCAAAAATGTAGCCGTGCTTTTGTGAATTAATATGATTTGTATAGATATATACGGAATTAACTATATCCTCTATAGTTTAATTAGATAGAACGTTCTATTTATATACAGACTATCAAGAAATACGTAAGTAAATAATTAAACAACAATGACCACCGTAAGCACCACTGTAACTACACCACTGCGTCCCGTCAGCAAAGATGGCTTAGAAGCTTTAGCAGCCAAGGCTCAAGCCAATCCCAATGTAATCGGTACTTTAAAAGTTAAAACTGTTTGTGAAGGTCAGTTTCGCAACCTTAATTTTGTCAGAAACTTACCTGAACACGTTATCGATGAGCCACCATCTCTTTTAGGACAAGATACTGCTCCCAACCCCTCAGAAGCTCTGCTAGCTTGTCTTGGTTCCTGTTTGTCCGTTGGTATTCACGCAAATGCGATCATGCGTGGTATCACACTCTCTAAGTTAGAACTATATCTCGAAGGCGATATCAACATCACAGGTGTTTGGGGTATCGGCGACCTATCGAAAAAGCGTCTTGGCATCAGTGCTGTGCGAGTGAAAGTAGATATCGAATCTGATGCTACTAAAGAAGAGCTTGCTGAACTTCTCGAACACGCTAACTATTGGTCACCAGTTGCGAATACTTTCCGTAATCCTGTGGATATGGAAGTTTCTCTTGCATAAAGACAGAACGTTAAACCCAAAGCCCTATTAGACATCGCTGCTTCGCACCGATATTTAATAGGACTTATGTAAAATATCTAAGTAGCTAGGCATAAGTAACCTAAAAAACAAGAAGGTTGTTCCGCCTGCTACGCGGGAGGAACAATCTCTGGTTTTGGATTTTAATTATGTTGATCTACTTACAAGCTATAGCATTTATCAGTCTAGTGAAGTACGGGTTTGTTTCCCCACCGAAGGTACGGAAACAAACCTCTATACTTCGCTTGCTTGAAAAGTGCTATGTATCATCATTTAATAGAAGGAAAGCGCCATGCAGATTAGTGATACCAGACCGAAGCAATCTCCTAAAATGCTGCTTACTGATGCGGCTCTGATGCAAAGCTTAGAGCAGGCGATCGTTCAAAAATTAGTGCCTGATGTGGTCAAGATCGATCAGGAAGGGATTTATCCTCAAGATTTCTTGCGCGAGATTGGGGAAATCGGAGCCTATGGTCAAGGGGTTAGTACAGAATATGGTGGCACTGGGCGCGGTGTTTTATCAGCAATTAAGGCGATCGAGATGGTGTCTGAAGCTTGTCTGAGTACTGGCTTTATGGCTTGGTGTCACAACGCTTGCTCTTGGTATTTGCAAAATACTGATAATTCTTTTTTGCGTGAGCAGATTTTGCCAAAGGTTGCCACAGGGGAGCTTTTAGCAGGGACAGGGCTATCCAATCCCATGAAACATTTCGCAGGTATTGAGAAAATCAAAATTACGGCAACACCCTGCGATGGCGGCTATATTCTTAACGGAACTTTGCCTTGGGTTTCCAATATTGGCGATCAACATCTATTTGGAGTGTCGGCTCAAATAGAAGGAACTGATGACTATTTAATGGCGATCGCACAGGGGGGAATGCAAGGACTAGAACTAAGGCAGGATGTACATTTCATAGCCCTTGAGGGAACCAATACTTTTAGATGCCTGTTTCGCAATGCCTTCATCAGTCATGATTGGATTTTGGCAGCCCCTTGTGATCGGTATGTGGAATATATCAAGCCGGGATTTATCTTGATGCAGGTAGGGATGGGACTGGGCTTAACCCAAAATTGTATTGATCTAATGCGAAGGGTTGATAAGACCAAACAACACGTCAATCAATATCTTGATGATCGCCCTGATGAAATGGAAACCGAACTAGAGGCTCTAAGACTAAAATCCTATCGATTAGCAGAGGCGATCGGACATGGACGCGAATTAGTCAGTAAAGAAGTCTTAAGAGAAGTGATTCAGGCTAGGGCAACTGCTTCGGAATTGTCGCTTAGGGCTTCACAATCCTTGATGCTCCATGCTGGCGCGATCGCCTATGTCCATGGCAGTGTTTACGATCGCCGCCTACGCGAATCTTACTTTGTGGCAATGGTAACTCCTGCGCTCAAGCACTTGCGGAAAGTACTGGCAACTATGGCAGATTAACAAAGCAAAGTTACAGCGCTTTGCGCTGTAACTTGTTACGCAAGGATTAGATGGGGCCAAACACTTTATTACCGATCGCGTTTTCGTCTTCACTGTAATAAAACTCTTCGAGGATCGGAAATAATTCTTCCCTTGTAATTGAGCCATCTCCGTTACAATCAATCTGCTGAAAGCTCTCATCAGCATAGACTACGGGAATATTAAAGATTGAAAAAAGAGTTTTCCATTCTGCCAAGTCTAAATTGTTACTGCGATCCACATCAACAGTGTCAAAAAGCAACTCATCTAGGGATCTAATCAACTTCTGATGATCACTATTCTGTAAAACTATCTCATGATAGGCAAGCCATTCATCAAGAGAAACATTTGTTTCCTGTTTCTTTTGCAGAAGTTCTTTAATGTCTCCACGCATTTTGATCCATTGGAAACCATATTTCTCAATCATTTTCTGGTATTCGTTAGAGTCAATTTTAAAACCTCTTAACGTAGCTAGTCTTGATACAATTTGTTCGTAGTCAGCAAACTTGAGAGATCCGCTATTGCACGCATCGTACATAGTGAATAGCTTGGTTAATTTTCTTCTTTTAAGATTACTTAACATATTACGCCGTTAAAACTAACGCTAAATATAATCCAGTCTCCTGCTAGGTAAATACCAATAAAAGGTTAAGGAAGGGTTATATTTGCATTATGTAGTAATCACTTACTTAAAATTATCTTTAAAAATATGGATAGCTCATAGATTGACGATGATGTTATCTAGAGCAAATCAATATTTATAGAAGTATTAGTGATCTTAATGATCAAAATCATCTTGATATATCAAGCCCCACAATTATATTAATTACGTCTAATCCCAAACAAAGAAAAGGCTAAGCCATTTCTTTGTTTGAAAGCCATTACTCGGTTTAATCTCCAATTCACAAAAGTATATTCATGATTTTGTGAATTGGTATAACATCAAGTCAAAAAGCAGTTTGACAGTTTCTTGAGTCTAAAGTACTTACTGTTTTTCATTTCACAAATTTACTACTCCCTTCCCACCCAAGAATTAACAGAAGTACTAATTCTTGGGTGATAAGGAGAAATCACATTATTTTAAATTGACAAAAATCTAGTTAGTTAAATTGATATCAATTCAATTAGCTTGTCTATAGGTTTAGCAAATTAAGCATCAGTTAAAAATCTTGTGATATGAGTTGAAATTTATATTCACTAAAAAAATTAAATATAGTTTTAATTATTTCGTATAGATTTATACTAATCGGCTTATCTTCAATTGATAAAGTAACCAAGAATAAATAGTTTGACATTACTATCATTTATAAATCGAGAGCTATAAATGATAAAGAAGATCGAGCTATTGATTTAGATAGTTTATTCTAATATTCCAATTTAATAACCTATTTAAAATGGTGTTATCTGGTTTAAAAGCTATTTTAGCAAGAGATATTTAGGAGCTTAATCTTAATAATTATGATATCCACAATAGCTGAGAAAATGGGTATTTCAACAATAAGTAATAACCCCAATAGTAGTTCAAATTATCACTGCGATCGCCTAGAGCTAGCCTGTCCCTGTGGTGCGCCCCATAGCATTGACCAGCATCAAAGTGTCATGGAAGGGATGCCCACTGATCCTGCCGAATTAGTTAGTGACCTAATTAAGATGGGTCATTACTCTGATCGCGCTCAATTGATGGCACAAACATGGGAAACCAACACCATGAAGGCTGATCTGTGGCAATTACTAGAGCAGGGAGCTTTATCTAATGCCACAGAAAGCCAAAAAAATATCTGTTATGACCTAATCAAAATGGCAGGTGGAGTAGAGGAAGCCTTTAGTGCTGCTTTTGGTCCACAGGCGCAAGAGTTTTTTACTGATACTTTGCAGTCCAGTACCTTCCGCCGTCGCGAGTTTTTAATTAAGGTTGCAGCCGCAGCCGCAGTCGTTACCCTCACTGGTTGCCCCTCCGCACCACCAGAGACTGCCACACCCTCTAAGGAAACCCCAGCAGGTGGCAGTATTCCAGCAGCAGGTGTCGAAAAAAGTAGCTTGAAAGTTGGCTTTCTGCCGATTACCTGCGCAACTCCGATCATCATGTCCGAGCCTCTGGGCTTCTACACCAAGTACGGCTTGAAGGTGGAATTGGTGAAGATGCCTAGTTGGGCAGCGATCCGTGACTCTGCGATCGCAGGTGAATTGGATGCCTATCATATGCTCTCACCTATGCCGATCTCTATGTCCTTGGGCTTAGGTTCCACCGCATTCCCAATCAAACTCGCCAGCATTGAAAATATTAATGGTCAAGCGATTTCCGTAGCAAATAAACATTTGGGCAATGTTAAAGAGCCTAAGGATTTCAAGGGCTTTAGTATTGGTGTTCCTTTTGCTTTCTCAATGCATAATTTGCTATTGCGCTACTATCTTGCTTCTGGTGGACTCGATCCTGATAAGGATGTGCAGATTCAAGTCATCCCACCTCCTGACGCGATCGCCAAAATGACCGCAGGACAGCTAGATGCTTTCTTATTACCTGATAACGTTGTTCAACGTTCTGTATTCAACAAGATTGGGTTTATTCATCTTCTTACCAAAGATATTTGGGCTGGGCATCCCTGCTGCGCCTTTGCCGCTAGCCAACAGTGGATCGACACCAATCCCAATACTTTCCGAGCGATTAACAAAGCGATTATTGACGGCGCTGGCTATGCCAACGATCCCAAAAATCGCGAAGAAATCGCTAAGGCGATCGCGGGTAAGAACTACCTCAACCAGCCTGAACCAGTGCTCAAAGCTGTATTAACAGGCAAATTTGAAGATGGTCAAGGCAATACGTTAGATGTCCCTGATCGCATTGGTTTCGATCCCTACCCTTGGAAGAGTTTTGCTAAGTGGATCTCTTCTCAATTTGTACGTTGGGATCTCATGCCCAAGGAAAAGGCTGACTATCAAGCGATCGCGCAGGATATTTATCTAACTGATCTTGCTAGTGAATTAGCTAAGGAACTGGGACAAACTCCCCCAACAGAAACTGAACGTGTTGAAAAGTTGAAGTTTGATTCCTTCGATCCAGCTAAGCCTGAAGCATATATCGAAGAACAGATCAAGCAATTTAAGGTCTAGTTCCAATTAAGGCTCACGCATGACTGCGTGAGTCTTAACTAATTTTTATCAATTTAAGTATTAATGGAATTATGAACTCCTCTCTGCCAACAACTAAGCCGCGATCGCGCTCTAATCCAGTTATGTCCGCGATTACGAATGTGTTGCCAAATCAGGACTTGCAAGCTTTTGTCCTATTTATACTGATCCTCAGTTCGATACTTATATTTTGGGAAGTGGGCGCAAAATCTAGTTGGTTTTCGCCGCTTATGCCTTCTGCATCTCAGACCTTGAGTGACTTCTGGGGATGGGTTTCCAACCCATTTTATGTAAAGGGAACTAATGATCGAGGTATTGGCTGGCATTTGGTGACGAGCCTCCGCCGTGTCGCCATCGGCTTCACAGTTGGCGCAGCGATCGCCATTCCCGCTGGAGTCTTGATTGGATTATTTCCTGTGATTGCCAAAGCCGTTGATCCTTTTGTGCAAATCCTCAAGCCAGTTTCTCCCCTAGCTTGGCTTCCCATCGGTTTAGGCTTAATCAAAGATTCCGAAAGTACAGCTATTTTTGTAATTGCGATTACGAGTCTTTGGCCGACCCTGATTAATACCAAATTTGGCGTGAGCAATGTAGACCCTAGCTACATTGATGTAACTCGCACCCTTGGAGCTTCAAAATGGCGAACGATTGTTAAAGTAATTTTACCTGCGGCGGCTCCCAGCATTGTGTCAGGGATGCGGATTAGTGCAGGTATTGCATGGCTAGTAATTGTCGCCGCAGAAATTTTGATTGGTGGTACAGGTGTCGGTTATTTTGTTTGGAATGAGTGGAATAACCTCAGCATTACCAGCATCATTACCGCAATTCTGCTCATCGGCGCGATCGGATTAATCATTGATCGCCTATTTGGTCTTTTACAACATTGGGTCTCATTTGGGAGGGCAGTCTGATGCTAACTTCTATGGAACAAGAAATTAATAACTTATCAAGTCAACAATCCCAAAAGCCGTCCCAAATATCCATCCGCGATATCTCGATGGTCTATCGAGGGCGTAGCGGTCTAATTGACAAGCTCACCCGTCGGACATCCAAGGACTATGTGGCTCTTGCCAATATCAGTTTTGACATCGCTCCCAATACTTTTGTGTCAATTATTGGGCCTTCAGGTTGTGGTAAGTCCACATTATTGAGCCTGATTGCGGGCTTAACCACCCCCACCAGTGGCGCGATTTTAATCAATGGTTCAAAAATTTATGCCCCTGGGCCCGATCGCGGTGTGGTGTTTCAGAACTACGCCCTGATGCCTTGGTTGACCGTGGCGGAAAATCTGCACTTTGCCCTCGAAACTGTCTACCCGAATATGTCAATCGCTGATCGTAAAAGTCGCGTTTATGAATATATCGAATTAGTAGGACTAACGGGTGCTGAGAAAAAACATCCCCATGAACTTTCGGGCGGGATGAAGCAGCGTGTGGGCATTGCTCGCGCTCTAGCGATCGATCCTGAAATACTACTGATGGACGAGCCTTTCGGCGCACTCGATGCTCTCACCCGTGGATTCTTGCAAGACGAAGTTGCCCGTATTTGGGAACAGAAACGTAAAACCGTGGTGATGATCACCCACAGTATTGAAGAAGCCTTGCTCCTTTCCGATAAAATTGTCATGATGAAGCGAGGTCCTGCCGCAGGGATCGATGAAATCCTTGATGTGCCTTTCCCTCGTCCGCGATCGCGGGAAAATCTCGACCAACAGTCGGGATATCACGATCTCAAAGCGGAAATGGAAGATCATCTCATGCGCGAAACTCGCGCTGTGGAAGCCTCAAGAATTTAAAACCCAAGCCCCTCTCCCCTAGCCCCTCTCCCAAAAGGGAAGAGGGGAACAAGAAAATAATCTTACTCCCCCTCGCCCTTAATGGGAGAGGGGGCAGGGGGTGAGGGTAACAGCCTGATTACCAAAATATTTTGAATTACTCAAAACAGACATTATGACCGTTGAATTTCCCAGTTTTACTTCTGCTCTCCTAGCAGCCAAAAAAGCCAAAGGCATCACCTTTGCTGATCTCGAAAAACTATTAGGTCAGGACGAAGTTTGGATCGCTTCTGTTTTTTATGGACAAAATAGTGCCAGTGTTGAGCAAGCCACCAAAATCGCCGAGGCTCTTGGGCTTGGCGAAGAAATCATTACTGCCTTAAGTGCCTATCCCAGCAAAGGCTTGGGACCAGTTGTTCCCACTGATCCACTCATCTATCGCTTCTATGAAATCATGCAGGTTTACGGATATCCAATGAAGGAAATCATCCATGAGAAGTTCGGCGATGGCATCATGAGTGCGATCGACTTCACTCTTGATATTGACAAAGTGGAAGACCCCAAAGGCGATCGCGTCAAGGTAACGATGAACGGCAAATTCCTAGCCTATAAAAAATGGTAGGATAACGCTTGCTTCGCCGTACAGCGTCAAGCACTGTATGGCGAAGCCAAAATAATAATCTCTGAATCTGCAAGTCATCTAGTTTATGGCAAACCTCAAGCGTACCCGTGAAGACATCCTTAACTCAACGATTGACTTGGTACATCGACAAGGATTACAGTCTACGGGATTAAAGGAACTATTTATAGTTTCTGAAACTTCATCGGGCAGTTTCTATAATTATTTTCAATCTAAAGACGAATTTGCCCATGCTCTAATTGATTTTCAATGGCAGCAAATTAGAGACAATATTTTTTTAAGTACTTCAGAAGTAAATAATGATCCTATTCAGAGACTTTTACTAACTCTTGAGAAAATTGAGGTGAAGCATCTGCAAGAAATTAACTGCGCTGGATGTTTATTGGGTAACTTAATTGTCGATCTCGCCGAGTATGACAAGGCATTTCGGGAACATTTACAAAAAGTATTTGATGAATGGCAATCTTTATTTTCGCAAATGTTGCGCGATGGGAAAGAACAGTTAAGGGATCAAATTGATCCAGATTTGCTCGCTGAACAGATATTAACAATGATAGAAGGAGTTCTACTGATTGCTAGGCTCTACGATCAACCTGAGCGGCTCAAACGAGGATTTTCTGGTATCCGTCAACTAATTCAGAGTTCTCTCAAAGTTTAACCACAATTCAAAAACCAAAAGATTAAGGGCATCGCGAAGCGATGCCCTTAATCTTTTGCGCTAAAAACTCAAAAAGTTAGTGGCGACGCTTCGCGTCGCCACTAACTTCTGGTGTAGTAATTATCAAGATACGATAACTTTGCTAAGTAAAGTAGAGGGGTGATTATTAGGTATGATTAACAACTGCTACGTTTGACAATATTTGGCGCAAGTACCTGATAACTTCTGAGATGAGTCAGGTTGAATGAGTCAAATCTTGTGCTTTTCTTTAAATTATTTAACTTACCCTATGAGTTCCTCACTGAATTATCTGATGTGCGCCCCCGATCACTATGACGTGGACTATGTGATCAACCCTTGGATGGAGGGCAATGTCCACAAATCTAGTCGCGATCGCGCTGTTGAGCAATGGCAAAAATTATATGGAGTTTTGAAAGGATTAGTTAACGTTGAGCTAGTTCCACCTGCAAAAGGATGGCCAGATATGGTCTTCACCGCCAATGCTGGGCTAGTACTAGGTGACAAAGCCGTATTAAGCCGATTTTTACATAAAGAACGTCAAGGCGAAGAACCTTATTTTAAGGCATGGTTTGAGTCCAAAGGATTCACCGTCTATGAACTTCCCAAGGATTTACCCTTTGAGGGTGCAGGAGATGCCCTCTTTGATCGCAGTGGTGGCTGGCTGTGGGCTGGTTATGGCTTCCGTTCCGAACTTGATGCTCATCCTTACTTGGCGAAATGGCTAGATGTAGAAGTTCTATCTTTACGCCTAATCGACAATCGCTTCTATCACCTTGACACTTGCTTCTGCCCCCTTACAGGTGGCTATTTACTATACTATCCTCCAGCTTTTGATTCCTATTCCAATCGTTTGATTGAGATGCGCGTTCCTGCCGATAAGCGCATTGCCATTGAAGAAGCTGATGCCGTTAACTTTGCTTGCAATGCGGTGAATGTCGATCGCAATGTGGTCATGAATAAAATTAGCGATCGCCTAAAACAGCGCATTACTGCCGCAGGTTTTAATGTAATTGAGACCCCATTAACCGAGTTTCTTAAAGCAGGGGGCGCAGCTAAATGCCTGACTTTACGCACCATTGAAGTTCCCATTGCTCAATCAGCAGAAGTTAGTATTGAATCCAGTGGAGTGGAAGCTCGCATTGTTGAACTTACAGGGCATTTGCTCGATTCTGGCATTATCAACCGAGCCTTAGATTTGGTTACTGACAATGGCGGCAGTTTTCAAGTTTTAGAATTTAATCTGGGCGAACAGCGTCAAAGCACTTCTCTCGCTAGAATTCGCATTTCTGCTCCTTCCCACGACATCATGGAAACGATCATGGGAGAGCTGATTGAAATCGGCGCAGTCCTTCAAGATCGCGAAACCTGTGCGGCAAATCTAGAACTGGTTTTACAGGATGGAGTTGCTCCTGATGACTTTTATGTAACTACAATCTACCCTACCGATGCCTGTGTCGATGGTGAGTGGATTCGTTGCGCTAATCAACGCATGGATGGCGCGATCGCGATTAGTCCTGATGGCAAGACAGCAACCTGTAAGCTGCTGCGCGATCTGGTCGCGGGTGAGCGCGTAGTCGTTGGTTATGATGGTGTCCGCACAGTTCGCAAGCCCGAAGCGCGTGACAATGCCAAAAAAGAAGAATTTTCCTTCATGGGTGCGGGTGTCTCTAGCGAACGCCGTGTGGAATTAGTTGTGGAACAGATTGCTTGGGAACTTCGTCAAATTCGCGATCGCGGTGGCAAACTGGTCGTATCCTGCGGGCCCGTTGTCGTACATACAGGTGGCGCACCGCACCTAGCATATCTAATTCGTGAAGGTTATGTGCAGTCGATGCTTGGTGGTAATGCGATCGCCGTGCATGACATGGAACAGTCATCAATGGGAACTTCTCTTGGTGTAGATCTCAAGCGCGGCGTGAGTGTTAAAGGCGGACATCGCCATCACTTGAAAGTCATTAACTCAGTCCGTCGCTATGGCAGCATTCACAAAGCTGTAGAAGCGGGCTTTGTGAAGACAGGTGTGATGTACGAATGTGTGCAGAATAATGTTCCCTTTGTACTGGCTGGTTCCATTCGTGATGATGGTCCCCTACCTGACACAGTAATGGATTTGCTAGAAGCACAGCGTCTGTATAGCGAACAAATTCGCGGCGCCGATATGATTCTGATGCTTTCTTCCATGCTGCACTCCATTGGTGTCGGCAACATGACTCCTGCGGGTGTGAAAATGGTCTGTGTGGATATTAACCCTGCGGTTGTCACCAAACTTGCAGATCGCGGTTCTGTTGAATCGGTTGGCGTTGTAACTGACGTTGGTCTATTCCTCAGTCTCTTAGTTCAGCAGTTGAAAAAGCTAGACAGCCCTGTCGTCGCTGCCTAATCAATAAAAAAAGGAGAGCGCTATGCGCTCTCCTTTTTTATTTTTTTACCCGCGTAGCGGGTAAAACAACTGCTGGTTTTTTACTGGAGCATTGTCAGCAGCCCTTGCTGTCCTAATAAAACTTCTCGTAAAAAGCTAAATATCGCCACGCCAATTACTGGCGAAATATCAATTCCCCCAATTGGCGGGATTAACTTCCGCAACACAAATAATAGAGGCTCAGTTGGGAATGTAATGAGGATATAAGGAAATTGCTTGAGAGGAATTTGGGGATACCATGTCATCACAATCCGAAATATATACATTAGGATAAATAGCCCCAATAGAACATTAAGAGCAATAGCGCTAATATCAATCAAGTTCACAGCAGTAAACCAATTTTTTTTATAAATTAATTATTTTTTATATTATCAGTTCTAAACCCAAAAGATGAATGGCGGCGCTTCGCACCGTCATTCATCGAATAATTTTGAAAACGTTGCTTCGCAACGTTTTCAAAATTATTCTTGGTTCGGATTTAAGCGCAAATCGCTATAAGCAAGCCTTACCTTGCTATAAAACAATAAAAAGCAATGACTAGCATTGCTTTTTATTGAATATTGATACGGAGAGGGGGAGATTCGAACTCCCGTTAGGTGTGACCCTAAATCTGATTTCGAGTCAGACGCATTCAACCACTCTGCCACCTCTCCAAATATGCTCTGTAGACTATTGGATAGCAAAGCAATTGTTACAATAGCACAGCTTATCCCCTTTGCGTAGTTTCTTTTTATAACTCAGCAAATCTCAAAACCAGTTTTTTCAAAGCGGCAGCATATCCTGAGGAACAATTTCTGAGCTTAGTTAACAAAAGTATGACAACACTTTCGTTAACTGGTATTACTTATGCTTAGCTACTGATAACTTTGGATGGGGCTTGGAATAGAATTGAGATAGATCACTTTTAGTTTTTTCTAGTAATGCCTTCCTATGAAGTTTTTTAATTCAGAATTTATGAAAAAAGTTAAACGTAGTGTCAAGGTATGGACAAGTGCAATGCTAGCGGTCTCGCTAGTAGCGGCGGCGGTATTTAGCAATGCCCACGAAGCTTTTGCAAAGCGTGGCGCGGGAAGTTTTGGCGGTAGCCGATTTTCAGCTCCTACCCGCTCAGCTCCATCTAGAAGTGGCTCTAGCTATGGCGGAAGTAGCTACTATGGCGGAGGTGGAGGTGGCTTCTTCTTCTTGCCAATGTTTTTTGGTGGTGGTGGCAGTGGTCTATTTACATTGCTACTGCTAGTGATTGTGGCGGGTGCAATTATGCAAGCATTTCGCGGCAATGGTGATGGCGAAGGCATCACAGGCATGAATAGTAAAGTGAGTGTTGCAAAGGTTCAAGTTGGATTGCTTGCTTCAGCGCGATCGCTACAACAGGAGCTAACCAGACTAGCTCTAGAGTCTGACACCTCAACTTCTGAAGGAATTGCCACCGTAGCTCGTGAAACGGCGATATCACTTATGCGCCATCCTGAGTATTGGGTTTATGTAAGCAGTGCTAAGGAAAATACCAACTTTGCCCTTGCCGAGCAGAAGTTTAACGGATTGGTCATGTCGGAGCGCAGCAAACTCAATGAGGAGGTGTTGCGTAATGTGGGCGGACGCTTGATTCAAGGTAAGACCACAGCCGCTCTGCCTAATGAAAGTGCAGCTCTCGAAGATCCCAGTGAGTACATTGTGGTCACAATTTTACTTGCTGCGGCTGGGGAAAGCCTGAGTAAGTTACCTGTATTGCGTTCTTCGGCAGATTTACAATCAGCCCTATCTGCGATTGGTTCCGTCCCCACTGACAGCCTCTTGGCGGTAGAAGTCCTATGGGAGCCACAGTCGGATGAATACACACTTACCAGTGATGAAGCCTTAACTATTTATCCCGATTTAGTCCGCATCTAATACCAATTCACAAAAGTGTAATTACACTTTTGTGGATTAAAAACCAAACCCAGTATGGGTTTTTAGATAAAGAAATGGCTACGCCATTTCTTTATCTAATATAAACAGTTAGTTACGGTGCTACGCACCGCTATAAGTAACCAAAAAGACGGATTGCGGCGCGAAGCGCCGCAATCCGTCTTTTTGGTTTATGGAAAAAACAAGCTTCGATACCTCTCACTGCCCATTCAAGATGCCAATATTTACAAAATATGACCAAAAGCATGGCGCTAATGGACGATCTGTGGTATCACTTACCAGTATTATTTTTACTTATTTTTTGAGACAAGTTTAAAGTATTGTGATTTGGCAAATATGGCATTCGAGGCGATCGCTAATGAAATGTCCATTCATAAGTATTCACGAAAGTGAATTACAAACTAAACCTAGTAAGAGTTTTCAGTTTATAAAGTGGCATTGCCATTTCATAGGTTGATATTACAGAGATTGAACAGGAGGGTCAGCAGACGATGCAAAACACAGATAGTAAAAAACAGATTTATATGACTCAAGACGTTGAAGCTTATACAGACAACGTTGAAAACTTAATGGATGACTTGTTTGGGGAAGTCGAGCATACCCTCCATGTTGATTATGCTAAGCAGCGATCGCTAAAGTCCAAAAATAGCCCACCTCGCACTGCCAAAAATTCTGCTCCCTACGCCTCGGCAGTCACCCCTGACGTAGTAGCCCTAGCAAAATTAGATAGCTCTAGCCCAGAAGTCCTTTCATCAAAGGATTCTGTCAGCATTACTAAGCTGAATATGGCAGATATTTCATTACCTCCCATATCTAAGCAAGATGTACTGTGGATTCAGCCCTACATCATGCGAAATCCAGAACCACCCAGTAACGTCCCACCCGTGGTTGAGGAGACTGCATCAAAATATAGTCTGCTGGATCGTTTATTGATAGTTGCCGCCTGTAGCTCAGCCTTGATTGCTGCGGTGATGTGGACGATTAATCATGGCATTTGGATCGGTAGGCAGTCGGTGACAGTTACTCAGGTTGCTCAAAGTACCACCAACGAGCGCTACAACGAAGAAGTAAAGAAAATGTTAGCGGAGGCGGCGAATAAAAATCGCAACATTGCCACTAATGGCAATAACTCGCTCAGTAACTTACCTCTGTTAGCTACTCCCCTCGCAGGAAATCTACCTACTGGAGCAAATCCACTGATGGGAATGCAACAGCCTATGTATGTGCCTGTATACCAACCACCTGCATTAGCCAACAATTTACCATCACCCCTTGCCTTGCCTCCAGCCACGGCTAATGGTGCGATCGAGTTAAATGGAGCATCCGCTTCTACAAATAGGAATCCTAGCAACTCCAATAGTCCATCTAATGTAGCGCCCCCAGTAGCTTCACAGCCCAGTGCTTCGTACACATTGGTCGGTATTTTAGATTTGGGCGATCGCTCCATGGCAATGTTAGACATAAATGGCTCTGTACAGTCAATTGGCTTGGGCAAGCCTGTTACTGGTACTAGCTGGACTTTATCGCGTGTCAGTCAGCAAGAGATTACCCTGAAGCGCGGCAAGGAAACGAAGAACGTATTTGTCGGTCAAAAATTTTAATTAGAGATTGTGCAGAACACTATAGTGTTCTGCACAATCTCTAAGAGCGTCTTAGGTCAATCACTAAATCACAGAAGGAAAGGCTATGGGTTTATTAGAGGATATTTCTAGATTTTTAGACACCCGTCTAGAAGAATTTATTCGTAATAACCCTCAGATCGAATTACAGATTCTTGAAGATAAGTTACGTCAGCAGGAAGAAGAAATTGCCAAGCTAATCGTTACTTCTAAACAAGAAGAAAAAAGACTCCAAGATCGTATTTTGGAAATTGCTGAAGAGATCAAAATTTGGCATGAGCGCGTAGTTAAGGCTAAGTCCTTTGATCGTAAAGACTTAGCTGATGCGGCAAGCGAGCGAGAGGCGGCGCTACTACGTCAAGGCAATCAAATCTGGGCACAAATGGAGTTAGTTAAAAAGCGGGCGATCGATAGCCAAGAACTACAGGGACAGATTGAGGAGCGTCGCCAAGAAGTTCAAGCCAAAATCGCCGAGGCGGCTAAAACCGCTAAGGCTAAAGCCCCCTTTGCTACTCCTCTCAATTGGGACAATCTCTATACTCCCCCTGCAAGGGATACCAATGACGAGTTAGAAGAAACTTTCCGTCGTTGGGAAATGGATGAAGAACTGGAACGGCTCAAACGAAATATGGGCAGATAATCCCCAGAATATGAGTGGCGGCGCGAAGCGCCGCCACTCATATTCTGATAAATACGCGCCATAAATCCGAAGAAGGGTTGCGTCGCAAGGCGCTACGATCTTTCTTGGGACTTTAGTAAGGGATCTACAGTTTATGAAGTTAGTTGCGGCAATTGTTGTAAGTGTTTTCAGTACCAATTTAGTTCCTTTAGCTGTTGAGGCACTTGAGGAAGGGACATATTGGGGTGGCGGTTCTCGCTACATCACCATCGCCAAACGTACCGACACAGGAAAAAAGGAAGAATCTCAGCGTTTTTGCTATCAAGGTTTTTCTAATAATGGGTCTCTAATCGCGTCGCTAAAGCTAAGTATCCCTCGCTATCAGACAGGTGTTGATTATGAAGTTTACACTTTGCAGGATGGACAAAAGAAAGGCAGAGCCAACAATCTTGCGATTCAGCAATATGCATTTAAGAGAGAAGAAATTATCTTTGGTAATCTAGTTGGGCGTTTTGTAAGAGGCTCAGTCTATAAACGTGAAGATAATTTCACCACAGAGCGATCGCCTGAACTAACAGAATGTCTTAACTCTAACAAGCCATATTTCAAAATTAAGAACTAGCCCAAAAGAGTAATGGCGGCGCAATGCGCCGCCATTACTCTTTTGGGCTTTTGAAAATTGGTTAGGGAGCTAGGGCGTTGCCACGCAGCAGACTACCAATCGTTTTGAAAGTGAGCTTTAACTGTGTAAAGGGATTAGCAGGAACAACTGTTTTATAGAGATAGCTGTCAAAGGTGAGTTTCTGAACATCCTTATCGGCGCACATTTCCACAAAAGCTTCACGGGTCGCATTGGTGGCGTAAAAGACATTTTGGAGAATGTCTAGGACTCGGTAGGTCAAACCATACTGCTTATCCCAACGCTTGATGTAAACCTTAAGGTCAGCTTCCGTAGGAATACGCTTACCACCTTCAGCAAACTCTACGATCGCTTCGGCACACATCCGACCCGACTTAGCCGCGAAATAAATACCTTCACCGCTAGATTTGGTCACATAGCCAGCCGCATCGCCAACGAGGGCAGCACGTCCCACTACACGGCGAGGACGGGGATGCTCAGGAATGGGGTGAGCTTCGATTTTGATCACTTCGCCGCCTTCGATGCGAGGCAAAGCACGGGCGCGAATACCTGCTTGCAATTGCTTGATCATGCGTTGGTTCTTATGCATTGTGCCTGTACCAACGGCAACGTGATCGTACTTAGGAAAAACCCACGCATAGAAGTCGGGGGATACATCGTCGCCCACATACATTTCCGCAAGATCTTTGTAATATTCCATCTTGTCGGGCGAGATCCGAATGCGTTCTTGGAAAGCGATCGCGTAGTTGTAGTCACCAGCATCGATCGCCTTAGCAACCACAGAGTTAGCACCATCAGCACCAACGATTAAATCCACTTCCAGATTACGCATTACGCCCTCATTGCCGCCTTCGGCAAAGTCTGAGTAGGTGAGGACATAGGGCTGTTTACCATTTTCGGTAATCTTGATGTCGAGGATGCGCCCATTAATTAGCTTCGCGCCAAGGCTAGCAGCTCGATTGCGTAAAAAAGCATCCAAAATTTCGCGGCGACACATACCGATGTATTCATCGGGATTATCCAGTTTGATGTCTACTTCCACATTGCTGGGAGAGATCATCTTCATGTTGCGAACACGGCGATCAATAATTTCAGGAGGTAACTCAAACTCGGAAACCATACATAGAGGAATTGCTCCACCGCAGGGTTTGGCGTTGTCCAGTTTACGCTCAAATATGTAGGTCTCAATTCCTGCTTTGGCAAGTGTTTCGGCTGCACAGGAACCCGCAGGCCCGCCGCCTACAACAGCAACTCGTAATGTCAAAATGCGCTCCTAAAGCTATGTCTAAATATATAGGTTAACTATTCTGGATGTTAGCATTGACCATAGAGAGATTGGGGCAAAATTGACGAATATTAACATTTGTATTGTTTTGTATACCTATTAAGGTTGGCTATAGTCATTTTTGCCGCGTTTTGCGCCTTTTAAGATCCTTTTTGCTTACGACAGCGATCGCTACAATATTTGACTTCATCCCAACACTTTTCCCATTTTTTGCGCCAAGCGAATGGCTTGCCACACACCACGCAGTCCTTGCTAGGTAAAAAAGATTTATTCCCTTTGTGAGCCATCTAGAAATTACTCCTTACTGTCTTTGTCAAATATAGCGAACCTCAATGAGTGGTGAGAGGCTTCGATTTTCTCAGCTAACGATATTTAGCAAGTTTGAACCGCCCGCTACGCGGGCGGTTCAAACTTTACTTTGCAATTAGCCAATTGCGCCGAAAAAATCTAGCTAAGTCAGACTCATCGATCGCCAGACAAATCGGACGACCATGGGGACAGGTGTGGGGATTGCGAGTTTGTTGCCATTGGTTGAGTAAATCTCGCATGACTGACATTTCTAGCTTTGTACCGTTACGCACTGCACTGCGACAGGCTGCTGTCGCTCTAGCTAGGGAAGGATCTTCCTGCTGACTCATTTCTTGCAAGACTGCGGCACATTCAGGATGATCGATTAGAATTTCGGGAAGCGATCGCACTGCCCAGAGATTATTACCAAAAGCTTCCACTTCCATTCCCAAAGCTTGAAGTTGTTCCACTCCGCGATCGGATATTTGCGAAGTTTGTTTTAGTAAGATTGGCTGAGAAATTGGAACTATCTGCCACTGTGATTCGATCTGTTCAAAGAGAATTCTTTCATGGGCGACGTGCTGTTCGACTAACCATAACCCACCTTGATGTTCAGCAAGAATGTAAGTATCAAGAACTTGTGCGATCGCTTTAATCGAGAAACTAGGTTGATTAAAATTTTCCTGCTTAGTAGGAATTAGATAAGCAGTTTTGCGTTCCGCCGTTTGTAGTAATTTATTGGTAATGCTGTTGTAACTGCCACTGACATTTGGTTCTGGAAACTTCATAGCCTCTGTAATACATTCCTTTAGTTGATTTTGTAGCTCTTCGAGATTTTGAATATAGACTTCATTTTTAGCAGGGTGGCGGTTCCAGTCAAGGCGATCGCAGGATAAATTTAAATCAACAATGCAGAGGGGAAACCGATGGCGTGGCAATATTCTCTCTAAAGCTGTCAAAACTGTTTGCTCTAGTTCTAGAAGTGTGATCACTCTTCCATTAAGAATAATCTTAATCCAGTCGGGACGACGGCGTGACAGGCGATCGGGTCTGCCAAGGGTAAGCTGGATTTTAGTTCCATTTAAAGAGTCAAGCTCTAGACTTTTGTAAATCAAGTCATAGGGCTGCACTGAACTGATGATCTGAGGCAGGATTTCACTCGCATTCTCTCCTGACCAAATCGTCAGCCACTCGCGATCATTGAGATGCACTTGCCAATTAATCTGGGGATTGGCGATCGCCATGTGCTGAATCTGTAATTGAAGCTTACGCACCTGTTGCGAATTGCTGGGTAAGGACTGCAAGCGATTGGGATAGCGAAAAAAAAGATTTTGCACAGTGACCACCGTACCAGAGGCGATCGCGATTACTTTAGGATCGGCAATCAATTTGCCTTGGTGATCATACTGAACTTGATAGCCGACAGGTTGCGCGATCGGGCGACTGCAGATCTGCAAGTCGGCAAGCTGAGCGAGGCTATAGAGTGCTTCACCGCGAAAGCCAAGACTGCGGATTTGTTGTAAATCTGCGACATTATTGATTTTGCTAGTGGTATGGGGTGTTGCGGCACGAAATAGGTCATCGGGCTCCATCCCACAGCCGTTATCGCTCATCTGCACCGATAGCGTATCCATCCAGATAGAAATCACAATTCTGGTTGCACCAGCATCGATCGCATTTTCCGCCAATTCGCGAACCACTGCGGATAATGAGTCAATCACCTCACCTGCGGCGATTAAATGGACAACTTCAATGGGTAGGAGATTGATGGACATGGAATTATCATAGCTGTAGGAGCGAAATGGCGGCGCGATGCGCCGCCATCAAACAGGTTGGCTGAGCGGAGTCGAAGCCTAGGCTACGCCATTTTTGCTAAACCACGCCAACATCCGCTTCCAGCCATCCTCAGCTTCAGTCTGGCGATAGGAAGGGCGATAGTCCGCATGAAAAGCATGGGGAGCTTCTGGATAAACTACGATTTCTGAACTGGCACTGCATCCACTTAACTTAGAACGCATCTGATCTACTGTATCTAAAGGAATACCCGTATCTTTGCCCCCATATAGCCCCAAAACTGGCACTTGCAGACTTGAGGCTATATCGACTGGGTGCTTTGGTGTGAGCGCTGTTGACTCTCCCACTAATCTGCCGTACCAAGCTACGCCAGCTTTAACTTTGGGATTGTGAGCAGAATAGAGCCATGTAATGCGACCACCCCAGCAAAAGCCTGTAATGGCAACTTTGTCAGGATTTCCCTTGCTTGATTTGACTGCCCATGCAACTGCGGCATCAAGATCAGCCATTACCTGTGCGTCGGGAACTTGACTGACCACTTTGCGAATTTCGTCAATGCCATCTAACTTCGAGACATCGCCTTGACGATAAAACATTTCAGGGGCGATCGCCAAATATCCCAACTTCGCCAAACGGCGACAGACATCTTGAATGTAAGCGTGAACGCCAAAAATTTCTTGAATCACAAGTACTACAGGAAAATCTTGCCCCAAGGTTGGTCTGGCGCGATAGGCGGGAATAGTGCCATCTTTAACGGGTATTTTGATTTCTCCTGCGACGATGCCCTGTTGGTCAGTGGTGATCACTTTTGCGGAAATCGGCTGCACAGCGATCGCAAAGCCAGTAGTGAGACTGCTGATCGCGATAAATTCTCGGCGGGTTAGTTTTGGCATTTTTAAAAATTGTGGAGGGGTTTTGCGTTAGCACTAAACATTTGAAGCGTTTGGTGCACGCTGCGCGTGCACCAAACGCTTTAGGTTTTTATATTTAGTTGCACTCAGTTACTTATCCATAATAAAAGTTAAAATTTATAACGAACTTCATGCTTTTGTTGCTATCAATCACCATGACATCTCTAAATGCCTTTTTTACAGACTATTACAGCCATTTTGTCATGGTGGGATTAATTTTAGGATTTGCGATCGCCCATAGTGGACTTGCGGCATTACGAATTTGGGCAGAACAAAAAGTTGGGGCAAGGCTATATCGGGTTGCCTTTGCCCTAGTCAGCATTCCCCTCGCCGTAGTCTTGTTTATTTACTATTTCAATCATCGCTATGATGGCTTGTCGCTATGGAATTTTCAGGGTGTAACAGGACTCCATGAGTTTGTATTAGTGCTGTCGGCGATCGCCTTTTTATTCCTCTATCCCGCTACTTTTAATTTGGGAGAAGTAGCCGCGATTCAAAAACCGCAAGTATACCTATTTGAAACAGGAATTACGCGCATCAGCCGCCATCCCCAATTGTTAGGGATGAGTCTTTGGTGCATTGCCCATACGCTTTGGTTAGGTACGTCCTTTGCTCTGACCACGGCGATCGCGCTTGTTAGCTATCACTTATTTGCAGTTTGGCATGGCGATCAGCGACTATTTAAGCGTCATGGCGAAGCCTTCTTGGAGTTAAAAAAGCGTACCTCTGTATTTCCATTTTTAGCGATCGCACAGGGCAGACAGCAGTTTGTCTTTAAAGAGTTTCTCCGTCCTGCTTACATTGGCGTGGCGATCACCGTAGTGATATTTCGTTGGCTGCATCCGATTGTGATCACCGCCGCTGCAAATGTGAATTGGTAAAAATAGTTTGAGGCGGCGCTTCGCGCCGCCTCAAACTATTTTGGTTTGCAAATTGCCGCGAAGCGAGGCAACTAAATTATTGATTGCAAAAAATAGCTAAGCGCCGCACTCGACAGAGGTACAGAAATATTGTCAGTTCCCCCTGGGGAAAAAGCTTCAAGTAAGGCTGCGATCGCGGCAACAGGAAAGGCGATCGCAAGGTGCATCACATTAAATCCATCAGCAAATCCTAAAATCAGACTCACCATCACCAAGCTGGTAAAAAACATAGCAAAGGAACCCTCAAAACTGCGCTTATTGCCAAGGTGAGTAAAAGTATGTTTACCAAAGCGTTTGCCAATTAGCGCCGCCATGCCATCGCCCCAAGACATTACCATCACTCCGATCGCCGCGTATTGGGGAGTTTTTTCCCATAGCAATGTGACCAAAATCGTAATGCTCAAGGCATAGTAAAAGACACCATAGGTTTTGCGTCCAACATCATCGAGCATCGGCAAAATGCTGGTGTAGTGAGACGCAAGGGCGATCGCGCTAAAAATAATTCCTGCGGTGACACATAACCAAGTGGGAATCTGCAACCACCATGCAATCAGCAAAACGTTACCAGTACCAATATGAACGACCTTTCTGACTAGCTCTGGATCTTGATTGTAACGATGCAATATTTTTGATGTTAGAAATACCAGTCCGATCCAGATCATCACCGCCCCAATTTGGATCGCTAATGTAGTTATTTCCGAAGTGTCGCTAGTGATAGGCATAGGGATCATGGGCTGGGGCATAGATATACTAACGCGGTATTTCTCATTTTAATGAAATTTCATGACAATCTACATAGCAAATCCAGCAATTTTACTAGGACAAAATTAAAACCCAAGAAGCGAGTGGCGGCGCTTCGCGCCGCCACTCATCTTCTGGGGTTTATGTCTTAACAAGAATGGCTACAGCTATAAATCTCTGTAGATAGGGCGCTACGCTAAAAAAATTTTGTGGAGACTTTGTATTTGGTCATAATCGGTGATATTTTTAGGCATCCGCTTCTCGCAAGCTCCATGACCCTATCGATCGCTGAATCAGTTACCAAAGATGCCATCGCGTTACTAATCGATCTTGCGGAAAGAGGTGAGATTGATCCTTGGGATGTGCAGGTGATTGATGTGGTTGATCGCTTTTTGTCGCGCCTGATCGTCAGCGATCGCCGAGATCTCTATGACTCAGGACAAGCGATGCTCTATGCATCCATGCTCGTACTACTCAAAGCCAACTCCCTATCAGAAAGTCAGTTAGCCTATGAGCAAGTAGAAGATATTGCCGAGGATGAGGGGGATCTCAGCGCGGAGATAGTCGCTGACTCAATGCGATTACCAAGGGATTTTGATAAGCGACTGAGGCGGCTGCCCGTGGCTCTACCACCAAAGGCAAGACGAATCACCCTTGAAGAACTAATTGCCCAAATCGAAGCCATCTCCGAAATAGTCGATCGCAAAACGAGTAAACCTGCTAAGCGTCAGATGCAGGGCAAGGTCGCTAGAAAGGCTGCGATGAAGGCGATCGCCCAACTAGCTCACAAGGAAAACTTGTCCGAGATGGTGGCAGAAATTGAGAAATATTTCCAAGCCCATCCCGATCAAGAAATTGAGATATCGGACTTAGCGGAAGTTTTTAATGATCGCGTGGGTGTTTTTTGGGGACTATTGTTAATGTCTGCTCAGTCCAAGGTGGAGCTGCACCAATCTGAGTTTTATGGCAAGATTCAGATCGTACCAACCCTCAAGCCTATTCTCGTCAAAGAATTGTCGTTCATTAATAGTTCAGGAGATTCCGCAGTAGAATCAACGCAATTACAGTTAAAATTTTCTGAATTAAAAGAAGTTTCGTGAAGAATCTACAATTGCTGAGTCGTCGTCAATTTGATTGTCAATTTTGGAGTAACGCCACGTCTAGAGTTTATGTGGCTCTAGCGAGCGCGATCACCTTATATTCTCTGTCTTTGAGCTTGCCTTTATCAAGTACCTCAGCTCAACTACGCACCTTATACAAGCCATCGGATCTAGCCATTGGCAGAGATGTTAATGATGTGCTGACCGACAAAGATATTCCTACAGGACAAAAGGGCTTTGCCCGTGATTACCTGATCAAGGCTCAGCAAGACGAGCGCCTAGAAATTGTCGTTAACTCCAGTAACTTCGATACAGTCCTGAGCCTTCTCGATAGCAAGGGAGAGGCGATCGCGGAAAATGATGATATTGCGGGAGACAATACGAACTCATTAATTTTTTTTAGAGTGCGCCAGTCGGGCAATTATGTTGTACGAGTTTCATCGTTCGGCGGTAGCAGTGGCGGTAAGTTTTTGTTGAGAGTTAATCGACTACGAGTTGTGGATTAATACCAAATAAAGCAATGGCTATGCCATTGCTTTATTTAAAAAAGAGTCTGGTTTTCAAGCAAGCGAGGTACAAAGATTTATTTCCCCGCCAAAGGCGGGAAAATAAATCCACGCTATAGGCGAGATTCTATGAAATACAGCTATTTTTAGTGAGGTCAATACATTGTTTTTTAAAGATAAGGTTATTGCGATTACGGGTGCATCGGGGACGATGGGGCGAGCTTTGCTAGCAGAGTTAGGCAAACGTGGCGCTAGATTAATTGCCCTCACCACTTCACCAAATGTCAATTTTGCCGATCTTGAACAAGACTTGAGCCAACCCATAGAGGTAATCGTCTGGAAGATCGGGCAGGAAGCTGAACTTCGCGATCGCTTAAAAGAAGTTGATATTCTCATCCTCAATCATGGTCTGAATGTATTAGCCGCAAGGGATTCACTCTCCATTTACAACTCCTACGAAGTCAATACCTTCTCTGTATTTCGTTGGGTTGATCTGATCATGGATATATGGTCAACCGCGATCGCCAGCCCTCAAAAGGAGATTTGGGTGAACACTTCAGAAGCAGAAGTCAATCCTGCGCTTAGCCCCTTGTATGAACTTTCCAAACGAGCGATCGGCGATTTACTAACTTTGCGCCGCCTTGATTGCCCCTATGTAATTCGCAAATTAATCTTGGGTCCATTTAAAAGCAATCTTAATCCTTACGGAGTGATGTCTGCGAGTTTTGTGGCATGGGCGATCGCAACTCTCGCGCAATTAGGGCTTCACGACATCATTGTCACTATTAATCCGATTACGTTTGTCGCTTATCCACTTAAGGAAATTGGGCGATCGCTATACTTCCGTATGTTTTCACGTACAAACCAGAAGAGTCTTTAAAAGACTCTTCTGGTTTAGTTTTGCGCTTAACTCAAACCCAAGAAATTTTTGAAAAACGTTGCAAAGCAACGTTTTTCAAAAATTTCTTGGGTTTGGTATGGTTTTAAGCCCTGATACAATTTGTGAAAGCTAGCTGTAAATATTGCCAATTATGACTTCTAACTTTGCCCCAGAGATTAACCAAAAAATTTGTCAACTAGTCCATGAGGCAGGGCAGAAGGCAATGCACTTGAGAGAAATAGGATTTCAAGTTGATCAAAAAGGGTTTGACGACTATGTAACTAATGTTGATCGAGAACTTGATATTTTTTTAAGTCAGAGATTCCAAGATTGGTTTCCTAACGATGTGGTGATTAGTGAAGAAAATACTGATTCCATAGCACTTTGGGGGAAATCGCCAGATACTAAGCCGCGCTTTTGGTTTATCGATCCTATTGATGGAACCGATGACTTTATCCATGGAAGGGAATTCTATTCAGTGATGGTGGGACTTTTAGAAGCTGATCAACCTGTAATGGGTTGGGTGTATGCACCTAAAAGCGATCGCCTCTATTTCGGGGGAACTGCCATCAATAATTTGTATTTAATTAGCGAAGCTAGTCAGGGAAATTCGCCACAAGCTTTAGATGTATGTCCGCCGATTGGCAAGAGTTGCGATCGCCTAATTGTTAGCAAAAAAGATGACATCGCCTATGGCAATGCGATCCGATTAGCGGTTCCCAGTGTGGAATTTTATAGCTTAGGTAGCTTTGGGCTGAAGGTGATGGAAGTAGTCCAGGGGCGGGCTAGCGCCTACATCTATCTCAATCGCCGCGTTAAGCTCTGGGATACGGTTGGGCCATTGGCGATCGCCAAAGCCGCAGGTTTAGTTTGTTGCGATCTTACGGGTCAGCCCGTAGGGTTTGGCTACGGAGATATTGATGCCGATAAACTCACCCACAATCAAGTGATCATCGTCGCTTGGCAAAAGTTCATTGATGAATACCGTGAAGCTATTTATCAAGAAATCACCAAAAGCTGCACTGTAATGTAAAGCGAGTGGCGGCGCATCGCGCCGCCACTTGTCTTCTGGGTTTTATGTCATAACAAGAATGACTACAGCCACCAAAAATCGCTTTTTTTTGAGTTAGCTAGAGAGTAACGGCGGTGCTTTGTTACAGCAAAAAAAATTTGCTTAACCTAGCAATAAATTAGGTACGGTTTTCGGTATCATAGGCATCAGATTAAAGTAAAAAGTTAAATTTATATAAAGGGCAATAAGAGCAGTGACTATCAGGGTAGCGATTAACGGATTTGGACGCATCGGACGCAACTTTCTCAGATGTTGGGCTGGGCGCAAAGAGACAAACATAGAGCTAGTTGGACTTAACGATACATCCGATCCCCGCACCAATGCTCACTTGCTAAAGTATGACTCCATGCTTGGCAAATTTGACGCTGAAGTGAGTGCCGATGACACCACAATTACCGTTAACGGCAAGACCATCAAAACTGTTTCCGATCGCAATCCCGATAATCTCCCTTGGAAAGATTGGGGAATTGACCTGATCATTGAATCCACAGGCGTATTCATCGATAAGGCAGGAGCTAGCCGCCACATTAATGCTGGTGCTAAAAAAGTCTTGATTACTGCTCCTGGCAAAAATGAAGACGGAACCTTTGTCGTTGGCGTAAATGCTGATAAGTATGACCATGATATTCATCACATCATCAGCAACGCTAGCTGTACAACCAACTGTCTCGCACCTGTCGCTAAGGTACTCTTAGAGAACTTTGGCATTATCAAAGGCGTGATGACCACCACCCACAGCTACACAGGCGACCAACGCTTACTCGATGCTAGCCACCGTGACCTACGTCGCGCTAGAGCTGCTGCATTGAGTATTGTTCCCACCTCAACAGGTGCAGCTAAGGCGGTAGCACTGGTATTGCCAGAGCTAGCGGGCAAGTTAAACGGGATTGCTTTGCGCGTACCCACCCCTAACGTTTCAGTAGTAGACTTTGTGGTCGAAGTTGAAAAGAAAACGATCGCCCAAGAAGTAAACGAAGCTTTCCGTGCGGCGGCTGAGGGGCCAATGAAGGGAATCCTCGAATTTAACGAGTTACCCCTCGTCTCGATTGATTACCGTGGTAATGATGCTTCTTCGATTGTTGACTCATCCTTAACTATGGTGATGGGTGGCAATATGGTCAAGGTTGTCGCTTGGTATGACAACGAGTGGGGCTATAGCCAACGTGTTGTCGATCTTGCCGAAATCGTTGCTAAGAACTGGAAGTAATAAAAAAAGAGAGGCGCAAAGCGCCTCTCTTTTTTTATGGAAGGAAATCGCGCTATTTCGCCTATATATGGATATAGGGAGATTTAGTTAATATGAAACCATCGTTCTTCAAATGAGTGGCGACGCAAAGCGTTGCCACTCATTTGAATTTCAGTACAGTAGACGCTGAAATTCTCAAATTTGGTTTTGTAAAATAATTTCTTGCTATTGACGATCTCTATGAAACCCAGATCACCCTTTGCCAATTTTGGCGGATACATTGGCAGCTTTTGTAAGCGTAATCAACCCAAATTAATTGCCAGTTTGATTACGCTTTCCGTTTCGTTAGGTGTTTTGGGTGCAAGGGAAAATGGTGTTTTTCAGCAGCCAGAACTTTGGGTCTACGATAGCTTGATGCGATCGCATCTCAATGAACCACCCGATCGCCGTATTGTCATTGTCGAAATTTCCGAAGCAGATATCCAAAGATTTCGTTGGCCGTTTAGCGATCGCCTCTTTGCCAAACTGATTAATCAAATGGCGATCGCCAAGCCTGCGGTAATTGCCATTGATAAATATCTTGACTTGCCAGTACTAGAAGGTAGGGAAGAATTAGTAGCAGCGGTTAAAAATGCAGGTAATGTGGTCAATGCCAAATTTACCGCCACCGAAGCAGGACGTAGCGGTGTTGTCCCTGCTCCAGATTTAGAACAAATCAGTCGCTATGGTTATGTGAACCTACCCATAGACAAGGGAGCGATCGTCCGCAGAGCTGCCATAGTTGGCGATACTGGCTCCTTTGCCTTTGAAATTGCCAATTTGTACTTGCAAAATCTACATCAAAAACAAGTTGAATTTAATCCCACCGCCATTCAATTTACGGCTGGCAATCAAGTCATTCCCCGTTTGTCTGCCAACTATGGCGCATATCGTAGACATGATGACAGTGGCTATCAAATGATGATTCGCTACAGGGGTAAGGCTCGCTTTTTTGAGCATATTCGGGCTAGCGATGTGATTGATGGCAAAGTCACACCCGAACGGTTACGCGATCGCATCGTCCTAATTGGCGTAACCGCCGAGAGCCTCAAGGATAGCTATCCCGTCCCCGTAACTGTCGATGGTGAAGTGATGTATGGAGTAGAAATTCACGCCAATATTGTCAGCCAACTCATCAGTGCCACCCTCGATAATCGTCCCTTTATCCAAGTTTGGTCAAATGGCTTAGAAAACCTTTGGATTTTGGTCTGGATATTTGTTGGCGGTGGCATCGCGACCTTTATCCCCAATGCTTTTAAGAATATGGGGCTGTTTGTGATTTTAGTCAGTAGCTTGATCGGATTCAGTTACTTTGCCTTTGCCCAATTTCTCTGGACACCATTATTTCCTACCTTGATTGGATTTATTGCCGCCAATGCCACGGTGACAGCATATCAACTAGCCATTCAACAATCAGATCGCAAAATTTTGATGGGACTATTTTCCCGTCATGTTTCCAAAGAACTAGTAGATATCATTTGGAATAATCGCGAACAATTTATGCAGGAAGGGCGGATCACAGGGCAGGAGGTCTATGTAACAGTCTTATTTACTGATATGCGTAATTTTAGTACTGCCGCCGAAGCCCAAGCCCCTGGAGAAACCCTAAACTGGCTCAATAACTATCTAGGTACTATCGCTAACGAAGTACTTGCCCATGGTGGCATGGTCGATAAATATATTGGCGATGCAGTGATGGCAGTATTTGGTGTACCGATCCCTCACAGTAATGAGCAGGAGTGGACTAGAGATGCCCAATCAGCAGTGACAGCAGCTCTGGCGATCGCCAAAAAACTAGAGCAAATGAATGAGGTCTGGGTATCTCAAGGGCTGCCTCCTGTCTCAACTGGCATCGGTATTAACTCTGGCGTGGTAATTGCAGGTAGCTTGGGCAGTGCCGAGCGTTTGGAATATTCGGTGTTAGGGGATACGGTCAATGTGGCGGCGCGTTTAGAAAGCTTTAATAAAGAAGTCGATGGGGGACCACATCATATCTTGATCAGCGAAGAAACTAAACGAAGGATAGGCGACAGTTTTAAGACTGAATTTGTTTGTCAGTATGCGCTCAAGGGCAAAACAAAAGAGACAGAAATCTATCGAGTCTTGTAGCAAGTAATAGCGGCGCAAAGCGCCGCTGTTATTTTTCTTGTTTTACAGCACTTCGCTTTCAAAATTTCTCTAACTGCCAATTCACAAAAGTGTAGTCACACTTTTATAGCAAAGCAAGGTTTGCTTAGGACATAAAACCAGAAGATGAGTGGCGGCGCTTCGCGCCGCCACTCATCTTCTAGGGTTTTGATTTGTACTAGCTAACTCTTGCTTTGCTATATGAATGGAAAACTATAGCTGTTTCAAATAAGAGTTAGGGCTTCGACTTCGCTCAGCCAGCAGTATA
>QBLS01000001.1:0-290866 GCA_003249015.1 Pseudanabaena sp. | reverse complement strand
CTATAGCTGTTTCAAATAAGAGTTAGGGCTTCGACTTCGCTCAGCCAGCAGTATATGTTGGCTGAGCGAAGTCGAAGCCTCTTCTCAAGATTTAAAATCACTATAACCCCCAAGAAGAGAGGCGGCGCGAAGCGCCGCCTCTCTTCTTGGGGGTTTGGATAGCACTCTGACTGATTGAATTTTCATATCAGAACTAAGCTTATGATTATGACTGTGGATAAGATTAGAAAAACTTATTTAAAAAATTATAATCTAAATGAAAACTCATCGTTTTAATGTCTTTCAAAAATAGATAGAATGCTTTTACAGAAAGGCTTACACTCATTTCAAACACTTAAAAAACAATCTATAACTATCACCTATGACTAATGATAGAAATAAAAAGCTAGTTGACTCCATGGATGCCAAGAGCGATATGATGCGTCTTGATACCTTTATAGGTAACTAAAATAAATACAGCTAAGCTGAAACTCCTTACTTGGGCGCAGTTTTAAGTCTGTGTTTATAATTTTGGCTAAAATCTTTAAGAGGTTTATTACACAATATGGCTGCTATCTTCAAAGTAAGACTAATTAACGAAGCTGATGGTCTTGATAAGACTATCGAAGTACCTGCTGACGAATACATTCTTGATGTTGCCGAAGCTCAAGGTATCGATCTTCCCTACTCCTGCCGTGCTGGTGCTTGCTCTTCTTGCGCTGGTAAAGTTCTTAAGGGTGAAATTGATCAAGGCGATCAATCTTTCTTAGATGACGACCAAATTGAAGCTGGCTATGCTCTTCTTTGCGTAACCTATGCTCAGTCTGATTGTGAAATCTTGACTCACCAAGAAGAAGCGCTGTACTAATTGCTTCTTACATCTCATAAAACCCGCAATAGTAATGAAAACGCTTCGCGTTGTTTTTGCTCTTGCGGGTTTTAAAGTTTTTGCTCTTAAATTCACAAAAGCAGAGTATAGGTCGCGTCGCCACCCATACTCTGCTTTTATTGTGGTGATCTTTTGATGCTACATTTCTCATGACAACTTGTTATGAGGCATTACCAATTTTGTCGGGCAACGAAGAAGATATCTCGCAAAATAAGCAATCACCCAAGCGATCGCTCCTAAATATCGCCACGATTGTGGCAGTTGCCACATTGGTGAGCAAAATATTTGGACTCCTACGCCAAGTGGCGATCGCGGCAGCCTTTGGCAATGGCACGGCTTATGGTGCGTACAATTTTGCCTATGTGATCCCTGGGTTTTTATTGATTTTGTTAGGCGGCATTAATGGTCCATTTCATAGTGCGATCGTTAGTGTGTTGTCCAAACGCGATCGCCGCGAAGTTGCTGGCATTATCGATACGATCACCACCATCGTTACAGGGCTTTTGCTATTGGTGAGCATTGCGTTGGTAATTTTTGCCGAGCCACTGATGCATCTGGTTGCCCCAGGACTATTCGTTCCCGAAGCCGATCTACTTGCTAAAGGGATTACCCCTGAAGTCATTCAAAATTTAAAGATTACCAAAGACATCGCGATCCAGCAGTTTCAGATCATGGCTCCGATGGCAGTATTGGCGGGGCTAGTGGGGATTGGCTTTGGCGCATTAAATGCTGCTGACGCTTACTGGCTGCCCTCTGTGAGTCCACTTTTTTCCAGCTTGACGGTGTTGATTGGCATTGGCGGCTTATTTTGGACATTGGGGAGCAAAATGTTATTGCCTGAAAATGCGATGTTAGGAGGAGCCGTCCTAGCATGGTCAACTCTAGCGGGGGCAGTTTTGCAATGGTTGGTGCAGCTACCTGTGCAGATGAAAGCAGGCATGGGTGGCTTTAAACTCAGGTTTGACTGGCAGCGTCCTGAAGTTAAGGAAGTGATGCGGATCATGATTCCTGCAACTTTTTCATCGGGAATGTTGCAAATTAATGTGTGGACAGATTTATTTTTTGCATCCTTTATTCCCAATGCAGCGGCGGCCGTGTCGGCGATGGGCTATGCAGGTTTGTTAGTACAGACACCTCTGGGGATTTTGTCGAATGTAATCCTCGTGCCATTGTTTCCTGTGCTATCGAAGCTCACCGAACCTGAAAATTGGGACGAACTGAAGCAGCGCATTCGTCAAGGATTGATGCTGACGGCTTTAACGATGCTCCCCATTAGTGCGGTGATGGTGGCTTTGTCTTTGCCAATTTCACAGGTGGTTTATGAGCGCTATGCCTTTGATGCGGAGGCTTCGCAGCTAACGGCTGTAGTATTGATGGCATACGCAGTGGGGATGTTTGTGTATCTGGGGCGCGATGTCTTAGTGCGTGTTTTCTATGCCCTTGGCGATGGTGATACGCCTTTTAAAATCAGTATTATTAATATCTTTTTGAATGGTTTATTTGATTATTTGTTAGTACAAAGATTTGGCGCGGCAGGGATTGTGTTGGCAACGGTGTCGGTGAATGTGATTTCCATGTTGGCAATGGTTTATTTTCTCGATCGCCGCTTGAATCGTTTACCTCTTAAAAGTTGGGGATTTACTTTATTAGGTTTAATTTTTGCCAGTGCGATCGCGGGTGGTGCGAGTTGGGGCGTTTATTATCTAATTAGTCAGAGCTTTGATAGCTTGGCAACATTGGCAAAGTTTGGCGCGAAAGTGGGCGGTTTAGCGATCGCCAGTGGTGTGGGCTTTATCATCTTCGGCGCGATCGCCCTACAAATGCGAATCCCCGAACTCGCCATTCTTAGCAACCAAATTAAGCGCCGCTTCAAGTTATAAAAACACCGATCTTTAATGGCGCGGCGAAGCCGCGCCATTAAAACCCTGATGCTGCTAGAGCTTGCTCTAGGCGATCTCCCACTTGCAAAAACTCAGCCCACTGCCGCAGATAATCAAAATCCAAATTTTCACCCTGCAATTTCAAAATCCCTAAAATATCTCGCCATTGCGATGGTGATAGTTCCCATTGACTTTGCCATAGCAACTTTTGCAACACCATATCCTCTGGGGTCGAAAAATTGAGATTTAGCCCTTGATCTCCAAAATTAATTGCCTTACGGCGCTCAAATCTTGACTGCTGAAATTGATCACTTGTCAACACAAAAATATCGATTTTCCAGCCCGTGAGATTGTCGATCGCATTAAATGAGCCACCCAAAGCGATCGCTTCTTGAATAGCCTCTTCGCTAATATAAAAACGTGGTGTTAAAGTCTGCAATAGTCGCGAAATATGGATTACTTGAATATCTGCCACTAAATCAATATCTTGGGTATAGCGCATTTCACCCCAGATTCCACTAGCCAGTGAGCCGCCAATTACATAGGGAATTTGCAAATCATCCAAAATTTTGGCAATTGTCGCCGCTTCTTCAATCGCCCCAGTCATGATTATTTCTGCTTGAACTTGACAAGTATTTATCAATTCTGTCGCCTCTGTCGCCAAAACTTTTTTGAGAAAATATTCAATTTGCTGTTTTGGGCTAGCGTTAGGAAGGGTCGCTTTGGCAACCTGCCAAGCTGTAACCCGCGCACCGCAAGTTAAGCGATCAAGATCGATCAATCGCTGGGGCAATTGCCGCGATCGCCATAGTTTAAACAAAACCTGTTCAGATGCGATCGTGGTGTCGTAGGACTGGGTTTGATAAAGCTGCATCTGTTTACAGCGCTGAACGCTGGCTCAAAATGAAACAAAACTGGCTATGCTTACACCAATTTTAGAAAGAGTTGCAGAGCAACTCTTTCTAAAATCGGCAAGGCGCTATGTCTAAATGCCTATGGCATCGGAGATATAGCAAACGCCGCCAAACTTTTGGGTGATGGGTTTTAGCTTCTCAATTAATTTCTCGGTTTTATCAGCCAAGAAAAAAGCAATTACATAATCATTTTCCAACATACTCATATCCAAGTCGCCAGAATTTGTCCCCCTAACGCCTTTACCAATCACATTGCGAATGACGGTGTAATTCAACACGCCCACGCTCTCTAAGACCTTAATCAACTTGAGCGACTCCACAGAGTCAGACACAATTTCAATTCTCTTAACAGCTTGCATAGTTTTAACTCTAATAAAAATCTAGACTCGAAATTCTTATACCAATTCACAAAAGTGTAGTTACACTTTTGTGAATTGCAAATTTTCAAATAATAGAGATGGCGTAGCCATCTCTTTATTTGGTATTACACCCAAAACAAATTGATCACGTACAAATACAGAGGAATGCCCACAATGATATTGAAGGGGAAAGTCACTGCTAGGGCAGTCGAAACATAGAGGCTGGGATTTGCTTCTGGCACAGTCAAACGCATCGCCGCAGGCACTGCAATATAGGACGCACTGGCACATAAAACCGCAAACAACAGCGCATCACCCTGCGACATGGAAATTAATTTGGCGATCGCAATGCCCACACCCGAATTTAAGATTGGCATCAAGATGGCAAAGGCAATCAGGAATACCCCCGTTTTCTGTAAATCCTTAATTCGCTTAGCGGCAACCAGACCCATATCCATCAAAAAAAAGGTCAGTACACCATAAAACATATCTTGGGTAAAAGGGGAAAGAACGTGCCAGCCGCGTTCACCTGTGAGGCAACCAATAATTAAACTACCTACCAATAAAAATACAGAACTATTTAAAAAGGCTTCGCGCAAAACCTCTGACCACGCAAATTCACTAGTTTCACCTTTTTTCGCCTTTTCCTCGGCGGTAAACACACTCACAAGGATCAAGCCCACAATAATCGCGGGAGACTCCATCAGCGCCAGAGCTGCCACCATATAACCATCAAAGGCGATGTCTAGCTGTCCTAAAAATGAACTAGCGGTAATGAAAGTAACGGCACTAATCGATCCATAAGTAGCAGCGATCGCGGCGGCATTGTATGAGTCCAGCTTGATCTTGAGGATGAAAAATGAATAGACAGGGACAATACAAGCCATCAGGATTGCCGCTCCCATCGTCAAGACTACTTCTTGACTGATACCACTTTTGACTAGTTCCACACCACCTTTAAAGCCGATCGCTAATAGTAAATACAACGAAAATAACTTAGGAATCGGCGGCGGAATTTCTAAATCAGATTTAATCAGTACTGCCAGCATCCCCAAAAAGAAGAATAAGATCGGCGGATTGAGTATGTTAGAAACAATTAAGTCTAAATTCATTGAGACAAATCCACATAAAAGAATTTTTTAAAGAAAACAATTAACACTTGAAGACAGTTTACAGAATTGTAAAGCGATTGCTTGTTGTGTCTTGTTATATATTTAGCTTTGTAAAGCTGCTATCACAATCTAAACATGACAGTCCTTAGTTGATTTAGGAGCTTTTTGAGAAATATGCAAGACGACTTGTTAACAGAGCTTGTCAGTTTTGACCATGCCTATGATCATGGCACGATGACTTTTGTAGTTATCTTGTACTGCACATTAGCGGCGATTCCCGCGACAGGTTTGGTAAATTGCAGTTATGTCAAAACAGAAATCCAAGGCTGACAACCAGATATTTCCTACTACGTAGGAGAACTAGCCGCTCTTGCCCCTCGCAGCAGTTCTATAGTCAGCCTTGACGAATCCCCTGTCCCAAATTTGATCATTGAAATATCTAGCTCAACGCTGCAAGATGATCTAGGCAAGAAGCGCTTACTTTATGAACAACTGGGGACTAAGGAATATTGGATCGTTGATGTTCAAGATGTGAAAATTATTGCTTTGGAAATGCTAGAGAATGGTGGCAGTAGGCAGATCAGCGAGTCAAAGTTATTGGGTGGCTTAGCGATCGCCGATCTTGAAGAAGCATTAAAACTTAGTCACGAAAAATCTCAAACCGAGTTAGGCGCATGGCTCTTGCAAAAATATAGTTCCTAAAATTGCCAGAGGCTTCACTCAGAATTAAAGGTGCGCGGATAAAACTGGTTTTAGAAAAGTTTAAGTCCAGTATTTAGAAGCAAACGTTATACTATGTTTAATTATTAAGCTACAAGCTATTTTCTGATTAATTGCCTAGTCACTTTCTCAGCAAATTCACACCGAACTCTATAAACATTCAATAGTTGGAAAAATGAGCGAACCAACTCCCTACGATAAATTAGGAGTCAATGACGAAGCCTCCTTTGAAGAAGTGCGTGACGCACGCGATCGCCTACTGCGCGAATTTGAAGGGGACGAGTCTCAGCAAGAATTAATAGAGCTAGCTTACGATGCCATCCTTATGGATCGTTTACGAGCGCGTAAAGAAGGAAAAATTGCCGTACCCGATCGCATTCGCTATCCTGAGCGGATTGCGACAGTCGCACCACCCGCTTCCCAAAATAATACTCAACGCCGCGCTCCTAATTGGTTGTCCCGACTATTAGATACTCCTACGCCAAAGGATATTTACATTTCTCTGGGTATTTTTGCGGGGCTAGGCGTAATCAATCTTTTTGTACCTGCATCTACTACTTGGCTGTCGATTGGTTTGATTGCTAGTGTTTATTTGCTAACTCGTAAGGAAAATCGTTTTGGGCGATCTTTACTGATTTCTCTATCGGGGATCACTATTGGTGTGGCTTTAGCGGCTCTGACTAACCAGTTTTTAGTTTTGTCAAGATTAGTGAGTGATGGTCTTTTTCCTAGCTCGATCCAAATGGTGATTATTTTATTGGTGATGTGGTTGCACACCTGTTTCTTGAAGTAAGCAAGTTTTAATTCAGCGCAAAGCGCTGAATTAAAATCTCACCAAAAAATTAAAAAGCGCGGCTCCGCCGCGCTTTTAATTTTTTTAAGGGCGCGGCGGAGCCGCGCCCTTAAAAATTGGAACTTCGTTGTAAGATCAACCCTATTTTTGGTAAATTTAACTATAATATAGAAGCTAAAATCCAAAGCTATGGTTTATGAGTCATGGCTTGTATCTACTTAATACCCAACCCACAACCGCTATGTCGCCTCTAACTTTTGGTGTCGCTCAACTTAATCCAGTCATCGGGGATCTAGTTGGTAATTGCGATCGCTTGTTAATTGCTATCCAAGAGTTTGCCGCCAAAGGAGTATCACTAGTCATCACGCCAGAGCTATCAATCTGTGGCTATCCACCCCGCGACTTGTTAATGAGTCAACAGTTTGTGCATGATATGCAGACGGCGATCGCCGATCTCGCCAGTAAGCTTCCGCCCGACATTGCAGTTATTGTTGGCACAGTTTGTCCTAATCCTGAGGCGGCTCAGGTAGGCGGTAAGCCACTTTTTAATAGTGCCGCACTGCTCCAAGAGGGCAAGATCAAGCAGGTTTTTCATAAGCGGTTACTGCCCACCTATGACGTATTTGACGAAGATCGCTACTTTGCAGTGGGCAACGGTAGCCAAGTCTTGACCCTCAATTTCAAGAATGGTCAGGCTTTGCGGATCGGTGTAACTATTTGCGAAGACATTTGGAACGATCACAAGTTTTGGGAGAAACGCAACTATGCGGAAGATCCTGTGGCGGAGTTGACCCAAAACCATGACTTAGATTTATTAATAAATCTTTCGGCTTCTCCCTATGCCGTTAAAAAGCAACAGTTACGTGAAAATATGCTCAGCCATAGCGCGATTGTGCATAATTTGCCATTGATTTATGCCAACCAAGTGGGGGCAAATGATGACTTGATCTTTGATGGGCGCAGTATGGCTTTTAGTCGAGATGGCAAAATGGTCGCCTGTGGTAAGGGCTTTGAGGAGGATTTGTTAATTATTAACTTTGAGGACGGGGCGAAACCAAGCCCCCAAAATGGATATGAATGTGATGAAGCCGAAATTTTTGCGGCACTGGTATTAGGGGTTCGTGACTATGTGCGGAAATGTCGATTTAAGCAAGTTGTAATCGGCTTGAGTGGTGGCATTGACTCGGCTTTGGTCGCCGCGATCGCTACTGAAGCGATCGGTTGCGAAAATGTATTGGGGGTTTTAATGCCCTCTCCCTATAGCTCTGATCATTCCATTACTGACGCGATCGCCTTAGCCAATAATTTAGGAATTACCACGCAAACTATCCCCATTCAACCGATGATGTCGGCTTTTGAGTCGAGTCTGGCTAATATATTTACAGGTCGAGCTAGCGATGTCACCGAAGAGAATTTGCAATCCAGAATCCGTGGCAGTTTATTAATGGCAATCTCCAATAAGTTTGGGAATCTACTGCTCTCAACGGGTAATAAATCCGAGGTTTCCGTTGGTTATTGCACCCTGTATGGTGACATGAATGGCGGTTTAGCCGCGATCGCCGATGTACCCAAAACGCGAGTATTTGACCTTTGTGAGTGGCTCAATCGCACTAATTCTAAACTGACGATTAAATCAAAACTTGGGCAAGATCATCGTGATAGTTCAGAGGTAATTCCTGTAAATATTATTACGAAGCCGCCCAGTGCCGAGCTAAAGCCAGACCAACTCGATCAAGATTCCCTCCCTCCCTACAATATTCTTGACGATATTCTCGATAAATTAATTCATCAGCATTTTTCAGCAGCAGCAATAATTGACTCTGGGCATGAACAAGCGATCGTCGAGCGCGTGGTTAGGTTAGTCAAGATTGCTGAATTTAAACGCCGCCAAGCGGCTCCTGGATTAAAAATTACCGACCGAGCCTTTGGCTCTGGGTGGAGAATGCCGATCGCCAGCAAAGTTACTCCGTAGAAATCGAGTGGCTGAGCATTAGTGGCGCATGAAATGCAGCACCATTAATGCTTGGGCGGTTCTTGGATGAAATACAGAGTAAATTAGGAACAGCAAAGATTTTTTGATGTTATAGATATAGATAATTCAAACAAAAAATGGGGCTTCGACTTCGCTCAGCCAGCGTATACTGCTGGCTGAGCGAAGTCGAAGCCTCTTGAACTTATTTAGAATTACTATAATGTCCTAGTTCCATAACATGTTGACCAATCAATTTACCTTTAATCGTAAGTACTTCTACTTGACAGTTTTACTCTTTTTAATAGAAGTTTGTATCGCTATTTTTATCAAAGATCAGTTTATCCGTCCTTTTATTGGAGACGTGTTAGTAGTGATTCTGATCTACTGCTTTGTTAAATCCTTTTGGAAGGTTAGCGCCAAGGTGGCGGCAATATCTGTTTTTGGGTTTGCCTTGGCGATTGAAGGATTGCAGTATCTAAATTTTGTTGATCGCCTAGGATTATCACAAAATAAACTTGTAGCAACTATTTTAGGAACCATTTTTGATTGGAAAGATATCTTCGCTTACGCTCTTGGAACTGCGATCATCCTATTATGGGAAAGCCGTTAAAGGTTTGAGCACAACACTAGATCTAAAACTTGTGATGCACGCACAGCGTGCATCACAAGTTTTAGGGTTTTGTATTTAATTGCACCTAGTTACTTACTGATGTTACGTGGAAGGAATTCTTGCGATGGCGTAAGTCTAGGGCTGGCACGGGGGCACAGCTCTTACAAGATCTAAAATTTACAGGTAGGGCCAATCCCCACGTGGTTGCCCTGTTATGCTAACAGCAAGAGGTTCATTATCTGAGTTCCACATAACATCAGTTACTTAGTTAAAACTATAAAATTGTCATTGGATCGACATCGATCGCTATTCGCACAGCTTTGGAATTTACCAACATTCGCAACTCTTCTAAGTTGGGAACATTAGGTAAAACTTCAGGAGCAAACTTGAGTAAGATCTGCCACCGATAGCGATTAGCGACTTTCGCGATCGTGGCAGGCGTGGCTCCCAATATGTCCCAATCATTTTCCAATTGCCGTAAATATTCGGCTAACTCATGGGCAGACTTCTCCACAGCTTCAGCGCGATCGCTACTGAGATGAATCAGCACCATCTGTCCCATCGGTGGATACCGCAGAGCCTCACGCATGGCTAGTTCTGTTTGCATAAATGCGTCTAACTGATAGCTTTGCACAGCTTCGATAGCAGGATGTTCGGGTGTATAGGTTTGCATAATCACTTTACCTTCTTCTTCGCCGCGACCTGCTCGACCTGCGACTTGCAGAAGTGTCTGCGCGGCTCTTTCTCCCGCCCGATAGTCAGAGAAGTTTAATAGCCCATCTGCGGAAACCACGCCCACAAGGGTAACTTGAGGAATATCCAATCCCTTGGTGAGCATCTGCGTTCCCACTAATAAATCTGCTTCTCCCGCACGGAACTGGTCGATCAATAGGCGATGCTGATCTTTGTTGCGGGTGGTATCACTATCAAATCGAATCAAGCGAATATTGGGAAATAGTTTGGCAAGTTCCTGTTCTACTTTTTGAGTGCCACTGCCAAAGTGCTTAAAATAGGGTGAACCGCACTCAGGGCAAGATTTTGGCTGAACTAGAGTGTAGTTACAATAGTGACAGCGTAGGTGGGCGGATTTGGGTTGATAGGCTGTGGGCGAAATGGGATCATGGTAAGAGAGAGAAACATCACAATTAGGACATTCCGCAACATAGCCACAGGCTCGACAGGAAACAAAGGTACTGTAGCCGCGCCGATGGATAAACAGAATTCCTTGCTGTTTCGCTTCTAACATAGCCGCGATCGCCTCTTGTAACTTGCGACTCAAGATCGAATAATTGCCCGCTTTAAATTCATCACGCATATCCACAATTTCAATGGGAGGCATGGTTTTATTGCCAATGCGATTGGGCAATTCTAAATAGATAGAATGACCTTCTTGATGGTCATAAATTGCTTCCGCCGATGGTGTTGCTGAACCTAGCACAAGGGGAATCTGCTCTAACTGCGATCGCCATTGGGCAATGGTGCGGGCGTGATAACAGGGTTGGGGCTGATCCTGCTTGAAGCTATTGTCATGCTCCTCATCCATCACTATTAAGCCCAAATTAGCCAGCGGCGCAAATACTGCCGATCGCGTGCCGATCACTACCTGCGCCTCTCCCGTCAGCATCAATCGCCAAGTATCAAAGCGCTCTCCCTCTGACAATTGACTGTGATAAACATTCACCTTGGCATCACCAAACCTCGCTCGAAAGCGATCGGTAAGCTGGGGAGTTAAACCAATTTCAGGCACTAGCACCAGAGCCGATTTGTCCGCTTGGAGAACCTTAGCGATCGCTTGCAGATAGACTTCTGTTTTCCCAGAACCTGTCACGCCATGTAGTAGAAAATGCTGGGCAGTGTTAGCGGCGATCGCATTTAAAATTTGTTGCAAAGCGACATCTTGGTCATTGGTGAGATCTTTAGGGCGATCGCGGGTGACGGTGTGACTTTTACCACCTAACCTCAGCGACTCGCGCTTAGATATAGTCAAAAATCCTCTACTTTCTAAACTTTGAATTGTCGCATTAGTTGCTTTAGCGAGTTTACATAGTTCAACCTTCAGACATTCTCCACCCTGAAGTTGCAAAATTTTTAAAACTTCTATTTGTTTAATTCCCAATTTAACATCAGGTTCTTTTACCAAAGTGACAACATCTTCATATTTAGGCTTAGGGCGATGGGGAAGTTCTAAATATGTTTCTATTAACGCTAATTTATGTAATTCTTTTAAGCCTGAACTAGCGTACTTTCCTAACTTCTGGTAAATATAGCGACGACTAATCCCTTTCGGATTAGTCTGATGTTCTTGTAGAAATTCCCAAACAATTTGAGCAGATTTTGGGAGCAATTGTTGAGGGTGTGGCGCAGCCACACCCTCAACAATTGCTCCCAAAATCTTGATGCGATAATGGGATTGGTCTAATAATTTAGGAGGAAGTGCAGTTTTCACAGTCTGCATTAAGGGAGTTCGATAATATTCCGCAGTGCGGACTAACATTTCCCAATAAGTCTTTGGGAAAATCCCTGAGCTAATAATAGAACTGACTGACTTGATTTCTACATCGGTGATGGGGGAAGTATCAGAAATTTGTAAAGCGATCGCACCGACCTGCCGATTTCCGAGAGGGACGCTAAGAACATCGCCCACTTGAATTTCGATATCTTCGGGTATGCGGTAGGTGAGCAAATCTTCAATACCGATGCAATCGACAATAACGCTGACATAGCGATCGCCCTTAATATCGCCTTTGATACTTTCCAAGTCAAATAGTTCCATTATCCGATCCTAAAATAAGCTGGTTCCGCCCGCGTAGCGGGCGGAACCAGCTCTGGTTAAATGGCGGCGCGATGCGCCACCATTTGATTGTTAGCGAAATCCTTTGCCCTGTGAAGACTCGCCCCAGATTAACAGATCCCCGTCAGCATTTGCCGCCGCTAGCTTCTTGCCCTGTGGTTGCCATTGCAAAGCAGTAATCTCACCCATAGGCGTTTCGAGGGACTGCACCCAACTTTGGGCATCCTTCCAAATCGTAATTCTGCCATTTTCATCCCCAGAAGCGAGAACTTGAGACTTAGGCTTAAAGGCGATCGCGCCCACATTGCTGTTATGACCTTTGAGGACTTCACCTTCCCAACCCACATTCAAATCAGCGTGCTTCTCCCAGATAACGACATCCGAGCCGCTGGACGAAGCCAAAAGTGGCGAATTTTTATTAACAGTCCAATTAAAGCTGCGAATTTTGCCAGGGAAACCCTGCATCCGCCAAGGGGATGCGTCAAAGTCTTTGCCCATCCATTGCATGACCACAACTAGATGATCGAGGGTGCTAGCAACTAAGTACTCTCCCGCCAAATCCCAAGCCAGACTAGAGGCGGCGGTAGGCATTTCAAAAACAATCGGATCGGCATACCAATCGGCAGCTTCCCAAACTTTCAGCCCGCCATCACCACCAACAGTTAAATATTCACCGCTAGGATGCCATGCGATCGCTAGTACCGTTGATTTTTCAAAATGGAGGGTTGTCACAATATCAAGGATTTCCGCACTCCAAACCTGTACATATTTCCCAAAACTAAAGGCTAGTTCGGCTCGGTGCGGATGCCAAACTAGATGCTCAATCCAAGTCTTGCCAAGGTCGAGAGTCGCCGCGATCGTCGGCTGATCACCACTTAACTTCCATACGCGCACTTTACCATCCTGCCCTGCGGCGGCAAGCCATTCACCATCAACCGAGAAACCTAAACAGTCTATGGAAATTTCCGTAGGAGCTTGCAATTTAACTTGCTTTTGCGTCAGATCATAACCAGCGATCGCCTCATTAAAAAGGGCAACTTCTCCCGAAGCTGTGGCGGCGGCTAAATATTTACTGTCAGGTGACCAAGCGATCGCAGTGATATATTCACTGAGAGTAATCTGGGATTGCGGCTTAGGATTGAGAACTAAATTTGTTTTGGGCTTGGGCATATTATTTTCATGGACGCTCAAGGAGCATTTTATACCAAAGCACAGGATGGGGCGTGGCAGTCCTAAATCATTTGTGAGAGAACTAGGGCTTTAACTCTGCTCATCATGGCGATCGCTACTTCTCTTTGATGTTAGCCATGAAGAAGATATTTGCGCTGACCTACACAATTACACCAATTCACAAAAGTGTAACTACAACCCAGTAATACCAAATCAAGAAATGGAGTAGCCATTTCTTGATTTGGTATGAAAACAGGCTAGGATACAAAGGCATAACCCAAATTAAAAACGAATTAAAGCAATCATGGTAGAGCGTCCTATTAAAAAAGCCGACCGTCAGCCCCAAACTGAAAATGGTGAAGGTGCTAAGCAGTCTAATGAGTCTGAAGGCAAGCGTTCCCAACGTGGTGACAACAGGGACTCTAAGGGCAAGGGCGATAAAAGAGATAAACGTGGCTCCCGCAGTGAAGAGCCAAAAGCACCTGTCAATCTTGCGTTGGTGAGGGGGCCCAAGCCAACTAAGCCAAAACCTGAAGTTGCAGAAGTAATTGCTGAGGAAGTAAGCGAACCAGAAGTCACTGAAGAAACTACTGAAGCGTAAAAGAAACAAAAAAATGGCGGCGCAATGCGCCGCCATTTTTTTGTTTCTTAAAAGCGGCGCGATGCACCGCTTTTATTTGGGTCTAGTTAACAAGCCTTGGGTGGGACTAAATATCAAAGTAATTAAAAACAAAATTAGGACAGACACCACGATCGCGGGGCCAGAGGGCAAATTCAAATAATAACTAGCATATAGCCCGATCGCACTGGCGGTCAAACCAACTAAAGCTCCCGTGAAAATCATGTGATGTAATTCCTTAACCAATAAGTAAGCCGTAATTGCGGGACCAACTAGCAAGGACACCACCAAAACTACGCCCATAGTTTGCATACTGGCAATAATCGTTAAAGTCACACCTGCCATCAGCCCTACATAGATTAAGTTAACAGGCAGTCCCATTGCCTTAGCTCCTAAGCGATCAAAGGTGTAAAACAATAGCTGCTTATAAAATGCAGCGATCGCGGCGAGGACGATTAAAGAGATAATCCCTGCACGAACCGTGTCCGCTTGCGTAACGCTGAGAATGTCACCAAATAGAAAACCATGCAGATCAATTTTGATCTTCAGGATCGAAATTAATAAAATCCCGATCGCAAAAAAGCTAGAAGAAGTCAGCGCCATGGCTGCATCAACCTTGACAACAGTTTGCGTTCTTAACAGGGCAATCAAAAAAGCACTCCCCACTCCCGAAATAAACGCCCCGATTGCCACATCAATCCGCCAAAAAAAAGCGATCGCCATACCTGGCATGACCGTATGGGTCATCACATCGCCCAGCAAAGCCATGCGCTGCACCACCAAGAAGCATCCAATCACAGGGCAGATAATTCCTGCTAAGCCCCCTGCGATCAGTGCATTTCTCATAAATTCCAGCGTAAATGGCTCCGTAATCCACTGCCAAAGAGGGATTTGCGCTAGTTGAGCGATCAATGTTTGGTTAGGTATCATTTCTTCATTTAGTGCAATTGAGTGACGGCGCTTCGCGCCGCCACTCAATTCTTGGGTTTGTGCGTACAGTACGGAAATAGCTCACGGGAAAAAGTTAAATAGTGAACCCATGACAAAAAAATGCAAAGCATCCTGTCAAAAAGTAAACTAAACCCTTAACTACTATAAGTTTTTTTGTATGAGCCAGACAACAGCACCACAACCTTGGAGTCAACGTTTTGAGACTGCCCTACATCCAGCGATCGCATTATTCAACGCCAGCATTAGTTTTGACATTAATTTAATTGAATATGACATCACAGGCTCACAAGCGCACTCAAGGATGTTGGCGAAAGTTGGGATCATCAGCGCTGAAGAAGGGGAACTGTTGGTCAATGGATTAGAACAAATCCGTCAAGAATTTCGTTCGGGAAACTTTAACCCTGGGGTGGATGCCGAAGATGTGCATTTTGCCGTTGAGCGTCGTCTCACGGAGTTGATTGGTGATGTGGGTAAAAAGGTACATACAGCGCGATCGCGTAACGACCAAGTTGCCACCGATGTGCGTCTCTATCTGCGCGATCAAATTCGCAAGATTCAAACTGACCTACGCACTTGGCAACAAGCTTTAGTTAGCAAAGCCGAACAAAATATTGATACTTTTATCCCTGGGTATACCCACCTGCAACGAGCTCAACCCATTAGTCTGGCTCATCATCTGATGGCATATTTTGAAATGGCACAGAGGGACTGGACAAGACTGGATGAAATTTATCAAAGGGTGAATGTTTGTCCCCTTGGTTCTGGTGCTTTAGCAGGAACGCCTCACCCTATTGATCGCCATTACAGCGCCGAGTTACTAGACTTTGGTTCTGTGGGTCGCAACAGCCTTGATGGTGTTTCCGATCGCGACTTTGCGGTGGAATTCCTTTGTGCGGCGAGTTTGATTATGGTGCATTTGAGCCGCTTGTCAGAAGAGGTAATTCTTTGGTCTTCCCAAGAGTTTAGCTTTGTGAAGCTAAGCGATCGCGTCAGTACAGGTTCAAGCATCATGCCTCAGAAGAAAAATCCTGATGTTCCTGAATTGGTGCGCGGTAAAACTGGTCGAGTCTTTGGACATTTGCAAGGATTACTCACCATCATCAAAGGATTGCCCCTAGCCTATAACAAGGATATGCAAGAGGATAAGGAGGGAATCTTTGATGCGGTTGTGACCGTAAGAGCTTGCCTAGAAGCGATGACTATTCTGGTAGAAGAAGGAATTGAATTTCAGCCCAAGCGCCTCGCCGAAGCGGTTGCGGAAGACTTCTCAAATGCGACTGATGTTGCCGACTATCTTGCCGCGAAGGGAGTTCCATTTCGCGAAGCTTATCAACTGGTTGGCAAGTTGGTCAAAACCTGCACCAGTGAAGGCATCTTACTCAAGGATCTGTCAGTGGAACGTTGGCAATCTTTTCATCCTCAATTTGAAGCGGATATTGTCGATGCGATCGCCCCTGCACAGGTGGTCAAAGTTCGCAACAGCTATGGTGGTACTGGCTTAGAGCAAGTCAAGGTTCAAGTAGACTATGCGAAAAAATTAATCGCCTAACCAAAAACTTTAAAAGCGTTGCTTCGCAACGCTTTTAAAGTTTTTAGCTAATCCATCACTAAGTCTTGGCGACAAAATCATGGGAATTAGCGATCGCCCCTAATCCCACAACGTCACAAATCGCTTTACCATTATTAGCTAAAATGTTGTAGTGCTACAATTGATTGGAGATCGCTTAAATTAACCAGCGCAAACGATTATTTTCTATAGAAATCTAAAACGATGACTATTCAACAAATTGAGTCGGCTATATTAGAACTTCCTCCTAGCGAATTTCGCAAAGTTATTGATTGGTTGTTGGACTTAGATTATCAACGTTGGGATGAGGAGTTAGAGAGTGATATTGAGTCGGGGAAGTTAGATTTTCTGGCACAGGAAGCGATTGAGGATTTTGAAAACGGATTTTGCAAGCAAATCTAATGCACTTCACAACCAGACGATTTTGGGCATATTACAAAGCTTTGCCTGAAACTATTCAGGCGATTGCCGATCAAAGTTATGAGTTGCTGAAAACGAATCCATCGCATCCATCTTTGCACTTAAAGAGAGTTGGGAAATATTGGTCAGTAAGAATTAGTAAGGAATATAGGGCAGTGGGAATTGAGGTTGAGAAGGGTATTTCTTGGTTTTGGATTGGTACGCACGCTGAGTATGAACGTCTCATTGGGAAGTAATAATATGTAGGGGATCGCTATGTGCCTTCTAGAGCAAGAGTCTGTCCTGCATTATGACCAGTCATCTATAGACAACTCTACAATTTGTCCAAAATCTGATTTGTTACGGGTGACTAAAGTTGCATTGTTTGTTAAGGCGATCGCGGCGATTTTGAGATCCATATTTCCTAGACGGGGATAGGCTTTGCGTAAGCGTTGATGTTCTAGGGCAGATGCTCGGCTAAAAGGGATAATGGCGATCGCTTGGTAATTGATTGCTAGTTGCTGTAATCCTTGATAGGCAAAGATTTGTTCTTCTAATGTTTTTGCCTTAGCTAAAAAAGCGAGTCTTCCTCTAATCTGTTCTTCGTAGGTAATGACGGTGACTGCAACTTCAGGATCTTCTATCTCTGCAAGTTTGGCTAAGATTCGCTTTCCTTCTTGTCCATTGCGCTGAATGAGGCTGAGATGATCGGTGTCAAAAATATACATGATGCTCTATTCAGCAGATTTGCGCCATTCTTGACCGAGGCGATTTGCTTCGTCAAAGGTGGGATCGTTTTCAAAGCTACCTGCGACTTTTAACCACCAAGGTGTTTTTTTCTGCACAAATACAGACAGCATCTGTCGCATTTGTGCGAGTTCTGTTTCTAATGCGGCTACTCTAATTTCTAGATGTTGAGATTTGTCTTCAAGCTGTGGAGAGAGCATAGAAGTTTTTGGTGAGCTAAGGTTATGCGGCTATTATAGCAAGATGCTTGTAAGTGTAGATTTCGCGATCGCCTAACTAATCACCCCTAATTCCATAACGTCACAAATCGCTGCAAATACTAGCTAATTCGCTTTAAATGTGAAATTAGCGTGTCAGTCGTCCAGCATGGACAACCACAACCAAGAAAATCATTGTCTTGCGTCCAGATTGCTGCATCTAAATGTATTGCTAAAGCTACAGTATGCCAATCATCGGGATCTCTAGGTATGCGTTCTTTAGCTTCTATTTCTAAATAACCATATTCAATTTGAGGAACATTAATAATAGAGATTTTTAGCAGTTCAGAAGCCACTTGCGTTAAAGCTACCCCTGCATCTTTGCCCAATTTACCTATAGTTATCATGCGACTTATCCGCTTCTGGATTTCGTAGTTAGTTTCTTCTATAACCTTGTCGGATGTGTATATGAACAGTTGCGAGTTACGCAATAGTTCGCGTCCGCGCTGACGAAGTAATTCGCCAATTAGAATATTTGCGTCAATAATCAATGTCATCATGATTCTTGATTAACAAATGCTTCTACTAATTCATCTTCAGTCATGCCAGTTTCTAATAAAATTTTCTCAACTGTGCGATCGAAAGAATCTATAGCGTTAGTATCAATATTATTTCTAGTAGCTTTTTTGGCTTCGGTGATTTCTTGGCCTAGCAATTTCCACAGTTTGATCTTATGCTCAATATTGAGGGTGGTGACAGCTTCGGCTAGTAGCTCAAAGGGAATGTTAATTTGGGCAGTGGCATTTGTCATGATGTTTCTACCTGCATGGTAAGTTTTTCTTAGAACAGTTGATGATAATTTGACTTGACACTTTTGGGTTTAATTAGGTGCGATCTCCCATTTCAAAAATTGATTGATTAAACAAACAATCGTAATTGTCCCTCCTGTTTTAATCGCCAGTGTTCTGTACCTACTGGCTCGGCAATGTCTTCTAAAACATTCAGAATAGTTTGCTCTTCGGGCGTGATGCCATTTTTGAGCAAGGGGATAATATGCAGCACAATTTGATCGAAGCTTGAAAGCTTTTTTTCTAGCTCTTGTCGGCGTAGATAGGAATATAGATAATACTTGACTCTCAAATTCAGATCAACATGGGTTTTGAATTTTTGATCTTTGCGAATGGTAAATAGTTCTGTCTTATCGTCATAGTCAAAGGTATCTAACAAAAATGGCGTTAGATCAGAATATTCTTTTTTCAAAAGATCTAAAAAGCCTAGTTCTAACCCTTTAATAATTAACTCATCGTTGATTTGCTCTAGAGTTGCGCCATTATTCTTGGCGATGATACCTTCACAGGTTTGAATGATAATCTCTCCTGTATTCATACCTAGAGCCGCTTTCATAATATATTTGGGCTTGCGAACTTTCCTAAAATTAATGATTAGCTGTCCTGATAACACAGTAAAAGGATTTTGACGTTTTTTAAAGCTAGTTTGTCCATTACCTTGTTTAACAGCGCCAGCATATTCCAATCCGCACTTTTCCGCAGTCTCAATAATTAAATGCCAAAATTCGGGATCTTTGTGAGCAAATACAAAGGACATCCAGCGATCAAACTTGAGAACACGATACATTTCTTTAATGCTTTGCGCGATCAGGTTGTTATATTCATCCTTTGACTTTTGATGTTCTCCGCCTTCAATAGCTTCTTGTGCATAATCTTCTTCGGTTACAGGCAAATCTAGCCAACCATTCCACATTATAGATAAATCTAAATAAGGAATTTTCTTTCCATAAGGCGGATCGGTGTAAATATAATCCACACTTTCATTTTTGATAAAGCTTAGATCGGTAGCTGTACCTTGAACTACTTGAGAATTGCTAATTGTACGATCATTTATTTTGGGTTCAATTTCTCTTTTAGCGTTAGTGATTTTATCAAATCGAAGTTGGAAATAAGTCATAATATCTACATCTTTTGGCTTTGGCGCAATTCTATATCTGTAGTACTGAAAAGCACTTGCGTTACCTTGCCCATCTCTAGTTGCAGTATTTCCAGTGTGATAAGTGTTATTAGCTTTTGTTAGCAAACCTGAAAACATTAGTAGTAGGGAGTTCCTAATATTTTGATTTTTTTGTTTTAAAATCAAATGTTTTAAGTAACCTAATTGAGCTAGTTGCTTAGAAGAAAAAAGTTGTTCAATACTCTCCACATCCGAACCTTTTGGCAATAGTAAATTTTGAGGATGTGGATATTTTTTTAAAGCCGTAGAAATTTCTAAATCAGTCTTAGGTTCATTAGCAAGATACTCTGTTTTTACTTCTGTAAACGCTTGATTCAATTCATCAATATTTACAGGTGCAATCAATGAACTAACTATAAATACCGACATGGGATTAAGATCGATATGAATCGCTTTCCTATCGGTCATCAATGCTTCAATTGCTGTAACACCGCTACCACCAAAGGGATCTAAAATTACATCTCCCACTTGCGAGAAGTTGCGAATATATTCCTGCACTACATTCCAGACCTGTTTTGTAAAGTAACCATGTACTCCAAAATGTCTCTTAGCACTACGTTTGTGCACTGGTAGCTCTTCCAACAAAGGACGAGTTGAATAATCAAACACTTCTGACTTAGCGCGAGCTTTTTTGACAGAAGTATAAGTAAAATTCTTGCCACTTTGAAATGAACTAGGCGACAGATAAGAAACTATTTCATCCCAATAGTTTTCAATGTCCTGAAGCTGAAAATATAAAATTGGTTGCTTTTCATCTTGCCTAAATAGAATAAATTCTTTTCCATTGCAGAGACTAAAAAACTTAGTTCTTACCTCTGGATGAATCGCATAGCTAAAAATCTGTTCAAGACTATCGCCCGATGTAATCGTTTCTGTAGGAGCTTTTGCATCCAAAACCCAAGCATAACTATCTTCTATTTTGAATAGATAGTCAGGAACTAAATTAACAGGACGTTTTTTAGAACCAATTTTTAAGAAAGGATGCTGAAGGGTTTTACTACGGACAACCTGTGTATTCTTGTAGCCAAGCCTATGAATAATCGGCAAAATTAAAACTTCTCTGACGCTATCTTCCTTAAAGTCAGGTGAATATAATTGCTGAAAATCAAAGTCTTGAAACATTTTGCTGGCTAATTGAAAATTATTATTTTAGCTTGATTTTAGTAAATATCGTCATAAGATCGGCATTAATTTCCTGAAAACTAAAACATCGACTACACCAAACTCGTCTCAAGACGCGATGGAAATAGACATACAAAATTGCGAGTCAACGTCTATTTTTCTATCCAGAGAAGCGGCGATTCTCGCCGCTTCTTTAGCCACTTACATCGTTGGATAATCGGTATAACCCTTCTCATCGCCACCGTAGAAAGTATTGCGATCGCTGATTGTTTCGTAGCAACGCGATCATTTGGCTTTGTTTGAGTTTGATGAGAGGCGACATTCAGTAAATACAAGCATCTAAAATGCTCAAAACTTCAGCCAAAAGCTCATCCGCAGCAGCCTCTATTAACTTTACCTTTCTCGACTTGTAGTCGATAGACTTCACCTGCTCTACCATCACATAACCAGTGAGAGATTTACTATTAGCGATCGCCACATGAAAAGGAAAATCGCGCTTAGTATTTGTAATCGGACAGACAATCGCCAAACCTGTATGCTGATTGAACAGATTATTACTCACCACTAAAGCAGGTCGCCGCCCTTTCTGCTCATGTCCAGACTGTGGATCGAAAGTGAGAATAATCAAATCGCCTTTTCTGGGAATGTAATTAGCCATTTACCAAACTTCCAAACCTACAGGCGATCCCCAATCCTCTTCTTGAACTTTATAGTTAGAAGGAATTTGGGAAACTAGATCTTTTAGATCATACTTACCTCGGATTTTGCGCACGGGTTTAATCACAATCTGTTCCTTAGTGGTGACAATCTCTAAGGCATCACCAACTAAAATATTAGCCTCAGCTAAAACCTCTCTACTTAGCCTAATTCCCTGACTATTACCCCATTTTTGAACTTTGACTAACATAACTTTTGTTAATTATTTTTGCAAAAAATGTATAGCCCAAGTATAGCCTAAAACTTTAAGGTTTTCAGATCCAATCGCCCTTATTTTACTGAAAAACATCACCTACGCCAAACTTGACTCAAGACGCGATCGCTGAAAACTTAATCTCAACCTTCTGATTGAGAGCACCAGCAATTTTCTGTAACATTGACAGCGAGCCGCCCATCATAATCAGCATCCTCAATCAAGAGCGATCTCCGATTGTTTAATGCCAACGCGATTATTGGGTTTTGTTTGGGTTTGATGAGACGAGATCGCATTATAGATTTAGCGATCAGCGATATAAAATATAACCACGATAAGAGGATGATCATCATGACAAGAGTAAAATTTGCATTGCTAAAATATTAGTAACCAGTCGCTACCAATCAACATCATGACACTTCAAGAAATCGAACGGCAATTCCTCACCTTATCTCCTTCCGATCGCACCGCCATATTTCAACAACTTACCCGTAGTTTAAAAATCAGTGGCAAAGGTATTACCAAAACCAAAGGAGTATGCGGTGGTGAAGCCTGTATCGCAGGCACAAGAATCACAGTCTGGCTATTAGTCGAAGCCCAACAAATAGGAATCACCGAAGCCCAAATATTACAAGACTATCCCCATATCACTGCTGCTGATTTAGTCAATGCTTGGTCTTATGCCGAAGCATATCCCGAAGAAATCGCTGCCTGTATTCGTGCTAATAACGAGGCAGCCTAGACAATGGCAAGACTATACGCAGATGAACAGTTTCCTAAAATAGTTAGTCAATTACTGCGCTCAATGGGGCATGACGTTTTGACAGTCCAAGAAGCAGGTAATTCCAACTTAGGAATTCCTGATGATCAAGTATTAGCGTTTGCCATTGCCGAACAACGCGCCGTGATTACCATCAATCGCCTAGATTTTATCCGATTACATCGTTCCAATTCTGATCATTTCGGTATTATCGTTTGTACAAATGATAGCGATCGCCCACGTATGGCTGACAGAATTAATGAATCCATCTCCACAAAAGAATCTTTACAAGCAAACCTCATCAGAGTTATTCGCCCATCCCAATGACCAATTAAGAAGGAAAACGAAAGTCATCAAACAAAAAGAACTACTAACCCGAATCTCAATTAACCCTAATATCTGCTTTGGAAAACCCTGCATTCGTGGGCATCGTATTTGGGTATCCCTAGTTCTCGACTTTCTAGCCAGTGGCACTAGCATCCCTGAACTCCTAAAAGAATATCCCCAACTGCAACCAGAAGACATTTATGCTTGCATTGCCTATGGAGCCGCCATGTCAAGCGATCATTACCAAAAAGACAATTTAAAATCCTTTGCATTGCGAAATTTAGAACAATGCTATGGAGAAGATGAACCTGAGTACTCATTAGAGTTAATCAAAGAACACAACAGCAATTATGCAAGAACGTAAAATTATTCTCACCCCTTACAAACAACCAATTGATCGCCTTAAGCGTCACATGGCAGAATATCAACCCCAACTAAACCGCGCCATTGCAGCCATTAACTAACATTCTCGAAATAGCTAATCCAGATTCCGATGAATTCTGTAACGCCCTAGCAGAACTTCACGTTTGCACCACCATTTTAGAGCCATATTCAGAGGGAATGTTAGAAGCGATCGAACAGTTTACCGAAGATGCCTCTATCTCGACTGTTTTCTAACGAGAGAAGCGGCGATTCGCGCCGCTTCTTTAGCCACCACTTACATCGTTGGATAATCGGTATAACCCTTCTTATCGCCACCGTAGAAAGTATTGCGATCGGGTTTGTTCAGAGGCGCATTCGCCGCAAATCGCTCTACTAGGTCAGGATTGGCAATGTAAAGACGACCAAAGGCAACCAGATCAGCATTTCCTGATGCGATCGCCGCGTTTCCTGTCTCGAAATTATAACCACCAGCGGTAATAATCGTACCGTTGTAAATTGGACGGAAGAAGTCAGCACCAAGCTCAGCTTGACCTTCCGCAGTTCCAAATCCTTCAACTCGGGGCGCAACTAAATGCAAATAAGCAAGATCAAAACGGTTTAGCTCTTTGACCGCGTGACCAAAGGTAACAGCGCGATTGGAGTCGTACATACTATTAAAAGTGCCACTAGGAGACAGTCTCACGCCAACGCGATCTCCTCCCCATACTTCCACAACCGCTTCCGTTACTTCCAAAAGTAAACGAGCGCGATTTTCCACCGATCCACCATAGATATCATCACGGTGATTGGTATTATCTTGCAAAAACTGGTCTAGTAAATATCCATTTGCCGAGTGAATTTCGACACCATCAAAGCCAGCTTCGAGGGCATTTTTTGCACCTAATCGATACTGTTCGATAATCTGAGGGATTTCTGATAATTCCAAGGCGCGGGGTGTGACAAAGGGCTTCATTCCTGTGTAAGTTGAGGCTTCTCCTTCAGGCGCGATCGCTGAAGGTGCTACAGGTAATTGACCATTAGGCTGCAAGTCTGGGTGAGAGATCCTACCAACGTGCCAAAGCTGCAAAAAGATTTTTCCGCCTTTGGCATGGACGGCTTCCGTTACTAACTTCCAGCCAGCCACCTGTTCCGCCGAATAAATGCCTGGAGTATTTGGGTATCCCATTCCTTCAGGACATACTTGCGATGCTTCGGTAATCAGCAAGCCAGCGGAAGCACGTTGTCCGTAATGTAAGGCATTCAGCGCATGGGGTACATAGCCAGTCGCCGCACGGTTGCGGGTGAGGGGAGCCATCACGATCCGATTAGGAAGTGTATAACGTCCAAGCTTAATTGGTGAGAGAAGAGAAACGCTCATGGGTTTTGTCATCAATATAATCGAACAATCTGAGTAGGTAAGTAGCTCAACTTAATTAAAACCTGAGACCAAATGTTGTTCCGTCAGCGTAGCGATCGGAACAGCATCTTTGGTTTTTAGTTTACTTATGCTGCTTAGCGCCGCGAGTCACCCACTCATATTGTTCGATTATATGCGAACTATAGAAATTTGTGCAATAGTAGTAAGGTATTCCCAGAACTTTACAGCGCAAATCGCTGTAAAATCTAACTCTGAGGATCTTGAGAAGGTTGCAAAGCAACCTTCTCAAGATCCTCAGAGTTAGGCTGTAAGCTTTATTAAGTCCTAGATAGTTTTAAATGCGTCAGTATCAACATCCCGATCGCGACAATATTTCTTTAACAGGAGTACTCTACGCATTCAGCGATCCCACACGCTTACAAATTGTCAAAATGTTGTCAGAGAAACCAGAAATTACCTGTAGTGAGTTCTGTTTAGAAATTAGTAAATCAACTCAGTCGCACCATTTCAAAGTTTTGCGCGAAACAGGAATTATGTATACGCGACTGGAAGGAACTCAGCACTATAACTCTCTGCGCCGACAGGATCTAGATGCGCGGTTTCCTAGTTTGTTAGACGCAGTTTTAAATGGCATTACGTAAAAGCCAAGCCCAGAGATTATTCTCGCCTGCTAAGCAGGTGAGAATAATCTCTGGGGTTAGCGACTTTAATAGCTTTGCTCTTATTTATTTTGTAGAACCTTGGTAAATACGCTGGGCTTGCTTGTAAGAAAGCCATGGAGGCAGATTTCCAGAATTACGCTTTTTCGCTGCGGCAATCTCTTCAGCTCCAGTGACTGGCGGCGCACTGGTACTCACATAAAGCTCATCAGGAAGATTTGATAATAGGGTTTGGGGAACTTCAAACTCATCAGTAATCGGGTTATAGCAAAGAACTTCGCCTGTTTCAATTTCAAAGATCCACCCATAAATTGCCATTTTATTTTGGTGCAACTTGGAACGAATGACAGGATAGGTTTTTAAGTTCTCAATTTGAGTAACCACATTCTCTGCCATGGTCACTGCCAGCAGTTCATCACCCTTTAAATCAGAATAGTTCTCTTGGATTAGGCGACGGGTTGATTCAGCATGTTGGAGCCATTCATAGACTAAGGGCATCTCAGTTCGCAACTTCTCTAACTTCAGCAGTCCCTTCATCGCTCCACAATTGGAATGTCCGCAAATGATTACTTGTTCTATGCCAAGGGCATGAATCGCATACTCGATCGCTGCACCCTCACCACCATTAGCCGAACCAAAGGGAGGTACTAGATTTCCTGCGTTACGAATAATAAACAAATCACCTACGCCAGATTGGGTAATTAGGTGTGGCACAATTCTGGAGTCAGAGCAGGTAATAAACAGTACTTTTGGTTTTTGCCCATCGGCGAGTTGTTCAAAGAGTTCCTGATTGGCTGGGAAGTAGGATGATTGAAAATGGTGTAAACCCTGTAATAGCTTTCTCATATACTGATGTCGTCTGGGGGAGGCTGATGTATGTAAACTTTTTGGTTACAGCTTGTCAAAAAGTTCTAAGTTGCTACTGTTAAGTTTATCGCAACGTTACCAAAAGAGTAATGGCGGCGCTTCGCGCCGCCATTACTCTAAAAAGGTTGTTCCCGCCCGCGCAGCGGGCGGAACAACCTTTTGGGTTAGCTAATTACATCAGTAGACTTGATCAAATGCATCCCTGCCGCCGCAAACCTTGCAAAAGCTGCGTCAGCCTGATCAGTATAGTCCACCACATCTGGGACAACCACTGGCGAAGTGCAATCCTCTAATAAATAAACTTTATGGGCTAGGCTGGGATCTTGGATCAAAATTTCATTGAGCAAATCTTGAATTGTCCAAGCTACGCAATGGCTCTTGGCTTGACCAGCAATCACGATCGCATCAAAGCTTAATAGCTTTTGTAAAAAACTGGAGTTCTTTTGGGCGATCGCTTTGCCATCTACACCATCAATTACTTCAGGGCGCAGCGCCGAATAGTTTTCAGTCAGAGGATTTCCCCCTTTAATCTGAAAATCTGTCTGACTATGGCGAGCGATGTTGTGAAAAAATATCGCTTCCTCAACGGAAGATACTAGGGCATGACCAACTCCTCCCAACATGGAATGATAAGCCCATACTGTTAATGGATATTTGCCATCATCACTCAACCTCTGCACATAATGCAGGGCATGGCTTTGCAGTGCTGCATAATCTCCTCCATTTAAGCTGCCAGCGATCGCAGGATTTACTTTCCATTTACCTTGTTGAACATCCTCTAAAGAAATGGAAGTAGCATTGGGGATAGGATGCTCGCCTGCTTCGTTAATCCAAAAGATGGGATGGAATATTTGCATGGCGCTATGGGTATCTAGCGTCACTGCAATTTCACTAAGATGATGCAAGTTGCGATAAATAAATTCACAAAGTCGTACATTATCGGCGATCGCGCCTACTCCCGACCGTCCGCCCACAAACAACTCAAACTCAGGAATGCAAAAGGTGTTCTGAACATCGATCGCTAATAAGCAAACCTTGCGTTGATCCTGCATTGCAGGGGCGATCTCATATTGATTTGCCCAAGATCTGGCTTGTTCAGCACGTTCTTGATAAGGGACACGCCATACAGAACTAACTAAATCAGGATTGAAGAATGGAGGGATCGGCATCGTCGAGGAAGTAGACATGAGTATAGGATCTCCAAGGTTGAACTTTAAATTACAGCGCTTTGCAGTTTCTTGTAAGTAGCTCAGCATAAATAAAACTAAAAACCAAAGATGGTCTTGCCCACTTAGCGGGCGGAACAATCTTCTCACTACACAAAAGCTTAAAGCGCTGTGAGTAACTTGTAAGTAGCTAGGCATAAGTAAACAAAAACCAAAAAGGTTGTTCCGCCCGCTACGTGGGCGGAACAACCTTTGGTTTTAGGTTTTAATTAAGCCCAGCTACTTACTGATCGTGCAAAAATTATTATTAAGGATATCGTTAAGTTTGCGATCGCAAACTTAACATTACGGTTAGGATGTATAAGTACATTGCTTGGCAAAACTAACCTTCTGCATTTGCTAGCGTAAAATCTGAGCCAAACTTTATGTATAAAAGGGAACTCACCTTTCCGAATCAATACACAAATAATTTCTACGATGGCTCGATTTATGATCTTGTTTTTCTGGACTTAGAGTGGTGTCGTGATTTCCAAAAGAACGGAACTGTACAAAAGATATTTGGCTATACCCTCACACGCATTTTAGAAGATAGCAACGAGCAGTACATCAAAATTCAATTTATTGAATCAGGTACTCAAGAAAAAAAAATTATTCAAGATATTCTCAACGACTTACAAAATTTACAGGGAAAGTACTTTATTGGTTATGGGCTTTCTACCAGTGATATGTATTGCCTAAAACAAAGAATCGATGCCTTAGACTTTATTCCCAAAGTAGAAAGTATTAAAATACTCGACTTACAAAGAATCATTCAACGGGACGATCTTAATCAAGGACTAAATAATTTATTTGCCTATTTAGAAATACCAATTTGTAAAAGAATTAAAGGATATTATGTCTTCCGTAATGGCATAAAAGTATTACGCAAAGAAAGAGGGTATGAAACAATTCTCAATGAGATTTACGAGTATTGTTTAGAAGATGCCGTGAATTACTTCCACATCATCAGCAATTGGCAAACTCAGTTTTCACCCATCAATCATAGTAAACATCAAACTATCAATCTCAAACTTGACCCGCACTCCGAGCAACGCATTAGAGCAAGGGGTGGGGCAGCACTACAAAGACCTTAAAGGATCACGCGCCGCTACTCGATCCTTTAAGTCAGCGCAAAGCGCTGTATATTTTTTATAAGTTAATAAAACAAAGATCAATGAGATATCTGCTGCGGCGCGTTGGAACTTGGTTTGCGATCGCCATCATTACCCTAGCTGCGCTAGTTGCCTGTAGTAGCAGCCAAGTCACCAATAACTTTAACAGGTTGGGAATTAGCGATCGCACTAATGAACGGATCGTCCTAGGGACAAGCAGCAAAATTAGAACTCTTGATCCTGCTGATGCCAGTGAATTTTTTATTAGCAATGTTTTTTACAATACGCTCGAGCGCCTCTATACCTTCAAAGAAGGCTCCGATGAAATTGTCCCCCAGCTTGCCACCGAGATGCCCAAGGTCAGTGCCGATGGGCTGACCTATACCGTTCCTGTGCGCCAAGGAGTTAAGTTTCATGATCGCACCAACTTCAATGCCTATGCAATGAAATTTTCTTTGGATCGCTTTATCAGCGCAAAAGGAACACCAGCATACATATTGAGTGATGTAATTGCCGAAATCATAGCCACTAGCGAAACTGAGCTAGTCTTTAAGCTAAAAAACCCTTTGCAATTTTTCCCGAAATTTCTAGCCTACACTGGAGCCGCCGCCATCTCGCCCCAAGTTTACAAAGGCATTAAAGATAAAGAGAAAGATACATTCCAATTTCTGCCCGATAAATTAGTTGGTACGGGACCCTATCAAGTAACTCAATTTGTGGAAGGCAGCTACCTACGTCTTGATGCGTTCCCTGACTATTGGGGAAAGAAGCCTGTTAATAAAGGCATCGATATTCAATTTTTTACTTCTAACTCCAACTTGCTAAATGCCTTTAAAACCAACGCCGTGGATGTTGCCTTTCAGACATTGACCCCCACTCAGGTTAAGAATGTCGAAGCGAATGCCAAGGAAAATGGCTGGACGATCGCATCTGGTCAAGGTGCAACAATTTTGTATATAGTGCTCAACACTCAACAGCCACCCCTTGATGATGTACGAGTAAGGCAGGCTTTGGCGGCTCTAGTTGACCGATCGCTCCTTGAGTCAAGAATATTTTTCAATCAGCGTACCCCTCTTTATAGCTTGATCCCCAGCATTTTTCGTGACTCTCAGCCCGTATTTAAACAGCGCTACGGCGAGAATAATCCCCAAATGGCGCGGCAATTGTTGCTAGAAGCTGGATATTCGGACGAGAAACCAGCCCAAGTGACGATCTGGTATCCACCCAAGTACGGCGGTAATGGCGACCTAGTTGCCAGCACATTACGCGCTTCCATTCAAAAAAATATTGGTAAAATTTTAGAAGTTAAAATTGAGCGCGTTGAGAATACGGTTGGCTATGTGTTTATCGATAAAGGTGTTTATCCAGCCTATTTACTAGATTGGATTCCCGATATTCTCGATGCCGATAACTACATTAAGCCCTTTTTGGAATGTACTAAAGCTGAAGAAAATCGCTGCGTCGAAGGCAGTACTCAATTTCAAGGTTCTTTTTACAATAATCCTGAAGTAAATCAGTTGATTGCCCAACAGCGTCAAGAACTAGATAGTAATAAGCGATCGCAGCAGTTGCTAAGAATCCAAGAGATTTTGGCGCAAGATGTTCCATTTATTCCCCTCTGGCAAAACAAAGAATACGCCTTTGCTCAAAAAGGAGTCAGCGGAGTCAAGATCGAACCAAATCAACAACTGCCCTACTGGAATATAGCAAAGCAAGGTTTGCTTAAGACATAAAACCAGAAGAAGAGTGGCGGCGCTTCGCGCCGCCACTCTTCTTCTAAGGTTTTGATTTGTATTAGCTAACTCTTGCTTTGCTATATTGTCAAAAACTGAATAAATTCTCATTCACAAAGTAGGGGCAAAGCATTCCTGCTACAATTCACCAATTTACAGACAACCTCAATATGGGAATGCTCTGCCCCAGACCTTCAACATTTGCACGATACCGCTAACCACATGGAAAATGTATCGTCTATAGCGAATAGGGTTGAGCATTTGCAGAACGAGATTTTGATGGGAGGTCAGAAATAGTAACGCAAATGCTCAACCCCTACAAATAAACATCGGTGCGCGGCTAAGCCGCGCACCGATGTTCTTAAACTCGGCTGGGAATTGGTCCTCGCCGATGCGAATTAGAAATAGATTCTTGTAAAAATTGGCGCAGATGCTGCACATGGGCATTATCAGAAAAATTAGCTAGCTTTTCTAAAGCTTCTACTAAAGTTAGATCCTGATGGTAAAGCAAACGAAAGGCAGCTTTGAGAGACTGCTGGGTGTGTTCATCTAGCCCCGCGCGATCGATGCCCACACGGTTGAGAGTGCGTACCCGTGACGGATTACCCTCTACCAAGATATAGGGCGGTACATCGCGCTCAATGCGACTCATGCCACCCACCATCGACAGGCGACCAATCCGAACAAACTGATGCACACCCAACACCCCACTCAAACGGGCATGGGATTCGATATGGACATGACCTGCTAGAGCAACGCCATTGGCAATAATCACGCGATCCTCAATTTCGCAGTTATGCCCCACATGGACATATGCCATTAACAAATTACCATTGCCAATGCGGGTTACTTCATGGGCTTCATTGGCGCGATTGATAGTGACATATTCCCGAATGCGGTTATCATGACCGATCTGTACCAGACTATCGGCTCCCATGTACTTCAAGTCTTGAGAGTCCAGCCCGATCGCAGCCCCAGGATAAATCTGATTGCGATCGCCAATTTCGGTGCGTCCCTCGATGATCGCATGATGTCCAATGGCAGTATGAGCGCCAACTTTCACCTGCTCACCGATGACAGCATAAGCTCCAACTTTGACGGTTGGATGGAGTTGGGCATCGGGATGCACTATGGCTGTCGGATGAATAAATTCAGACACAGGCGCATGAGACACAGGCATAAAAGGTTTGGCTCGCTTGATACAAAGTTAGATCGCTAGGTTATTAGACCACTAGGCTGGCGATCGCTTGGATCGCTCGGATTACAGGAATTTTAAATCTTGTAGGGCAAGATTTAAAACCTAAAGATTGACTAAGGAAAACATCAATTCACCTTCACAGGCAAGTTGACCATCAACTTCGGCTCGCCCATGCATTTTACCAAAGCGCTTACGAGCTACTAATAGCTCGGTAGTAATGGTAAGGCGATCGCCAGGCACAACAGGACGACGAAACCGCACCTTATCGATTCCCGCAAATAGGGACAATTGATTTTCCATACCTGGTAAATGCCTTAACACAATACCGCCTACCTGTGCCATTGCTTCAACAATTAATACACCAGGCATGATCGGATGTTCAGGAAAATGCCCCTGAAAGAAGGGTTCATTGAAAGTAACGTTCTTAATTCCTGTTGCCGACTTATTTGGCACAAAATCAATAATTCGATCTACCAATAAAAAAGGATAGCGGTGCGGCAATAACTTTTGAATGTCTTCAATCATCAGAATTTTTTGAGCAGAAACACTATCATCGATAATGTTTTCGATATTGCTATCGACATTTGGTTCAGTAAAATCAGCAGAATTTATAGGGGTTTCTTCGGTCAAAGTTGACATATTAAATATTAATTTTGCGGTAATCAAGAACTGGCGCAGGAACAGATCAGCCTCATCTGCCAACTTCTAAGAGTTGGCAGAGCCAGCCCTGTTGTTGCTTTGAGCCGCGATCGCGATCGCAAATTCAGCATGAAGATTGTGGCTAGCTTTAAAGGCAATAATATGCGCCCTTGGTAAGAATCCTAGCAAGCTTATGTCACCAATGAGATCTAAAAGTTTATGACGACAGGGTTCATTGTCAAAACGTAGGGGCGGATTGAGCCAACGATCGCCATCGCAGACAATGGCATTGTCTAGGCTACCGCCCTTAATTAGCCCCGCACTACGCGCCTGTTCCACAAAAGCCGCGAGGGTAAAAGTCCGTGCTGGAGCAATTTCGGCAGCAAACCTAGTACTAAATTCTTCAACCTTGGGTGACCAGCTAAACCACTGTTCTCCAATTGCCTGAGATGGAAAATCAATACCATAGGTAAATCGGAGATTGTCGGCGGGAATGGCGGTCACAAAGCTGTCGCCTCGGCGCACAGTTACAGGATTAGCCAAGTCCATCAAGCGATCGCCTTCTGCCTGTGTGATTAAACCAACTTTGGCGATCGCCTCTACCCAAGGCAAAGCTGACCCATCAAGGATGGGCAGTTCAGGGCGATCTAGCTCAATACAAGCATTATGTACACCCATGCCAAATAACGCCGACAGTAAATGTTCAACAGTACGCACACCTGTTCCATTGAGGCGTAGCTCTGTCGATAATTGCGAAGCCGATGCTACCGTTGTGTTCGCAGGAATTTTAGTATCGCCATAGATGAAGTAGCGTCCCGCATCAAGGGGAGCGGGACTGACGGTCACAGAAACCTGCTCACCACTATGTAGCCCAATTCCTGACAACGAGAATGGGCGGGCGATCGTCTGCTGGTAATGCATAGCTAGAACTTCTCTCCTAAACCGAAGCTAAACTGCGTGCCGCCATTGGAAGCCAAGCCATAGTCAACTCTGATCGAACCCAAGGGAGACTGTACTCTCACCCCAATACCATAGCCAGCGCCGCTGCCTGGCTTATTTCTAGCTCCCGCAGGATTGCCTGGAACTCCCGAAGCCGATCCCAAATCTGTCCCATAGTCAAAGAACAGCACACCGCCCACAATGTTAAACACAGGGAAGCGATATTCTGCGGAGAAGATACCAAAACTGCGTCCACTGCCGATCTTGCCCTCATCCCAGCCGCGGACTGAGTTACTGCCACCAAGCTGAAAAGCTTCATAGGGAGGCAAAGTACCAAACACCGTACCACCTTGAATATTGAAGGCTAGAGCTTGAGTTCCTTCAGAAAAGCTCAGGAATTTGACAGGAATAAAATAGCTATAGCTTGCCCTGACTCGGTTTAAAAATACTGACCCCAAACCAATGGGAATTGACTGTTCAGTGGCGATCCGAAACACAGAGCCAGAAGATGGCTTAATCGGATTGTCGCGCTGATCTGTTGCATAGGCAAACTGCAACAGTAACAGGTCATCTTGACCAGTGCCACTAGCAGAGAGGGGATTGCCGAGGGAGTCCGTCGCCGTAATTTGATTGTTATTGCTATTAGTGATACTGACGCGCTCATACCGTAGACCCAGTGAGGCTGTTGTCGCCGTACCTATAGGTCTAGAGAAACTAAATCCCGTTCCCAGTCGATTGATCCGAGGGCTGATATTGTCAATAACACCCACAGTAGATGGATCATCAATACCAATCGGTTCGTCAAAAATAAAGCTGAATAAACTACGGTTGAACAGATTGGCAGTAAAGGATGTCCGATTAGGATCACCAGCAAGCCAAGGATCAGTAAAGTTAAGGTCAAACAATAGCTCTCGTTCGCCTACCTGAATGTCCAGTCCTAATTTTTGGTTATTACCGCCAAGGTTTTGCTGTTGGAAGCTGACTGTACCGAATAGCCCCGTCGATGAGCTAAGCCCTGCACCCGCTGCGATCGAACCTGTGTTGCGTTCTTTGACATTGACCGTGACCACTACCTTGCGGGGATCAGTGCCAGGAGCTAGCCCAATATTAAGGTCTTCAAACAGCCCAAGGGCAAAGACCTTTTGTAAGTCGCTCTGGATGGTATTTCGATTAAAAATCTCACCTTCTTTGATCGTCAATTCACGGGTGATGATGAAATCACGAGTAGTTCCTGTGACTGGCTTACCCTCCGCATCTTGGGTTTTACCATCCTCGTTAATAAACGCAACTTGGATATCTTCAATCACTCCCTCCGAGACAACTAAGTTGATTACCCCTTCTGGAGAAGCCTTGATATCAACAACTTGAGCCAGTACAAATCCTTTGTCTTGATAGTACTTTTCAAGTTCTTTGACACTGGCTTGTACTTCTTTGAGGTTGGTGATTTTACCAATCTGCGATCCAAAGATGCGGTTAATTACATCTTTTTCTAAAACCTGCGTACCTTCAGTGGTTACAGCTTGCAATACTGGGTTAGGCAGTACAAAAAAGGTGACACGCACTCCAATGTCGGTGTCTTCAGGCTCCGCCTGAACATTGGAGAAGAATCCTGTGGCAAATACAGCATTAATATCGGACTGTAATTGGGTGCGGGTAACGGTGCTACCAGGTTTAGTGGAGATTACATCATAAATCTGCTTTTCTAGCTCTGGGGGCAAAGGAGGCTGCCCTTCGGGTGGTCTGATGACGACCTCTCCCACTAACACTTGGGTTTCTGCGGGGGCAGGTGCTGCGGGAGTGGTCGGTGGCAGAGTGAAAACGGGAGGCTCAGCAGATGGAGGAACGGGCGTGCTGGGTTGAGGAGTTTCAGGGCTAGTGTCCACCGTTGGCGCGGTTGGCGTTTGAGCAATCTCTTGCTTTGTAGACTCAGCCATTGCTAGCAAAGGATTTGTCAATATTGTGCTAGTCGCAAGGGCTGTAAATAAGAGCAAGTTTATACGCATAGAGTCTTCCAAACACCTACAGAATTTTTTAACAGAAAACTTTGTGATCAAAAGTGTAGCTATCGTCGGTTTTGATTATGTCAAACCAAGTAATGGTCTAACCATTTCTTAGTTTGATTTAGCTAAAGCCATAATGACGAGCAGGTAGAACAAGAAAGTTTCTAAAAATAGTAATAAATTACTATAACTTTCAATACCACCATATTGCTAGGGATGCGCTGAAATATCCACAGCTAAAACTCTCTTTGTTACTTCCTGATACGCTTCACTGATCTTGCCAAGGTCTTGTCGGAAGCGGTCTTTGTCCATAATGCGATCGCTTGGATCGGCAATATCTTGATCCCAAAGACGGCAAGTGTCTGGACTAATTTCGTCAGCTAATAGCAGCTTACCTGTGGCATCAATACCAATTTCCACCTTGAAGTCCACCAAGGTTAAGCGGACTTTATCAAAAAATATTTGTAAGTGATGATTGATATCTAGGGCTAATTTTTTCAGTTGGGCTACTTGCTCAGGAGTAGCAAGGTCAAGCATTGCAATATGGTCATCTGTAATTAGAGGATCGCCAAGATCATCGTTTTTATAGAAAAACTCGACTAATGGTTCTTTAAGGACTTGCCCTTGTTCTAGTCCTAGCCTTTTGCAAATACTACCTGCGGCGATATTGCGAACTACTACTTCGATCGCCAAGATTTTGACGGCAGTGACCTGCATCTCGCTGGGGGAAACTTGCTTAATAAAGTGGGTAGCAATACCTTGGGCTTCTAAGTACTGAAAAACATGGGAGGCAATGGCGCAGTTCATTTCGCCTTTGTTAGTGATTGTCCCTTTTTTAAGAGCATTGAAGGCAGTTGCGTCATCTTTGTATCTTGACAGCAAAATCTGCGGATCGTCCGTTGTAAACAGGATCTTGGCTTTGCCTTCGTAAAGCTTAGTACCACTCATTGATATATCGCGCTAGTTAATTTCCACAGTATTCTATAGTTTTTTCACGCGCTTTATTAGGTGCGCGGCAAAGCCACGCACCTCTAGTTATTTACGGCAGAGACTCTTGCCCGATACAGCAACTTGTCGCCTTGAGTGTAGCCAACATACCGAACAACAACGCGATCGCCTTGAGCTATTGCGACACTACCCTCAATTAACTGATGTTTTTGAGAATCAAAGCTAGCCTCCTCTCCCACAGCCCCGATCGCTTGAATCCCCCATTTCTGCAACAGCAAATCTAGGGGACGCAGCAAAGGCAAAATATTTTTGGCTAGCATTTGGGGATTGTTTTGAGCAGCATAGGCAGCGGAAGGTAGCTGCAAAATTAAAGATTCGAGCTGTTGTATAGTTTCTTGCTGAAATTGCGATCGCATTTCTTGCGCTTGCCTTTCAATTTTTTGCTGCAAGTATTGGCATTCTTGGCGCAGCTCTGCAATTTCTGATAAATCTTGCTGGGGTGAAGTTATTGCCGAATTTTCAATAAAATTTTGAATTAATTGTGCTAAGTCAATTTGCAAAACTAAGGCTAATTGACAAAGATCGGCATATTTTAAATCCGCAGCTTTACCAGTTCTAAGCTTGTCGATCGCTCTTCTGGATATACCTGTGCGCTCACTTAGCGATCGTAAGCTTGGCACATTGGCTTGCTGCATTATGGACTGCAATTTTTGGGAGAGATTTTGATGACCAATGTCGAGAGATTCCTTCATACTTTCGTGTATTTGCACAAGGGTTTTACAAGTTAGCTTGTTGATTGCGCTTAGCTACTTACTGCCATAAAAAAAGCGTCAGTCGTCGCAAACGTGGCGATCGCAATGCCAACTCCCAGAGAAATCATTGCCTTTCGTAAAAATACAGTTCGTGCTGATTTGTAAGCCTGCAAGTCTTCAATTTGTTGCATCCATGTTGTAGTAATTGCCGTCTGCAAACTTTCATTTTTTTGCACTAACAATTCGGGAGAAATTCCCGTAGTCACAACTTTTCTTGGGTAGAGTCCCAATACAGCAAAGGCGATCGCGATCGCAAGGGCAACGCAGGCAGACAACTTGAGTGCTAAGTAAAGAAAATAAAAGTGCTTCTGTTCAGGCTTTACATAAATCTGAAAAGTCGAGGTAACACGCAAGCCTAATAATAACAAAGCGCTAATTTCCATGACACCAGAAAGCTTAGTTCCCAATGTATCCACTCCATGGCGAGCCTCCTCTAGACAAAACTTAGCGTATTCATAAAGAAAGCTTTGCTGATCTTCCATATTTTCGTGGTTTTGGATTTGTAGGTTAGCAATGATAAATAAACTAAAACCCAAAAAGGTTGTTCTGCCCGCGTAGCGGGCAGAACAACCTTTTTGGGTTTTAATTAAGCCCAGCCATTTAATATTTGCAGTGCTTAGAGAAGCTGTCAAACCCAAGAGACGATTGATGGCTATTTGCTACAGAAAATTAGAGACAAAACAATTTAGATGGCGTAGAGTTTAAAATAAGGTTATCAATAATCTAAATTAATATATCTGTATTCGCTAGGGCGGCTGAACATATGACTCCGATGACATTATTAGCTGAAAATTCAGTGGAGCATTTAGGTCAACAGGGGGAAGGTACTGCAAAAAACCAAGGCAACACCCCATTGCAAGGATGCATTACAGCAGTAGATGCATTTATTCCTGACTGGTTGAGATGTTGTTGGGATAAATCTAAGACTGGAGAGAGTCTGGACAATGAAGATGTGGTTTGCCGCGCCCTAAACTTTGCCTATCGCTTGCACGATGGTCAATGCCGCGCTTCGGGAGAGCCCTATATTTTGCACCCCATCGCGGTGGCAGCTATCTTGAAAGACCTAGGTGGCAGCAATGCCATGATTGCCGCAGGTTTTTTGCATGATGTGGTGGAAGACACGGAAGTTTCTTGCGATCAAATTGAGGAGATGTTTGGCAAGGAAGTCCGCCAACTGGTCGAAGGAGTCACTAAACTATCAAAACTGAGTTTTGAAAGTAAAACTGAAAGTCAAGCAGAAAACTTTCGCCGAATGTTTCTGGCAATGGCGCAAGACATTCGGGTGATCATCGTGAAACTTGCCGACCGACTCCACAATATGCGAACGTTGCAACATTTGCGACCTGAAAAGCAATTACTAATTTCACGAGAAACTAGAGAAATATTTGCGCCCCTTGCCAATCGTCTTGGACTAGGGCAAATCAAATGGGAACTAGAGGATATTGCCTTCAAGTATATCGAACCAGAACCTTACCGAATGATGGAATCGCTGGTCGCGGAGACCCTTGAAAGTCGGCAAGAACAGCTAGTAGAAGTTACCAAGATATTGAGCGATCGCCTTGCCTCAATGGATATTAAAGATGTTGATATTAGTGGGCGACCCAAACATCTTTATGGCATTTATCGCAAAATGGAACGCCAGAAAAAGCAGTACAACGAGATTTATGACATTCAAGCAGTGCGGGTCATTGTCAATACCAAGGAAGAATGTTATCGCGTTCTTGCTGTTGTCCATGATCATTTCTGTCCTATTCCAGGAAGATTTAAGGACTATATCGGTTTGCCCAAGCCCAATCGCTATCAATCTCTGCACACTGCGGTGATTGGGCCGAAGGGACAGCCCGTAGAAGTACAAATTCGCACTTGGGAAATGCACCATATCGCTGACTATGGGATCGCCGCCCATTGGAAGTATAAAGAGAGTAATTCCACAAGTAAGCCTCTCAAAGGCGACGAGCAAAAATTTACTTGGCTACGTCAGTTGGTGGAATGGCAGCGCGAGTTAAATGATCCTCAAGAATATCTTGATAGCGTTAAAGAAGATTTATTTGATAGCGAAGTATATGTCTTCAGCCCTAAAGGTGACGTGTACTGTCTGCCTCGCGGCGCTACCCCTGTAGACTTCGCTTACCGTGTCCACACTGAAGTCGGCAATCACTGTTCAGGAGCCTTGGTCAATAACGTCATGGTTCCTCTCCATCGCCCGCTCAAGCATGGTGATATTGTCACAATCCTGACTCAAAACAATGCCCATCCGAGTATTGATTGGATTAACTTTGTAGCAACTAACTCAGCTAAGAGTCGAATTAGACAATGGTTTAAGCGATCGCGGCGTGACGAAAACCTTACCCTTGGTCGTAGCGCCCTCGAGAAAGAATTAGGCAAAAATGGTTTAGAAGCTCTTCTTAAGTCTGATCAGATGCAGAAGCTTGCCGAGCGATGTAATTACCATAATGTGGAAGATTTGCTAGCGGGAATTGGTTATGGCGAGACTTCAGTTAATGCTGTGGTCAATAAGCTTAGGGAACATCAGCATGGGGAAAAAGAAATTCCCCACATCCATAAGTTTGAATCACGCCATGAGCATCACCATCACAATTCCAAATCACCAATTTTGGGATTGGAAGGTATGGTCTACTCGATCGCAGGTTGTTGTACTCCTTTACCTGGAGAGCCAATTACGGGAATAGTAGCTTTGGGTAGTAATCGCGGAATTACAATCCATCGTAATGATTGCAGTAATCTTGCCAGCATTCCCAGTGAAAGACTGCTCCATGTGGCTTGGAATCAACAAAAAGAAATTGATCATCCTTTGACCTATCCCATTGATATTCGTGTGGAAACGATAGATCGCGTGGGAGTTTTGCGAGATATTCTCACTCGCCTCTCCGATAATAAAATCAATGTGCGGCGGGCTAATGTGCAGACCAAAACTGGCAAAGCAGCGATTATTGACCTCAGTATCGATATTAGCGATCGCCACCAATTTGATCGAGTCTGCAATCAAATCAATAAAATGTGTGACACCCTATCAGTCTGCCGCCTAATTAGTGAATAAAACCAAGGAAAAAATGGCTACACCATTTTTTCCTTGGTTCTGTAAAACTTATTTTTGAGTAGATAACGGAATAATATCGTGAGTTTTCAAACTATCGATCTGAGTTCATCTGAATATTAATATTGATTTCGCCATAGAGCCAGCCCGCCGATTAACCCCAAATCATTAGAGATGATCGCCACATTTGAGGGTAGATCAACAGAAATCAAGCGAGCATTACCGCCGCCAATATATAACTTGTCGTAGTTAAATAATTTATAGAGAGATGCGATCGCCTCTTGCAATCTGATATTCCATAATTCCGCACCAATTTGATTTAAGGCTGCTTGTCCTAGTCGATCTTCGTAGGTTTCATTGCCAATAAAAATATGCTGCCCTAGTTCCAGATTAGGTAGTAGCTTGCCATTGAGAAATAAGGCTGAACCGAAGCCAGTTCCTAAGGTAATTACTAACTCCACGCCCTGACTTGCGATCGCCCCATAGCCCTGTACATCAGCATCGTTCGCAATTTTGACTGGCTTTCCTGTTTTTTCTTGCAGTACTTGCCCCAAGGGAAAGCCATCCCAGTCGGGATGTAAATTAATTGCCCCCCTAGTTACCCCTCTCTCAACAACACTGGGAAACCCAATCGCAAGGCGATCGCAGGTATCGTGCTTAGCAATGACATCAAGCAATACATCAATCAGTTTGGCAGGAGTAGCAGACTCAGGAGTTGCTATCACAAATTTATCAGATACTGCCAAGCCATCATCTTCTAATATGATCGCTTTAATACCACTCCCGCCTACGTCAATTGCTAATGTTAACGAATTCACTTTAATAAACTTTTGTTAATAGGTAATAGAATTGATTAAAGCAATTTATGCTCAAAGTTTTTCAAACTATACAGCAATCCTAGAGGAGCTGTCGAAGCTCCATTTTTATCACAAATAATTTAGGATTGCTATAAGTAACTAGGTGCAATTAAATATAAAACCCTAAAACCTGTGACGCACGCTGCGCTTGCACCACAGGTTTTAGATCTGGTTTAGAATTATGCCCAGTTACTTAGCAATCCTAAACCCGCTGGAATATTTTTATCATTTGTCATAAGGGCTATATCAATGGTTGCGTCACTAATGTTAAGAGCCTCGTCTGAGGTTGTGAAAAAAGCCAAAGAAGAATTTTTTAAGCAGGGGTATTCAAACTCATTATTAGCAGATGAACTTGGGTTATCAGTTCAGTTGATAGAGAATTTTTTTAATGAAGAGATTGTCGATCGCAATACTTATAATTTGGTTTGTGAAAAATTAAATATTAATTCAGAAACTTTTCAAGAAAAAGATAAATCATCTGAGCAATTTAACGGTCAGACTAATGGGCAAATGATGGGCAAGCTTGAGTTCACACGATCCCCACAAGAGGTTATTGATACCTCCTTGGTAATTTCTTCCCTAAATAATAATAGGTCGAAAAAATCGGATTCTACGGATTCTTTCTTGGAAATAACTTGCCGATCGCTACGCCAAAATATCTACCAAGGACTAAATCGTCAGTGCGATCGCCTGCGGATCAACAATTTCTCAAAACCCCTTAGTCTTCGAGATCTTTATGCTGAGGCTTCAGTCTTTACAAATATACCGAGCAATCAAAACCTCGATCTCAATGAAGCTTTTACCAATGTGCCTGCCGAGCAGTACGATCGATTCTATCTATCCAAATTACATCCGCCAACAATTAGCGCTGATCAATCTCTAGAAGACCATCAGCATATTCTGCTAACAGGTGGATTAGGTACAGGTAAAACAACTCTACTCAAACATTGGGCTTTGTCTTGTATTGATGGCAAGGTATTTCAGGAATATTTGCCCATATTTCTACCACTGCGATCGCTGATTACAATCACTAAATCAAATAACTTCAAATCAGATTATTTACAGTCTTTTAATAGTTCTTTATGTAGTCCTTGGGCATGGATTAAAGCACAAATTATTAACTACGGGCTGCCAGAGAAACAGTTAGCAGAAATTTTAGAAGCTCAGATTCTTGAGAATTTACTTGTTGAAGGTAAATTGCTATTACTTTGGGATGAAATTGATGATCTAGATACAACTGATCGCAATGAAGTTATCCATCAAATTGCTAGCTTTAGCGATCGCTATCCCCAGAATAAATATGTAGTAGCTACTCGCAATCCCATTTACGTTCACATTTTGGAGTCATTTACTACCCTAGAGATAGCTCCTTACCATGAGACGCAAATTATGACATTTGCTAGCAAGTGGTTTCAGGTTACTTGTCCCGACCAGCCCAAAAAACTTGAAAAACTTCAGCAATTATTTGCCGCCAATCATCCGCTCACAGAAGTTGCAAGTAACCCCCTATTCTTGACACAAATCTGTAAAGCTTTTAATACCTATGAAAATATAAAACCCAACTTCTATCAAGAGATTTTAAATTTGCTCTTAAGTTCATGGGAGCAAACTAAGTGCTTACCCCCCTACGCCCAAGGTTTATCCATTGCCCAAAAGCTAGATCTACTCTCCTATGTAGCAATAGTCGCCCTAGAAAAACATGGCTATCTATGGCAAAATAACCAGCTTGAAGATGACTTCCATTCTTGTCTTGAAGCCAGCCAAAAACTAGCAAATTGGTCAGTTGATCTAGAATCTCTCTTGGTAGACTTCAAATGGAAGCATAGCTTACTCATAGAAGCGGCTAAGGGAATCTATCGAATTCCCTATATTACTCTCCATGACTACCTCGCCGCCTACCGCCTTGCCAATGTCAAATCCGCGATCGCCGAAAAATATCTCCTAGAGAGAATGTATCAAAAACGCTGGCATGGCGTGATTGTGATGACTGTCAGCATCTCTCAACAAGCAGATCAAATATTGCAGGTGATGAAACGCAAAATCGATGGACTCGTCGGCAAAGATCCCCAATTACAGTCCTACATATCATGGGTAAATCAGCAGTCCATTCAAATCCAAACTCCCTATAAAGCCGTGACAATTCGAGCGTTATATTTGGATATTGACCTCGAAAACACTCGTTCCCTCGATCGCGCTAGAGCCTTAGATATCGCCCATTCGCGATCGCTAGAACGCGCCCGAATGCGCTCTATGGGCATAGACAATACGATGGAAACCGAAGTTGACATTGATTACACAATCAATCTTGCCCTCAATCTTGACCTTGCCCTATACTTCGCTAATAATCCAGTTTCCGAGTTAGCCTGTACCCTTGAACCTGAGCTAAATCGAGGCTTACGTCTATTGCGTCAAAAATTTCCAAATCCTTACAAAGACAGGGAGAAATTTGCGAAGTGGTGGCAGGCTAAAGGCTTGGACTGGTCTAAGAAACTGCGTAGTCTAATTGTGCAGCATCGTAAAGGCTCGCAGGAATGGAAGTTTAGCGACAATCAACTCAAGATTTTGCGAACTTATCATGATGCCAATAAGCTTCTCGTTGAATGCTTAAATAGTGCTGAGTATGCTAGTCCGTTGGTCAAAGACCAGATTGAGTCAACCTTGTTGTTGCCTCAAAGTGAGTACAAAATTTTACAGATGTAATACCAAACAAAGAAATGGCTACGCCATTTCTTTGTTGAAAAACCCTTGCTGGGTTTGGTTTTCAATCCACAAAAGTGTAGTCATACTTTTGTGGATTCGTATAATTGCCACTTGTAAAAAAAGAAAGCCTCGCTATGCGAGGCTTTCTTTTTTATCTAGCTGCAAGCAACGGGTGCGCCAACTTCCTTGGGTGTTGCAAAGGAAGTACCACAACTACAGGACTTACTAGCATTTGGGTTACGAAAACGGAAACCACCACCTAATAGATCTTCAGTGTAGTCCAGTTCCAAACCCTGCAACTGCGGTAAATTGCTATCATTAATAACAATTTTTACGCCATCGCAATCATATTGATTATCATCAGGAGCTAATTCATCGGCAAAGTCCATCAAGTACGAAAGCCCAGAACAGCCGCCTTGCTTAATGCCTAAGCGGAGAGGAGCCGTGGTAGCCCGTTGACTTTGTAGGTTCTTGACACGCGCGATCGCGGCATTAGTTAGTGTGATCATGCAGAATTTCCTATTTGTAAATCGAACTATCTGCAATATTATACCAATTCACTAAAATAAACCCTAAAAGAAGAGTGGCGGCACAAAATGCCACCACTCTTCTTTTTTAGTCTTCTAGCAAAACAAGTGCAATACTCGACAGTGCGACATTGGTGTAACCCGCAACTTTAGCAGCCTTATACAGAGGCTTAGTAAGAATGCACTTATGAAACCCCAGTAAGCGCACACCTTGATCAAGTAATAGTCCAGTTTTAAAGTGAAAATTGCGATGCATTTTTACGGCTTTAGCAAGTTTAGATTTGGATTTACAACAAACCATGAAATTTCTCCGAATAGATTTATCTTTAAATGTATGAGCTATGGCAAAGCAAGAGTTAGTTAGTACGAATCAAAACCCAAGAAGCGAGTGGCGGCGCTCCGCGCCGCCACTCGCCTTCTGGTTTTATGTCCTAAGCAAAACTTTTTTTGCTATATAAGTCCGAGAACAAGACTATAAAAATGGCTAACCCATTTCTCATCTTGCAATAGGCTAGTGATGCACTTTACCTATGTTAGCTCTAGTTTTTCGGGAAGGGGGACACACTCTGCCAAGTTTCTACTAAGTCGCTAATTAACCCTAATTCCCTAATTTAAGTGGCGATCGCTATAACCCCCAAATCTAGCAAAGCCTTAAAGTAGTAGGACTTACGCAAGAAGCCTTTAAACCCTGATTATTGAGTAGGGGCAATTCATGAATTGCCCCTACTTTTGGTCGTTTTGCGTAAGTCCTAAGTAGTACAGAGAAATTTTTGCAAGCGCGGCAAAGCCGCGCTTGCAAAAATTTCTCTGGATTTTAACTCAGTACAAAAGGCTATATATGGCGACTCGGCAAAAAATGCATATACTCATCTAGGCTTCATATTTCCTAAATAAACTACGCAAATATATTTTGATGGTAATTGTCTTGTATGAAGATTAAATCAGTTTTGGCAGCGATTGCTTTACTAGGAGCCTTGCTACTGGTTCTAAGTATGACTACAGTCAGCAAAATTTTAGGCGCAGTTCCCACTGAGGTTTTGGCTGGTTCTCAGAGCCAGCCGCAAATTGCCGCAATATTGCCTAAGCGATCGCTCTTTTTCCTGTCAATCTTAGCAAAGCCAGAGCAACTAGGGCTGTTTGCAAAATTAGCAGCTAAGCCCCGCGATCGCACTGAAGTCAGCCATGAGTTGCATAAACTTAAGCAACAGCTCAGCCAAAACTGGTTACTAGACTACGAGCGCGATGTGCAACCTTGGCTTGATCGTGAAGTTGCCTTAGCAATGACTTCCATTGATTTAGACGACAAACCCAGCAATGGATTGCAAACAGGTTATCTACTTGCCTTTGCAATTCAAGATGCGGAACTTGCTAAAAATAAAATTAATCGATTTTGGCAAAGGCTGGCAGTAAACGGAACAGATATAAGATTTGAGCAGTATCGAGGTTTCTCAATCTTAAGTGTGGAAATTGAGAAGGGAAAGCCTACGATAGCCCAAACCATCACCGATAAATTTGTTCTATTTGCCAATGATCGACAGGTATTACACCAAGTCATCGATACTATCGATTCTCCACAATCGGCGATCGCAAATCTAGATAGCTACCAAAATTCTTTACCTAAGTTTGGCGATAAGCCAGATGGTAGATTTGGCTTTGCTTATGCCAATTTAACGGATTTTGGAGAAGGAGATTTTTTAGAGAATGTATTAGTCAGCCTCAATCTAGATAAATCAGGAATTAAATTAAAAACTACATCAGCAGCTCTTAGCCAGTCCTCCCTTAGTCCTTCCAGAGATATCGTAAATAAAGTACCTGTGGGAAGTTCCATCGTCTTCGGCAGGAATCTTAATCAAACCCTACAGAATTCAGAAAAAATACTGCCCACCATTTTAAGAAAATATTTAACTAAAACACTCTCGCCAATTCCTCTGGATAGTAGAGTTTGGTCATGGGTTCAGGGCGACTACGCGATCGCCTCGATCCCCAACGCCACCAATACTCTAGACTGGCTGCTGGTTAGCAAAGTGGAAAATGCAATTGGTACCCAAACCGCAGTCGCCGAACTTGATAATTTATTTAGATCTAAGTTTACTATCGGTGAAATTACCCTAGGGCAACAGCCTGTGACTATTTGGACAAACCTCAGCGCGATCGCCGATGATCGCTTGGTGTCAGGTAATATCGCGCTCGCCCATGCCCAAACTTCAGAATATATCTACTTCTCCAATTCTCTACCAGTTTTGCAATCCACATTATCTTTAAAATCAAAACAGGCGATCGCTTCTTCCCGTGAATTTAAAAGAGCAATCAGTCACCTATCCGCAGGTCAATCAACCTATGCCTATCTGAACAAAGAGATTTGGCAGCAATGGCAAGAGATTCCCTTAGGTCAAACTCTCTCTCAAATGATTGAGAACTCTCCCTTGCCTGTTATTGCAAAGCATTTAGATTTAATAGGAAGCGCGAGTGATAATAGTTCTTTCCATTCTCTAAATGGAGAGATTTTCTTACAGTTGAAATAAGATTCTAAAGATCTAGTGGCGGCGCTTCGCGCCGCCACTAGATCTTTAGAATCTTACTGATCGATTAATATACTCATGATTATTAACAGTGATTGCTTCTTAGCATCGGGATCGAACTTATTCTTATTTCCCCAATTTTGTAACCACGCCGCAAATCTCGTAAAGGATACACCCAACCACTGTCCGACTTGATTAAATATTTGCTGAGGGCCAACACCCGTAAATACTTGTAGAGCAAATACAACGGCTACAACTAATAGGGCAGTTTTCAAGCTAGCTTTGATCACGCTGAGCAGCCACCAAAATATTAATAGTGAAACTAGCAATGCTCCGACGACTAAGGGGATATTCATAAATTAAGTCTTAGATTTATGCTCTAACTGTACCCCAAGACTATAGACCTTAGCGCTTAAGTAGTTAAGCCAAAACCTGCGGCGCACACTGCGCGTACGCCACAGGTTTTAGGGCTTAGCTAAAAAAACAGAAAATATTTGCAAGCATCGCCTTCAAGTACTTTCCTAGCCCCCATAAGTACCATGATTCCAGAACTGCAACTATACCAAGTGGCTCTCGATATCTCACCTTCCGAAGCTGATCGTTTGTGGCAGGTGCTATCAGAGGACGAGCGATCGCGGGCTGATAGATTTAAGTTTGCTCATCTCAAGCGGAATTTTGTGGCGGCACGGGCAAATCTACGCATTATCTTGTCCCAATTTCTGGACTGTAAAGCGGCAAGCATTGAATTTGAATATAGCGATCGCGGTAAGCCCTACTTAAAAAATCAGCCGACCGATCAGTCCATTTACTTTAATCTAGCCCATTCTCAAAATTTTGCAGTTTATGCAGTCTGTCGCGATCGTCATGTGGGTATCGATCTGGAATATATCAATTTAAATATCAACGTTGAAAGTATTGCTGATCGTTATTTTTCAGAAAAAGAACAAAAAATAATACAATCTCTATCCCTAACTCCACAGGAACAATATCTTGCCTTTTACCGAGCATGGGTGCTTAAGGAAGCCTATGGCAAAGCGACGGGTCAGGGAATTGCCAATCTGCTGCATTTAGATTTTGCTACTTTATTAGAAAACCCACATGGTGAAGTTTTGGCAGTTAATGGATGGTTACTTCAGTTAATTACCAATCAACTAGATTTAGCATCAGGATATGTCGCCGCAGTTTGTGTTGGTAATAAATAATCAGAAGCTGTCCCGCCCGCGCAACGGGCGGGACAATTTTTGATTATGGCGAGATACTCTAAACCAGCTTAATAGAGATTAAAAGCGTTGCAAAGCAACGCTTTTAATCTCTATTAAGCTGGAGCGCAAAGCGCTGTGTATATGCGGAACGGGGGACTTGAACCCCCAAGTCTTTCAACACATGTACCTGAAACATGCGCGTCTACCAATTCCGCCAGTTCCGCATTGGTATTACAAAATTATTAAGCAGCTTTGAACGCATATTTAATAACCAAGATTAATAAGTTTGCTGCAAAAGTTGCCTAAAGTCAATTCAAATTATATTTTCCATCTTCTTGACTTTTAAGGTTTAATAGCAACCCACTCTGAGGTTTGAAAATGCAAAAAATTAGATGCAAAGCAGTATGTGTTTTTTCTCACCAGCAATCAATACTCTTGTCCAAGGATACCGATCCTTCTAATGGCACAACATTCTATGGTCCTCTTGGGGGCGGGATTGAATTTGGAGAGACAAGTCAAGACGCGATCGCAAGAGAAATTCAAGAGGAAATCGGAGCTGAGATTTCCGATATAAAATTGCTGGGGGTTTTAGAAAACTTGTTTTGGTATGGAGGGGCGCAGTGTCATGAGGTGGTATTTGTCTATGACGCTAAATTTGTTGATCTGAGCTTTTACGAAAAAGCATCCATTATTGGTCAGGAATCTAACGGTTCAGAGATAACAGCCACATGGCAAAACCTTGATGATTTTCCAGTCAAAGGGAAACTTGTGCCAGAGGGACTATTTGAATTATTGACAATGCAACCTAATCACTAATAATGAGTACATACACTTACTGTGCAAAACTTGACAGGTTTTCGGATATACTCCGCTAAACTTTATAGCTATCATCACTTTTTCAAGGAACGATTAGTGGCGCGTAACGCCGTCAATCTTCCTCTGTGCTAAGCTACATAGCCAAAATTGCAGCCAAATTAATTCTGATTTCTGATGTGAGGAGGATAAGGCGATAATTTCTACAACAACCCATACCAATGCAGGTGCAGACCAGTTACCCCAGCCTATGCAATCAATGACGGATCGCAACACAGTCGATTTAGCAACCAACGCTCCAGCTACTGATCTAATCGCACCTACTTTGCTCGAATCTTCGCAAATGTCCCAACTTGAGCCCAACGCGCCGATCCTCCGCATCATCGGAAAAGCTCCTCTCTCTGGTCATGTTCCGATTAGTGGCGCAAAAAATTCGATTTTAGCTTTGATGGCTGGTACGCTTTTGTCATCGGAAGGTTGTCGGATTCGGAATGTTCCTAATCTAGCTGATGTGCAGCGGATGAGCGATATTCTCGAAACCCTCGGCGTAAAAATTTCGCGCAATGGTGAAATTTTAGAACTTGACACAAGGAATTTGACTGGAAACTCGGCTCCCTATGAGTTGGTCAGCAAGATGCGCGCAAGCTTTTTTGCCCTTGGATCACTATTAGCTAGATTAGGTTCGGCAAGAATGCCTTTACCTGGAGGTTGTGCGATCGGAGCGCGTCCTGTGGAGCTGCATGTGCGAGGCTTACAAGCCTTGGGCGCTGATGTCCAGATCGAGCATGGAATTGTCATTGCTCACGCCAAAAGCCGCAATGGTCGCTTACAAGGGGCAAGGATTTATTTGGACTGTCCTAGTGTCGGGGCGACAGAAACTTTGATGATGGCGGCAACCCTTGCCGAAGGCGAAACGATTATCGAAAATGCCGCTCAAGAACCTGAAGTCGTGGATTTGGCTAATCTTTGTATCGCCATGGGAGCCAAGATTAGGGGCGCGGGTACAAACACAATATTTATTGATGGCGTAGACAAATTGCATTTTGCTGACTTTACGGCAATTCCCGATCGCATTGAAGCAGGTACATTTATGGTGGCAGCGGCAATCACTCGCTCAACGCTTTCGATGTCACCTGTCGTCCCTTTCCACCTAACCGCAGCAATTTCTAAACTGCAAGATATCGGTGTGACTGTGCGTCAAGACTCAGACAACATGATCACTGTTATCGGTGGCGATCGCTATCGATCTGTAGATATCGAGACACTTCCCTATCCTGGATTTCCGACGGATATGCAAGCTCAGTTTATGTCGTTACTCACTGTCTGTGAAGGTAATGGAGTTGTGACCGAAACTGTCTTTGAAAATCGCCTCCAGCACGTTGCCGAGCTAAATCGGATGGGCGCAAATATTCGCCTCAAAAATAATGTGGCAGTAGTGACAGGTGTACCTCAATTGTCGGGCGCTCCTGTCATGGCAACGGACTTACGCGCCTCCGCCGCATTGGTGATTGCAGGGCTAGCCGCCGATGGAGAGACTACGGTCATGGGCTTGCATCACCTCGATCGCGGCTACGATCGCATCGAAGAGAAGTTACGCAATGTTGGAGCTAAGCTCTATCGCACCACTGATACCAAATAAAGAAATGGCTACGCCATTTCTTTATTTGAAAACCCAAGGAAAAGGAAAGAGGGGCAGCGCGAAGCGCTGTCCCTCTTTCCTTTTCCTTGGGTTGGCGTAAAAAAACTACTTTAGGGTTTAATGGCTTCGATTTTAGCGGATAAGCCTTTTTGAGAAAGGCGCATTACTTGCCCCTCAGCTACCCGCCGATCGCTATAAGCGCCAATCTGCACAACCAAATTTCCATTTAATCGCGAGGCAAAGGAGTTAGGAACGATCTGACGCACCTGAGCGACAGTCTGGGGAGAAGATACTGGTACAACTACCCGATAACGAGGAGGAGCTTGGGGGGTGAGACTGGTATTAGCAAGTGGTGCGATCAGAATTGGCTGATTGATCGGCTCGCCCGCAGGAGGGGTAGAACGGACGGGGGGCAAACTGGCATTAATTTCGGGATTAGCAGGTATAGGAGAATTAAGTTGTCTAGGTCTAATGCGGACGATTACAGATGTCACAGGTTCATACCAAAAAGGACTATTAGCTTGACTTGCCACATTTAAGTTAAAATTCGACGCATTTTTTTGAGGAGGGGCGCTAATTTGGACGGGTGGCACATTCAGATTAGGGGCAAAGTTAGTCGGCTGATTAGTAGCTACCCTTTGCTCAAGCTGTTGGTTAATATTGGCAAACAAACTTACTGGCTGTCTTGTATTTGATAATTGCAAATTACCCTTAACTCTTTTAACGTCTAGTTGATTTCCCAGAGCCGCGATCGCATTTCTGCTGACATTTTGCAAATCAAAAGTACCGTTGCCTTGAAAGTTATTATTGCCATCATCATTGGATTTACCGAGATCGGGAGTTGCCAAACCAGAAATAGTCAAGCCATAGTCACGGTTATTAACGATTGCATTGCCCCGTAAAACTGGCTGGGCATTTCCTTGAATCAAAATTCCATTTTGATTTTGCGTAAATGTATTTTCGGTAATCTGGGGAGCCGCATTTTGGCGAATACTCATCCCAAAAGTAGTTTGTTGAAATAGGTTGCCACGAATGTCGGGACTAGCATTACCTTCGATCGCTAAGCCACTCGTACCGTTACGAAAAAATTGATTCGCCGAGATGATCGCCTTGGATTGACCTGTGACCAATCCGCCATCTTGTTTATTGTCTAAAAAAGTATTGTTGGCGATCGCAGGGCTAGTACTGTCAATCCAAAATCCATAGCCCCTCGGTTGGGGATTAGTAATCGTTACTCCCCGCAGCTCGGAGCGATCGCTAAAGGCAATCGCAATATTTTGCGGAAAACCTGACGGTGATCGCCATGCCCCGCCTCCCACAACCACTACATCCCGACCCTTATTAGACTCATTGCCGCGCAAGGTTACATTGGGGCGCAATCGAATCGGAAACTTTTCCCCTGTGTTGTCACTATAAACTCCATCGGCAAGCTGGATAATGACGGGTTGATTGGACTTAACTCGGCTGAGGGCATAGGTAATCGTCTTAAAAGGAGCCGCAACATTTGTTCCCAACTCAGGGCGATCGCTGCCGATGCGCGGATTCACGTAAAGAGTTACATTTTGGGCTGTTACTGGCAACACAGCTAAGCAAGAAGCGCCAAAGGTGATCGGTAGCAAATAGGTCAGCTTACGAAAAACAAAAGTTGGTAACATTTTGCGGTCTTTGCCCATATATCAAATATTCAAATATGTGTCGTGCGGTGCAAAACAACTCACGACAGGTTTGTTTATCAGACGTTATTACAACATAAATGTTCGAGAATCAACAGCCGCCTCATTGCGGGATGTCAAAAAATCAGTCATTACATTGTCTGATTCTAAATTGCCATCAACTAGATTAATAATGCGATCGGCAACATCCAGAATGCGATTATCGTGAGTCACCATCAAAATCGTAATATTTTCTTCTTTAGCCATTTTTTGCATCAAGGTTACGACATCGCGCCCAGATTTTTTATCTAGCGCCGCCGTTGGCTCATCCGCCAAAATCAAGCTAGGGCGATTAACTAAAGCCCTCGCGATCGCCACCCTTTGTTTTTGTCCACCCGACAGAGCATGGGGCTTATAATCCACGCGCTCTCCCAATCCTAGAGCCGTCAAAATCTCCGCCGCCTTGTTTGCCGCCATCGCATTCCCCCCCTCATGCTTAAACAAATCCGTAGACATCATTACGTTTTGCCTAGCTGTCAAAGAATGAAATAGGTTATGAGCCTGAAAAATAAAACCAATATTTTTGCGAATTTGAACTAGATTTTTGGGGTTAAGCCCCCTTAGCTCCTGCCCCAAAACTCGCAAACTCCCTTCTTGGATAGTTCTCAGTGCTCCGATTAGAGTCAATAGCGTAGTTTTACCCGATCCAGAGGGGCCCGTAAGAATCACGATCTGTCCAGCGTAAATATCAAGGTTGATATTAAATAAAACCTGCTTAAACAAATCACCTTCACCATAGTGAAAATTTAAGTCACGGATCTGCACCGATGGCTCAACAGAATTTGGCAAAGATAGCCCTGAAGTCTCAGTAAGGTTGTCAAGCATCGTCTTTAAACCTATGAACAAATTAAGTAAAACAAAATTCCAGAATTGAGTGACGGCGAGAAGCGTCGCCACTCAATTCTGGGTAAGGAAACTTTTAAAAGTTTCCTCATGGTTGTAAACCAGTGGTGACGCAGTGCAGGATCAATCTCTGCGTGGAAATACCTATAGTTGAGACAACTCGCAAAATCAAATTAAAAGATTTATTCAGATTATGACCTAGGATCTCAGACTATATTAAACAGCATAGGTACATTCGTTGCCTATGCAATGTTCTGACAATTACTCGTTCAAGGTTCTTACCTATGGCATCACGAACCTTAGTCAAAAACTACCTTGCCCAATGGATGCAAATGGGCAAAACAGTTAGACTCTCGCCACAAGGGGAAGAGGTACATATCTACAAAATCATCCAAGGTGAGAGGTATTCACCTTTATTTAATCAACTTTGGGATGAAATTAGCACCACCAAAGCCAAAGAAGCGTATCTGAGCGGTACTGATCAGTCCATCGGTGAATTACTGAGCAATAAGTGGGAAATTATTGCCTGTGCCCGCTGTAACTTACTAGTGCCATCGATTGATATGGGACCAAGAGTGCCAGTATGTTGCCCCTGTGACGATTTGCCCAATCATCCAAATCTAGACTCAGTTGCACCCCATGTGCCGATCACCTTGGTCTCGCAAATTGATAATCTATGCGATCGCCTAGCCCAAAAATCTCAAAATCAGCCATCTGAGCCTCAAGATGTTGCTGAAAATGCAACTTACTCCTCCGTCGAAGAAGACCGTCACACCATCAGCCATCTCCGCAACTCAATGTTAAAGCTAGTCAAGTCTCATAATAATCCTGCAATTTAGAACCCATTTAAGAATTAAATAACATTTAGAATTTCGTTTAAATCCTAGATGTCTAGTCCCCTACCCCCCCACTTCTGGGGAACTTAAATATGGTTCCCCCCAGAAGTGGGGGCTAGGCGGGGCGCAAATTGCAATTCTTAAATTGTTGCTGCGGTAGGTTTGCTACAGCATTAATTGTTTAGCAGTCCTCCTGTGGTAAGTACTGAGGATTCAAAACATTGTCTTTAGTAAAAGGACAATGTTCAGGAAAAATAGCCATATCTAGCCCTGTTTCTTGGGAGGCAATCAACCTAGCATCGCTGTAGCACTCCTCAAACACATCATCGAAGAACCTCTTGAGACTAGGGCTTTTTTTGAAAGATTTATTTAGACGTAAAGAATGTTCAGTAATTGATGCTTTCCAACTGTTAGAACGCTTTTGCGGCTGATATTTCCATTTAAGTAAGTGCTGCAAAACTCTGATCAGATTACTCTCTAAAGCATCCTTACGACTATTACCCATATCCTCAATTTCTTCAGCAAGGTTTTCAACATCCAACTGATTAAAACCTCCTTGTCTTAATAAGTTAACAGTTTCCTCTAGCCAAAGATTAAAGTCTGTTTCGTAAAGAGTTCTTATGGTACTCATGATTTGCTGCCAACAAATTTTACTTTGTCCATTGGTATCAATATCTAGATGCTAGCATACCCTCTTTTTTTAACCCTAGACGTAGAGCGCCATATCATCACTTAGCTTTTAGCTTAAAAATATCATCTTTAGCGATCGCGCTATAAATTTAGGAGCAAAATCATACAACTATGTAGGTACAAATAAATACGATCTTCTGCTATGGTTATCCAAGATTCTTGCAAATACTATCGAAAAAATCTAATAGGACTTAAGAATGTCTGATGCGGTGATTCGGGTCGAAAACCTGAGCAAAAAATACATTATTGGGCATCAACAGCAAGAACGCTACACAGCCTTACGTGATGTTGTAGCTAATGGGGTAAAAAACTTTACTCAGGGGCTGATAGGTAAGCGAGACAAAGATTTAGAAGATATTGCAGAAGATTTTTGGGCTCTCAAGGATGTTTCATTTGAAATTAAACAAGGCGATCGCGTTGGCATCATCGGTCGCAACGGCGCAGGCAAATCCACTCTATTAAAAATCCTTAGCCGCATCACTGAGCCGACATCAGGCAAAATTTCAATTAAAGGCAGAGTTGCCAGTCTGCTAGAAGTCGGCACAGGTTTCCATCCTGAACTAACAGGGCGCGAAAACGTCTATCTCAACGGTGCAATTCTGGGCATGGATCGGATCGAGATTAAGAAAAAATTTGATGAAATAGTCGCCTTTGCTGAGGTCGAGAAATTTTTAGATACACCCGTAAAGCGCTACTCATCGGGAATGTATGTGCGTTTAGCTTTTGCAGTAGCGGCTCATTTAGAACCAGAAATTTTGATTGTGGATGAGGTGCTAGCAGTTGGGGATGCCCAGTTCCAAAAGAAGTGTTTGGGTAAGATGGAGGATGTTGGTAGAGAGGGGCGCACAGTTTTGTTTGTAAGCCACAATATGGCAGCAATTAGGAACCTCTGTCTAACAGGAATTTATCTTGATAGTGGTAAATTGAATACTTTAAGTAGGATTGATCAAGTAATAGATATTTACAATAGTAAGTCCTACACCAATCAGTCAACCTCATACCATTACGAAAATACTCATAAAGAATCTCCACATTTTGTAGAAATTAGCATTGTTAATCCTGATCAAAGCGGTAGTTTTACTAATGATGAATCAATATTTATCTTATTAAGTTATTTTCACCAAAATATTAAAAACCTTGTCATCAGTTTACATATATATAATAGTGAAGATGTTGAAGCTATTCATTCATCAAGTGAATTCAATATAGCAAAAGAAGAAAACTTAGATTGTTTAAACGTAGTAACCAAGAAAATAGCAATACCTAATGGTCTACTCAACGTAGGTATATACAAATGTAAATTTGTTCTTGGAGTTAGAAACGTTTGCATTTATGATACTGTCGAAAGCGTAAGTTTTGAGATAGTTGCTCCAAAAGTATTCGTTCCTTCGACATCACCAAGTGATTGGAAAGGAATTATTTCTCCAAATTTAGTACAATGGTCATAGCAATATATTCATATCTAAAAGTAACACTTAGATATTATCTTGAACTTATCAAAAGTTTCTTCTATAAATTAAATAAAAAAATACTATTTGCTTTAGCTGAAAACGAGGCAATTGTGGTTAAGCCAGGTGAAAAAGCTCTTTGGCGAACTCTACAGCTAAACAGCCTACAAGTTATACATGGGGAAAAGTTTTATATTGGTTATGGTTTCTGGATTTCTAATGGTAAAAACCTGATTCTTGGCAATCGATGTTCTTTGGGAGAGTTTGCAAGAATTATGGATCATAGCCCTATTCAAATTGGAGATGACTTTATTGCAGCGACTGGATTACAAATAAATAGCGGAACCCATGATCCAGAGACAATGGAACCTATTCTTCCTGGGATAAAAATTGGACATCGAGTCTGGTGTGGAGCAAATGTTACAATTGTTGCAGGTGCTTCAATTGGTGACGATGTTGTGATAGGAGCTTGCTCTCTGGTGCGCTCCCACATACCATCTGGCAGTATTGCTGTTGGCGTGCCAGCTAAAGTTATTCGATCTATTTCAAGAAGTGATAAGTTGTGGACATGGATTTAAGTCAACTAAATTGGATCTGTATGTTTGTAAAAATATATTAAAGGGAAATAGTATTGTATGCGCTACTTAAATCTTGGATGTGGAAGTAGATATGACACTGAATGGGAAAATATAGACTTTACAGCACACTCTAAGTTTGTTATTTCTCACAATCTAGAAGATGGAATACCATCAGAAGACAATATGTTTGATGTGGTATATCATTCTCATGTTTTAGAACACTTTTCTCGTGACAAGGCACAGTTTTTTATAGAGGAATGCTATCGTGTTCTTCGCACTGGAGGCATAATTAGAGTAGTTGTTCCTGATTTAGAAGATATTACCAGAAACTACTTATGGGCTTTAGAAAAGGTAGGCACTGACGGAAGCAATGCTAAATCTAACCATGAATGGATGACAATTGAATTGCTAGATCAGATGGTTAGACGGTCACAAGGCGGCGAAATGATCAGATATGTTTTGAGTAAAGAGATTAACAACAGAGAGTTTATAGCTGAAAGGATGGGATCAGAAATAACAAATATAATGAAATCTCTTATAAAAAATGAATTTCATAATAGCCTTAAGACTGATAAAAATACATACAACTTTATAGATAAGGCTTACTTGTTTATAAAAAATTCAAAATATAGAAAGGAGACAATTTTAAAGCTGATACTTGGTAAAGAGTATCCTAAATTACAAGTTGGTCGTTTTTGTGAAAGTGGGGAAATGCATCAATGGATGTACGATAAAATTTCTTTATCAAACTTGCTTAGCAAGGTGGGTTTTGCTGAAATTGCAAGTAGAAATGCTTGTGACAGCTATGTTCCTAATTGGCAGAAATTTAATCTTGATACAGAGTTAGATGGTAGTGTTTATAAGCCCCAATCGCTGTACATGGAAGCTATCAAACCATAAGGCAGCTAAATGAAAATATTACATATCGCTAGTTCAATTTTTGGCGGTGCAGGTATAGGAATGATGCGCTACCATCGATCGCTTATATCTATGGGTATTAACTCACGGGTGATAGCCAGAGATATTTCTGATGATAGTAATATTCAGCGAATCTTAAAAAAAACTAAACCTATTTTCAGGCGCTTTGGCGATCGCTTTGGGTTGCATCTCAGTGAAGAACTAAAAATGCGCCAGAAGATTAAAGAACTAGATCGTCAACTTAAAAATGAACCTCAGTATGAGTTATTTTCTCTGCCCTTCAGCGATTATTGTCCAGAGAATCATCCTTGGATTCAAGAAGCAGACATAGTTAATATTCACTGGGTTGCAGGAGTTTTGGATTGGCAACGGTTTTTTAAATCGATAAATAAACCAATTGTTTTTACACTGCACGATCAACAACATTATCTTGGTGGATTTCACTATTCTCTGGACTTAGACAACAATCCGCACTTGGCAGCTATAGAAAATCAAGTTAAACAAATTAAAAAATTATCTCTATCAGATCTTAAAATTGCGGTTATTGCCAATAGCAAGTGGAACGAAAGAGCGGCTAAAGAAAGTGACTTTTTCCCTGTAGATACTCCTTTCAAAACTATCTACTATCCATTGGATACCAGTATATTTAGCCCACGCCCTAAAGTTGCAGCAAAGCAAACATTCGGGATTGCCCCAAACCGAAAAGTAATTGGATTTGCCTGTGAAAATCTTAATAATTCCAGAAAAGGCTTCAGTGACCTAGTAGAGGCGATCGCCTTACTTCCAGATACTGTGCGCGAAAATATAACTCTGCTTAGCTTTGGTAGAGAGCCTAGTGTTGAATTAAGAAATAAAGTTTCTATGCATTGGGTACATCTTGGCTTTTTAAATAGTGAAGTCACCCAAGCTGCCGCCTACTCGGCGATGGACATATTTGTCATCCCATCTCGTGCTGAAGCATTTGGTCAGACTGCTTTAGAGGCGATCGCCTGTGGCACAGTTGTAATTGGCGCAAATGTCGGAGGCATTCCTGAAGCGATCAATGTTTGTAGTTCTACTGAGAGCAGTCTACTTTACACAACCGTAAACATTAGAGAGCTTGCTAATCTACTAGAAATTGCAACTAATAGTAATCAATTGGTATCAGAAGCAAATCTAAAGCATATTTATGCCAATCATTCTTTAAGAAATTGTGCAAAACAACACTTAAAGCTCTATGATTCTATTGTCTGAGATCCATATCAATTTATTCCTGAAGGGGCATTATTGGCAATGATCAAAACGATCAAGAAATTACCTATTATTCGTCAGGCTCTCAGATTTGCGTCTTCATTAGCTCCCTATGGTGCTAATCCTATCCGCTACATTAAGTATCTCCCATCATCCAATGGGTCTTCAACTTATTCACTAATCTATAACCCACCTAACACTGATTCATTATTGCCAGTTCCGCCACAAGAGCTGTGGCTAGGCTATGGTTCAACCCCCGATGAGTATGTAGATTCGGGCAAGCAAGATATTGATAAAATGCTCAATATTTTGTCTGATGTCGGTTTTGCAATAAATGACAATAAAGAACCCATATTGGATTTAGGTTGCGGCGGTGGACGTATGATCAGACACTTAAATGCTTTTGCTTCTCAATGTGAGATCTGGGGGATGGACATAAGCGCTCCACACATCAACTGGCTAAAAACTAATATTTCGCCACCTTTTAATTTTGCTGTAAATACCACTATACCTCACTTACCTTTCTCAGATAATTACTTTGGGTTAATCTATTGCGGTTCACTTTTTACCCATATTGATGATCTCGCAGAGACTTGGCTATTAGAGCTTAAAAGATTGCTCAAGCCTGAGGGTATTCTGTTCTGTACTATTCATGATGAACAGACCTTGGAGACCCTTTCCGATAAGCCTTTTCATCCTATTACAAAGGTAGTTTCTAAATCTTTACTGTCAACTAATCATAAACAGAATCCAGACATACTAGTCTGTGGGCAAGACAGTGACTCCAATGTCTTTTACAAGAATCGTTATTTAAGTCATATTCTTTCCAGATCCTTTGACATAAGGGCAGTTGTCCCTTCTGCTTACGGTTATCAAACAGCGTACGTACTTTCAAAGAAAACTTAGTTTGAGCTATTTAGAAACACGCTTTAGCTAAGTTTGACAATGCATGACTATTCTTTTATGACTATAAACCTTGGGAGTTTACCAAAACCCAACTCCAAAAATAGTAACTGGGCTTGTAGTGAGGAAGTAAACGTTGAAGTTTATACATCTTTCTTCAATAACAAACAGTTCCCAAAAGTTTCAATTATTACACCTTCATTCAACCAAGGCGAATTTATAGAACAAACAATTCGTTCTGTTCTTTTACAAAACTATCCTAATCTCCAATATATTGTGATTGATGGTGGTAGTACAGATAACACAGTCCAAATCCTTGAAAAATATTCTAGTTGGATTGACTATTGGGTAAGTGAACCTGATCGCGGACAGTCTCATGCAATTAACAAAGGACTTGAGATCTGTGATGGTGAGTGGTTTAACTGGATAAATAGTGATGATTATTTGATGCCTGGAGCGATCGCTAAAATGATCGAGGCAAGCAATGAGCATCCAAACGTGAAAATTATTACAGGGGCCACAGCAAATATCCAAGACGAAAAGGTTATGGGCATTTATTCAGCTACAATACCTGAAAATACTAAATTTCCATTTTTTAATATGGGAATTAATCAACCTGGGTCTCTCTTAAGTCTTTCGGCAGTCAAAGCTTGTAATGGCGTTAGAGAAGATTTAGACCTATGTATGGATCTTGACTTATGGCTTCGCATTCTTTTGAGAAATAGCATTGATGATGTTGTCAAAATATCTGATACTGTTGCAGCCTATCGTTATCACTCACAATCTAAAACCTGTAGCTCTCAAGACGTATTTGCTCTTGAAGAATTTTCAGTACTTTTGGACATCTATCAGGAGTTGTCACCATTTGAAATTCCAAAAACTTTAAAGGTACTGCGAGCACAATGCAAGGCTGCTGAGGGTAAATACCTAATTAACAAGATTTATAATCAAGACGACCTTACAGAATTATTTTTTGATCGCCTAATAGTCAGTGATTCTCTTTTATTTAGAGCTTTAACTAAAGTTCCAAGTATGTACAAAAATATTTTCACTTATTTTGCAGAAACTCTGGAGCAACTAGATCTCAACAGTTTATATGGTCACAACGCATCAAGAGTAAGAGCAGTATCCCAATTACGAGCAATGCAAAATCAAGGCAGACTAAGTATAGTAGGTGTGTTGTCCTCCCTAAAAAATCTATCCTTCTTCCCAACAGTAAAAGAATTATCTCGCATTGCGATTAAGGGAAACAAATAGAGCTGTAATGTCTATGAATCAACCACTTGTTACCGTCTTAATGCCAGTTTTTAATGCTGAACAATTTCTCGAAGAATCCATAACAAGCATCTTAAATCAAACATACTACAACTTTGAATTCTTGATTATAAATGACGGCTCTACTGACAAAAGTTTAGAAATTATTCAGGGGTTTACAGATGAGAGGATTAGACTTGTTTGCTTAGAAAAGAATGGAGGAATAATTGCTGCTCTCAATTTAGGTTTAGAACTTGCTAAGGGTGATTATCTAGCTAGGATAGACGCTGACGATATAGCTTTACCAGAACGACTAGAAAAACAAGTTGATTTCTTAGAAAAGAATATAGAAGTAGGTTGTCTGGGAACTGACTTTTTATGGCATCAAGAACATGATGAAAAGTCTTGGATTAATTACTATGACAATGAAAATATCCGCGTAGCCATGCTATTTGAATGTGCAGTTTGTCATCCTACAATAATGATGAGGATGAGTATAGTATGTCAACATAGCTTAAGATACCCTAGAGATTATCCTCACGCAGAAGACTATGCATTTTGGCTTGAAATCAGTAAATACACACAGATTGTCAACCTACCAGAAAAATTAGTTAGCTACAGGAGACACCCACTGCAAATAAGTAAAGTCAAAAGTGAAATTCAATGCCAGTCAATTCGTAAGATCCAATTTAAGCAGTTGCGATCGCTTGGTCTTAAAGTTAGTGTCTCTGACCTTATATTAAACAGCATTTTAGGAGGAGCTTTTGTCCCAGTTCTTAATTTACATTTTTTTATGGATAGGTGGAAAAACAAAATAATTAAGGCAAACGCTGACAAGAATCTTTTTCATCAATTTACACTCTGTAAGCAGCTAGATCAAAGATTTATAGATGCTTCGTTAAACAAGAAAGATATATTGAGTAAAATGAGTTTATTAAGATGTATCCACTGGCAAATAATGTCTACATTCCGTTATATAATGAGTTTCAATAAATCAGCTGAGTAAAGTCCAAGTAATCTTTTAAAAATTGAGGTGTTAGTTATGGCAATATCAACTGTTCTAAAAAATTGGATTAATTGTAATGTAATGAATAAGCTCAACTTAAAAGTTGAAACTTTAACCATTGATAGATTAGAAGAACAAAGAATAAATGCTTTATACAATGCAGATCACTTTGAGAAAGCTATATTTCCAGTTCCAAGTTCTATATTAAAATCCAATCCTGAACCAATATTCCAATCTCTAGCTGAATCAAAACTTAATCGTAGTAAGTTGCAGAGATCAGAGTTAAACGATGTGGGCTATACATATAAAAATGATTTTTACACTTCTCCTGATGCTGACGTTTTATATGCCATAGTCAGCAGTTACAAACCTAATATTTTCATGGAAGTTGGTAGTGGCAATAGTACTAAAATTACTCGACAAGCGATTAAAGATTATCAACTAAGTACCCAAATATGGTCGATAGATCCTCAACCTCGCGCAGAGATTGACGTACTATGCGACAAGGTACTGAGATTACCCGTTGAAAGATTAGAATTTAACAGCTTTTTAGAACTTTCTTCAGGAGATATTCTATTTATTGATTCTAGTCATAAAGTTATGACTGGCAACGATGTAACATTTCTGTTCTTGAATGTTTTGCCATCTCTTCCTAGTGGCATTATTTTACATATTCATGATATTTTTCTGCCCTTTGAGTATCCTAAACATTTTATAGATGAAAAGCGTAATTGGAATGAACAGTATTTAGTGCAAGCAATTCTTGACTTTTCTGACTCATTTGAAGTCCTTTGGGCTGGTCATTTTCTGCAAAAAACTCATCAAGGATTTCACAATCACTTTGAAAATATTAGTGATGGAACCGCTCAAAGTCTATGGCTTAGAAAAATTTAAGCCAATGAAACATGAATTAATTAATTCTAGATCTTTGGACTAAATTTTCTAAACGTCCTCATTTTAATAGTAAATAAGCTAGGAAAAAAAGAAATTCAATGAATGCCTTTTGTACTATTGTTACTCCTTCTCATTTGCACTTAGCTAAAGCATTAGCCGAATCCTTAGAAGCGTCAGGAAATTCTGAGACATTGTTTATTTTACTAATTAGTGAAAACAATCCTCAAGAAGATATATATAAAAATGTTAAGATATGCCAAATTGAGCAATTAGCTAAAGAATTACCTCAAAATATATGTTGGTATTTTGATAATTTTGAACTTTGCAACGCTTTAAAGCCTTTTATCGTTAAGTGGGTCTTCCAACAGGGCTTTGAAAAGGTTATCTTCCTTGATGCAGATATTTATGTAGTTGGTTCTTTTGCTCCTGTCTGGCAGACTCTAGATGCTTATTCTTTGTTGCTAACTCCCCATCATATTTGTCCTCCTCCACTTAAACTAACTTATGCCAATGAGTCTGTTGTTGCAGATTTAGGTATCTTTAATGGTGGATTTGCTGGTTGGAGATCGAGTGAAAAAGCCCTAGAAATGCTTGATTGGATGTGTACTCGTTTTCCAATTTATGGCTTTTGTGATCAGAAAAACGGGATGTTTGTAGATCAAAAACTTATTCCTCTTCTGTTGCAATATTATGCAAATTATATTGGAATAAGTTCTAATCCATGCTTAAACATCGCTTTTTGGAACGCTCATGAGCGTAATGTTAGCTACTTAGAGAAGGTCTATTTAATAAACGATAACCCAGTTATTTTCTTTCACATGAGTGGATTTCGTCTTGCTAAGCCTGAATTACCCTGTTCTTACTTGCCGAGTAAGCAAAATAAAGACATTCTTAATAATGCGCCTTGGATGTCTTTGTTATTAGAGGATTATGGTAACCTTATCAAAAAGTTTATTGAACAAGATAGTAAAGATCAAAGATTAAGAGTTTTTACTGATTTTAACGGTTTTAAACTCACTAGGTCAATGAGGTATATGCTTTTTCGCAAGGGGCAGTTAAGTAGAAAAGACCCAGAAGTTTGGAAACTAATTGTGAGAGAATTTATTACAGAAAAATTAAAATATGTTAAACGCTATTTATTTCCATACAGAGAGAAGTAAACTTATTGAATTTTTTGCCGAATATCTGTGACTATAAATTTTTTTAGCAACTTAAAATTAGTAACTTAAAATCATGATTAAGAGATTGATTAGTACCCTAAAGCCAGTAGTGGAAAGCATTCCTCTGCTGGCAAGAATTTATAGATACACTAGGGATAGTTGGCAAATAAATGAAAATCCAAAGGAAACTTTGCTTGGGTTTAAATTTATTGGCAATAAGGCTATGGCTAATGGCACTTTTGAACCAGAAGAAACTGAATTAGTCAAGAAAGCTTTATGTACTACTAATTTGTTTGTGAATATCGGTGCTAACATCGGTTATTACTGTTGTATTGCGCTTAATTTAAATAAGTACGTAATTGCCTTTGAACCAATTCATCTTAATCTTCAGTATTTGTTGAAGAACATCAAAGCAAATAGTTGGGAATCGCATATAGAAGTTTATCCAATGGCTCTCAGTAATAAAGTTGGAGTCATTGAGATTTACGGTGGTGCTACAGGCGCATCTCTGGTTAAAGGGTGGGCTGGAACACCTGAAAATTATGTCAGATTAGTGCCTACAACAACATTGGACAATGCCCTAAGCGATCGCATTCAAGGTCAAGATTGTTTTATATTGGTTGATATAGAGGGGGCTGAGCAACTAATGCTAGAAGGGGCTCACAAAATCGTAAGTTTGAACCCCAAACCAAAGTGGATGGTTGAGATTTCAGTATCTGAACATCAACCCAAGGGTACTGTTATCAATCCCACTTTAATCTCTACATTTAATATTTTTTGGAAAAATGGCTATGAGGCGAGAACAGCAGACAAGCAATTTCGGGTCGTACATCCTGAAGAGTTACATAAAATAGTTGCTTCTGGTGTTGACACTCTATACACTCATAATTTTTTCTTTTTTGATAAAAGGATCAGTAGTGAGTTCATTGCACAGATGGGTTATTAATCATGGATGGTAATTACTTGAATGGCAAGTGATAGTTCACAGTTGGGTAGGATTTTATGGTTGGCATCTCTACCTAGTTCTCCACCTCCAGAAGTTATTGCATGGTCAGGTCAACCGCCTAAATCTGCATATTTTCCAGCCGAAAATGCTGGATTTGAACTGATTGAAGTAAATTCTTTGAGAAGCCTTCAACTCATTCTTGATCAACCTTACTTAACAACTCAAATTGCCTTCATTCCTAACTTGCAGCCTTGGCACATAGCTGCACTGTTACTTTATAGAAATTCATTACCTTTCGTTATTTATTATCAGAACAAATGGCCTGATCAATTTTCGTATCCAAAGAGAATTGCCACATGGTTTGCGCTTAAGTCTTCTAAACTGATTTTACTGCAAGATAAAATTGGAATTGAACAATTTAGCTCTATACTTGGAGACTCAAAAATAGTTTTTTTTCCATGGTACGTAGATGATAGCTTCTTCGCTCCAAGTTTGTGCTCAAAGAATGACGTATCTACAGAGCCTCTGCTATTTGTTCCAGGCGATCGCAATAGATTAGATTCTGTTGTCTTGGAAATTGCTCAAAGGACAAATTTAAAAATACTTCGCGTTTCTAGACATATTTCTGCTGATGTTATACAGCAGTTCAATGAGTACCCAAACATTGAAGTAAGGCACTTTATACCATGGCATGAACTCCGACATTTTTACAACATATCCTCTGTAGTACTCAATGTTGTAGATGATCGTGATACTTCTGCTGGTATGACCACATTTCTAGAATCTCTGGCTATGAATGCCTCTGTAATTACCCCAAGTGGTCACAGTTGTGCAGGGTATCAGTTTGACAATGGTTTTCGTCCTTACTCAACAATTGCTGATCCCTACGATGCTAACGAATGGATAGATGCCATCCAAAAAATACTCACTAAACCAAAATTATGGCATAGTGGTTACACTCCACGAGATTTATTTATGTCATTTTCCAGTACTCAATCATGTACTAATCGATGGATAAAAATTTTTAACTTAGTAACAAAAGTCTAGATCCTTTTACCCTGTTAATATGTGAATTTATATCTAGTAAACCTGTAGCTTAACTATCTTATGATTTATTTGTTTTACGAAGAACCTGATCCAGATCGTTGGATCAAGTTTGATAGATACCCTCGGAAGTATATTCGTGAACTCATTAGAGGGAAAACTAAGCCAGGCGGAGTTATGCGTTGGTATCTAAATCTTAGAAGAGGCTTGGATTTATTCGGTGTTGACTATTGCGTTAATGACTATAGAAGATTGAAAAAACATCCAAATGCATGGGCTTGTGTAGTTGGTAAATCTCATGTTCTAAAAAAAATTCCTTCTAGTAATCCAATTATGTATGGTCCGGGGATTGACGCTCATCCCTATGAAAATGATTTTCTGCCTAAAGCCAATATCAAATTGATGTTGATATCTTGCGAGTGGTTTAAGCAGATGTACGAACGAGATATGTCATCTTCAATTGCGACAGCAGTCTGGCCGGCAGGTATTGAGACAGATATTTGGCAACCACCTGCAGAAAATCCAAAAACTCAGTCTTTACTAATTTACGACAAAGTAAGGTGGAGGCGAGATGAGTACGAACCTGAACTAATCCAGCCTATTCGCAATCAAATTGAATCATTGGGAATCAAAGTCGAATATCTTCGCTATGGATTTTATGAAGAAGAAGACTATCGTAAGATTTTGCAACAAGTTAGTGGCATGATTTTTCTGTGTGAACACGAAACCCAAGGCTTTGCCTATCTTCAAGCTCTTTCTTCTAATGTTCCTATACTTGCGTGGGATCGTGGAGGTTATTGGCAAGATCCATCTATGTTCCCAGACCGAGTCAAGTTTGAACCTGTAACTTCAGTTCCATACTTTGATCAAAGCTGTGGCGAGAGATTTACGAGTATTACGGAGTTTTCTCAGCAACTACAAATCTTTCTGGATAGAATCTCTCAAAATAGTTACCAACCTCGTCAATACATAACTGAAAACTTTGATCTTGTTGAACAAGCAAAAGCTTACTTAAATTTATTAAAACAAGCTCAGAGTAACGATGAATAAACTTTAATTTCAGCAAATAAATGAGATCTCTTTTTATATTTGACCCATCAGACATGAATGCCAGAGTAGTTGGTGGGGTGCAATTGTGCAGTCAAGAGTTCCTAAAAATAGTTCAAGCCGCCTCAAATTCAGTTGATTATTTAGAAGTTAAAGTTTGTCGTCAACTGTTTTGGAGAGTTCGTCGCAAGCTAAATTTAGGAGCTTACCTCTGGTACAACCCTAATGAAGTGAGAGCTAAGCTTATTGCTAAGAAAATTGAATATGCTCCAACTCATATTTTCATAAACAAGTCAGAGCTAATTAGGTTAACACCACTATTACGGAGTGTATTTCCTGAAGCTCAGATTGGTTTAATGTCTCATGGGAACCAAAGTGGAGATGATCTCTATGAAATCTCTGGAGCCAGAGGAGCTAGAAATAGAGGATTGAGAACATTCATGGCAACCTTGAAAATTGGACAAGATTTGGTAACCGAGAGTTGGTTTCGCCATCGGTATGTCGATTTTGTTTGTGTTATGTCAGAAGAGGAAAGTGTCTTAGAGCGTTGGCTAGGCTGTAAGAGTACCGTTGTCTTACCACGCACAATTACAAATAGAACTTTATCATGGCAGCCCGTAGTCGGTCGTATTGGTTTTGTGGGGACTTTAAACCATACACCTAACAAAGTAGCACTTGATTTGATATGTGAGGAAATTGCTAAGAAATCCACGCTCGAAGAAATCAAAGTTGAGTTGCGTTTAGTAGGAAAACCAGAATCTGAGGGGTTGAGGTTAGCGAGTAGTTACAGCTTTGTTAAGTATCTAGGGGCATTAAATGACGAGGATTTAGAGTCTGAGGTTAGTAGTTGGAGTTTATTTCTTAACCCAATTTTTTGGCTATCTCGTGGAGCTTCGATGAAGTTAGGGCAAGCAATTAGTTTTGGTATTCCCTTTGTAACAACGCAGTCAGGTAAGAGAGGATATGTGCTAGAAGGTGCAGAATTTCTGATAACTTCTGATAATCCTCAAGACTTCGTTGCGCGAGTAGTAGAGTTAATGAATGATGATCAAAATATCAAAGCCAAAGCTTTAGTAGAGAATATTCAGATTACTTCACCCACAGTTCAGAGCTTAGCTAATTTAGTTGCTAGGGTGCTGTGAGGATTAAGGTATTACTCTTACCTTTGCAAGTTAGTAATAACCATTCACTTGCAAAAAAACTGATCGCAGTCCACGATCGCCAATAGATCAAATTGACAAACTCAACCTAATGTTTTCAACTGGACTAAAAAAGTGATCACGTAACAGAATTCTGTCAATCTGCTTCAAGATAACAAGTTTTAAGGATTAGCTGTCAATAATGAATCATCGAGTTTTGATTGTTAGTCCACATTTCCCGCCGATCAATGCGGCGGATCATCAACGGATAAGGATGGCTTTGCATTATTTTGCTGAGTTTGGGTGGGATGTGACAGTGCTATGTGTTGACCCCAAATTTATTGAAGGAATAGATGATCCAAATTTATTAGCGACAGTTCCTGAAAATATTGAAGTTATTAAATCAAAAGCTGTCTCTCCTGAACTTTCTAGGAAACTTAAGTTGGGAAATTTAGCATTTAGATCTGTTTACTTTTTGCTTAAATCAACTACTAAATATTTTGAAAAAAATTATTTTGATTTAGTTTATTTCTCAAATACAGTTTTTTTGACTATGCCTTTGGGTCGCTATTGGCACAAAAAATATGGGGTTCCCTATGTTTTAGATTTTCAAGATCCTTGGTTGAGCGACTATTATGAACGCACTGGGACAACGCCTCCAGGGGGCAAGTTTAAATATGCGATCGCCAATTCCCTAGCTAAGATTTTTGAGCCTTTTACGATGCGTAGGGTGAGCCACATTACCAGCGTGTCACCTGAGTATCCTCAAGTTTTAAGTAAACGTTACCCTTGGCTAGAGTCTACTCAATTTACGGTGCTGCCCTTTGGCGCACCTGAAAAAGACTTTGAGATCTTGGCAAGCCTAAATGTCAAGCAAAATATATTTGACCCTAATGATGGGTGTAAACATTGGGTATATGTGGGCAGGGGCGGCAATGATATGGCTTTTAGTTTCAAGAATCTATTTGCCGCGATCCAGCAACATCGCCAGCGATCGCCTGAAATATGGCAGAAGGTGAGACTGCACTTTGTCGGGACAAAGTATTCGATTTTTGATAATAGTAAGCCCATTGAGGCGATCGCTAGTGCATACAATCTGGACGACATCGTGACCGAGTATCCGCAACGAATTCCTTATTTTGAAGCTCTCAAGATACTCACAGATAGTCAAGGGATCTTGATCATTGGCTCGGATGATCAGAGTTATTCAGCGTCTAAGGTCTATCCCTGTATCCTTGCCCGTAAGCCACTCTTAGCGATCTTGCATCAAAATAGCTTGGTGGTAAATGTGATTGAAAGCTGCAAAGCGGGACAGGTGGTTACTTTTACGAATGCGAGTACGGACAATATTGCTGATGCGTTAACTCATAAATTGGATTGGTTGTTGTCACAGACCGATGCAAGCGGTACGGACTGGGAAGCATTTCAGAAATATACGGCTAGGGAAATGACAAGGACTTTATGTGAAGTTTTTGATCGATCAGTTTTTGGTGGCGCGGCGAAACAGCGCCACCAAAATTAAATTGCCGAACCCCAAGCTGCTTATCGCTTAATGCTTCTTAACAAGCGATCGCATTTTGAGCGTATATTTACCCATAAACTAGCCACTGGGCTTAAAATAAGCATTTAGAACAGATATATCACCAGAGAACACAGCACAAAGACTATGGTAGCTACTCCTTCTAAACCTGTAAGCCAGTCAGACCAAAAGGTTAACGGGACTGGGCGACGCGACAGCATTTTGACTCCACGCTTCTACACCACTGACTTTGAAGCGATGGCAAACATGGATATTTTTGATCTCAAGGAAGATTATGAAGCGATCCTTGAAGAGTTCAAGTTTGACTACAATCGCCGCCACTTTGTCCGTACTGCTGATTTCAATCAATCTTGGGATCACATCGACCCCAAAGTAAGAGAGCATTTTCGTGTATTTCTAGAAGGTTCTTGTACCTCCGAGTTTTCTGGCTTTTTGCTTTACAAAGAAATTGCTGTCAAAATCAAAGATAAGAACCCTTTGATGGCAGAAATTTTTAGCTTGATGAGTCGTGATGAAGCGCGTCATGCTGGTTTCTTGAATAAGGCGATGCCTGATTTTGATTTACAGCTCGACCTGTCTACCCTTTCTAAAACTAAGAAATACGTCTACTTCGCGCCGAAGTTTATCTTTTACGCCACCTACCTATCTGAAAAAATCGGTTACTGGCGCTATATCAAGATTCATCAACATTTTCTGGCTCATCCTGAGTATCGGATTTACCCAATCTTTAAATTCTTTGAAAATTGGTGCCAAGATGAGAGCCGTCATGGTGATTTTTGCAGTTTGCTGCTCCGTAGCGACAAGAAGAATATCAATGGTTTGAGAGCAAATCTATGGAGCAAGTTCTTCTTACTGTCAGTATTTGCCACCATGTATCTCAACGATATCTGCGTTCGTAATGAGTTTTATGAGTCCATCGGTATGGATACTCGCAAGTATGTTGATGAAGTATTGCGGGAAACCAATCGCGATGCGGCAAAGGCTTTCCCTGTAATTCTTGATCTCGAAAATCCTAAGTTCTGGGGTTGCTTGAAGAAGTGCGAAGAAAATAACGCCAAACTCGTGAAGATCGATGAGTCTAATGCTCCTGAATGGTTGAAGAAGGTGCAGAAGCTTCCTTACTTGGCTAACAATGGCTTGCAGTTCTTGACCATGTATCTCCAGCCATCTATTCCTACTCCTAAAAACGTAGTTTTATAATCAAAAAAAATCGGCGGTGCATTGCGCCGCCGATTTTTTTGATTATGCCAAATAAACGAATGGCGGCGCGATGCGCCGCCATTCGCTTATTTGGTAAAAGTGCGAAGCGCTTTCTTAAAACTGTGGTTTGGTGGGTGGTGGGGTGACGAAAATAGCGATCGCATTGTGAACAGGCGCAAGCCTAGTCACATCGCGATTGAGAACATTGCCACCCAAAAATAAAGTCGAAGAACTACCACCATCAAGGTTGAGGGCATCCACTGCACCTAGCTTTTTTAAAACTTCGGCGGTTTGTGAAAGATTGGGGGCAACGCCACCAGTTACGGCTTGAACGGTGGCTAAGATTAATCTGCCTTTGTCCTTAGTCGTGGCGATCGCACTACGATCGGCAGCCTGAGTATCAAACCCTGCTTGAAAATTTTCGGTTTTGCCATTGAGAACGACAGCACTATTTTTTAATAACAGGGGACCCGCACCGATGAGGTTAGGAAAACTCGCAAAGCGATCGGGAATAAAGGCTTGACGACCACGCACTGTCATACCTATGGGAAGCTGGGTGACGGCTTCAGGAGTTTGTCTGGCGACTAATACATAGCCATCATTGGGAATGGCGATCTGTCCCACATTAACTGCGCCGCCTTGATATTGGGCGACTACGCGATCGCCACGCACTACTATTAATAATTCTTTGTCGGTGAGGGGTGAATAACTGCTGCCCCAAGTAGATGTATAGCGAGCAATTCCTTTCTGGACATAGCCACTATTGAGATTAGTGAGGTTGATTTTTACCTGATTGCCTGTGGTGATTTCTTCGGAAAAGTTAAGACGATCAATTAAAGTATCGCCATTTTCATTCCAAGCGATCGCGCCTCTGACTAGAGCTGTTCCTGATAGCCAGCGATTGCCTTCACGAATTGCGCCTACAGGTAAGCGGCGAATGCGATTAAAAAATCCTGCATTGATTGCGCCCACTGCTTTTGACGCTTCTACCATCTGCGGCACGGTGGACAATCCCAGCATACCCTCAGGGGAGTTATTGGGGTTACTCCAAATGGGGCGCAATTTTAGGCGCGGAGATTTGAGATCGACTTCTAGAGCAGTGACGGCAAACTTAATAGTTTTGGGATCTTTGGCAGTTTTCGGTTGATTGGGGATCTCGACAATGCGCTCAATTTTTTTTAAACCATCCGCCCACTGCACGGTTAAATTGGGCGGGGTATAGTCACGACGAATGTCAATTACGAGGCGCGGCGTGGGACTGCTCAGCATTTCCGTAACAGGAACGATCGCCGCATTGGTTTGAATCTGAACTTGAGTTAGTTTTCCCTGTGGTTGTAGGGTGATGGATTGAATAATGTTGCCAGCGATCGCGTCGGTACTGGTGGCGAGATTTGCCGCAACTTCGGCGGAGACAATTACATTAATTACGTTGCCCTGTTGCGATATGCGCCAAGGGGTGCGCCGACTGAGATCGATTACTACGCGATCGCCCCAAGGTTGTTTGCTGCGGCGTACCGCTTGGAGCGTGGTGTTGGGAGTATAGATATTCAGCGCATTACCTGAGATTTCAGTGCGCCACTGGTCAGCAAAGGGTTTGAGATCGAGATAACGGAAGCGTCCTGTGCTGTCAAAGGCAACTTGGGAAAATATAGGACTAGAAAACCAGCGCAATCTTTGGCGATCGGCTTTGTCGGAGTCTAGTAACTGCACCCCCAAGCCGCCCGTCAGCCAATCTTCTTGAACATATAAGCGCTGCTCACCTTGTTCAACTCTTGTGAGCCATCGCCCAGTCCAAGGCTGTCCATTTAGCTGGATGGCATTGCCTTGGTCGGGCGTGACCGCAGGAGCCGCGTCCGCGATCAAGACTTGGCAACTGGCAGCTAGTAAGAAAGTGAGCGGACGCAACATCGTTTTCATAGTGCTAATCAGTTAAGGCGCAGGATTAAAATACCGCAAATGGACTTGATCTATTTCTGCCAAAATTTCCGCATTTAGCGAAGTATCCACACTGTCGATATTTTCTTTGAGTTGTTCCATCGTGGTCGCGCCAATGATCGTACTGGCGACAAACCATTGATTACGCACAAATGCTAACGCCAAATGGGTCGGTGATAAATCATATTTTTGGGCGATCGCAATATATTCGGCAGTCGCTGCCTTGACATTTGCCTTGAAGTAGCGCTGACCGAAACTAGGAAATAGCCCAAATCGACTATTGTCTGGGGTTTTATCTGCATATTTTCCTGACAAAAAGCCAAAAGCTAGAGGGCTATAAGCCAGCAAGCCGACATTTTCACGATAGCAAGCTTCGGCGAGATCTCTGTCAAAAATGCGGTTGAGCAGATTGTAAGCATTTTGAATCGAGATAACGCTGGGCAAACCCGCTTTGGCATGGCGGCTAAATTCACAAACTCCCCATGCGGTCTCATTACTTAAACCCAAGTGGCGAATTTTACCTGATTTGATTAGTTCGTCAAAGGTTGATAATTGCTCAAAAATTTCCACCATCGGGCGTTCTTTACTAGGATCAAAGCCGATCTGGCCAAACATTGGCACATTGCGATCAGGCCAGTGAATTTGATAAAGATCGATGTAATCGGTTTGCAACCGTTTGAGGCTATCATCAACAGCTTGCAAGATATTTTTGCGACTTAAAGCGGCGATCGAGTCATCACGCACCCATTTGTAATTACGCCCAGTGCCAATAATTTTGGTGGCAATAATTAACTCATGGCGCTTTTGCTTGATCTGTGGCTGGGCAAGCCAAGCACCAATATATTCTTCGGTATCGCCTTGAGTTGTTGCCTTGGGCGGCACGGGATACATTTCCGCCGTGTCTATGAAGTTAATCCCGCGTTCCAATGCGTAATCTAGCTGCTGATGTGCCTCAGCGATCGTGTTTTGCTGACCGTAGGTCATCGTTCCCAAGCAAATTTCTGACACTAAAAGCTCGCTAGAGCCAAGTTTGTTATATTTCATGATTGATATTATTGACTTTTTTGTAATTGCCGCTTTCAGGAACTTGCTATTTATTTAAGTGCCTATGGCTTCGACTTCGCTCAGCCAAGAATGTTAAGTTGACTGAGTGAGCTAGATGAGCAAACCCATGCACTGAGCTTGTCAAAGTGTCGAGATCCTATTTTTCTCACAAATGATTTAGAAATACTGTATATTTCCATCCCAGTTATACTAATTTGAATTAAAAATCAAACCCAGTACAGCTATACCAAATAAAGAAATGGCATAGTCATTTCTTTATTTGGTATAGCTGTTTCAGATAAGAGTTAGGGCTTCGACTTCGCTTAGCCAGCAGTATATGGCTGAGCGAAGCGATGCACTGAGCTTGTCGAAGCATCGAAGCCTCTTCTAAATATTTAAAATTGCTATACTACTGCCCTTGCCCCTCTTGCTACTCTTCTCCAGATCAAAAACTGGTGTTGCAGTGCTTCGCGCCGCAACGATAATTCTTGAGTGACGGCTCAAAGCACCGCCACTCATGTTTTGTTTTTAATGCCAATGACTACAACAATAAATTACCAATCCCCAAGGGTTGGGAATCAAGAAATAACTACGCCATTTCTTGATTTGGTATTAATTCCTAAGTTTGAGGAAGGCGATCGCCTCCACATGAGAAGTTTGCGGGAAAAAGTCAATCGGCTGAATCCGAGTCAAATCATAGCGCGATCCTTCACATAAAAGCTTAAGATCCCTCGCTTGCGTCGCAGGATTGCAACTGACATAGACAAGACGCTCAATCGGATTTTCTCGCAAATATTTAATTACTTCAGGTTCACAACCTTTGCGTGGTGGATCGAGAATGACAATATCAGGTTTTAGATTGAGCGTACTGATTAGGTCTTCCACTTTACCTGTATGGAAAACCACATTGTCAATGCCATTAAGTTCAGCATTGAGCTTGCCCTGTGCGGTTGCCTGTGGCTGGATTTCAATTGCGATCGCCTGTTTTACTTGCTCCGCCAATGGCAACGCGATCGTACCGATTCCTGCGTAAGCATCTAACAGAATTTCTGTTCCTTCCAGTTCCAATTCTGCTTCAATGAGATTGAGCATCTTCTCCGCTTGCTCGGTGTAAACCTGAAAGAAAGTATCGCCACGCAAGCGGAAAGTTAATCCCGCAAATCTTTCTAACAAATAATCTTTGCCCGCAATGCAGCGCGTTTCTCGCCCAAAAATGGCATTGGTTTTATCAGGATTACAGTTCAGAATTACGCCCACCACTTTATCATAGCGTTCTAGCCAAGTCTGAGCAAATGTCATTAAATTTGGTACATCCCAATCCCTTGTGACCAGCGTAATTAAAATTTCTCCAGTCGATCGCCCAATCCTCAGCCCCAAATGGCGCAGTAACCCTGTGTGGTTGTTCTCGTCATAGATTTCCCAACATTGGTTATGGATATCCATTTTTAGCTCGGCAAGCATGGGGTCAAGTCGTTCATCTTGGGCAGGGCATTGATTGAGATTGACGATTTTATGACTTCCCTTTTGGTAGTAGCCCGCCTTGAGGTTGCCATCGCGCCCCGTTGCCAATGGATAGGTAACTTTATTGCGATAGTGCAAGCTATCTGCCGCGCCCACGATGGGCGAAATTAATTCTGCAAGCAGTTCCGCCGAAAATCCCCCAATTCTTTGGAATGCTTGCAGGACAATATTTTGCTTGGTTCGCAGTTGGGCAGGGTAACTCACCGATTGCCACTGGCAACCGCCGCATTTGTCAGCGACGATGCAACTGGGACGAATGCGATCGCTTGATGGCGTGAGAATTTTTTCAATGCTGGCGTTAGCGAAGTTCTTTTTGACAAACTCTAATTTAACCGCAAGGCGATCGCCTGGAACACTGTTAGGAACAAAAATGGCTATGTTTTCATAGCGTCCGACTCCATCGCCACTATCGGCAAGATCATCGATAGTAAGCGTAATTTTTTGTCCCTGTAGCAGCATATTTTCTTAAAAGCAATTTTAATTTCAGAAGATGTAGCGCCTATGGCACTGCATCTTCTGAAATTGGTTTTCTATTGCATCATACAGTGCTTGCTATATCCAATACAAAAGCCCCAGTGCTTTGCCCCCAAACCCCCAAAAAATTAAAAGCGTTGCTAAGCAACGCTTTTAATTTTTTGGGATAAATAATTACCTTGCTTCAGGTGTGGGTGTAACACGCTTGGGCGAAGGGATCAAATAGGCAATCACCGCTCCACCGACAAACCCCGCCACATTACGCACAATCGGCACCCATTCACTAGTGCGAGTCACCACTGGTCCCAAACCGAAGGAAATAAACAACATCCCCCAGAGTGGTGTAAAAATCAAAGCCCATTTCCAAGCAAAGATTTCACCGTCTTTACGCGGATGTCCTGCAAACCCAAAAATAACGCCGCCCACAATCGAGGTAATCAAGGTCAAAATCCATTGCTCTTGCGGTATTCCAGGGACAACCGCACAGCCATCTTGATCTAAGCAAGTTGAGATCGCATCGATTGCCGACAATATGGACTGGTCATAGCCCTGTTCACGCACATAAAATTGATTGCCATAGCGAGATTGCAACTCAATCCAAAAACTGCGTGACAGTAGCGGATATACCTGATCACCAACGCTGAAATTTAACAAGTTGCGCCCACGAGAGTCCGCAACCAACATCACACTGCGATCATCCAACCCCCAAAACTCTTTAACAGCGCGTCCAGGGGTACGATCAATTTGAGTCAATACTCTCAGCTTCCAACCTGTTTGTTCTTCAAATTTAGTTAATTTTTGATCGAGGGCTAATTCTTCCGCTTCATTCAAAAACTTTCCTAAATCGATCACATTGGAATAGGTTTCAGGTAATAACTCTGGCGCGTCAAAAGCATGAGCCGCATCGATATTTGTAAACGCGATCGCAATGGGTAGAAATATGGCGATCGCGATGATTCCTAATCGCTGGACTAAAGTTTGTGGGGTGGGCTTAGTCATGATTTTTATTAAAGGCTTATCTTAATATTTCTTAATATCTTAGCAATAGTATACTCCTTTACCAGACTAAAAACAGACATTAAATCCCAAGAAATTAGAGGACATAGCGAAGCCACATTCTCTAATACTTGGAGTGCTTTTTCCGTCTTTCGCTTTTTGGAAGTGACTAAAGCTATAGTTAAAGTTCTGCAATTTAATAAAAAACCAGATTTTTGTTGGTACGGCAAAGCCGCGCCAACAAAAATCTGATTTGTTATTTTACGGTGCAGCTTTTACGAATACTTTCCCTGATTATTATTTCCTATGGCAAGCCCAATTCAGTGGTATCCAGGTCATATCGCCAAAGCTGAAAAGCAATTATTAGAAAACCTAAAATTGGTTGATGTGGTCATTGAAGTACGCGACTCGCGTATTTTGATGTCTAGTAAGCACCCCAAAATTGAAAAATGGGTGGAGGGAAAGTCGCACATACTGGTTTGCAATCGCATTGATGCCATCTCTACACCTGTGAAGACTCAATGGATGCGCTGGTTTACTGACCACGATCGCATGGCATATTTTACCGATGCTCAAGCGGGTAAGGGGATGATTGATCTACTCAAGGCGGCGCAAGTCGCAGGGGAAAAGGTAAATGAACGGCGACGCAGTCGGGGAATGTTGCCTAGACCCGTGCGAGCTGTGGTCGTAGGATTTCCCAATGTGGGCAAATCAGCGCTGATTAATCGACTCCTCAAGAAAAAAGTGGTGGCGAGTGCCAATAAACCTGGGGTAACGCGACAACTGCGCTGGATTAGAATTTCCGATGAAATCGAACTACTCGATACTCCAGGGGTAATTCCGCCCTTGCTTTACGATCAAGACGCAGCACTGAAGCTAGCTATTTGCGATGATATCGGTCAGGCAGCTTACGATAACGTGTTAGTGGCGGCTGAAGCCGTGGATTTATTAATTGGTTTAGGAGCTAAACTCAGCGCCCGATATCAAATTGATCCCCTCACTGTAACTTCAGGTATTGAATATATACATGAAGTTGCGGCTCTAAATAAATTTCAAGGCGATCTCGACAAAGTAGCACGCTTAATTTTATACGATTTTCGTAAAGGCAAGCTAGGGGCGATCGCCCTCGAAATGCCCCCAAGTCTTACATAATGGCGGCGCATCTAAATTAGGAGGATGGCTTTGCCATCCTCCTAATTTTTTCTGAATAATGATGGCAGTTTGCAGCTATACATTTTTTGACATAAGAAGCCAGAAAAAATCGTCTAAAATAAAATATGACGCAATCATTTGGTAGCCATTATGGAACTTGCAGCATATATATATGATGCATGGGCGTATGAACAAGCAGGGCAAGAGCTGAGCGATCGCAATTATATTTGTGACCATTCTCTCCATTGCGACCTGCCTCCATCAAATGACTGGAATTTTCAAGCGGTCAAGCAAAAGTGCTGTTTACTCTCAGCGATCGCCCTTACTAGTTTTGGCAACTTAGCCTTACCTGCGGCAAGAGCCGCCCATCAGCTTGAACCCGCAGTCAATGTAGCGCCTTGGTGTAATAACTTATACCTTTGCGATACTAGCTATATTTTGGAAGTACAGACATTACTCTCTCAGCGCGGATTTGCCGTCGGCGCGATCGACGGAGTTTACGGACGACATACCAAGCAAGCCGTAATTGACTTCCAGAAAACTCAACCGAGCCTAGCTGCCGATGGTATTCCTGGAGCGCAAACCTTAGCGCGATTACGCAATCCTTCACGCCCCAATAGCCAAAACCAGATTAGCAATTCAGGCAATCAACGAATTGTGATTGTGCGTCCAAATCCCAATCAAGACAATATTAATCAAGGTTTCCGTCTAATCAATTCGCAACAGCCCGAACTGGATGACATTGGTAATCTGCAAATTTTGCTGAAGCAAAGAGGCTTTTATCAAGGGGCGATCGATAGTCAACTAGGGCAAGAAACAACCAATGCAGTTTTAAAGTCTCAAAGAGCCTATGGGCTAGTTGCTGATGGAGTGGTAGGACCCTCTACGATTCGGGCTTTGCTTGCGGGTGGCAATCATGTTCCCTTGACCCAACCGCCATTAAATCGATTGCCGCCATCTGAAAATATTGTGCAAGCTCAGTACCTGCTTAGGGAGCGTGGTTTTTATGGCGGCGAAATTAATGGCTTATACAATGCTCTAACCAAATCCAGCATATTTGAAGCCCAGCTTGCCTATGCCCAAAAGCCCACAGGAGAGCTGGATTCAGCCTTGTTAGCCGCCTTGAGAGCGCAAGATCTGACCCAACCATTGCCCACCATTTCTCAAAATCCATTAACTAATTCTAATCTCCCCAATTCTGGAAATATCAATGTTTTGATTAGCCCTCAAGTTAATTTTCAGCCGCTACGACCCTCGCAAAGTTCTACTTTTTCATCAAGTCAGAATGCTCCTCTCCCCTTACCACCAACGCCGAACCCTAGTTCTTAAATCTCGCCTGTCTTTTTAAACGGCTTTCTACCCAAACTATTTACAACTATTCACTAGAAAAACTAAAAATATGGAACTCCTAGCTTACATTCAAGAAGAATTTACTCAGTCTGATGCACCAATAGCGGAAGGACTTAAAGTTTCCACAAATAAAAATCTGGCAACAAGTTGGAAAACTTGGCTAAAGCAATTAGCGAATAAATCTGTCAAGCTGAGCTTTAATGTGATTTTGGCTGGCGCGACTCTATTTGTATCGCTGGGATCAGCGATCGCTTTTGCCGAACCAACCACGCCATCAGATATTAAATATGTGCAATCCCTACTCGCTAGAAGTGGCTTTGATCCTGGGGAGATTGATGGCGTAGTTGGCACATCCACTAAGAATGCTATTCTTCGCGCACAGCAATCGCTTGGTCTAGTGACCGATGGCATCGCTGGCAGTCAGACGATCGCCGCCCTCGAAAATATTGCGGAAAAAACTAAGGCTAGTCCAGAGCCTGATTTAGCGAGTAGCAAAGTTTCGGCAACGGTGATGAACTTGCAAAAGTTACTAGCCGATCGCGGTTTTTATGATGGTGCTGTTGACGGGTTGATGGGGCCGCAGACTCGCAACGCGATCCTCGCAGCTCAAAAAGCCTACGGACTGACGACCGATGGAATTGCGGGTTCACGCACTATTGCCGCCTTGGAATCCGATAGTGGTAAAGCGATCGCTCTACCTTCTGGAAGTAAAAATGTAGAGTCTTTACAGAGACTATTAGCTCAGCGTGGTTTTTATAAAGGAACCTTCGATGGCATCATGGGGCCCCAGACCCGCATGGCAATTATTGATGCTCAAAAAAACTATGGTCTAGTAACGGATGGAATTGCAGGTGCTCAGACCTTGGCAGCTTTGGAATCTGGAAGTGCTAGCAAAATCACCACTACCTCCCGCAATCGCATTAATGCTGAAGAAACCACAACTGAGGCGAACTCCAAAAACACCCCAAAAGTCGATCAAGATGTCATTGCTTTGCAGAAGTTGCTCGCCGACCGTGGCTTTTACAAAGGCTCTTTAGATGGGCTTAAGGGAGCGCAAACTACCGAAGCGATCGCCGAAGCTCAAAGAGCTTATGGCTTAACCGTAGATGGAATTGCAGGCTCTCAAACCTTGGCTGCTCTGCAACGTAATGTCCGTCCGACAGCCCCCGCAGCTCGTGCAGCCGTCACAGTCACCAAGGCTCCTACTACCACAGACGATCGCGACGTTGCCAACTTACAAAACCTATTGCGCGATCGCGGTTTTTACAGCGGCGCAATTACGGGAGTTCTTGGCTCAAAGACTACCGAAGCGATTGTGGCGGCTCAAAGAGCTTATGGATTAACTGCTGATGGCATCGCGGGAGCCAGAACGATCGCGGCTCTAGAGTCAGGATTGCCAGCAAAAATTCAGCCTGTAGCTCCTACCCCAATTACACCAGCAATTCGAGTCGAAACGAAGCCTCAAGTTACCACCCCAGCTAGCCCTCAACCTAATGTGCAACCAACTGTTGCGGCTGTAGCCCCTTCACCAGCAACAGTTCCAGTCCAACCCAGAGCTACCGTCGCACCACCCCAATCTGCACCGATTGCTCCAGCTCCAGCCGCAAATTCGCAAACACTAGAGTTACAAAATTTGCTTACCGAGCGAGGCTTTTACAATGGCAAAGCTGACGGTGTACTGAGTGGTGAAACTCGTAACGCGATCGTTAGGGCGCAAAATTTCTATACGATCAGTCCTGCTGACGGTTCTCCAAGTAATAAACTAATTGAGAGTCTGAAAAAAGATACTTTTATTTCTGAAGGCAATTAAGTCAAATGCGGCTGCGTAGTTTAGTAATCAATTTGAGTGCGATCGTCACTTTTGCTGCGATCGCGCTCAGTTTACAGTACCCCAGATTAAATCAACGCTTGGGCGGTCAAACCTCAGAGGACATCCGCAAAAGTGTGATTGAGGAAGAAGCTCGCCTGACCTTAATTCGTCAATTACCCTCTCGCGGTTTTGGCTTTAACAACTTGATTGCCAATTTTGCTTTCTTACAGTTTTTGCAATATTTTGGTGATGATGTCGCTAGGATCAATTTTCAGACTGGTTATGGGCTGAGTCCACTCTATTTTAGAAATATTATTGAGCGCGATCCCAGATTTATCAGTAGCTATGTGTATATGTCAGCTAGTGTCTCGATGTTTGCAGGAGCTCCTAGCGAAGCTAACAATATCTATGCCCAAGGATTGCGATCGCTTGATCCCAATGTTCAGCCCAGTGCTTACAATATTTGGCGTTATAAGGCAACCGATCAGTTACTGTTTTTAGGTGATGCTAAAGGCGCTAGAAAGTCTCATTTGAAAGCCGCAGAATGGGCTGATATCGCTGCAAAATCTGGTCAAGACCTAGTTGATGACCCTAAGCTAGTAGCCGAACTCTCTCGCCAGTCAGCCACTTGGCTCGAAGAAGAGCGAGATCTCACTAATGCCCAAATTGGAGCATGGTCAGTAGTTTTAAGAAATGCCACAGACAAGAAAACTGTACAAATCATTGCCCAAGAGGTTGATAAGTTGGGAATGAAACTGGAAGCCCAAAATGGAATTTTAGTAATTGTGCCAAAAAACTAATGCAGCGCTTTGCGCTTAATCAAAAAAGTGAGAGTGCGGCAAAGCCGCACTCTCACTTTTTTTTGATTAAGCCTGTTTTTGATTAGCTTAATTAATTAGCAGATAGCCACTTTTGTGCCGTCAGTCTTTGAATTACACCAAATACTAATAGATCTAACGGTGCTTTTCTTTCATCAATCAAAAATGGCTCGATCGTACTAGGCGATCGCCCAGCGTCAGCACAGGAAAAAGCCTTCTGAGCATTAATGTCAGCCTTAGAAAAATAAACAGTAAATTGGCGAAGTCCACTATCCCAAACGCCATGCACTTGCGAGTTAGTGAATTCTAAAGTGAGATCAGTAATCCCCTGCTTCGTAAATGCTTTAGCTAATGCAGGCAAATAATGGGTATTGATAAATTCATCAAAGGGCAGTTCTTCGATCGCTGGTGGTTTCTCAACCTTGGGTTTAGCCGCAGGCTTAGCCTTGACCTGCTCAGACTCGGACGCAGTAGTTTCAGACATAGTTTAAAAAATTTTTAAAGTTAGCAAGATGGACTAATCATTTGTGAGATTGCCTAATACCAACTCACAAATGGGTGAATACTTTTATGAGTTGGAAACTGAACCCCGTCAGTATTTTTTGGGCGAGAAGCAAATTGCTTAATTATTGCGCTTCAGTATTGACGATCTGCGGCAAGCCCATACTGTAATTGAGGGATCGATGATTCAGATTGTAGGTAACTTCGCCTTGTTGTAATAGCGATCGCACAAAATGTTCTAGATCTGAACCGATACGCCGCAGATTATAGTCAGTCAAGTCAGCACCTTTGTAGTCCGCCACTAGCTCATCAAACTTGCGATACACCTTCTGAAGTGCTCCATCCGTCCAATTCAATTCATTGTCAGGATCAACATCTAAAGTCAGAGTATTTTCACTATCAATGAGTTCATCATTCTGCTCCTCAACGATGGCAGCATAAATCTGAATGTGACGAGTTGTTGATTTGAGCGGCATAGAAGTAGGTGATTTGGGTAATTAAAATATCTAAATCTGATGTCACCATAATACCAAGTTATAGCTAAGTATCTCACCATAATTGAAACCTAAAACCAGAAGCTGTCCCGCCCGCTACGCTGGCAGGACAGCTTTCTAGGTTTTTAGTTTACTTATGCCTAGCTACTTATAACCATTACTGTTGGGGGGCAAAAAACAAGAAACGAGTTATGGCGCGAAGTGCCGTAACTCGTTTCTGATTAGGTGTGTGCGGCTTTACCGTACACATCTGGTCATTTACTGGAAATATTTAGTCTTCGCTAGATAAATCTCCCATAAAACCTTCAGATCTCATGTCATCAGGGGTGATGATTGGCTTGGGGTTAAAAGACTCATCTTCATCAAAATATTCTCTGCCAGAGCGCTTCTCCTCTGGTTGCTCAAGCGATCGCTTTTTCCGTCTTGGACGACCGAGCGACTTTAACCCTGCCTTGATCCCAGCAAAAGCACTTTTGGTCGCGATCGAAGCACTAGAAGCACCTTTCTTAACCCCCTTGATACCATCATTTACCTGCTTCACGGCTTCGCCAGCATTCTTGGCTCCTTGATTAAGCTCATCGCTTAATTCACTCAGCTCCAGTCCTGTCATTCTAATCGCTTCAAGGGTTGCAGGTAACTCCCTAGTCAAGGTGTCAGCTAGGCGGATAATACTGTTCGCCGCTTTAGCTAGTTCCTGAAAAGCAGGAATAGCCGTTAGCAAGAGCATCGTCAGGCAAACGACCACTAATAAAAATGACAAACCTAGCAAAAAGATCGCTTCTGACATAATTTCTTGGGTGCTTATCCTTTAACTTGATCTTTAAAATTAATTATTAAAGCCACTCTGCTTAAGTCCACTTTTTAAGAGATTACTCTTCCTCATCATCTGCATCAGCGATCGCCCTATTTCCTGCACGATCATCTAGCTCCGACAAGGACGCACCTGTGGAATTACCAACGGACATCGCTAATTCTTCTTGCAGCCTGCGACTCGCTTCCTGTCCAGTAGCTAGAGCTTCTTGTAAACGAATCACCGTTTCGTCAATAGTTCGTTGGGCTTGCTCGGTAAAGCGATCAGCTTGGTATTGAACATTTGAGCCTAGCTCTTCCGCTAACCTTGGCAGATCCTGAGCTGAATTTTTTAGGGCTCGGCGAGTTTCTTTCCCCGACTTCGGCGCAAACAAAATACCTGCCGCCGCACCAATTGCCGTACCGAGGATCAAACCACCTAAAAATTTACCTGCGCCGCTTGACATTTTGCTTGATCCTTGAGGACTTGTAATTTAAAGAATCTGCCCCACCCTTGAGTGAGCCTTTACGAGATTTTTGCCAACGATTTCTTACAAAGGATACACCACGCACAAGCACAGACAGCAAATTCTGAAACTTAGCTAGCTGAGTTTGCAAGATTTGGTACTGTTTTCGTGCCGAACCAATACCACTACGCGCTAATTTCAAACTAGGGTTAGAAACTTGTAGACCATTGTGACAAGCTTCCGTCCAACCATCTACGGTCTGAACTGTCTCCGCTAAGGACTTCCTGAGCAGCCAAACTTGCCATGTAGCCCATAACAAAAATGCACTAAGTAATAACTGTATAGCGATCGCGATCCAAATCATTTCTGTTAACGGCGATTTGTAAGGGGGATTGATTGTTTAAGATTTGTAACAGCAATAAGATCTATTGGCTGACAAGTCTGCGTACTCTCTTACAGCGATTTGCGTCTAAACCTACTTCATAGCTGTCATCATTTGTATTAGGAGTAGAGGCGATTTGCGCCGCCACTCACTTTTTCGGGTTTTAAGAAAGCGCAAAACACTGTAAGTCAATGATTATAAATTACCGTCTTCTAACTATTTCAACTTAGGCAGGTTAGATCAACAGAATATGCCATCAAAAGCCATGAATTTGAAAAAGGAACTCAAAATTTAGAGAAATCGTCTCACAATATATAAATAGGTTATATTGGCAATTGATTGAGATGCACACAACAAAGTTGTCTAATAGTTCAGTGACACTTCTACACCCCCACCCCTATCTGATCGTTCATGCAGATGAGGGACAACAAACGATTCCGCTTATTAACGCAGACTTTTGGACGATTGGCAGAGGCTACGACAACTCAATTGTCCTCACAGATAAATGGGTTTCTCGCTACCACGCCACATTGCAGATTGTAGGAGCCTCTAAAAATGAGGGCTTTGATTCTGCAAATAGAGGTGATTCTAAGCTTCGCAACAATAATAACGAGTCAGGAAGTTTTTATTTAGTTGACTTTGGTAGCCGTAATGGTTCATTCATGCGAGGTCAACGCATCACTTTTCCGATTTTGTTAAAAAGTGGCGATCGCATGACTATTGGCAAAACTGATATTGATTTCTTTTCTCCCCACAAGCGTGAGCCTCATCGCACGCCTAGTGAGCATATGCGTTTGTTTCAGCAACCCACCGCGCCTGTTTCGCGGACTACGCTCACGCCTTCTGAAGAGCGTGTTTTTTGGCAAGTTGTACAGGGCTTTACTAACAAAGAAATTGGCAAACGACTACAGATCAGCCCCCGAACTGTACAAACTCATCTCAGTAGCATCATGACAAAATTAAATCTGGAGAATCGTTCCCAGATTGTGCGCTATGCATTTGAGCAAAGCTATCGTCCTAGCGCCGAGAGTGCCGAAATTACTGACACTCCTGACAATACTGATGTTAGCAACTAAGTATTTTAAATCCCCAAACAAATCGAGAGGCTAGCTGCACTAGCCTCTCGATTTGTTTGAGGATACATGGTAATTCATTAAGAAAACACTTCCTTACAGGTGTTTTTATAGGCATTACGACTAAAATCTAGCTATTACTTCATCATCAGCTAGGGAAAAATCCATGTTAGACCTCAAAGTTATTCTTCCTATACTGACTATCCTATTTACAGTCAGTTGTCTATTTTTTGGTACTCGTAATGGTTTTTATGACACTGACAAGTATCACGGTAATGGTTCAGCCCATTAGTCAAGTCAGTTGTAGAACATAAGACCTAGAAGACGAGTGGCGGCGCGAAGCGCCGCCACTCGTCTTCTAGGTCTTATCTAACAAGAATGAGTAAGTACAGCTATATCAATAAAAATCAATATGGCGTTTATCAGTCTAGAGAAGTACGGGTAAGTTTCCCCGCCTCAGGCGGGGAAACTTACCTTTGTACCTCGCTTGCTTGAAAATCTCAAAACTGGTTTCTGAGTGAGAATTGATGGCAAATTATTTGTTAGCTTAAAAAATTAGTTGCCGATGTGTTAGTCTAGTTCCTCTGAAGTTTATTCTTTCAAAGAAATGGTGATCGCCATGAGTACTCAGTGACTTCTGAGGAAAGTAAATTGCCTAGATAGTCGAATTGTCGAATAGCAAAATTAAGCCTTTGACAAGTAGCGAAACTACTAGGAATGCCCAATTGTGAGATTGGGAAACACGCACTAATACGTCTCAAATAACGGGGCGTTAAGTGTCGAGTCCAGTCACGTACACCTCGTAACACGTTTAAGCTTTTTATCATGGCACTTCTGCAAGATCGCAAACTAGAAATATTCTCTGAATATCAAAAGCATCCCACTGACACTGGCTCCTCTGATGTACAGATCGCTCTACTCTCTGAGCGTGTTCTTCAACTGACCACTCACCTCAAGCTACATCCCAAAGATTTTTCTTCAAGACGTAGTTTGTTGAAAATCATCGGTCAGCGCAAGCGCTTACTTGCGTATGTTAAGAATCAAGATCGTACTCACTACAAGCAATTGATTCAAAGCCTTGGTATTCGAGGCTAGGAGATCGGTTCTCCCTGATTCATTACGAAATTCATCGCGAGTAGAAATGTGAATAAGCCGAATCGTATTCCTTTCGAGCCAAGTAAACGCTCAAAGAAGATCAAAGAAGTCAAAAAGCAAGTTGCACCGACTACACCTACACCTAAGAAAGTATCGGCAACTAAATCCAACGGTGATAAAGCGATCGCTAAGCCAAAGGATTCCTTAGGTATACCCGATGAAGTCAATCGGCGTATTGTTCGCCGTGCAGCTCTATTTTGTGGTATTCCTACGTCGTTGGGGTTAACCACTTTTATTGTGAGCTATGTACTTGTAAGCAAGCACATAGTTGACTTGCCTACTTCCGCAGTTGTTTTGCTGAGTATGCTATTTCTAGGGATTGGCGTTGTCGGACTTAGTTATGGAGCTATTTCTGCATCTTGGGATGAAGGTCGTCTAGGATCTTGGTGGGGCGGCGATGAGTTTAAGAAAAATTTTGGTTATCTAAGGTCAGCTTGGAAGTCCCAACAGCAAACTGTTAAAGTTTCTCAGGCTCCCAAAGACTAACTCAAGAATTCATAAAAAAGGTGGTGCAAAGCACCACCTTTTTTACAGATTTTTAATTCACAAAAGTGTGACTACACTTTTGTGAATTGCTATTATTAATGTGAAAGATTAGGCTTTGACTTCGCTCAGCCAGCAATATTAAGTTGGCTGAGCGAAGTCAAAGCCTTCCTCAATTAATTTAAAATTGTTCCAAAAGAGAACGGCGGCGCATCGCGCCGCCGTTCTCTTTTGGGATTACTTAAGTATGCGTTGCAAAATGACTGCGTGATCTAAGCCTTCAGCGAGAAAAGACTCGACAATTCCCAATCTTTCTGGCAAGCCAACGATATAGGTATTGCATTCAGCTTCTAGAGACTCACAAGTAGTCTGAACAGCAAGTAGCTCCCGACCAGTCAGGCGCGTAAAAAACGAAGTGAGGACACCTGCTTCTAGATAACCCGATGGCATCTTGTTACCTTCCACCTTGCGGACATAGGGGGAATTGTAGGTTTTAATCAAGATAAATCCTTGGGCTTGATATTGCGGATCAAACTCAAATTTCCCCCAGCCGTGAGTTTTCCAGCATTCCTTTAAGCTTTGGATAAAGGTGATCATGTCCATCTCAGCAAGCGATTGAGAATAGTACTCCTCCAAGGACTCGGTAAAACGGGTGTAAAAGTTTTTACCCCACCACTTACCGCAATTAAATAGAACTAGGCGTGACGCTTGTCCTGTCTCTTTAGCTAAACCTGCATAGAGTGAAGTTATCAGCGTGTCTGGGACTGCGATAAGGCGATCGCCGCGACGATTTTCCAGTAGCCCAATTTCTAGATCTCCCTTGACATAAGAGCCATAGTCAAAGAAGTTGGCAGGAATACGATGTTCTTTAACGAGATCGGCAACAGAAATCATGGTAGTTAGCCTCTAGTAAATTAGCGTGACTTGGGCGGCAGTTATCAAAGGCTGAATTAGGGCAAGTTGAGCAGGACTCAACTGCTGACGCATCACTTGATTGAGTAGTCTGTATAAAGTTTCGTTGAGTCGGCGCATATCTCGCATAGACATAATGCCTTCTAGCCAGTCGAGTAGCCGTTGCTTTAAGAAAGCTTCATCATTGAGCAGCATTGCCATAGAACAATATCGCACAACTAAGATGAGGTTTTTAATGCCATTTTCCAAATCTTCCACGGCTACATTAGGTAATTCAATGGAAACCTGATCGGCAACCGATTGTAAAATATCAATCTCGCGATCGCGGATGAATTTATATAGCTTCAAGCGATCGGGTAACGAACTAATGTAGCTTTCCATGAGTCCAAGCTCTTCAGAAGCAAGATAGCGATCTTGGGCTTGATTGATTAGCTCTTGAATCTTTGGGATCATCATTCTGATTTGTGAGAATTAAGGTTTTAAAAATAGACCTTGCATTTATAAGAATTGTACTTTCGATTGTTAATTAGCTAGACACAATTAAGAACTAGAGCTAAAACCTATGGCACACGCGCAGAATACGCCACAGGCTTTGGTGTTTTATATTTAATTGCGACTAGCTACTTAGAAAAACTTGCTGATATCATCAAGGAAATCTTCAAGCGTTTCTTTACTTTGGTCAATCGGCGGTGTTGCAATCTGTGGTTCGGGTGTTGCCGCAATTTCAGGTATGCCATTCCAAGAGATTGATTTGAAGTAATCTCGTACAGATAGCAAGAAGCTGAGAGTTTTGGGAGCTTGCTCGTTTGAGCTAGTAGTGATCGGAGCGATCGCCCGATTTTCCCAATTCACACTTTGCCAAAAGGTCTGGAGGGGTTGCAATCGCCAGTCTGAGCTACTCATCTTAGAAGCTCTCCATTTCTTAAGCGCCCTTCGATGTCACGGGTAGTTGCTCCTTCATTGAGCCAAAATGATGCAGCATCAATGCGGTTTTTGCCACCGAGCAGAAATTTACAGTAATTTTCACCCATGGAATAGCATTGAATCTCGATGCATTCTAATTCCTTGTTAACCAAGTGCGTAAAAAAGCCTGAGAACAAACCTGCGTACAAATGACATACGGGCTTGCCCACATCGCCAAGACTACGCGCAACGGCTGAGTCAAATACACTGATAAACATGAACCCTTGCTTGCGATCGCTCATATCTACCTGCCATCTACCCCAACCCTGCGAGGTAAATGGCCACCACCAAGTCTCTAGCAAGAAGGGCAAATTAGTTTGACGGATGCTACGTCCAAAATCTCGCTCAAACCACTTGGTAAAAAACAATGCATCCTGTAGTCCCCATTCACAGCCAATCGAATACATAACTGCTGCCGAAGCTTCCCCAACTTCGTCTTCCAATCCTTCTTGCAGACCAATGATAAAGTCTTCGCTGGTAAGAATATTTCGAGAACCATTCCAGTCTTCAATAACCCCTTTCTCAAGATTAGGCAAAAAGAAATCTTGTAGGCTGTAGTGGTTATTCTTTCTTTTAGCTCGAGTGGCACTATTTGGGCGGTCTACAGCAACAGTCATAAGTCAATACTCCTATCAAAATTCTTTGAGTCTAGTGTTTTTATATTAATTTGAGCATGAACATCAGCTAGCTATTACTTAGCCTCAAAAATATCAGCTCTCTTAGTATTTGCTAACTGTTCCCCAACACTAAAGTTGGTATTTTCAAGCTGGCGCACCACCGATCTAGTGATTAATTGTCCAACCTCAACTAGAGTCTGACCAGTAATAGGGCTAAGCAGTGGTTTTTCACAACGTCTCCCAATTAAGGCTTCAATGTCTTGAATCGACTGAACATACATACCAACAGGAAGTTCGACAACAATCCCTTCACCCATAACCTTGGCTTGGCAGGCAAGTCGAGAGTTAGGTTTGCAGGTAGTGATCACTTCTAGAGTGCGCTGTTCACGCTTACCCATGGGGCTGAGAGATGACATACCGTCTTGGATATAGACATGACAGGTCGCGCACATGCCACGACCACCACATTCTTTTAAAATACTTAGCTCATCTCCCATCAAGCCAGACAATAAAGCACCGTTTGTTGCGATATCAGCGACTTGGGCAATAGGCTCGATTCTTACGCGCTTAGCCATTACTAACTTGCCTCTACAATTGTTCCCCTTACTATTAAATATTAGTCTAACCTATTTAAGATCTACGAATAGATTAGATCACGCCAAATTGCCTACAGTTACAATGGTTTGCGCTTTCTGATTTAGCAATGTGTGTGCTGCCTAAAAGTTTAAAAGAGTAATGATGTTGCTTTGCACCGTTATTACTCTTTTAAACTTTTAGGATAATGGTTTTAAAAAACAAGAAAGCTTTGCGCTAAAAAATTAGAGGGCGAGTGGCGGCGCAAAGTACTGTGATTTGTCTTAAATCAATACCAATCCACAAAAGTGTAAGTGACTAGGCGAAATTAAATATAAAATCTCAAGCCTGTGGCGCACGCTGCGCGTGCGCCACAGGCTCTTTCTAGTGAAACAAATAAACTGCTTATTCAAAAAGTATTTGTTTTTGGCGATCGCTGAGACAGTCCTGAGCAAGCATTTTATCAAAATCACGAATTACCTGCTTGCAACGCTTTACATAAGCCTCTACCCATGTGCGGATCTGCTGATGCTGCTCTGCTGTGCAGCAGATGGCAGCTTGCTTGGGATGAGAAATGTTGCCGCTACGATCTACTTCAAACTCAGCTAGCCATGACAAATCGCTAGGACGGCTTGATTTCCAATAGTTAGTAACGACAACTTTTCCAAGATATTGCGTTGTGAATTGACTCAGTTTATTCAACCCGCCTAAAAGTTCATCTAACTTATACTCCTGTGTGTCAGTTTTCGTTGATACTGATTTTGTAGGCGCACTGGCAATGGCTTGATTAGTAGCTGTAGCTCCAGATTTGGCGATAGCTTGTAATTGCGTGGTTGATGGAGGAGGTGAAGAGGGTTTGATATTGGGTTGAGTTGTGGTCGGTGTAACCTGATTTGCTATGGGCGCTTGATTTTTGGTTTGGGTTGATCTTGTGCTAGCTGTAGTTGAGGCGATCGCGTCAGGGCTGGAGTTAGAGACATTACTACCAGACCTATGCATATTTGCTTGGCTCGGCGCACTTGGCTGGGTATTTGTAGCATTCCAGCTATTACTTGGTAATGATTGTTGGGTGACTGACCCCAGTAAGAGCTTAAAGTGTGCGACTGTGTTGTATGTATCGGTTTCGATCAAATACTTAATTTTGGCAATGCCCCGTTCGTAGTTAACTGGTTTAAGGTCACTGTCTGTGAGTACTAGCAATACTAAACCATGCTTGAGCTTATAGACAAATACCACATGGTTTGCAAAGTAAAACTCAAAGGACTCAAATCCCTCTGGGACATTCTCGACAACTTGTAGCACTCCCTGACCCAATGCTTGCTTTGTCCTATCCAATACGGAATCCAACCCGTAGAAATAGGGTCGCATACGGCGATTTGTGAGGGCAATTCCCACAACCCCCGCCAAATGCAAAAAATCTTGAATAACCTCCCGACTCATCTCTTCTCACGCTGCTTCTATGATCGATATACCGTTCACCCTAGACCAATTACGCATTCTTAAGGCGATCGCTGCTGAGGGCAGCTTTAAGAGGGCTGCTGATAGCCTGTATGTGTCTCAACCTGCTGTTAGTTTGCAAGTACAGCATCTAGAGCGACAGCTAGATGTGCCTTTGTTTGATCGCGGTGGGCGCAGAGCACAATTGACAGAAGCTGGACAGTTGCTTTTGTCCTATGGCGATCGCATTTTAAGTCTTTGTCAAGAGACTTGCCGCGCTATTGATGATCTCCAAAACCTTAATGGTGGGACTCTAATTATAGGGGCTAGTCAAACAACGGGAACCTACCTTATGCCTCAGATGATTGGTCTATTTCGTAAGAAATATCCAGAAGTATCAGTTCAACTCCATGTTCATTCTACAAGGCGAACGTCATGGAGTGTCGCTAATGGGCAAGTAGATTTGGCAATTATTGGCGGCGAAATCCCTGCGGATTTATTGGACTCTCTAGAGATTACACCCTATGCCGAAGATGAACTAGCGCTAATTCTCCCAACCTCCCATCCCCTTGCTCAGGTTGGCGATTTGTCGATTGAGGAATTGTATAAGTTACAGTTTATTACCCTCGACTCGCAGTCTACTATTCGTAAGGCGATTGATCGAGTATTACTCGATAGCAGTGTTGATCCACGACAGTTAACGATCGCGATGGAGTTAAATTCGATTGAGGCTATCAAAAATGCGGTACAAGCTGGACTAGGGGCTGCTTTTTTATCGGTGACGGCGATCGAAAAAGAATTGCAGATGGGGGCTTTGCAGCAAGTACGCATTGAGGGGGTCACAATTAAGCGAATGTTGTTACAGATTCGTAACCCTAACCGCTATCGCTCTAAGGCAACGGAGGCTTTTTGTAATGAGGTCTTGCCAATGTTTAAAGATAAGCCATAGGTAAAGATTAGTGGCGGCGCTTTGCGCCACCACTAATCTTTAATAAGCGCGGAGCGCTGTAACATTTGGCAACAACGATAAAATACAATGATAGATCTGATACATATTTTCCTTTTCTTGCTATGAGCTACTTTCGCCCTGCCATTGATGCTATGACTGGTTACGTTCCTGGGGAACAACCCAAGTCTGGACTCAAGGTGATCAAACTAAACACCAACGAAAATCCTTATCCTCCTTCACCCAAGGCGATCGCGGCTTTGCAGCAAATCGACGGAGATGCGCTGAGGCGTTACCCTGACCCGTTTGCCTATGAGTTTTGTCAAGCAGTTAGTGAGGCGCTAGATGTGCCACCAAATTGGGTAATTGTGGGTAATGGTAGCGATGATGTTTTAAATATTTTGATCAGAGCTTGTGCGGAGGGATGCGATCGCAAAGTTGTTTACCCAAGTCCAACTTATGTGCTTTATCGCACCTTGTCAGCGATGCAACCTGCGGAAATTGTAGAAGTTGCCTATGGTGATAATTTTCAGTTACCGATCGCTGATCTAGTCGCCGCTAATGGTGCGGTTACATTCATTGCTTCCCCCAATAGTCCCTCTGGTCATCTTGTCCCGTTGGATGATTTACGCAAATTAGCGAGTCAAGTATCAGGGATTTTGGCGATCGATGAGGCTTATGTAGACTTTTCGGAATATTCAGCAATTTCTCTGGTGCGAGAATTTGACAATGTGATTGTGTTGCGAACTCTGTCTAAGGGGTATTCCCTCGCAGGATTGCGTTTAGGTTTTGGCATTGCGAACCCCCAACTTTTGTCAGGACTTTTCAAGGTCAAGGATAGCTACAATGTTGATGCGATCGCGATCGCGATGGGAACGGCTGCTATGCGCGATCAAGAATATAAAAATGCAACAGCGGAAAAAGTTAAAGCCTCTCGCGATCGCCTTGCCCAAGAATTAAAGAATATTGGCTTTAAGGTGCTAGAGTCTCACGGTAATTTCGTATTAGCCACTCCTCCTCAACCCAACGCCGAGGATCTCTACTTGAAGCTCAAGGATGCGGGAATTTTAGTGCGCTATTTCAATCAATCAGGACTTTCAGACAAGCTCCGTATCACCGTCGGCACTGACGAGCAGAACCAAGTTTTGATTGCATCGCTTGTTAGCTATCTATGCTAGGTTTCGGTTAAATGTGAGGTAAGTATTATGGCAACTACTGCGGATGAGGTTTGGCAACTACTTGCTGAGTTGGTGAAGTCACAAAAAGAGTCTGCTCAAGAAACCGATCGCAAGTTTCAAGAAACCGATCGCCAAATCAAACAAATGAATCAACAGCTTAATGAACAACTAGGTAAGCTCGGCAATCGACTAGGCGAATTTGTAGAATGGCAAGTGCGCCCTGCGGCGGTGAGGTTGTTTCAGGAGCGCGGCATTGCGGTTAGGGAACTGTCATCAGATATCTCAGTGCAAGATGGGGATGAAGGGATTGAGATTGATTTGATGGTAGTCAATGGAAATGAGGCGATCGCGATTGAAGTAAAGAGTAAACTCAGTCAACTTGATGTTGATGAGCATCTTGAGCGATTAGGAAAAATAAAGCAATTTATGCCCCGTTACCATGACATTAAAATTTTAGGAGCAGTGGCAGCGATGGTAATTCCTAATGATGTGGCAAGGTATGCCTATCGCCAGGGTTTATTTGTAATTGCTCAGTCTGGCGATGATATGGTGATTTTGAATGATCTCAAGTTTCAACCTAAGAATTGGTAAAAGGGCGATCTTCATGAGATGTTGTTACACTTTCGTGATTTGGTATTACTGATAGGTTGCATTAAGTACCTAGGCGCAATTAAATATAAAACCATGAAACCTGTGTCGCACGCGCAGCATGCGCCACAGGTTTTGGATTTTAATCATGCCCAGCTACTTGTGATTGGGCTTACAATAACTACATTTAAATCTAGGCAGAATTTGTGTGAATCCTGAACAATCGCCAATACTAGAAAAAATTCGGCAACAGTTTGATAGTAGCCCCTATCCGCGTATACCTTTGGAACAGTCGCCCAAGGATAACGCTTATCAGCTATACATCCATAATTTAGTTACTGCTTTTTATCGGCGCGATCGCTAAGTCATTGACACAACAGATAGATTGATCTTAGATGCGGGATGTGGCTCTGGATATAAGTCTTTGATTTTGGCTGAAGCTAATCCCAATGCAAAAATTATTGGTGTGGATATATCGTCAGAGTCAGTGAAGCTAGCCGAACAGAGGCTGAAATATCATGGTTTTGATAATGCTGAGTTTCATTGCTTATCAATTGAGGATCTGAGTGATCTGGGCTATCAGTTTGACTACATCAACTGCGATGAGACTTTGTATCTGATGCCTGATCCTGCGATCGCTCTAGCAGCAATGAAATCTGTTCTAAAACCTGATGGTATTATTCGCGCAAATTTACATAGTGCTTTACAGAGACTGAGCTTCTACCGAGCGCAGCAAATGTTTACATTGATGGGGGTGATGGATGGGGACATTGGAGATCTAGAAATAGAGACAGTAATTGAAACAATGCAAGCCCTGAAAGATAACGTCAATCTCAAAGTACAGACTTGGGATGCCAGTTTTTTAGGAGAAGCTGGCAAAGAGAAGATCTTAACGAATCAGTTATTACAAGGAGATAAGGGCTTTGCGATCGCGGATCTGTTCTCAGCACTAGGAACGGCTGAGCTAGAGTTTGTGAGTATGGTTAACTGGAGAGACTGGAATCTCAGAGAGCTTTTTAAAGAGTCGGATAACTTGCCCCTAGTTTGGGAAATGAGTTTGCCAGATGCAAGTATTGAAGATCAGTTACGGATGTATGAGCTAATTAATCCAGTCCATCGTCTATTGGATTTTTGGTGTGGTCATTTCAGCCAACCACCTCAAATGACATCCTATGAAGATTGGAATGAAGATGACTGGTATTCCGCAAGGGTATATCTACATCCACAATTAAAGACTCAACGATTTAGCTCAGATTTGCAAAGTTGTGTGATGCAATGTCGCACAGTGAATTTGAGTCAACATTTATCTTTGGTCAAGCCAGTTGTAACTGTTGATAGCTCTATGGCGGCTTGTCTATTGCCTTTACTCGATTCTCCACAAACTATTGCCACTTTGAGCGAATATTATGCAAAGATCAGACCAGTCAATCCGATCACTTTCCGATCGCAAGGTGTAGCCGAGGTATTACCGTTGGTGCAAAATACTATTTGCGATTTAGAAAGCCTCGGTTACTTGATGATAGATAAAGCCTAAAGTCCCCAGTAAGTTAATACTATGTCTACTAATTATCAATTCGGAGATCGCTATCTAGAATATCTATTTGATAATTATCCTGATACTGATGTGAGTATTTTATCTAGATTAGAAGAAGTAATTGAGAATACTAATTGGGATAACCCTATTAGTTCCCTTGACTGGAATAATTTGGCTGTAATTGACTTGATTAATGCATCTCAAGAAGAAGATTTACAGGTGAAAACGAGCATAGTTGCGAAAGCTAAGGCAAAGTTAGAGAGGGGATTTGCGCTTGATCTAAACTTACATTGTGCTGCTCATTATATTTTGATTCAAAGCATCTTAGGGGATGATGCAGGCGCGCATAGTCTTGTTTTGCATACAGTGGTTAATATGCCACAGACTGCCGAATACGAGAAAAATACAGTTGTTAGTCTAATCTATTTACCTGCATTGTCTAGGGGGACTCAAGAACTTGAACTAATGTTAAAAGCTGAAAGTGGCTATCAGCAAGCAAATATGCTCCTTGCGGAAGTAATTAGGCGATCGCAATTTGTTTTCTATAATTCTTTTGGCACAAGGTTTCTAAAATTAGCAAATCAGATTTTCCACGATAGTTCTGCTATTTGCTTAATGTTGGGAGTGACCCATCTAATGGCAAATCAATCTGAAGGAGTTGCTTATTTACAGCATGGACGCAAGCTTACGCCCGAAAATCCAGCAATTTTACAAGGATTATATTTGGCTTATCGTGGTTTTGGAGATCTAGGTAAAGCTAAATATTGGATGGATCAAGCAAATGACTGGCGTCTAAAGTTAGGTCGTGAAAATGCAAGCTGGCAATGGACTAGTCTGTTAGTGGATGAGGCTATGACCTATGTTAGTTTTGATGAAGATGTGGTCATGGCGGTTGAGCCGAATTTTAAGAGTATTGTCACTAGCGTCTTGATTGCTCAAGGAGATTGGTTTGAACGAGAGATTGAGTTTTGGCGAGACAATATTCAGGAAGGAATGACCATCATTGATGTGGGAGCTAATGCTGGAGTGTATGCTTTCAGTGCAGCTAAGAGAGTTGGTGCTACTGGTAGAGTTTTAGCAATAGAACCTTTTTCAGCATGTGTAAATTATTTAAATGAAACCTGTCGAGTTAATCAATTTGACTGGGTTAATGTTTGTGCAGGAGCTGCTAGCGATCGCAATGGCAAAGCCAAATTATCGGTGGGTTTGGCTAGTGAGTTAAATGAAGTTGTTGCCGATGATAGTGTCGTATCAGGTAATTTTGAGGAGGTAGATTGCTTTACATTAGATAGTCTGCTAGACAAATATGATGTGAAGCGGGTTGATTTTCTCAAAATTGATGCAGAAGGTCATGAGTTACAGGTCTTAAAGGGAAGCGATCGCCTGTTACAAGAATTCGCTCCAATCATCTTATATGAAAATATTGCTGGCGCTCAGGGAAGTAACTTACCTGTAGCAGATTATCTTAGAGAATGTAACTATAAACTATTTTACTATCAGCCATATTTAAAGAATTTAATACCAATTGAAATTGGTCATGATTTTCAGGGTAATTTAAATATTATTGCTATTCCTCAGTAGTAAATGAACATGTCTATTAGTTAGTTTCACGGGAGTTCAATATGTCAGTATTTGTACCAATCTTGAAAAAGAATGGTTTGTTAGAGCGCATTCATATGACAGTTTGCAATGTTGGCTCTCGGAAACTAGATCTAAATGATGATTATGCAACTCAAGGATGGGGGATATTTGCTCCAAATTTGAGTATCTATGGATTTGACGCTGATGCTGATGCCTGTGATGTGGCAAATGCCGATCTTGAAGAGAGGCAGGTTAATTGGACAGAGAAGCATATTCCTATTGCCTTGGGCAAAGCTGCTGAAGAGAGAACTCTCTATGTAACTCGCCATCCCATGTGTAGTTCTCTTTATCCTCCTAACGAGCCTTACTTAGCCCGTATGGCAGGGCTTCCAGAGCTAGTTAACTTAGATTTTAGCTTTGAAGTAGATACGATTACTTTAGATCAGTTCTGTCAGGAAGAGCAGGTAAATGAGATCGATTTCTTGCAAATTGATGTACAAGGAGCTGATCTAGATGTGCTGAAAGGAGCTATTAACATTCTTAATCGCGGTACTACAGCGATACAAATTGAAGTTGAATTTTCGCAACTCTATATTGGGCAACCATTGTTTGCTGACGTTGATAGTTTCCTGAGACAGAATGATTTTACATTGTTTGATGTATCAAAGTCATATGGGCTTAGGGCGCGTTCGCCAATTCGTTCAACGGTAAGAGGAGGTCAATTGCTATGGGGAGATGCATTCTATTTCCGAGATCTCATGCGTGATGATATGAGCGAACAGTTCAAGTCCCCTGATAAATTGCTCAAGCTAGCCTGTATTGCTGATATTCTCAATTTTCCAGATTATGCTCTTGAGGTTTTAGAGTATCTAACCTTACAGTACGGAAGTAATCCTGACTATAATTTTGCTGATAGCATTCTTGAAAGTCTTGCGAGCTTTCCTGATTTGGTAGAAAGTGGACTATCTTCACTGCCAATTGTTCAGAGTATTAGACAATTTGCTACAAAAGAAGTTGGGCTATAAGCTTACATAAACAAAACCCAGAATGCCGATTCGCCCGCTACGCGGGCGAATCGGCATTCTGGGTTTTAAATTTACTTATGCCTTCAAGTCAGTCTCAAGAAAACAATATTTCTTGAAACTTTTATGGCTTGATTTATAAAACCTAAGAGATAAGAGGCGCCGCTTTGCGCCGCCTCTTATCTCTTGGGTTTAACGCGCATAGAGGGTTAAACAGCCTCTGCTTTTCTGCTTAGTAAAGTTTGCAAAATACTGTACATATCCTGTGCAAATTTCTTGGGATTCCACAAAGGGGCAAGATTGTTGGGGTCTTTGCTCATAATCAGTTTTTGTTTTATGGAATTTCTTAGCTCTGTGTCTAAGCCGTATCTAACACCCCATTTGATGTACTCTTCCCAACTATGAGCAATTCCCTCATTAATATCTAGAGCTTGTAAAAATGAATACCCCATTCTTGCAAAAGACTGTTCACCCACAAGTGTTACTACTGGCAAGTTACACCATAATACTTCTAGGTTGTGACTGCCTCCATTGTAAGGATAGGAGTCGAGAAATACATCCGCGATCGCATACATACCCCGATGTTCCTCCTCGGTCTTATAACTCGGCAGAAATTTCACCCGATTAGGATCTACACCTAACTCGTTACAAGTTTGTGTATGGATATCTCGAATTACTTCATGATCTCCTCTCCCTTTGTATAAAAGAACTGAGTTAGGGACTTGCTGCAAGATGCTAATACAAGCCTTAGCGCTATCGCGGTTAAATTTTCGGGCAGGAGCCGCATAAAGATAAGCCACTTGATCTGCGTCAATATTGAGCTTTTTCCTTTCCGCATTCCTATCAATTGAGATAGACTCAAATCCTGAAACTGCCATATGTGCTTCAGGTAAGCGCAAGATTTTTTCAAGGTAATACTGATCTACACCTTCAGGGTGCGTAAAGCGATCGCCTAGCCAGTAATTGTCCGATGAGACAAATGGTGCATCAAAACCTAACCAAGATAGACGCACCTGCGCTAAATGCTCACGACAGAGAATATGTGTCCCTAGGGGAACTGTTACTGAGTCAAGATCAATAATTACATCTAGCTGACATTGAGAAATATCAGCAATGAGTTGATTAACTCGACCATCAAAATTAAATCTAGTATCTTCATACCAAAAGTGTTGTTCTGCAACTGCTTCAAATTGCCGGGTGAGCTGATCGGGTTTGAGTGTACCAGTTGTGTAAAGGTAAATATGCGGTGTAATTTGTGAAAGTTCTCTAATTATGTCAAAGCTACACCAGCCGACAGGATGACGACCAAAATGGGGTGATAAAAATCCAATTCTAAGGGGGCTAGGATTTGGTGATACTGTCAGGTTAGATATTTTATTATCAATATCATACAAGGCAGATTTGGAATTAATTACTCTTTCCCTATAAAGTCTCCCAATATGTTTAAACAAATTAATATTCAACTCACGACCATCACGTAAGCTATTCAAATTGAATAGGAAGCTATTGTAAAGAACTTCTACATTGAAACTATCAAGATCGTCAGAATTTTCAAAAATGAATTCCTCTAGTTCTGGAAGTTTGGTAATAGCAATATCATTTAATCCTGAATTGCTGTAGTTGGTAATGAAGTTGACCAGTGAGCAAATTTTGTCTGTCTCATAGCAAGATTCTAAGAACTGATCCGCTAACTGACGACGCAACGGGAAATTGTGATGTAGGGGATTAGTGATGTCAGCAAGGACATCATTATTGAAGTTCCAAAAGGCAAGACCAAAAGCTGGATTCAGTTTTAACGCTTTGTGATAACAAAAAGCTGCATCCTGCATTTGATTATTTCGTGTAAAAGCATGACCGAGGTTGCAATAAATTTGAGCATCATTGGGAGCAATTCCGATCGCAGACTGCAAACAGGCGATCGCTTCATCTAGTTCGCCATACTCGGTCAAAGCTGCACCTAATCCGCTTAAGGCTAGTGCAGAAGCAGGATTGATCTCTAAGGCAGTTTGATAAGCAAGAATGGACGATTCCCAATCACCTTGTTTAAAAAATGCACTACCTAAAGCAATAGGAATATCAATATCTTCTGGATTGATTTCTAGAGCTTGATCGTAAACTGCGATCGCCTGATCTAGCTGATTCTGTTTGACAAATGTTAGCCCAAGGTTATATAGAGCATCGGCATGGCTAGGATCTAATTGGATTGTTGTTTGGAACGAATCAATTGCTTGATCGAGATTGCCTAACTCAAATTGGGCTATACCAAGATTGTAGTGAGCGTCAAGATATTCAGGATAGAGAGATATTGCTACCTGCCAGCAGGCGATCGCTTCAGATGTTTTGCCTTTTTGCGCCAAGCGAATGGCATCTTGGTTTCGCAACTCTGCTTCAGCAATAAATAAATCACGATCCACTATAGGATCAATCGCAATATCATCATCTTCTGAATTCAGCCAGATCTGCCACATTTGCTCGTAGGCTGTTTCCATATCTCGCGTAAATTGTCGTGAGTTCCAGAGAGGGGCTGTCTGTTTGCCCTGTTTCAGTTTCCACGCTACCTGTTGCCGTAAATTTTTATCAGTGCCTAGCTTGATTCCCCATTCGACATATTCTTCGTCTGTCCATGCTATGCCCTCCGTAAGCCCTGCATTAACCATCATGGTGTAACTATTTCGTGCGGCAAACTGTTCCCCTACTCTGGTAACCATCGGAATTTCCATCCATAGGGTTTCAAGGGTATGGGTTGCCCCATTATAAGGATAGGTATCGAGAATCACATCAGCGATCGCTAGATTAGCTCGATGTTCGGCTTCAGTTCTGGTAAGGGGTAAAAATCTCAGACGATCCGCACCTATCCCTTCAACTTCCGCTATTGTAAAGAATAAATCTTGAAGAGAATCTTGATCTCCCATGCTTTTGAGAATGAGATAACTATTTGGAACTTGCTTCAAAATTTGCATTTGCAATTTGACTGTATCGGGATGCCTCTTAATCGAATTTTGAGCGCTGAAGTAGACTACAGCGTCGCTAGGTATATCTAGCAAATCCCGTCTGGCTGTAGGAAATGACGACTCAAAACCATCGACAGCAATGTATGTCTCAGGTAGTCTCCATATTTTTTCTAAATAGTATTCTTGAGCAGCGTCAGGTAAAACATAGGGATCAGCAATAAAATAATCCACGTTATTTAGTCCAGCCGCATCCCAACCTAACCATGTAATTTGAAGAGGAGAAGGTTTGAATACTGAAACACCGCATCCATGCGGGAAAGTAAGGCTATCTAGATCTATAAGTACATCAATTCCGTCTTTTTGAATCTCATTAACTAAATTGAGACCACTTTGAAAACTATTTGTATAAACCTTGTGGAATTGTTGCTTGTACCAGTCGCGGAGATTGTCATCATACTTTTCTTCGCCAATATATCCGTAGAATTCAAATTTATTTCGATCATGGTATTTGATCAGCCATCTTGCTAAATGTCCTACGGAATGATTTCTGAGACAGTTTGATATATATCCAACTCTAATTGGACGTTCGGACAAATAACTTTTTTTTCTAATCACAAGACGCTTTTTACAGTCATCAACAGTTTTTTGAAATTCGGAAACAATCCTTAAAGTGGCAAGCTGATGAACTGCTTGACGTAGTGAATGTGCTACTTGAGGTTGATCACGAAAATAAGAATAATGGAACCCTGTTGCCATTAAGTAATAGGAGGCTTCTTTAAGAGAAATGTTTCTAAAATCACATTCACTAATGAGCGAATGAGCATGAATGTCATAGTCTTTATTAACTTGAAATGCTTCTTCCCAAGAATTCGACTTGTAGAGGAGTGCCTTGATGAGCCAATGACAAGCAATTAACTTGTCAACAGAGCGACGACTTAGAGATACTTTATATAACTCTTTAGCAATTGATATTGCCGTTTCTGAGTCAGTTTTGCGAAGGTGAAAGTCAATTAAATATAGTTGTACTTCTAGGCTCTGATCATCAATTCTAGCTGCCATCTCTAAAACTTCTATGGATTTACCTAGATCTGTAGAGAGGACATGACTGATAGACAATAATTTTTCAGTGATTTTTGATTGATACTGAATATGTGCCTTGCATAAACTTTCAGCTATTTGCAGAAGTATTGGATCAATATCACTAACAGTCAATATCTTTTCGAGAAAATCCAATAAAATGGATTGATCCAGAGATATGAACTCTCCTGATTGAATTATTTCAAAAATTTGTAGCCTTTCTACTTCAATTATTGTAAGTCTTTCTAACTTAATTAAAAGTAGGACAATTTCAATTAAGTTAGATAAATCATGGTGATCTAAGTCAAGATAACAGTAACGAATAGATACAGCCTCTTCATAGAGTCCAAGAGCATTTACTCTCGCTGCCTCTTTTTCTAAAACTTGACTGAGTTTAATAGTTTGGTCAATTTCATTTGGATCTAAGTTATCAGTTATTGAAGTCCAGATTATTTGAAACTCATCACTTTTGCCTTGCAGTAAAATAGATAAACCAAAGTACCAATAATTATTTTTATCGCTAGGGCAACTATTGGCTAATTGAAAGTAAATCTTTTCCGCTTCATTATAATTTTGTGATGTGAAATAAGCGTAGGCTTCTGTCTGCAAACTCATAAAATTGCGTTTAATATTGTATCAATTTGGAACTATGACAAGCCCTAAAAATTAAGGGTAAGCCAAACCATGAAAAATCATAAATTAGCTTACCCTATTATTTTAATTTTTATAGCCTTACCTATAGCTTATATCTATTAGCAAGGCTATGCAGAATACAGAAATATTACTGTACAGGGACAAATCCGGTCGCGTTAGTTTCGTTACAAACAGGAGCAGCAGTAATTGATAGTGTAAAAGGCTCTTGAACAGTATCGTAGTTTGTTGGAGAAGCACCCGAGTTTACTGGAGGAAGCTTAGCTTCGCAAACAGTAGCTAGAGTGGTTGCTTCGTTGGAACCTGTAGGAGTTGCCAAGTTTACAGCACCAACATAAGCCTTCAAGCTGGGTTCAGCAGGAGCTGCTTGACTATATGCGTTAGCAGTAGTACCAGTTACACCACGAGTAGAACCAGTTGTTGAGTAGCTGTAGTTAGCAGTGGTAGAAGCAATACCAATTGCTAGGTTGCTTAGGTTATCAGCAAAGCGTTGCTTTTCTAAGTAGTAGGCTTGTTGAGCGCGGTTTACGGAACCAACATAGGTCTTAGCTTCAGACTGACGAGCTTTTGCAGCTTGGTTTAGGAAGGAAGGAAGTGCGATCGCAGCAAGAATACCGATGATGATGATAACAACGAGAAGTTCGATCAGGGTGAAACCCTTTTCAGAATTCTTCTTGTTGAGAATGTGTTGGATGAGCTTGGTCTTGAATTCAGATTTCATAATTCTTTAATCCCTTGTGTGTCAAGAAAGTTAACTTGTTGGGTTATGGAAGTAACTTACCCACAACAAAACAGGTTGATATCACCCTACAGGAAATTTTTTTTGTCTTAACGATGTGTTAACTAAACTAAAAAAGGTAAGGACAGGTGGCGCAAAGTGCCACCTGTCCTTACATCTATGGTAAATGAGAGTCCCGTCCAAATAGCAAGCAAGTGAGAATCCTGTTTCTAGCTACTTACTGCTGCAAAGAAAAACCCGTTGGGCATACCATTGTCTGAGCCGATTCATTCAATGCTCCAGGGGGTATAGGGCTTATATTTGGTGTGTTTGCTATGCAAAAAACAGTGTCAATCCGCACTACTCCAGGAATGCCAACCACACCAACAAATGCTTTGAGGTAGGGCGAAGTAGGCACAGCTAAATTTGTAATTATCTGTTTCGGCTGCTGAGGTGTAAAATTACCACTTATACTTCCAGCGAGAGCGGTGTAAGTATATGAAGATGAAGCCGTATCTATGCCCAGTCCCAAGTTGCCAATATTACTGGTAAATGTTCTTTTTTCTAAGTAATAAGCTTGTTGTAAGCGGCTCATTGTGCCGACGTATGCCTTTGCCTCGGCAAATCTCGCTTTGTCTGCTTGACTCAAAAATGATGGTAGGGCGATCGCGGCTAGCAGACCAATGATAATAATCACCACTAATAACTCAATTAGCGTAAAACCTTGATTATCTGAGCTTGGTGTTTTATTTAATTGGCGATCGCGAAGCCATAAACCGACTAAATATGCTATCTCTAAACTCCTAAATTTCATTTTACTTCACCTGCAAATAACTTGTACCCCTTGCCCTTAGCTTTAAGTTACCCAGTTTTTTGAGATATTCACCCCTCTTTAAAATGTTCCAAAATATTAATGATTCGCACCTCTAGATTGATCGCATCTCGCCCATTACAAAACATCTTACTCCTTTCCAAGTGAAAGATTAGACGTTGCGGCGCTTCGCGCCGCAACGCTAATTCTTGGGTTTTGTATGTCTATTTCTTTAGTGGGAAGGGAGTAGTCTTGAGACAAGTCCTGACTATCCAAGAAAATTCACATCTTCATAGATAGCCGCGATCGCACATTCAAAATCAATACTAGTAAGCTGTACCAAGTCACCTTCCCCATAGGAAGTTAACTCCCACTTAAGGCGCTCATTTAGACGAAAAGCTTCGACAGTGATCTGCTCAGAGCTAACTAATACATATTCACTCAAACTAGTTAACTGTCGATAACGCGCAAATTTACCGCCTCGATTGTAAGCCTCTGTGCTAGGAGATAGCACTTCAATAATTAGCGTGGGATAAAATACAGCTCTTGCTGAATGGCGATCGCGATCATCACAGGTCACTAATAGATCAGGATAGAAAAACTCACCGCTCTTAGAAATTCCCACCTTCGCGTCTGAACCTAATACCCGACAATTGCGCCCCCTAAGATGCGGGCGCAATAAAGAAATTAAATTAGCAGCGATCATACTGTGGTCGATTGTCCCTCCTGCCATCGCAAATACTTCGCCATTGATGTACTCATACCTGATTTCTTGCTTTGCTTCCCATTCAAAATATTCATCAGGGGAAATTTTTGGGCTATTCGGTACAGCAATCATGGTTTTAGGTTCAAGTTGACGTGACACTTTCTAGGATATTGCGAATTCTCAGATCAAGGGAGATTGCATCTCGCGCATTACAAAATACATTAGCCGTGAGGCGGTGATCGCCACATAACCCAATCACCAAAACATTAATATGCTCAATATAGGCGGCATTTAGCGCTGCTTTTCCCTCCTCGTACACAAGGGGAATCCCTGGTTGAATGATGGCGAGATGTTGAAAAAATTGATTGGTACTAGCAAAACAACGATCTATGTATTGACTTAGTAGGACGAAATTTACATCAGTCTTGCCTTGAATATCACCAAGGGTGTAGGCAATCATGTCAATGGGGGTGCGATCGCTAATAAAGGGACTGGCTGAACTTTGCCAAATCTGCTCGGCAGCATCTAAAACATGATTTTGCACAAATAGCCTCGTCTTAAAGTCCATTGGTTCCGCAGGGTCTAAGCCAAGTTGAGCAAAAACTTGGCTGGTCGTGGTGCGGACAAAGGGGATATTTAGTTGTGATGCGAGGGCGTTTGCTAGTGTTGTTTTGCCAGTACGGTGTGCGCCACAGAGTCCTAAGTTGCCATTAAGGTTAAGTTGCATCATTCCCAAAAATCACAGTCAGTTTGAGTACGCACTAAATTCCAAAAACTCGCTTCGCTCTGGCAAGATAGTCGCGGCGATCGGCTAAACCGTTTGTGCCGCCATTGATGATACGAGTGATGGTAAGGACATCGTCGCGATCAGCATAGGGGTTAAGGTTGCGCGTGTCCCAGTACCAACCTGCACTGAGACAGGCAAGATCAAAATCAGCTAGGCGCTGGGGACTGGCGATTAAGTCCACTCCTAAGGCACGACCACATTCCCCATAGTTTGCTCGACCTGTGACTTGGATTAAGCCACGTCCTTTAAAGCGGACACCGTCGCCTGGTTGGGTATTTCCAAGATCTCTGCGTCCTTCGTAGGCGGCTCCCGAAGCATATTCCTCGTTGGTATTAAACCCATCACTTTCATGCCCTAATTGGGCTAGAAAATGAGCTTTGCGAAGTGGCGTGGTGATCTCGTAACGCTGCATGGTTATGTTGAGATGGGGCAGCAGTTTTTCAAGGCGATCGCGGCGGGAGTAGGGGGCGATCGCGATTAATTGCTCTTGAGTGATGTGGGTGGGAGTACTTGCTGCTGAGGCAGGGGCATACAGCCCTGAGTAGGGAGCTTGATCGACGGCGCGAGGGGGTAAGTTATTGAGAATCCGAATCGTGCTATCGACGGATATATCTTGAGGGTTGAAGTCATCTTTAAGCACAGCAATTAGCTGCTGTAGTCGGCGCGCCGCGAGTTTGCGGTATTCACTTAGATTGGGAGCTTGATAAATACCTTCGTAGGGATTGCGGTTGGAGGGACGTTGAGACAAGCCACTCATGGCTCTGATCAGGTCATCAATTTTACGATCTGCTTCGGTGTAGTCTGGCTCCCTTAAGCTGGCGATCGCCGCGACTAGATTTTGGGATGCTTGCTTGCGCCATGTGGGCAGATCTGCGGGCGCAAATAGTCCTGCGTAGGGCGCTCTCCCCTGGGGACGCGCAGGTAATTTACGGATTAGTCGAAGCAAATCGTCGATCGCGCCATCAAATACACTACCCTCGACTTCTTTGATTTTGGGGACAGAAGCTTTGAGGGTGGCAGCGGCGCGTCTGCGCCATGTTGCCACATCGGCATTAGGAAATATTCCCGCATAGGGCTGCCGATTGGCAGGTCTAGGAGGCAGATTATTTAGCGATCGCACCAAATTATCAACAATGCCATCACGTTCATTGAGTACATCACCGTTAATTTTAGGTACTAAAAAAGCTAGGGTTGCCGCTGCTTGTAATCGCCAGATCTCAACTTGTGTCATTGCTTTACTCAAATCTGCTTAATATCATCTAATGAAACGCCCGAAAATTAGTTTCATCAGAAATGGAATTCGTAAAAAGATTTTGCCGATCGCTCTGATAATTAGTTTACGTAAGCAAATTAAAGCTACAGGTAAATATATTTCTGTCCATTGTTTTAGCTCATTGATAATTGTTCGCGTATCGGGGCTAACAATTTCTTGAGTCAAGGCAATGGAGCTAATCATAAAAATGCAGACCGCTGCGATCGCCGCAAACTGTAAGTATGAATTTTCCAAGAACAATTGAAGATTACTAAATAATCTGGCAATTGCTCGCTGACTGAGCATAGGAAAAACCTTGAGAGAACTCAGTCGCCATAGGACAACTGCGACGATCGTAATTAAGATCGAGCTGAACTGGCTCGCCAAAATGTTAATTAGTGGCTGAGGAAAGTTTAGGCGCTGGCTAATGGCAATGACTTGATCGTTCCACACGATCGCCGCAGTAAAAGTCACAAGAGCAATCTCAATTGGGCGGATTTTTTGCGCTACATAGTCGGCGATCGCGGTCGTTAGTTGTTGTGAGATTTGACCGATTAAATAGTTATGGACTTTAAATAGGCGATCGGCGGAGGGATGTTCTAAGATGTCGCGACGAATTTTTTGAGTGAGATCGCCGTCAATAGTGATTAATGTCCTTAGTATTGGTGCTTGATTATCTTCAGACTTGCGAGATTCCTCTTCAAAGTAAGTCCAGATAATGATGGCTCCTTGGCGTAATGACGCAATCCCGAGGCTGGAGGCGAGAACCTGTAAAAGTTTACTGCTATCAAGTTTATATAAAATTTCTCTGGCAGCGCCACGCGGCTTGGGATTTTGTAATCGATCTTGATCAATTTTGGCGATCGCGATCGGGCTAAGTCTCACTACTACTTCATCATTGACAATAGATATAAGTTGAGTTGCAGTCACTACGAGTTACCAGTGTATTGAAGCTTTGATTAGTACAAATGAACTTGAGGAAGCGGCGCGGAGCGCCGCTTCCTCAAGTTCATTTGGGTTCTAACTAAGCGCAAAGCGCTGTAGCTACGCTATTTTCTCTTTGATTACTGAATACGATAAGGAATTAAATCTTTTATAAGGTTGACGCAAGTCTCAATTAACCTTGTCCATTGACCTTCAGCATTTATAAGGGCTTTCTGATGTATATCCAGAATTAGTTGCGCGACCTTTGGTTCAATCTTGGAACGGGCTGGGGCAAACAAATCGTCATTAAATCGATTTGTTAAATCTCCGTCTAATTGAAATTTAGTCTGAGCATACACCTGTTCACCGTTTAAGACCATTTGCTCAAATTCCCATAGCGTCCGAAAGTATCGAATCATTGGTGCATCAGTAATAATGCGGCCTCGTTCGTCCTTGGGTATATCTAGCTTTAAAACTTTGTTCGACAGATCTTTAAAGCAGCTTTGTTCGCGCTCAAATTGCTGTATTTCTATAGGATTATCAGAGTTTTTACGCTCATTGAATTTACGCTCGGCTAGCCTATAGGTCTCAAGATCGCGATTGTAGCGCTCTAACTCTAATGGCGATATGGCACTGCCTTTTTGCTTTAACTCAGTATTTCGCTCTATGAGCGATCGCTTCACATCCTGCAAACCTTCTTCTGTCTCATAAGCTAATTTTTGTAGCAAGTCCTCATAAAAAGTCCGCGCGTCATAGCGATCAATCGATATGCGTCTCACAATAATTGTGTTTACTTCGAGAGTCGTAATTTCTTCTAAGACATCCTTGATTGTCTCTCTAAACCTATTGAGAGTCGTACTTTCGTTGGGCTTATCTTTTTTGACAACCTGACTGGTTAGATCTTTGTTTGCGTTTTCGGTCACTAAATTCACCAATCATTTTAAGTTTTTAAAATTAGGTTTTTAAAACTAAACAAAACTGGGTAAGCGATCGCTAACTAGGTCGGCACTGCTATCGTCAGAGGTATCTGTCAAAAGAGTATCTACATCGCGATCGTCAGGCTTACGGCTGGTCTTGTCATTGAGTAGATCAGTAACTTTTTGACCAATATTTACTAAGGTCTGGAGATTATTGGCGATCGTCTCCGCGCCTTTTTGTACCTGAGTCTCATGGAAGCCGCGCAACTCTGCATAAGTAGGATCATTCAAAAAATTAGCACCTACCTCATTTTCAATATCGCCATCAATTAGATTAATTGTTGTCTTGAGGCGATTACCCGCTTTGTGGCTAGCGTCACCAGCTTCAGCAACCCAAGTAACAATTTCTAAATGTACTAAGTCCGCAAACACCTCAACTAAAGCATCGCCAAAGTTTCTGGTTTCCTTTAGCTTTTTTTGGAATTTTGTGGAGGTTTTGGTCGTTGCTGGCGAGTTGGCATAGGTCATGGTCAATTACCTGTTCTAAAAAGACTGGTTTTTTAATGATAGTCAGACAGTTCAATCAATTCTATCGGGACAAAACTTTCTTGCGGCAATAAAATTAGCTGGGTGTAAATTAACTTGCCAGTCATATCAACTCGATTGATAGCTACTCCCATGGGACGGGGTAATTGAGTAGCATAAGAATCGGTATAGTACCGATAAATTTGCTTAGCAGCTCTAACAATTAAAGGATCAACTTTTTTAGCGATCGGTTCTGGCTGTTTTTCTGCTGGATATTCAAGACGCTGGGCGGCATATGTCACAATGTAGTCCCCTTAAAATTGACTATTTTTTAGCCTTATGCATAGATGCTTCAGGACTTTAGCTGACTTTGTTTTTTTTGGCAAGATTTAGGATTTGGATTATACATTAATTGATATTTTTTAAACTGAATAATGCCCAGCAAAATTAAAATTCAATAATATCAATTCACGAAAGTGTGACCACACTTTTGTGATTTAAAAACCCTAAAAAGAATTTAAGAGCGCGGCTTCGCCGCGCTCTTAAATAGGGGTAACGAGTGGTGGCGCGATGCGCCGCCACTCGTTTTGTTATTTTGAGGCTCCAGCGTCAAGCGCTTTAATTGCCTTCGGCACTGGCAAGCTTAATCCTAAATAGTTTGCTATAAAATATTTGCGGAAAATCAACAAAGCCTTTGTCGCGAATACTTGACACAACTTCGATCAGATAACCAACAAATTCTGAGTTTTCTAAGGTTATTTCGTAACTCATGTCGGCATCGCCATCAAAGGTCATACGGCACAGTACTAAGTCTGATGGCAAGTTGGCAACGCGCCATACTGCTGTGAAAGAAATCGCAGGACTACCCTCAATGTGGCGTTCACCTGTAATTTCACCTTGCTTGTAAAGAGAGATCGCGTAGGGGAGAGCTTGGCGCTTGTTAGGCTCTCGATAGTAAGGCATATAGATGGAAACTTCTTGCGGAGCCGCAGCTTTAAGTTCGATCGCCATAGATATCGATTTCCTCGTAGATTGTTGTCAGTATATATTTTGATGCTGTCGCAGTCTAAATTTTTTTTACAGCGCTTTGCGCTCAAACTCAAACCCAGAGAATAATTTTGAAAGCGTTGCTAGGCAACGCTTTCAAAATTATTCTTAATAACAGAGAGTGGCGGCGCGATGTGCCGCCACTCTCTGTTTGGATTATGGCGAAACACGGTCAATGACCGTGATTTTGCCATCGGGCTGCACTTGCCATACGTCATAGCTGCCTTTGACATCACCAAATTCATCTAAGTCCACATTGCCACTTGCGCCTTGGTAGTCAATGTCAGTGCCAGCTTTGACTAGCTTAATAGCTTCGCAAACATCGCTTACCTCTTGTCCTGGGGCATTGGCAATTTCGCGTAGTTTACTTTTAATGCCATCACCCGTGCCATCTTTGGCTGCTTCCGCCGCGATCGCGACTAAAGCCGCCGCATCGTAGGAGTGCGGTACAAATGCGCCTAAATCTTGTCCAGTCTTTTCTTTGAAATTTTTGGTAAAGGTATCGAGAGACTTACCGTCTGCTCCAGGAACAGTCCCGATCGCCCCTGCAAGGATCAACTTACCTTGAGGATCATTGCCGATTAACTTAGGGAAATCCTCAGTTTTCACGCCATCAGTTAATAAAATCTGCACACCATCGGTCAAACCTTGCTCGAAGGCAGCCTTGATCACGGCTCCTCCAGAGTCAGGATATAAAATTGCCGCAACTGCATCGGGCTTACTGCCAAATGCACCTTTTGCTTCCGACTCAAAGGTGGTTGCTTTCGGGTCATAGCGAGTTGGCTGGGCTTTATTAACAATTGTGCCGCCTAGTTTTTCAAAAGCTGCCACGAATGCTTGCTCAAAGCCCACCCCATAGTCGTTATTAATCACAAGGGTAGAAACCTTTCTAGCACCTCTCTTGTAGGCGAGGTTGGCAAGTGCTAGGGCTTGGTAAGTGTCTGGTGGTGCGGTGCGATACCAGTAGCCTTCAAATTCACCTTTTTTAGCCCGTTCCGAAAATACTGGGCTAGTGCTTCCAGGGGAAATCATCACCACTTTGTTTGGCACGGCGATCGCTAAAGCAGCGGTAGAAACGCTGCTAGCAAAGGCTCCCACCACAGCACCAACATTATCGACCTTCACTAATTTGGTCATCGCTTCGGCTCCTGCGGGTGGATCGGTGCGATCATCTTCTTTAATATAGGTAATCGGCTTACCTAGAACGCCACCGCATTGGTTGACGGTTTCGACCAAAAAGTCAATAGAGCGTACCATCGGCGCACCGATTGATGACAGGTCACCTGTAGCAGGTAGTAAAGCCCCTAACCTGAGGGTGTCTTTAGCACCACCACTACTACCTGAAGCTGTAACCGTAGTGGTGCTAGTGCTAGTTACGTTATTGCTAGGCTGACAAGCCACAATCCAAATCGTGGTCACTGTAGTTAGCAATGCTAAACATAGTGATGAAAAAAACCTTTTAGTCATGGTTGCGATGTGAACTAGGATCAAGTTTGTAAAGTTGCTGTAATTGTATCTGCAAAGTCTCATGTCATCCACCATTGATCCGCGTCGCCATCGAGAACTAGCTAGGTTATTAGCGCAACTTGGTCTGGATTCGTCACAGCTAGACAAAATTGCCCCCCTTGGTTTTAACTGGCTGTTGGTTGATCGGGCGCTGGTGCATCCTAGTTTTTCCAATACCTACAATAATGACCAGCTCGAATTTGTGGGAGATAGCGTGTTGCGACTGTCGGTTAGCTTGTTTTTGCAAGAACGCTATGGCGATCGCTCTGTCGGTGAGCTAGCAGCACTACGATCGCACCTTGTCAGCGATCAGACCCTTGCCAAAATTGCGGGTGCTTACGATTTGCAAAAGTACGTGGTGGTTTCCAATGCGGCGCGCAACGACTCCCAAGCCCTGCGATCGCTACTTGCCGATGCCCTCGAAGCACTAATGGCAGCGCTATATATCGCCACTCAAGACTTAGCCTATGTGCGTAAATGGCTTGACCCACAGATGCAAAACTTTGCCGAAGCCCTACTAGCTATCCCTGCCTTGGGCAATTACAAAGTAGCTCTGCAAGAGCTAACTCAAGGCGTTTGGAAAAGGCTACCTGAGTACCGCAACTTGCCAAAAGATTTACTAACTGGTGATGATAACTCGCTGCCATTTCATGTAGAGGTATGGTTTAACGATCGCTGTTGGGGACAGGGACAGGGCAAAAGTATTAAAGCGGCACAACAGGCAGCGGCAGCGATCGCCCTAGAAGAGATGCAAAAGTTTTTGGCAGCAACTCCCCAGTAGTAAAGCAATTGTCGCTTTTTAGGAGTGATGGTGCTGTTACAGACTGCCCCTACTCTTTTATTTTTTTTGTTAAATACTGGATAAGCATCGTAATATTTCTTAAGTATGTTAGCTCAGCTATGGCTACCGCCGATTGTATTAGGACAAATGAAAAACTGAAAAACGAGTTGAGACATTTTTTACTGCAATTCGTCTTCAGGTCTGAAGTCCTAACAGAGTTGGCAAGGGTTCCCCAACTTGATAAAGAACCAAATTTGTGATGGTACAGCTTTGCCCCGCCATAAATTACTTCTTTGTTTTACAGCGCAGCCCTAGTTATAGCCTTGCTGGACATTCTGTTTTCTTAGTTTCGCTTCGTGTGGTAAGAGGGAGTCAAGCACCATTCTGATACTAATATCAATCCTAGCCATCCTTAATACTGTGGCAGCAGTATGGCTACTACTTTATGGGCTAAATGCTTATTGGCTCACTGCTATCCATCATCGAAAACAGAAGCAAGGCAGCCCGCTCCTGTTGCCGCAATTTTCTGAGCGTCTGCTACAACCAGCACAGGCGACTGCGGCAGTGTCGAGTAATTTGGGCGCGATCGCCAATAATTTTGAGCATTTTCGGTTTGATAGCGGCTTTAATGGCTATAAACCAGTAACTCACTCCTATGAGAGTCAAGGGCTAACTGACATTGATCAATTGCCTTGGGTCACCATCCAGCTACCAATTTTTAATGAGCGCTATGTGTCACGGCGGCTAGTGGATGCTGTTTGTCAGATGGACTACCCTCGCGATCGGATGCAGATCCAAGTACTCGACGACTCAACTGATGATACACAGGCGATTCTTAGGGAAACGGTTGAGGAATATAAGGCTAAAGGCTTCTGGATCGAATATATCCATCGGACTAATCGCACTGGCTTTAAGGCTGGGGCTTTGCGCGATGCGATGCCCCTTGTCAAGGCTGATTACATTGCAATTTTTGATGCGGATTTTATTCCCTCAGTTAATTGGCTTAAGGACACCATTCGCCACTACACTGACTTTCCCGATTCTAATGTGGCGATTGTGCAGACAAGGTGGGGACATATCAATTCCGAGTATTCTCTGCTAACTAAGCTGCAAGGTGCAGGGCTAGATGGCCACTTTGCGATCGAGCAGCAAGCCCGATCTGGCAATGGTTATTTTTTAAACTTTAATGGGACGGCGGGTATTTGGCGGCGACAGGCGATCGCCGATGCAGGGGGATGGCAAGCAGATACCCTAGCCGAAGATATGGATTTGAGTTATCGAGCGCAACTCAAGGGCTGGAAAGTGTTGTACGACAATAGTATTGTTGCGCCCGCGGAACTGCCTGTGGCGATCGCCGCTTTTAAGTTGCAACAATTTCGGTGGGCAAAGGGCGGAATTCAATGCGCGAAGAAGTTACTAGGCAAAATCTGGCAGTCAGAAATACGTTTAGACGCTAAGTTCCAAGCCACTATGCACTTGACAGGCTATGCTTCCTATCCCCTGATGATGCTATTGATCTTGACTTCTTTGCCACTAATGTTGGTATCTGAAAGCCAGCCTGTCTCAGCATCGATAGCTTCACACTTTTCTATTGATAAATTCTGGGCGAATTTAATGCTAGTGGCAACCTTTGGTCCACCATTTTTGTACTGCAATGCCCAGCACGATCTTTATCCCCAATCTTGGCATCGCCGTCTTGGTCGCACAATTTTATTGACAATGCTTGGTCCTGGACTGTCTTGGAGCAATAGCCGTGCTGTATTTGCAGGATTGTTTAATACGGGGGCAAACTTTCGCCGCACGCCAAAATTTGATATCAAAAACAAAAGCGATCGCTGGGAAAATAAGGCTTACAAAATTCCCCTTGATGCCACGGCTAGCATCGAGATTTGTTTGTGTATTTATAGCGCGATCGCAGCGGTATTAGCCTTTAACAAGGGGCTGTATATGACACTCCCTTTCATGGTGTTGTACGCAGTCAGTTACGCCTATGTGGGCGGGTTGACCCTGTGGCAGTCTTGGCAACAGTCTCGCTAAAAAACTAAGAGCGTTGCTTTGCAACGCTCTTAGTTTTTTGCAAATCTACAAAAAAAGTAGCGGGCGCATCGCACCCGCTACTTTTATAATGCTAACTATGTGGTCAATTATTATCCCAACTTATAACCGTCTGCCCATTTTGCAAAAGTGCTTAATGGCGATGGAAGCGCAAGACTTTACGCAGGAATACGAAATTGTAGTCGTGGATGATGGCTCGACCGACGGCACTATTGATTTTTTGCAAACTCACAAAACTGAATTTCCCCATGTGCAGCTATTTCAGCAAAATCATGAGGGAGCGGCGATCGCTAGAAATACAGGCATCGATGTCGCTAAGGGTGAAATAATTGTCTTTATTGATAGCGATCTGGTGGTTACACCCACATTTTTATCAGCCCATGCCAAGGCGATCGCAGGGCACCAACAAGCTTTCACTTACGGTTCCGTAATTAATACTAATAATTTTGAAGATCCGACTTCGGCACAGGTCAAGCTTCAAGATATTTCTACCGCTTTCTTTGCTACGGGTAATGTGGCGATCGCCAAGCAGTGGTTAATCAAAGCAGGCAAGTTTGATACCAGCTTCCGTCAATATGGCTGGGAAGATCTCGAATTGGGTGTACGCCTTAAAAATTTGGGACTGAAACTGATCAAATGTCCTGAAGCTGTTGGCTATCATTGGCATCCTGCTTTCACGATTGATCAGTTGCCTAGACTTGTCGATGTCGAGGCACAGCGCGGACGCATGGGCGTTGTGTTCTATCAAAAGCATCCGACTTGGGAAGTGCGAATGATGATTCAGATGACATGGCTCCATGTGTTGCTGTGGGGTACTTTGTCGCTGGGCGGGTTGCTCAATGAGCGATCGCTACGCCCTCTCTTAAAATGGCTAATTGATCAAGGCAAACCACAACTGGCTTTAGAAATCGCTAGAATTTTCTTAAATTGGTACAACGTCAAAGGCGTATACGCCGCCTATCGAGATGCTGCTAACTCAACCCAAACATAACTCTGAAGCCAGAATTGAGCGCTCTCTAATCACATGGGAACAGTTCAAATTGATTCAGCTTGGATTTGCTGACGTAAGGGGGATTCGACTTGGGTATTATGACGGAGTTTTAGAAGTTGTATCTGCATCAGTTGGTCATGAGCTAATCAAAACAATAATTGGCGCGTTATTAGAGCTATATTTTTTGGAAATCGATCTTGAATTTTTCCCAATGGGTCAAGCAACTCAAGAAAAGACTACACAAGCATCGATGCAAGCAGATGAGTCATACAGCTTTGGGACACTTAAAAAGATTCCTGATCTCGCCATAGAAGTAAATTTAATAAGTGGCAATATTGAGAAATTACGAAAATATTTTTTGATTGAAGTTCCTGAAGTTTGGTTATGGGAGGCTGGGGTGATGGATATTTATCAATTGAGCGATCGCCAGTATCAAAAATCATCGACTAGCAAATTTCTGCCCAATCTCGACATGGCAATATTTCAACGTTGCATTTTATGTACTTCACCCCTCGAAGCCCTAAAGACCTTTAGGCAAACTTTGCAACAAAGCCTATGAAAGTTTCCTTAGAATTTCTTTACCATTTTCATTGTGATCGCTGTCGTAAGTGGTGGAGTCGCGCCGACATTGAGCCGCTGGTTGGCGAGCAGGTTTACTGTCCCTATTGTGGACATATAAATACTGTTGAAGCAGTGCAAACTTTTCGGAATGCTGCTCGTGGTGGTAGCTGTCTCAGTCAGCGACCTGATGATGATATTTAGCTAATGGCGGCGCAGAGCGCCGCCATTAGCTTCTTGGGTTTAAAGTAGAGAAGGTGGCAAAGCCACCTTCTCTACTTTAAACAAGTTTAATTATGTCCACTCCCAATATTATTCTAGCTGGCTATCTAGCAGGCGCAGCCGACTATCTGCCGATCGCCCAAAAATTAAAAACTAAAAATTTCAATGCAACGGTTGTTCCTTTGAAATGGTGGGATTGGGTTCCCACCTTAGGCGGGCGATCGATTGCGCCGATTTTAGAGAAACTCGATCAAACTGTAAATCTAGAACTCGAAAAAACAGGCGCATCTAAAGTCAATATCATTGCCCATTCCGCAGGGGGGTGGTTAGCGAGAATTTATCTAGGCGATCGCCCTTACTATGACAAAGTTTGGAATGCGCGATCAAAAGTGGCGAAGTTGATCTGTTTAGGAACGCCCCAGAGAAGTCTAGAACCTTGGGCAATCAGAAATTTAGGATTTGTCAATGACAACTATCCCCATGCCTTTTATGACGACATTGAATATATCTGTGTCGCTGGCAAATCCGTGCAGGGAGCCAAGTCTTCACCGCAAAAGTGGTTAGCCTACAGTAGCTATGAACTGACCATCGGCAAGGGCGATGCATGGGGCGATGGCATTATTCCCATTGAGGCGGCGTATTTGGATGGAGCGCAAAATATGGCGATCAATGGGGTGTATCACTCACCGCGATCGGGTAAATGGTATGGCTCTCAAGATGTGGTAGATATCTGGGCAAAGTACTTGTAGCAATGTAAACGCTAAAACCCAAAAAATAATGGCGACGCGATGCGCCGCCATTACATTAAAAGAAGGTGGCGCATCGCGTCACCTTCTTTTGGATTTAGAGCCAATTGCGATCGCTAATTGCTGCTTGCATTTTACTGATTACTTCATCGACAGAAATAGCACCCAGTTCACCATGTTTACGGCTACGGATGCTGAGGGTATTTGCCTCAACCTCCTTCGCACCGATTACCGCCATTACAGGGATTTTTTCCATCTCGGCTTTACGGATTTGCTTCGCCATGCGATCGCCGCTATGGTCAAGCTGCACCCGCAAACCGAGGGCTTTCATCTTCGCCGCAACCTGTTCGGCATATTCCATTTGAGCGTCGGAAACAGCGATCAACTTGATCTGCACAGGCGCTAACCAGAGAGGAAAGTCCCCAGCATAGCTTTCAATCAATACGCCAATGAAACGCTCAACAGAACCAAACAAAGCGCGGTGAATCATGATCGGCTGATGTCTTGCACCATCTTCGCCCACATATTCCATTTGGAAGCGATCGGGCAAATTGAAGTCCAACTGAATGGTGGAACATTGCCAACGCCGACCGATCGCATCTTCAATCTTAATATCAATTTTTGGCCCATAGAAAGCGCCGCCACCTTCGTCAATTATATAGTCCCAACCTTTATGATTAAGAGCTTGTTTGAGAGCTTCAGTGGACTTTTCCCAAATTGCATCAGAACCGACATATTTTTCGGGACGAGTGGAAAGATTAATCTCATAGTTCTCAAACCCAAAAGTAGAGAGAATCAGTTCCGCTAGATCGAGAACGCCACGAATTTCCTGCTCAATTTGCTCCTCAGTGCAGAAGATATGAGCATCATCTTGGGTAAAGCCGCGCACTCGCATCAAGCCATGCATGGTTCCAGAGCGCTCATAGCGATAGACCGTACCTAGTTCGGCGTAGCGAATTGGGAACTCCTTGTAGGAATGCAATGTGTCTTTATAAATCAACACATGGAATGGACAGTTCATCGGTTTAAGCTGATAAACCTGATGTTCTACTTCCATCGGCTGAAACATACTTTCGCGATAGAAGTCGTTATGCCCTGAGATTTTCCATAAGTCCAAATTTGCCATATGTGGCGTAGTTACAGACTCATAGCCATTCTGGACATGGGTATCTTTCCAAAAAGTCTCAATGGTATTGCGAATAATCGCGCCCTTAGGATGCCAGAAAACTAAACCACCGCCAGCATCTTCTTGAATGCTGAATAGTTGCAAATCCTTACCGATGGTTCGGTGATCGCGCCGTTTTGCCTCCTCTAGCATGGCGTGGTATGCCGCTAACTGTTCAGGATTTTCCCAAGCTGTTCCGTAAATGCGTTGTAGCATGGGATTTTTTTCATCACCGCGCCAGTAAGCTCCTGCAATACTTTCAAGAGCAAAAGCCTCGGGATGAATATCGCCAGTACTGTCGAGGTGAGGACCCGCACATAAATCCCACCAAGGTTGTTTCTCAAATTTCTCAGGATCACCAATGAAATAACGGCTAATATCCTGTCCTTCAGGAATCGCTGCTAATAATTCAATTTTGTAAGGCTCATTCAGTTTTTCGATTTCCGCCAGCATCTCAGAACGTGGCAATTCCTGACGCACAAGGGGCTGATTCCACTTAATGATCCGCTTCATTTCCTTAGCGATCGCCTTGAGGTCACTAGGCGTAAATGCTTCCTTGCGATCAAAATCGTAATAAAAGCCGTTCTCAGTTGCAGGACCGATAGTCACCTTAGCATCGGGATATAACTTTTGGACTGCCATCGCCATGACATGGGAACAAGTGTGGCGAATCCGCGCTAGTTTTTCGGTATCGGCTTGCCGCAGGATATCACTAGGTTTGCTTTCACTGGGCTTTACTGCAACTGCATCCATAACTTGATGTCGTGACCTTTATTAATTTACAAGAGTTACAAAAAATTTACTTAGAGTCTACCATCTTAACTTTTTTATTGCATTTAGAGGCTCAAATCAGATCTGATTCCTGAAATTTTGTGCGAATTGCACAACGAGCCGCCGCCGCAAATACCGCACTATCAGCAAGAGATGTTTCTAGATGTACTTTTATTTCATTAGCTAGTCCTTGTAGTTTTTGATTATGTGGATCTTCAATAGCTGCAATTAGAATCTTATTTAGTTTTCGCAAATCATTTAGTCTCTGTCGTCTAGATTCAATAAGATCCTCAGAATTAAGACCTAAGTAATCAATTGTAATTTGCCCCCTTTTATTACCATCAATGGCATAGGCATACTCAGCGCGAAAGCCAATAAAATCTTCAGGGTTCTCTTTGCCACAATCGATAAATAAGGGAATTTCTTTGGTGATCCGTTGGCTATGGTTTGTTGCTCTTTTATTAGGGTCTCGCAGAGGGAATAGATTCTTTTTGTGTCTTGAATTACAGGATGGGCATGAAAGATAAAGGTTTTCCCATGTATAGGCTAACCAATAATAAGCTGGATACCTTAAGGGTTCGCCTTGAGCCTGTTGATATGCTCCTTTGGGACGAAAATGTTCAACATCTCCATTTTTACCAATAATCCTTTCGCATAAATAACATTTCTGATGCTGAGCTTTTATTAGAGCTTCCTTAACACTTTCATGTGCATAAATGGAACTAGCAAAATCAAATTTTTCTTTGTTGTTTTCATAGGCTGATGGATTGAGAGAATATGCTTCACAATGAGATTGACATTTTTGCTTACCGTCTCTGGTTAATTTTTGGGGTGCTTTTTTAGGTTTGTGAATCCGAATCACTCAACTGCCTCCGTCACAGGGTCGTCTAATAGTTTGGCGGCACGGCGAATGATATCCATAGCTTTGATATCTTCAAAAGTTTCGGCAGTAGGCAAAGTACCAATTTTTGCTTCTAATTCTTTCAATTCAGCGCGATCGCTTGCTGTTAGTTTTGGTTTTGTGAGGAGTTCTTTGCGGCGTTGTAGCAAAGGTTCAATTTTCGCAGGTCTTGCTGATGGCATTTCAAAAACACTGGTCAAAACTTGATCGACTCGCCAGTTTTCGATAATTTCTGGATTATTATCAATCACTACGCGATCGCCTTCTCGCCGTAACAAGACAATATTGGCATCCTGTGCAGCTTGCACTACTAGCGGACTATGGGCAGTAACGATAAATTGCGTATTTGGGAAGCGATCGGTTAGAAATTGCATAATATCCCTTTGCCATTTTGGATGCATATGCAAGTCGATTTCATCAACTAACACTATTGCTGGTTCAGCCAGTGGATCTTCGCTATCAGGATATCGTTTAAATAATCTCACTGCTAGATCAACCATCCAAGCGATCGTGGTTCGATATCCCAATCCTAAACTAGATAAACGAACCCATCCAAAAGGTGTTAAAAATTTTGCTGTTGGACGGGCTAAATATTCGTCTAGGTCAATACAAATATCTTCTACATCTGGCAAAATTTGCTTTAAAACTTCAATAATCTGCTTAAATTGCTTTCTGAGACGAGTTCGAGTTTTCCCAGAAGATGATTTAACCGCATAATCAGTTTGCAACAACCATTCTTCTGCATTAATAAGTAAAGTATCATCAGAGAAAAGACTAGCTGAATGGTAAGAGGTATTACTATCGCTTAGAGAAGTCTCTCCCATTTTTCGCGTTGCTCCATAACCATAGAAAGTTGCTCCCTTGAATTCTTCACTGGGTAGGCTAAGTTCAGAATCTATCACAATTGATACATAATCTTTTTGGATATCTAGATTCTTATCTGTATTAAAAGAATTAAGTGTGATATTACTAGCAAAACTAACAGAAATCGCAGGAATTGTTTCACCCGTATATGTTGCAATTCCTATTTCCTCCCAGATTTCTTCAAAATCATAAAAATTCCAAAGCATAGGCTGAAATTCTTTTGCTTCTTCAAATTGCTCTACTCCATCTACTACAATTGGATACTCATATATTTCTGGTCGCATTTCCATGCCAGCTAAGCAACGTAGTAGTGTCGTTTTCCCGACACCATTATTTCCTAAAATTACCGTCCATTGAGCAGGATGACCATTCTTGTTTGATAGATTGAGCGTTTGTCTTTCCTTGAAACAAAGCAAATCTTCTACTTCCATTGAAAGTAAATATACTGGAGGATCTTCTTTTTTTGAAGCCGCAGGTTTACGTCTGGTTGTAGCTTTCTTGGGCTGGTTGGTCATGACTTTTGAGTGAGAAACCCGATGCGCGAGCTAACTATCTAGTATTGGTATATTAACAGATGCTCAAATTAGCAGAAAACTAATGGCTAAAAAGAAGGATTTAGCTCTAGGTTTAATTTCACTGTGCCTTACTGCAACTGCATTCATAACTTGGTGTCGTGCCCTTTATTAATTTACAAGACTTACAAGAAATTTACAGTAGTGTGTCACATTTGTTGAGTTAAGTCATTTGATAAAGATAAAAATGTCAAACCCATGTCAGTACTTTTTTACAACCTATGTTTATCATTTCTTCTCCAACAAATGTGACAAACTAACTTCTTCCCATTCCTTTACATCTTGAATTTGTGCCACTAGTGCAAAGCTACGATTTGTTTTTGGTTTAAAAATTGCTGCTCCCCCTTCTTTTAGATTTAACTCTAGTGCGATATCTAAATTTACTCCATGCCCTACTAAAATAGTGTTAGTTGCATCTGAAGGCATAGTCTTAATCAGTTTTGTTAGAGACTGAGCTAATTCTAGAGATTTTTTACGTTCATGGGCAATAGAAATTAAGTCTTCGCTCCTAGTTGACTTGCCAAAGGCAATTTGAGCGGTCTCCAAAGTCCGACAAAACGGACTAGCTAAAACAGTTCCCACAGGGATTTTCAATCTTTTAAAAGCTATTCCGATCGCTTGAGCTTCTTCTCTACCTTTTTGATTGAGGTTGCGCTGATTTGCACAGTTCTCAAAATTCAAATTCAGATCTTTTTGTGTTCGATCAGTAGTCGTATGGCGAAAAAAGATTACATACCCCCCCTTACGCAAATCGTTAGCTAAATTGCTAGTTGGCTCATAGCCATAATTTACATCAGTAACAGAATCAGAAGATTGGGCAAGTACAAATGGAGGAGAGGAGAGAGTAGGGTTAAAGCTAAGTAGGGTAGTTAAGAAGAAAAAGAGCATAATTTCTATTCAAACTATTTAGCTATTTGGGATCACCACTCGATGGGAGTAAGTGTCTTTGGATCTGTTCTCCGATTTTGGCATTGCCAGACGTTTTAGAAATAAAGGAGGTAGCACCAACAAACTTAGCTCTGAGTTGATTGATAAAAGTATCATTGCTCGTCAGTATTAAGATGGGAGTCTCTTTAAACTCAGGAATTCTTCGAATTTGAGTACATAGCTCATATCCACCTACTATCGGCATGACTAGATCAAGAATTATTACTTCAGGTCTATGTTCAATTAACAAAGGTAAGACCTTAATAGAATCTCGAATTCCTAAGAAATGGAATCCAAAATCCTTAACTATCTGTTCAATTGTCATGCAGACCTGCTTGCTATCGTCAACACAAGCTACTAAGGGATGATGCAGTTGAAGATCAGTTCTCACCTCTTGATTACTTTCAAGTAGTTTCATCTGTTCAATTTTAGTTGGCTCACCTAATAGAATAGAAGCCATGGGAGACTCTATATCAGGAATTTCTACTAGCCCAATCATTCCTCTATAGTAGTAAGCCATCAGTGATTGGGTCAGGGTTAGTAGATCTTTTTTTAGCCATGATGATAGTTCGCGTAGCGATCGCCGACCATCAAGGATCGTTATCAAAGTCTTGTGAGTTAGCTCTGAAGCTTCTTCTTTAAGTTGAGTAGGGCGCTTGATCCAAGGTGCGAGGTTAGGTGAAAAGTCAGCAACTCCAACTTTTCGCCACAAAAGCCATTCTTGATAGGCTCTATCGATCGCGCTTTCAGCATGGATCAATGCAATCACAGGAGTAACTTCGTCTTCAAAGTCACAGTAGTAGTTGATGCGTTCATTGGCGGCACATTGAATCACATCAAATAAAACTTCATGCACAAAGGTCTCAATGATTGGTGAAATCTGTTCACGACTTAAGACTAACCGCTTCATCAAAATTACCAAGACATGATAGTCCCATAGCTTCATTTCTTTAGTGCTACGGAATGACATTTTACTGAAGTCTACCTGAACCTTGTAATGAGACATGAGCCGTCGCCAACGTCTGTGATTATGTGTCCCCCCCGAAGCCCATACCAATCTGCCATGACAGTAATAGATGTTCCATTTGTTATTTCTGACACTTTGAAGTTCTAGTTTGCCTGTAAACTGTTTGCGCCCATAACCGCGCAATTGCTCCATCAGACTATAAACGGCTAGATTATCTGTGTCCATACACTACCTATACTTATTAGAAGTCAAACAAGTTATTTTCTGGAATATAGCTAGCTTAGATAAGCTAGAACGAACATACAATCGTCATCACAGTGATTTATATTTTCAGAGAATCCAAAATTTTTTAAATAGTTGACTTAGCCAAACCTTTAAAAAATTTCTCGAAATACACAAAACCTAAACTGGTTGTAGGTGATGAGTAAGCAAAAACAATGTCCCACCAATACAAAAAATCTCTTGGATTGGAATAGAGCACAAGGCAGTGTTAGAGATAATGATAATTATATTCAAGCTTACCAAGTAGCTAGGCTAGGCATAACTAATCTAGAGACCAAAAGAGTTGTTGCGCCCGCCCAGCAGGCGGAGCAACCTTTGATTCTAGATTTCAATTACGCTAAACCGCTTAGGTATGACTTATAGGTATAACTATCAATATTACAAAGGATAACATCAAATAATTTGAGAACGTAAAAGCAATCGCGTACCACTTCCACTTAGACCTATTTGTACTTAAAAGTGTTACATAGTGAAGTATATTGAGTTTTCATTTTGCCTACGACAAAATAAAAACTCAAAAACCTTATTGGGATTGATTTTTTATTTTCAAATGAGTATGCACTCATTTGAAAACCGCTATACAGGTTCGTTTCCCCTACTCAAAAAGCGCTGTGTAGCAAGGCATACAACCAGAAGATGAGTGGCAGCGCTATTCACCGCTACTCAATTCTTGAGTTTCACTTGGCAACAGCTATAAGTTAGCTAGAAACTGGCTTAAAAAACTAGTTTTATAATGAGAATTGCTGCTCTTATTGCCATGCATGGGCGATGCCACCGATTTTGTAGTATGTTGATGAAGATTTGGCTCTAAACATCTTGCAACTTTTAGGTCTACTTTACCCCCATGTCGAAGTCATCAAAAACTAATAAATCTGTTAAGCAAAAACAGTCAGCCATGTTGCTGTATATCAGCCTTGGCACTTCATTAGTGGCTGCGGGTGCTGGAGGAACTTATCTCTATTTTATGCAGCGATCGCAATCGACACAGGGGCTATTGGGGGCTGCCGCCGCAATTCCCCAAGGAGCGCAGGTGGTGATGGCTTTTAATACCAAATCTGAACCTTGGACAAAGTTAGCGCAGTTTGGTACACCTGCATCCCAAAAGCTAATTGGTGAAGGCATTGCCAAATCACCGCTTAACTCATTATTAGTTCAAAGTAAAACCGAGTATAGTCGAGATGTTCAGCCTTGGCTTGAAGGTGGGCATATTATCACGGCTTTAGTGACAAACCCAGCTCAACCTCAAGCCCCCGCCTCAACATTGGTCGTTGCACCAACTCGCGATCGCGCTAAGTCAGATGCTTTTTTGGTCAAATACCGTGAAGCATTAACTCAGCAGGGAGCAAGATTTACGGCTAGACAGTACAGGGACATCACCTATTACGAGTCACCGACCCGCGATACTAACAATAGTGTGGTAACTGCGGATCTGGGTGGTCAGTATGTGGCGATCGCGACTAGTTCGGTGCTGATGCAACAGGCAATTGATACTTATAAAGGTGACAAGCCATCTTTAGCTAAAAAGCCTATTTTTGCCAAGGCATATGGATCAGGGGCAAACACTAAAATTGCTGAGGCATTAGTCCAAGTCTATCTGGATGGGGATGTTGCCTTGGAGTTTATCGGCTCTCAGACTAATCTCAATCTTAACGAAGCCGCGATCGCACAGTCACGGAGAGAACTGGATGCCATGACCTTGACTGGTGGCACGCAAAAAGAAGGGCTGCGCTTTGAGCTAAATACTTATCTTAAAAATGACAATCCCAATCCGCTTGCTAACAATGAAGCAAAAGTTTTAAGTATTTTACCCCAAGAGACATTTTTGCTGGTTTCTGGAGTTAATCTCTATCAATCTTGGCAGTCATTAGTGGCTCAGGCAAAGGGAAATGCAAACTCAGCACAGTTAATTGAACAGATTCGCAAGGGGGTTAAGGATAGCCTCAAATTGGATTTAGATCAGGATTTGTTGAAGTGGATGAATGGCGAATTTGCGATCGCAGCCGTTCCTAATAATCAAGGTATCTTGGCAAATCCAGGCTTTGGCTTTGTGGCGATCGCGCAAGCTAACGATCAAAACATGGCTCAATCGGCTTTAGAGAAAATTGATAGAGCTGCTCAGTCTAATGCTGGTGGGCTATTGCCCAGAGCGGTGGAGATTAAGCCCAAACAAATAGCAAATCAGTCTGTCACCACTTGGGCGATCGGCAATACTAATGTGGCGATACGCGGAGCCTTAGACAATAATTTTGTGTTTTGGTCGATGGGTGATCTTGCCAATATGTTTGTGCCTAAGCCTTCACGCAGTTTAAACGAAAGCAAATCCTTCCAAATTCTGACTACGGATATGCCCAAATCCAATGGAGGTTATTTCTACTTAAATATGTCTACGGCACTTTCTTTAGCTGATCGCCTTCTGCCACCCGAAGTTAAGTCTAATCCTAGCTTTACCGAAATTCGTTCTATCCTTGATGCGATTAATGGGATTGCCGTAACTTCCACCAATATAGATTCTAAAACTACAAGGTTAGATTTTCTGTTCACTCTCAAACCCACCCCAGGCAATTAATTCTAGATATACAGCGTTTATCATTCTAGTAAAATACGGGTTTGTTTGCCCGCTGAAGTCGGGCAAACAAGCCTTTAGGCACTATAAATATTTTTTAAATCAAGAAATGCTTAAGCCATTTCTTTATGATCGTCGTGACAACAAATCTAGCAGAGTGCTATGAAGCAAATCAGTTTGCTCAAGCATTCCCATGTGACCACAGTTGGGAAGTTCAAATACATTCTCACCATAGCCGTTAAACGATGGGTGAAAACTTGCTAGATGGCGCACATACTTGGGTTCCATAATTGTGTCATTTGCCCCAGCCACAAAATAAATCGGTTGGGATAGCTTTGAGACAATTTGTGGCAGTTTATGTACTTCTTCTTCGCTAGTGGAATCTAGCAAGGTTCCCCTTGCTGCAATATACTTTGCTGACACAAAGTCGATCACCCTCTGCTTTCCCCAAGACTGTTCCAAGGGGTTAAAAACACTATCTCTGGCAAACTGGGCATAAACTATCGGCAGATTTTGTAACCATCGGGGACGTAGCTTTAAAAGAACTTTGCCTGCTGCCCGAAATTTTTCAAATTCTTCCTTGATATAAATACCGCCGCCAGCATTTAGACAAACCACTCCCAAAATGCGATCACCTAACAAATTTGCTGCCCACAATGCGATCGCGCCACCAAGAGAATGTCCCACTAACCACACCTTAGCAATCCCTAAACTGTCTAACAGTTCTTCTAAGTCTCTGACATAGCTAACTAATGAGTACTCGTTGCAGTCGCCCGTATCTGATTTACCAAACCCGCGCAAATCATAGGATAGGCAAGTAAAATCAGATTGCAGTTGGTTAATTAATGGCTGCCAATAGGCTTGGCTAAGCATCCAGCCATGTAAGAAGGCGATCGTTGGTGTTTGTTGATCAGGATCTGTTGATCTCTGTGAAGAAGTGAGACTGTAATGGTGCTTGGCTCCTCGGATAATTATGCTAGTAGCGCTGGACATAGAAAAAGCCTTTAATAACAAACAAACTGCGATCGCATATTGATTCGATCATATATCAAGACAAAGGGCTTAGTCTTCTTGTTCCAAGCTGAGGCTCATTAGAGATTTATGCCCCATTGAGACTGACGAAAGCTATAACTAACCTAAGTTGCCACCCATAAATCAACACTTGCGATTAAAACAACTGCTTTTGAGCATCTTTGGAATGTATTGTGGCTCTGGCATCGCTTTTCTTGCTCTCCCAAAGTTGCCTCCGTAGTACAGACTATTTATGCTACTAACTTAAGCCTCCTTCTACTCTTAGGTTCTTGCGTAAGTCCTAAGTAGCTAGTCATAAGTAAACTAAAAACCGAAGATGCTGTTCCGCCCGCTATGCGGGCGGAACAGCATCTGGGTTTAGGGTTTAATTAAGTTGAGCTACTTACTAATATCCCATCGTCTCAAGGATGAATAAGATAGATTGAGAGCTTTTTCTTGTGGTTATGATTGTCGGATTATTCTTTCGATTAAGAAAAACATGGAAACTAATGAAGAATAAAGTTGTATTTCTCAATGTTGGTTCTCATGATGAGGTTTATTAGGTTGAACGATTGCCTCTTGTTTGTTGATATGTTTATGATTATGGCGATCGCTGATTGTGGGGACATGGATAGAAAGGTAGCTTGGGTAATGTCACAAAGTTAATGTGGAGGAACAGAGTTATACCGTCACGGACATAGCAGCACAGGTAAAAAGCGATACATCTTCGGTCTGTTTATTAATCGCTATGAATTTCCTATCCTTTCATGATCACTTATTCAACTAATTTGTAACACTATCCGCAAATACTCCTACCCTACATCCTTAAATCTTGAGAATGAACACCCCAAATGGCACTGTAAAATTGACTAAGTGTGATCGCTAACTAACGAGCCACGTCCAACTGCTGTCAAAAAGCTCAAGGGCTACGATGAGACGTATCGGATTAGATTTGGTGATTATCGAGTCATTTACAGAGTTCCAGACAGAGAGCTCATCATTCTGTTACTAAGTGTCAGCCATCGCAAAGACGCTTACTAACCACAAGTGAGATTTGAAAAATCATAACTAATCTATCAACAAGCTCTTTCTTTATGGCGAGAACTGTTAGGCGATCGCTATCTCAATGTCGCCACTCGCTTGGCGAAGCCCAACAATCGATTTTTTATTTGCATTTATGATGAGATTGAAAGCAAATTGATGTAGTACAAACGGTTTTCGGAAATCAATTCACCTCGTGATTTTATATCCCATGATGATGGGCTTGAGCGTTTGGATGCGATCGCGATGATGCTAGGTGGTGATCAAAAAACAAGGGCAGCGCGTGAGCGCTGCCCTTGTTTTTTGAATCGCTAAAATCTAGACTGTGGTTGGCATCTTCGATTGAGCAGGGGCAAAACTTGGCACAACAATCGACTTGTCTTGCTTAGTCAAGCGGTTGTATAGCTCCTGAGTATTGGGATAGTTTGCCGCAGGGAAGGTTTCAAAGCGGTTGTAAGGAACCACATCTTCACCAAAAGCTTCAAGGAACTCACGGCTATTTACCATTTCTGTGACCATCGCCTTGATACCACTAGAAGCCAAAATCACATTGTATTTACGGATTTCTGCTTGATCGATGGGCGCACGTCCGAGGAAGTGCTTAGTGCCAAGTTCGATCACCTTGGTATTGGGGAATGGTGTGTAGAATTCCTTGATGTAGAGATCGGAAGTACCGATCGCCAAAATGAATTCCTTAACGGTAATTTCGCGATTTTTCAGCTTCGAGGCATACTGGCTGAACTGCTCGGAAGCAACATAGGCATCCATATCACGCTCGAATACTTGACGGTAGGCGGCGCGTACCAAAGCTGCGGTTTCCACAGCATCGGTATTGGTGAGCTTGAAGATCTTGCGTTGTTCGCGCTTCTTATCAACACCTTGGTTAATGCGATCGCGAATCGATACAGAAGAACGCTCTTCCGTAACTTGACCCAGTTCCACAAACTTAGGTGTAGTCTCAACCACTACCTTAGTGCCGCGATCTTCAGTCAATGTACCGACGCGATTATTACGCAGAGATACACCAGCAGGAGTTAGATAACGCTCGTAGGGAACTGTATCTTCACCAAAGGCTTGTTCGTATTCCTTGGTGTCCATAATGGCATCCACCACAGCATAGAAGCCCTTCTTCGATGCGAGATCAAAGTAAGCATTCATTTCTTGGCGACCATAGGTAGGACGACCCAAGAGGCGGCGGTGGGTATACTCGATCGCCTTAGTGACATAGAGCTTGCTCCAGTAGCGATCGCGGAAGGTTGGTGACTTGGTTAAAATTCTCACGAACTCGCGTACCGAGATTTGACCACTTTCGAGCTTGATTTCCGCCGCAGTTTGACGCTGACCAGAGAAAGGAATGTAGCCAATGATTTGCAGGTAAATCGCCCGAATCACAGCTTGAGTGGAGGTTTCGGAGTTGTTGATACTTAAACCTTTGACCATGCTGGATTTGCCACCCTTGCTGATCTTGACGCTATCGCGTTGGGTTTGATCGAGCTTGAAGACCTTAGGAGCCATCGGATCGATGGAGCCTGTGGCGCTAGGATTGCTCAATTGGTTGGTAATGCCAGCACCATTGCGAATCAAGATGCGGCGAGTATCCTTACCAAAGGGAGCAGGGGAAGCGTTGGGGTTGCGGGTTTCTTTAGGGAAGATTGCACCAAACTGGATTTCGAGCGGATCATTGCCAGCACCGTAAACGTGCTGATCGGGCAGGGGCTGATTGTAAGAGGCAAACAGGGTAATGAACTGAGGAACCTTGCGGAAAGGAGCCGAGTAGTTAAACAGGTCAAACTGTGCGCCCCAATTACGAGCAGTTTGGGCTTCTTGTCCGAGTCCGCGCAGGTAAGGCACGGTTTCTTCACCGAAATAGTCACTGTACTCGCGGGAATTTACCAATGCATCAACAAGGGCATTTAAACCACCCTTAGAAACGATCGCAAAGTACTTGGCAACTTCTTCACGGCTTTCAGGGGAACGACCTAAGAAATGCTTGAATGCCAACTCAACAGCGCGGGAATTAATGAAGGGCAGGAAGAATTGATCGCGATATAGAGGTGACTTACCTAAGCGGCGCACATACTCACGCATGGAGATTTCGCCATTCTTGACCTTGGAGTCAAGGTCAGAAACGCCTTGGCTGTAAGCGCGGGCAATATCACGCTCAAAAATTTGACGGTAAGCAGCCTTAATCACTTCATTTTTCTCAGCACCAGTCATGCCTGCCTTCATCACAAACTTCTGACGACGCTCGGCGGTGTTGAAGTAAATCTGAGGTAATTCTAGACCTTGTAGATCTTCGGAGTTGCGCTGACGGACTTTAGGCGAAGGGGTGGGCGCTTTGAATTCAGAGATCGCCACATCCATATATTGCTTGATGATGTCAATTGCCACAGGATCATTCAAGAAATAACCTACAGCCGCCTGCTTCATGGTTTGCAAAGCTACGATAGTGGCATCAGTGGAGCAAGCTGCCTCAATGATTTCCCGCAAGCCGCGAATATTTTGCGCCAAGATATTGGGATCACCTGCGACGATCGCGTAGGTGGCATAGCGCAAAAACCATGACAAGTCCCTAAGGGACTTCTTCATACGGTCAGCGCCGTAGCGAGAGATATTAATAGGGCGAAAATTGGGTGGTGGAGCATCAATTACGCCTGTAATGCCAGTATTTGCAAAAAAGCTTTTAATTGCGCCTAAGAAACCACCTTCACCAGTGGCTTCAGCATAAATGGTTGTACCTAATTCCATGCCGCGCTTGATGTCTACCACGCGACCAGCACGATCTACTTCAAGGTTTTCATCGCTTTTAGGTCTTTCCAAAAATGCCATTGCCGAACCACCTGTAAAAATACGGCTGGCGGCTTTGGAAACAATGTTTTCAGAATTTTGGGTAATAATCGCAGCGATTTCAATACGCTTTTGACCAGACTGAAAATAAGTAGATAGATCTTCTAGTTCGCTACGGGTAGCGAAGCGATCTTGCTGCTCAATCTGTGAAATTGTGGAAGATATAGCGGTCTGATATAAACGAGGGCGGGCATTTACTGCACCACTTGACGCTGTTACGCTCATGGGTCTGCCTTGTGATCTTTAAATGGTATGTAAAAAGTCGAAATAATATCTACCCAGTATAGGGTTTTCCAACTTATAAATCTAACTCTATCTCATCAGAAAATGCGGCATTTGCCAGCATTTCCATCTAAAACCAACGATAAGTTTTGTAAAGTCTGTGGAGTAGGAGTAAGCGCGAAGCGCCGCCATTACTCCACAAGAAAAAATTAAGAAGCGCTGCTTTGTAATGCTTCTTAATTTTTTCTTGGTTTAGGTTTGGGCACAAAGCGCCACAGCTACTTAACTCAGTTTAAAGAAACTTCTAATCGAACCCAAGTACAGAGGCTCATTGGTTGAAGCTGTGTTGTTATGTCCTGCATTGGGAATTACCACGATCGCTTTTCTCGTTGGCGTTGCCTCAAACAATCGCTGCGACATCGCCGCAGGAATTAGCTCATCATTAGAACCATGAATATACAAAACAGGAGCTTTTAGCGATTGCACTTTTTGAATCGAATCAAAACGTTGGTGAATCAGCAGGTCAATCGGAAAAACTCGATATTTAGGATCAAGGGTTGCCATGTCCATAATTGAGGTAAATGTGCCATCAATGACCATCCCCTTAGTCACAGGGCGCTTCGTTGCTAAGTCAATAGCGATCGCTCCACCCATAGAATGTCCATATACCAATATTTGTTCTGGCTGAAAGCCCTTCGTAATCAAGTAATCCCAAGCTGTCTGGGCATCTGTATATACACTTGCTTCTGATGGAAAGTTCCCGTCACTCTTGCCAAAGCCGCGATAGTCGATCACCAAGACTGAAAATCCTAGCCCCTTCAGACGATTAGCGTGTTTCGCATTGGCTCCAATATTTTTAGCATTGCCATGCAAGTACAAAATTACCTTGCGATCGCCCATTGGTAAATTTTTCTCCTCAGGAGTAGGCAACCACCAGCCATGAATATTTTCCTTGGAGCCATCAACATTACTCACAGGAATCAGAACTTCCTCGTACTCGGCATTAAACTTAGCTGGCGTAGTTGTGATTTCCCTAGTCGGTGAGAATAATAATTTTGTTTGTCCCAACCATAGAGCCACACAAGCAGAGCCATACAAACTGGCGATCGCAATTCCTGTGATTAGCAGAGGGCGTTTCCAAGGTGAAGGTTTCACCTTCGATAAGTTATTTTCTGAAGGTGTTTCAGACGCTGAGGTTTGCGTTTCCATTATTTGACTAAGATTAATACCATTAGTTTTTATTATAAGTAGCTCACGCCAAACCCATAGGCTTGAGTCGTCTGCATGACGGATGGCTCAAGCCTATGGGTTTTCAGCGCCTTCGGCGCTGAAAACTTCAAAATCGGTTTCACAAGAATGTTGCACAATTGCTTCATTGCTGTAATATAGTAAAGCACTTAAAACAAGAGCGGTCATGGTGGAATGGTAGACACGCCATCTTGAGGTGGTGGTGGCGAAAGCTGTGAGAGTTCGAGTCTCTCTGACCGCATATAGCGCCAAGCGCTACAATAAAACCCTAAAAGCCTCGCTTAGCGAGGCTTTTAGGGTTTTTGGTGCTAAGCAAATAAAAAAAGCAGCGCTAGGCACTGCTTTCTTGTTGTTATTTTTTAGCTTTCCATGTTCGGCCATAACGATAGTAAGGATTAGCTTGAGAGAGTTTTTGCCAACATAAGGGACAAACTAACACCCAAGATTTAGATACGTCATGTTGGATGCGATAACGAATTGAGCTTAGGGCAAGGCAATGTTCACAGGGTTTCATGGCTACCACATGACCTCTGAAGAAGAATGGCGGCTCGAAGCGTCGCCATTCTTCTTCTAGTTTTTTGAGTTTGAAGTTTTCGTAATGAGATTTGTGGGGCTGTTGTAGTAAATTGAGTTTAGTCTACAACCCATGCTCAAAAGCTATGTCTCGCCAAGTCAATTGCAAAGAAGAATGTACTAATGGCTGTGTCCTCGGTGATCAATGCCCCCATCTAGAGTATTTGGCTAAAGCTCGCAAGTTTCTGGCAGAAACTTCGATTGATAAACTGATCGAAATCTCTGATTCTCGATTTTTGCCACCAGATGCACCTTCAGGCAACTAGACAAGATAGGCAGTGCAAAGCACCGCCTATCTTTAAATTAACTAAGCTTTTGCTTTGCCTGTTGCCAAAGCTGATCTAGTTCGGCGGGAGTGAAGCTGTCAATAGGGCGATCGCTTAGTTGCTCAATTACTTCTAAACGCTGAATAAATTTACGATTGGTCGATCGCAGCGCCTCGGCAGGATCAAGATCGTACCAACGCGCCACATTAATTAGCGTAAATAACAAATCTCCTAGCTCAGCCTGTTGATTTTCCTTTGACTCATGCTCTAGTGCATTGTGCAATTCATCTAGTTCCTCGTGAAACTTTGCCCAGACTCCATCAGCATTTTCCCATTCAAAACCATTGGCGGCGGCTTTTTGCGATATTTTCATGCCAGCGGTTAGAGCTGGTAGCGATCGCGCATAACGTTTTAGCTTATAACTTAATTTTTGAGTATCCGCTAAACTTTCACCTTTTTCTTCAGCCTTGATCCTTTCCCAATTTTGATGAATCTCGTCCATACTTTCGGGTTTGAGATCGGAAAATACATGGGGATGGCGGCGAATTAATTTTTGAGCAATGCCATCGGCAACTTCGGCGATCGAAAAGTGATTATTTTCGCTAGCAATTTGTGATTGCAAAACCACCTGCATTAACAAATCTCCCAACTCCTCTGCGATCGCCTTATTGTCGCCACCTTGAATCGCATCTACAACTTCGTAGGCTTCCTCAATGACATAGGGGATCAAACTTTGAGGAGTTTGCTGCAAATCCCAAGGACAGCCACCATCAGTCGATCGCAGCTTTGCCACCACATCAATTAAATTTTGCAAAGCTCTCAAATTTGCATCTGAGCCAAAAGTTAGATTTACAGTCATAAGGTTTGTTTAATGTTAAGAAAAGTAACAGAATGTTATAATGCTGAGTATAAAACAGACTTTCTTGCTTTTAAACAAACTATACACAGCATTAACGCTGCTATCAGATTTAACGAAATGAGTAACACCGCTAGCCCCGATCCTGAAATGCTCAGACAAATACTAGAACCATTACTAGAAGATTTTGTGTATTGGTTTAGCCGCTCTCAAAGTTTACTTTCTAAAGAACGTTTAGATTTTATAACTGAAGAATCTCAGAAGGATTTATTGGCTAGAGTTGAAAACGCACTCAAGGAAGTTGGCGTGGCAAAGTCTTTGTTTAAGATTACGGGGCATCAAGTTGGTGTTGACATTGCTACCATGCGACCTTGGCATGAGCTACTTATTGAGTGTCAAGGCGTGGGGATGCGCTACTATCGTAATCAAGCAATTTAAAATTTCCAGTTTGATTTCTAGCAAATTTTTAGACTTTCCCCTGAGGCTTCGAGGCTAGCAATCACATAGACTTGCGTCAACTGATTGATTTACTCCCAACAAAAAAGCTCCCGCAAGCCAATCTCATTTAAAACCTTCTCTTTATATTTCGCTTTACACATTTTTATAGGAAGTTGATATGGTACAGATTCTCTACATTCTCGCCTTTACCGTGCTTTCAATTTTTGCTATTAGCAATTTAATCCGCAGCATGATTTCGCTCTCTCAAAATGAATCGCGCAATTATCAAAACAACCGCCGCCGCGTATCTCCCCAATTTACTCATCCTGAGTTATGGGATAAAGATGGACATTACATTGACGAGCCGCTAATGGTGGTTAAGTCAATCAATGTTGATGATGCCAGATCGAGATTGGATGCTCTTTATAATTCTTCTCCCAGCACCGATAAATAAATTAGAGCGCAATGCGCTCAACACTGAAAGAATAATGGCGGCGCATTGCGCCGCCATTATTCTTTTGTAAGGGAGGAGATCGCTAAAATATCCTCAAAGCTAGGATTGGTAACGGTCGATGGTTGCTCGCTTAACCATAGCCAATACTCATAATTACCAGTGCGTCCCTGAATCGGTGAAGGCGTTAGCCCTTGAAATTGCCAGCCTAATTCTTGAGCAGTAGCTAGTACTTGCGCGATCGCCTCGGCTCTGATTTTCGGTTCTCGGACAATGCCATTTTTGCCGACTTGACCTTTGCCAGCCTCAAACTGAGGTTTGACTAAGAGCAACGTCTCACGAGGCGATCGCAATAAGTTCCAGAGGGAAGGCAAAATTTTAGTTAAAGAAATAAACGATAAATCTAGTACTGCAAAGTCGGGAACGATATCTTCAGGCTGGTACAAGTCTTCGTGGGTCAGATGTCTTAAATTAGTGCGCTCCCGCAAAATGACTCGCTCATCGCTACGGATTTCCCAAGCGACTTGCCCATAGCCAACATCAATGCCATAGACCTTGACCGCCCCCTGTTTGAGCATACAGTCAGTAAAGCCACCCGTAGAGATGCCGCCATCAAAGCAAGTGCGATCGCGTAAGTCCACCCCAAATTTGGCGATCGCTCCTGCTAATTTCTCACCACCACGGGACACAAAAGGCGATCGCTCTTTGACTAAGATGGCGGCATCTTCTTTAACTTCTGTACCTGGTTTATCGATTACCTGCTGATTGACCTGTACCCAACCCGCCCGAATAAACTTTTGAGCTTGCTCCCGCGATGGAGCAAGCTCTAGGTCAACTAATAAAACATCTAAACGTTTTTTCAAACTTGATACCAATTGTTTTTGCGTTAAATCAAATGGCTTCGACTTCGCTCAGCCAACCTAATATTGCTGGCTGAGCGAAGTCGAAGCCTCTTTCGCGCCTGCGGTTGGAGTACATCGCTTATTCTAAATGATTTGAAAATTTTCTAAGGCGATCGCTAAATGCGTCCAGTGAGTACCACCTTGCAAAAATACAGTATAGGGCTCCCGTAGGGGGCCATCTGCTGAAAGCTCTAGGGTACTGCCATCGATAAAAGTACCACCCGCCATAATTAGCTCACTCGCATATCCTGGCATTTCTCCAGGCACAGGATCAACATAGGAGTCAATCGGCGAAAACTTTTGGAGATTGCGGCAAAATTCGATCAATTTTTGGCGATCGCCTAACTGGATCGCTTGGATAATATCGCGGCGTGCTTCTAAAGGTGCGGGCTTAACTTTGTATCCTAATTTATCAAATACATAGGCAGCGAGGTGACTACTTTTCATCGCTTCGCCAACCATCTGCGGCGCGAGAAATAACCCTTGAAACAGCAAGCGATTGAGATCGAAGGTTGCGCCGCCTTCGCGTCCAATCCCTGGGGCAGTGAGTCTCTGGGCTGCGAGTTCTACATACTCAGCTTTGCCAGCCACATAGCCGCCTGCGGTGGCGATCGTGCCCCCTGGGTTTTTGATTAGGGAGCCAGCCATGATATCAGCTCCGACATCGGTGGGTTCGCGATCGCTAATGAATTCACCATAACAATTGTCTACAAAGCAGACAGTATTAGGGTTTTGCTGTTTAACAATTTCAATTATCTTGGCAATATCTTCAATTGATAAGCTTTGTCGCCATGCATAACCGCAAGATCTCTGAATCAAAACCATGCGTGTCTGCGGTTTAATCGCTGTGGCGAGAGCTTCCCAATTTACATTGCCTTCCGCCGTAAGATCGACTTGGCGATAGGTGATCCCAAAGTCTTTCAGGGAGCCAGCATATTCTGTACCTTTACTATCAGAAGTAAGTGGATAGCCGATTACTTCTTCAAGGGTGTCATAGGGTGCGCCGACCACAGACACTAACTCATCAAGGGGGCGCAAAATTCCAAACAAACAACAGGCGATCGCATGGGTTCCTGAGACAAATTGCACACGCACGGCTGCGGACTCTGCGCCCATAATCTGAGCAAATACTTGATCAAGTACATCGCGCCCCATGTCCCCATGTCCATAGCCCGACACACTGGCGAAGTGATGCGCCCCCACATGGCGATCGCGAAAAGCTTGTAAGACTTTGGCTAGGTTACTTTTTACATGGAGATCAATTTTGGTAAATGTCGGAACAAGCGCCGTAACTGCTTCAGCGACTAGCAACTGCATTGTGTCTGCGGTCATGGGACTTAGGAATTTTTTAAAGGCTTATGATCGTACCACAATCTAAATAGTGAGAGGCGGCGCGATGCGCCACCTCTCACTATTTGAGGTTTGAGCGCAGCCACAAGAATAATTTTGAAAGCGTTGCGAAGCAACGCTTTCAGAATTATTCTTGTGGCTGTTTGAGCGCGAAGCGCTGTAATCCTTGAGTGTGAAGAGAGTAAGTACTATGATGAGAAAAACAAATATCAAAATGTGTTAAACCATGACCCTACAGTACGCCTACATACGCGGAACCTTTGTCCCCCTCGAAGATGCGACTATAAACATCCGTACCCATGCCTTTCTCTACGGCACGGCGGTTTTTGAAGGGGTAAAAGCGTATTGGCTACCTGAAGAGAACCGCATGGCAGCATTCCGCCTCGAAGAGCATTATCAGCGCCTCATTCAAAGTTGCCGCATTATCGGATTGCAACATCCCCTTGATGTCGCCGCTATGGTGGATATTACCAAAGAATTACTAAAACGAAATCAATGTAATTCCGCAACATACGTGCGCCCAATCATCTATAAATCTGACCTAAGAATTGGTCCAATCCTGAAAGTGCCGCACACCCATGATGATTTTTGCTTGTTCAGTGTGCCGATGGATGGCTACTTAGACACTAGCAATGGATTGAAGGTGGGAGTATCTTCTTGGAGACGCTTGGACGACAACGCGATTCCCGCCCGCGCTAAGGTAAATGGAGCTTATGTAAATACCGCTCTTGCTAAAACTGATGGCTATGCTTCTGGATTTGATGATGTGGTGGTACTCACCAACGATGGTCATGTTGCCGAAGGAAGTGCGATGAATCTCTTCCTCGTAAGAGATGGGAAACTGATCACTAGTTCTATTACTGACAATATTTTGGAGGGAATCACTCGTAACTCAGTGATGGAACTAGCTGCGAAGGAGTTGGGAATTGAGACGCTGTCGCGGACTATTGATCGCACAGAACTATATATTGCTGACGAGGCATTTTTTGTCGGGACAGCAACGGAGCTTGCGCCAATCACTAGCTTTGATCATCGTCCTGTGGGCGATGGTACTGTTGGCGAGATCACTAAAAAATTGCGTGATCTTTATAGCAAGGCAGTACAGGGTTTACTCCCAGATTATCAACATTGGCTAACCAAAGTTTAACAAGATTAATGGCGGCGTGAAGCGCCGCCATTAATGAATTGAGATCGCTAAATAAATGGCGATGTGCTTCCCCATTTACCAGTAAATACAAAACTAGATAGGGGCTGCCGTTCGCGTGGAGCCGTCTCGCGTTCTTGTAACTCGGCAGGCAAATTACTTGCCTCACCCGCATAACCGATCGCGATCGCAGCAATCGGACGTGCAGTCTCAGGAATATCAAAAGTGGCGATCGCTTTATCTGCATCAAATCCACCCATTTGGTGAGCCACTAGATCTAAAGCTGTTGCTTGCAACACCAAAGTTGCTGTGGCTTGCCCCAAGTCATACTCGCCCCAAGCATTAGGTTTACCATTGTGCTTGAAGTTCTTTTGAGCTATGACTAATCCCAACAAAGGAGCAGCTTGCGCCCAAGACACATTAAACGGAACAAGACAATCAAGCATTTTTTGATAGTTTACGGTGTCATCTTTAGTCGCCACAATAAAAGCCCAAGGTTGGTCATTGAAACAAGATGCAGACCATCGAGCCGCCTCAAATAATTTGACTAATTTTTCAGGCTCGATCAATTTGCTATCAAAAGCACGGGGACTCCAGCGCTGCATGATTAGAGGATGAAGCTCTTGGTCGGTAACTGCGGGATTTTTCATGATTTACAGCCCAATAGTCATTTTTTGTGCTTAACAGTTCTCATTATGAAACCAATTTTGGGGTTTTCAGCACCAAAGGTGCTGAAAACCCCAAAATTGATTTTTGAAAGCTCGTCATGGTGGGCTTTCAAAAACTAATTTCTGTAACGAAAATTGCTGATCTGTGATAGTCTAGAAAAGCTTAATTTTTGATTTTTTATAACCAAGACTATGCCTAAATCTGGAATTCATCCAAAGTGGTATCCCGAAGCAAAGGTGATTTGCAACGGTGAAGTGGTTGCCACCATTGGCTCAACCCATCCTGAAATTAATGTTGACGTATGGTCAGGTAATCATCCTTTCTATACAGGTACTCAAAAAATTATTGATACCGAAGGTCGCGTAGAGCGCTTCTTGCGTAAGTACGGAATGTTTGACGAAAACGCTGCTACCCAAGAGAAATAGACATAGGCAACTCAGGAAAATCTATAATTTCCTGAAAATTACTTCGCTCTTTAACTCTTTTGTTGTGAATGCAAATCCATGCCTGCTGCTTACTTAATCAAAAAGCTTGAATCTGTCGAGCAAACTTTCAATGAACTGACTCGTCGGATGGGTGATCCTGACGTGGCGACCGATCACGGCGAGTTTCAGCGCATTGCTAAGGTGCGGGCTTCGCTCGAAGAAACTGTGCTAACCTATGACTCATTTCGCAAGGCGGAACAAGACTATAAGGAAGCTCAGGAGATCTTAAGGGAGTCAGAGAGCGACCCTGAACTGAAAGCGATGGCAGCGCTAGAAGTTGAAGAGCTGGCAGTTAAACTACAAGACTTAGAAAATCGGTTACAAGTTTTACTTCTTCCTCAAGATCCTAATGATGATAGGAACATCATGTTGGAAATCAGAGCGGGTACTGGGGGAGATGAAGCGGGTATTTGGGCGGGCGATCTGGTGCGTCTGTATACTCGCTATGCTGAGCGTCAGGGCTGGCGCGTCAAGATGATCAGTGAGACTTTGGCGGAAATGGGCGGATTTAAAGAAGCTATCATTGAAGTGCAAGGCGATCGCGTCTACAGCAAATTGAAGTTTGAGTCGGGTGTGCATCGTGTGCAGCGAGTGCCTGCCACTGAGTCACAGGGTCGGGTACATACTTCTACGGCGACAGTGGCGATTATGCCTGAAGTCGATGAAGTGGAGATTCACATTGATCCCAAAGATATTGAATTGACTACGGCAAGGTCTGGTGGTGCTGGTGGTCAGAATGTTAACAAAGTAGAAACTGCGGCAGACTTATTCCACAAACCCACGGGGATTAGGATCTTTTGTACAGAAGAGCGATCGCAGTTAAAGAATAAAGAGCGTGCCATGCAGATTTTGCGGGCAAAGCTTTATGAGTTGAAACTGAATGAACAGCAGTCTGAGGTTAGCTCAAGACGAAAATTGCAAGTTGGTACAGGTTCACGCTCTGAAAAGATTCGTACTTATAATTACAAAGATAGCCGCCTGACTGAGCATCGTCTAGGACAGAACTTTAATCTCCCGCCAATTTTAGAAGGCGAGCTTGAGGATGTGATCCAAAGCTGCATCTCTAAGGATCAGCAGGAGAGATTGCAAGAGTTGGCGATCGCTACAGGCGATGGTTTAGATAATTTGCTCACTTAACCACAAAGAAGAAAGCGCCGCTTCGCGGCGCTTTCTTCTTTGTGGTTAACTTCGTGCGATCGCCGATCTAAGCTTCAAAGTTAGCATTTGATGGGATAAGTTACACTAGGATCGATGCTTAATAGGCTTGATAATCATTGGAGGTTTTGAGATGCTTGCCGATAAAATATTGCGAGTTTCACCCGAAGCATTTCGAAATAGACTAAAAAATTATCCTGATTGGGAAAAGCCTGTTTCGACTAGTTTGGCGGTGAAGTTTCTAGAGAAAAGACGACAAAGGCTTGCTCAAATGACCGAAGTAGATATCCAAGATGCAGAGCTTATTTTTGAGCGTTTTAAAGCAAGTATTAATAGCGATCGCCCTGATGACGCAAAGCTTTACTTATGATCGTCTTTCTAGATTCAGGTGTAATTGGGTTATTGTCTAACCCTAATAAACGGGATCAAGTTCTTGCTTGTGAAGATTGGTTGTACAGTCTTTTGTCTAAAGGTGTTTATGTTGCTAGTTCAGATATTTGCGATTATGAAGTAAGGCGAAATCTGGTACTTGAATCGATGCGTTTTGAGAAGCGATCGCAACCGTTAGTAGCTTTGGATGAGTTGCGTGAGTTTGTTGAGTTTTTGCCAGTTACGTCACAGGTTTTAATTGCTGCTTCGGATATTTGGGCAAAGTCGCGTTTACAGGGACAAGCGATGTCAAATGGAATAAGTATTGATGTTGATGCAATTATTTGCGCTCATTGGGAATTGTTGAAGGAAGAGTTTCCTAGTCGTTATGTGGTGGTGGCTACGACTAATGTGCGGCATTTATCGCGCTTTACAGAAGCCTTTGAGTGGGAATCAATTCAGTTGTAAATCTGATTTACCTTTATAAAATTTGATACAATCAATTTACTTTAAACTATAAATTTTTAGCAAGGTTGCTGATGTTTAATTGGGGCGTATTGACAGCAAAAGTCTTTGAAGTGGGCATGACAGTAATTGAAATTGATGATGTTGCTAAAAGTATCAGACAGTTTTTCAGCAACACAGTTTTTGGGAAAGGGGAAACTCATCAGTCAGAAGATGAGAATGTGATCGCACTTGTATTGAGAAATAACAGTGATGCGATGCAATACTTTGCGGACGCACAAATGCAACTGGCGGAAGTGCAACAACAACAAAATGACCTCAAGAAAACAGAATTGATGATCAATGTTGCCCTTGCTCAAAAAGAGCGAGATCTCAAGGCGCAACTAAGTGAACTATGGCGTGATTTAAAACGAGAATTGCAGCAAAATGATTTAAAAAGTCGGCAAGACTTGCAATTTCGCCAAATTCAAGCGGATTGGGACAAGATCAAACTGCCCACAATCTTTAGTCGTCAGGAGTTAGAGAGTTTAGCCCAAGATAGCGATCGTCCATTGTTTGTTTGCGCCAAGATGCAAATTACTGAAGGATGTCCTGATTACTTTCGGACAGAGTTAGTTTCCGACGCGGAGAGTCAAATCAAGAAGTTTGCTAATCTCGTTTTTCAGGGCGATGTTCGCTTTTATAGTCGATTTTTTGGTGATGAAAATATTTTTGATGCTAATGCTGCTCAACTAAAGAGCATCTTGCCTAATGTGCCTTTTGTAATGAGTTTCAGTAAGATTACGCGCCGCAAAGCATATTTTCATTATCAACTTTGGGGTAGTCGTAGCGCTGAGATTCTCAAGGGAAATTTTGATGTAGAGTTACCTTGGCGAGAAGTGGCGCAACAAATACGCGATGAGGCTTCAGAAGCAATTAATGATGATGATCTCTATGAAATTATTGGCGATTGGCTAACAACTTTACAAAAGATTTATGCGCTGTTTTTGGTGGATCTTTATGCGATCGTTGATGGTGATGATCCTTTCTATTCGATCAAGTTAGATAGTGTAAGTTTTGGAGTTCCCAAACAAACCGCAAGTCAGTATATTCAACCTTTAGCAGAAATTTTGCAACGAGTTCAGAATGAACGTATTGAGTCTTTTAATGAGCAATTGCGCCGTCAGCAAGAAGAAGAAGAACAGAGAAATCGTCAAGAGGAATTGAAACGGCAGGAAAATTTATGCAACCAAAAGGCTAAAGCTGAAAGAATACGACAAGAAGAACTATGTCTTCGGCAAGAAGAATCTGCAAGAAAAGAAGCAGAGCGTAAACGTTTAGCTGGATTCAAATCTAAGTATCAAAAACTAGATGATTTTCTATCATCGCAAAAATGGCGCGAGGCAGATTATCTAACCAGAGAAATCATACTCAATGTAGCAAATCGTACTTCTCAGGGGTCGCTAGACAAAGCGAGTATCAAAGCTGTTCCTTCTGAAGATTTACAAGCAATTGATCATCTATGGGTGCATCACAGTAAAAGCAAGTTTGGCTTTAGTGTCCAGAAAACACTATGGATTGATTGTGGTGGAATGATTGGTGTATATGACTATACAGTATTTAAAAAATTTGCCGCAAAAGTAGGTTGGTATTCCCACAGAAATATTGACTGGGTGACATACACCGCCTTTATGAACGATACCCTAAATGCAAAAAATGCTCTCTCAGCAAGTCTTCCACTATCAGGCTTAGGATTGTCAGGGTCAAATGTCTTTATGATTGGAGGAACAGATTTGGCGATTCTTTTTTCTCACTTAAATACCTGTGGACTTTAGCTGATGAGTATTGTAGCCCAATATTAAATTTCTGGGACTGCTATGGCAAAAGACCTATTTCATCAATCTGTGAAAACAGCACTCATCAAATACGGATGGACAATTACCCACGATCCGTTAAGCATTCCGAGCGATACATTCATTCAAACGAAGGAATAAATCTATGAAAATCAAAGCAATTATTTGGCAAGAAGATGGAGTTTGGTGTGGCTCTGTTCCTGCATTAAAAGGTTGTCACACTTGGGGCGATAGTTACGAACACTTATTAGAAATGCTTGAAGATGCCGTAAAAGCTTGGCTCGAAGTTGACTGTCGATATTGTTAGAATAAACTACAAATCCAAATATCAATAAATATTAATAAATATAAGTAATGATAAACGCTATTGAACTTGAAAGTTTTGGCATAATTGAAAAACTTGTCTGGCAAAAATTAGGCAATATAAATCTTGTCATTGGAAATAATGGCACAGGTAAGACTTTCTTGCTTAAATCTCTATATACCGCCATGCGGACAATTGAAGAATTTAAGCGTGGTGATGATCAAAGAAATATTAACCAAATACTTTTTGACAAACTATATTGGACATTTCAGACAGAAAAAATTGGTGATTTAGTAAGAAAAGGATCAGAACATCCACTATCGTTAAAGATATGCTTTAACGATAAAGTTTTTTTCTATTCTTTTGGCAAGGAGACTGCCAAAGAGATTAAAAATGTAGATAATAATATTCCACAGCGCAAAGATAATTCTATATTTTTACCTGCAAAAGAAGTTCTTTCTCTACACAACATCATTTTAAAGTCACGAGAGCAAGATAAAGTATTTGGCTTTGACGACACATATTTAGATTTAGCTAGAGCTTTGAGTACTCAACCCCAAAAAGGAAAAAACTTTACGGAGTTTTCACAGTCTCGCAAAAATTTAGAAGATATTTTAGGTGGAACGATAGAGTATGAACAAGATTCTAATCGTTGGCAATTTAGAAAAGGCAAGCAAAAGTTTTCCATAGGAACTACGGCTGAAGGCATAAAGAAAATAGCAATTTTAGATACTTTACTGGGCAATCGTTATCTAACACCAAATTCTATTGTTTTTATTGATGAGCCAGAGGCAGCATTGCATCCAGAAGCAATTTCAAAACTACTTGACATTATCGCAACCTTAGCTGAAAGGGGGATTCAATTTTTTCTGGCTAGTCATTCATATTTTGTGATCAAAAAACTCTATCTAATTTCTCAACAAAAAGAAATGTCAATTCCTATCATATCCGCAGAAACTTGGTATTCTGAGGATTTACAAAATGGCATGATCGACAACCCAATTATTGATGAATCTATTCGTTTGTATAAAGAGGAAATAGATTTAGTATGATGACGACAGAGCCTATTACTGAATCTGATTTGACATTTGGGGCATTTCCAAAAGGATATTGCTTTTATATTGAGAAAAGCCAGACATACAAACGAATTGAATCGGGCGTAAAGATGGTAGAGTTTCTGTTACTTCGCCCTGATGCTAAAACTAACAAAACAGCTATTTGGATGATCGAGGCGAAAAAAAGTTCTCCCAATTCTAAGACGCACGGAAAACTTCAAGAAAGTATGAATGAAGTAAGGAAAAAGCTAAATAGTAATTTAGAATATTCAGAAGCACAAATAGAAAATATTGTTTTAGAGCTAACTTCCCATCCATTTGATATTTATGTAAGAGAAATTTGCAATAAATTTGTTAATGCCTTAACTTTATTCATTGCTATTCACTTAAAAAGACATAGCAAGGGAGACTCTGAATTGTCAGAGAATTTTATGCAAATTGATCTATCCCGTGTTCAATTTGTTTTTGTGCTAGTAATTAAAGACTGTAAAGAAGAGTGGCTACTACCTATTAAAGAAGCACTCAACAAAGCACTCCGTCCTACGATAAGGACATGGAATTTATTACCTTCAAGTATTTTAGTTTTAAATGAAGATTTGGCTAGGAAGAATCAACTCATTGATTTAGAGACAACACAAATTTAAGATGGCGATCGCTTGATATAAGCATAAAAATGAAATTGCCATAGAAGTTAAAATCTTTACCCTAGCTTATGATCCCAACTTGGAGGAGATTGTAGAATGGAAACCGTAGAAAAATATCGTCAAATTGTCAAAGAATTACTGACTGACCACGCCTCAAACAACGAGCCAGAAATTGAATGTCAGATTATTTGTGACACCGAAAACGATCACTATCAGCTTGTAGATATTGGCTGGCAGAACTTGCACCGTATTTATGCCTGTTACATTCATATCGACATCAAAAATGGCAAGATTTGGATTCAGCACAACATGACCGAAGCTGATTTAGGGAAAGAACTAGTTACCAGAGGTGTTCCGCGTTCAGACATTATTTTAGGGTTACACCCTCCCTACAAACGCCCATATACAGACTATGGAGTTGCCTGAAGATTTTAGCGCTAAGCCAATAATGTCTATCTCTTGACTGCGAAAAGCGTAAATAACCAATCCCCTGCTCGAGAAAGCTAGTGTGATCAGTGCAGCCTTTATTGTTTTTTATATTTTATTCAGATATTAACTGTGCTGACGACTGCTATAAAATATAGTGATGCAACTTCGTCAGAGTATCACCTACAGCCGCCCCGATTCTAAATCTCTGCACGATTGGATTGTTAAAGCGATCGCCAAAGCGCAGATTACAGGATCACCAGTTTTATTGAGCTATTCCCAGATTTGGGAATGCCACAATCCCCTATTACTATTAGCGAGTAAATCCACAACTCAAGAACCCAAATTTTACTGGGAACACCCCAAGTCAGATTTGACTTTAGCGGCGGCGGGCGCAGTTGCCTCCGTCCTAATTCCCCGTCACGATCAAGGCGATCGCTTTGATTGTGCCAAGCAATTTATCCGCCAGCATTTGGAGCCTTCTATAATTGCTGAGAATTTAGAGCTGGACTTATCAGAAAAATCGATTCATGTTTTAGGAGCCTTCTCTTTCTATCCTCGTGATATTAGTGATGATTCCATACTTCCAGACTTTAACCAAAGTTCGCATACAGCTTTAGAGTTCCCTACATTATTATTCTTCATTCCTAAATGGATGGTTCGACGTAGCTCCAAGCGCTCTGTATTGACTCTGAACTATGCGATCCAGCCTTGGGATGATGTTGACGAAATATTAGAGCAAATGGAATTGTTGAGATCGCATTTGCAGGTTAATTTGCATTATCAAGCGCCGACGGTGCATGAGGTCAATAAAATTATTGAGGTGCAGGGTTCCCATATCTGGACAGAAATTGTGGAACGAGCTTTGAGTTTAATTAGTCAAGGTCATTTCCAGAAAGTAGTTTTGGCTAGGGCGATCGATGTCCTAGCCGATCGCAATTTTGACCCATTTCAGGTTCTTCACGTTCTGCGGTGCGAGTATCCAGAATGTATTTCCTTTTTGCTAGATTGTGGGCTAGACAAGACTTTTTTGGGTGCAACTCCCGAAATAATTTTGCAGTTCAGTACCCAAAATGAAAGCCTGTGGCTGCGTAGTGACGCATTAGCAGGTTCCATTGAGCGGGGTAAAACTGTGCGCGAAGATATCATGCTCGGCGATCGCCTGCTCCACAGTGAAAAAGATCGTCAGGAGCATAATTTTGTGATTCGCTCTATTTGCGATCGCCTGCAAGGTATGGGTGCGGAAATCGACTCACAGACCAGTACGGGACTGCTCAAGCTTTCTAATGTGCAGCATTTGCACACACCAATTACTGCCAAGATTAATACGTCTGACTGGCTCATTGTTTTGGATATTCTTCAGCAGTTACATCCTACGGCGGCTGTTGGAGGCGTGCCGCGAGATCTCGCTGTGTGCTTTATGCAGCAATGGGAAGCCTGCGATCGCGGTTGGTATGCGGCTCCGATTGGTTGGCTTAATGGCAACGGTGAGGGGACTTTTGGGGTAGGAATTCGGGCGGGATATATTCAAGGCGATCGGGCGAGGATTTTTGCTGGCGCAGGAATTGTTGCTGACTCGCAAGTTGAGAATGAACAAAGTGAAACTACAATTAAATTTGCAGCTTTGTTAAAAGCGCTTGGCGCGATTTAGTTTTTAACGTAAATGGCAGCGCTTTGCGCTCAATTAAAATCCAGAGATTTTGGGAAACGGCGCGTAGCGCCGTTTCCCAAAATCTCTGGATTTTAAAATAAAGAAATGGCTACGCCATTTCTTTATTTGGTATAAAATTCTTCATAAAAATCGCCTTGTAGGTCAGACTATGGAAGCAACGATATTTAGTATTGTTTTTGCAGTTCTGAGTGGATCTTATATCTATCGCTCATTTCGGATTATTGACGAAGGACAAATTGCCCTTGTCGAGCGACTCGGAAAGTACGAAAAGACCCTATCCCCAGGCATAAATATCGTGCTTCCATTTTTTGATCGCATCGCGCTGATCAAAAGCTCTCGTGAACAAGTCTTAGAGCTAAAGCCGCAGCCATGTATGACCTCCGATAACGTCAGCGTCAATGTCAGTGGGGCGATGTACTGGCAGATTAATGACCTCAAAAAAGCGCGTTACAACATTGAAAATGTCGATCAATCCTTACAGGTTTCCCTATCAACTCAGATTCAAACTCAAATCGGGCGGTGTGAATTAGATTCGATCATAGGGGGGCAAGTGGGGATTAATGCAGAAATTTTAACAGGGATTCGCAGTGATACTGACGATTGGGGCATTACCATTCTGCGGGTAAGATTGGGAGAGATTACGATTCCATCTTCGGTGCTGCTGTCGATGGAGAAGCAAAAAGCGGCGGAAATTGAGAAAAAAGCGATGATTTCCCTGTCGGAAGGGGAAAAAACCTCAGAAATCAAAAAGGCAGAAGCGACGGCTTCTTCTAATCAAAAAATCGCCGAATCTGATAGGTTGGTTCAGAATGAGCAGACTGAAGCTATGGCACGGTCGATTGAGCGCATCGCTGATGCGATCGCCAAGCACCCTAACGGTCAAGAAGCTGTCCAGTATTTGCTGGCGCAAAAATACCTAGAAATGGGACAGGCGATCGGCGAGAGTCCCAGCAGCAAAGTTTTATTTATGGACCCCGATTCTATCCCTGCGGCAATTCAATCACTATTAGCCATGAGTGATTCTAAGATTAGTACCGCGATCGTTAAGCAAACCTTTGGCGCAAGTGGAAATATACCACCAGCTTTTCCTAAGGTTCCTCCCATCGATATTTCTGATGTTAAGTCCGCAGAACCACCAGAAGTATAGATTGGAGGCGCTTCGCGCCTCCAATCGCTTTAGCTACAAATAATCCAGAATTGCGTCAGCGACGCGGCTAATTGCGCCCTTATCGCCCAGACTGTCCCGCACCTTGGCATAGCCATCCAACATTTTTTGCCGAGATTCAGGATTGGTTAATAAATCTAAGGCTGTCGCAGCGATCGCTTCAGGATTAGCGTCATCCTGCACAAATTCAGGAATGACCGACTCCATATTGACCAGATTTACAGGAGAAATAAAGGGTAATTGCAGTTTGACGATATATTTGGCAATCCAAGCTGTAATCACATTGACTCGATATAAAATCACCTGCGGCACATTGAGCAGAGCCGTTTCCAGATTCACAGTCCCCGACTTGCTCAACACCAAGTCCGCTGCACTGATTGCCAGTTGCGATTGACCAGAAATAATATTCGCTTGAATGTCGTATTCCGCCAGTAAAGCCTCTACCGCAGGGCGATAGCGATCTAAGGATAGGGGCAGCCAAAATTTAACATGGGGCAGTTTTGCTTGAATGATTTTGGCGGCTTTTAGAATGATTGGCATCACCGACTTTAACTCTTGGGTACGGGAAGCTGGCAAGAGGGTAACTACTAATTCTTCGGGCGCAATACCCAAAACTTGGCGAGAGTCTTCACGGTTGGGAACCTTTGCCATGAGATCGACAAAGGGATGCCCCACCCATTGCACATTTGTACCCTGCTTCTCGTAGTAGACAGCTTCCTGCGGGAAGATTGCTAATAACTTGTCCGTAAAAGCCGCGATCGCCTTAGTGTTTTTATCATTGAAAGACCAAACCCATTCCTGTGGTGCAATGTAATAAATCACAGGAATATTTAAAACCTTTTTCGCAAAATATCCCATTCCTTGATTGGGCATCATGTAGTCAATTAAAACTGCCACATCAGGAGGTGACTGCTTGAGGGACTTTTTCGCCGTTTCTTGGACGCGAATAGTGGGCAAAATGTAGGGCAAAGCCTCAACTGCTCCGATGGAGCCAATCCCTACCGTATTACCAAATAGACTAGCTCCCGCCGCCGCCATGCGATCGCCGCCTAGCCCGACGATTTCTACCTCCATTTGTCTGAGGGCAGCACGTTCATGTAAGGCTCCAATCAAAATTGCACCATGCCAATCCCCTGACACCTCACCCGTACTGATAAATATGCGGCGCTTTGTCTTAACAACTGAACTAGATTGCATAGGTAATTTTTACTGATTGAATATACATAATAAAATCCTCTCATGCTGTACCTACATTAAGATTGTTTTCTAGGTAAGTTTTCGACTTTGGGATTGCTATATAGACAGTATTAATTGTTGGTATATTAAAGAGGGGAACTCAATTAGTATTCGGGCTAAAACTGTAGAAAATGCGACTTTATTGAGCGAAATAGTCATTCATTGGGAGAAAAGGGCAGGAACGAATTAAAAAAACATAGCTATTTTAGATAAATGTCGTCCAATGCCTAACTACTCGACTATCCTCAACTATTTTAGATATAGATAAAGAGTATCAAACCCTATGATCCCTGCATTAGAGCATCCCAACGAATTAGAAAGATTAGAATCTCTGTATCAATGCAGTATCTTAGATACTTCTCCTGAACAAGGTTTTGATGATATTACTCAGCTAGCTGCTCATATTTGCCAAACACCGATCGCTCTTGTTAGTTTAATTGACAAAAATCGACAGTGGTTCAAATCAAAGGTTGGGCTAAATGATATTGAGACTCCAAGGAGGATTGCCTTTTGTGCCCATGCAATTCTCCAAGATGGTATTTTTATAGTCCCTGATGCCCTTGAAGACGAGAGATTTGTAGACAATCCCCTAGTTGTCTCTGCACCATATATTCGCTTTTATGCTGGCATACCAATTAAAACCTCCGAAGGTTATCCCATCGGTACTCTTTGTGTGATTGACTATCAACCAAGAGAGCTTAATAAAGAACAAATAGCTGGTCTGAAATCTTTGGCAAGGCAGGCTGCCTATATGGTGGCAACACGCCGCAGTTTGACAGATGTTAACCATTCGCTGCCGATCGCTCCAGTTTCGTTGCGCCCAGTTAAAGAAATATTCATCAAAAAAGTTGCTTTTTGGACTGGGATAGCCGCATCCATGGTCATTAGCATGAGCTTTCTTTCATTTATCAATTTAAGTAATGTCCAGAGATTAAATACGACGACCCTTGAGCAAAGAGAAAAACTAAATAGAATTAATCAGCCTTTAAATCTATTACGAGATTTAAAACTAGAGCTAAATAACTATATTTTAACTAACGATTCCCAGAGCCTTGATCGTTCTGAAGTGATGTTGGTGCAACTAAAGCAGGATTTAGAAGCTCTGCAAAAAGCACCAAAGTTGTTTGGTGAAGGCTCAAATCTTGGTCAGCCTAATAATCAACAGAAGCTTTTCTCCAATAAAATTACACTCTTGGCTGAGGCGATCAATAAAGAAATTGCTAGTTTGCAGCAAATTTTGGCATTGCAGCAGGTATCAGGACTTGAGGCTACTAAAAAGAAACTAATCGAGCTTAATAATGACAATTCTATTGGGAATGTCCGCTCTAAATTGGATGCCTTGATCGCTCTAGAAAACCAAAGCCTAGAAAAACGGCTGCAATCTTCCAAATCTTCTGTCGGAAATTCGGTCACGATCTCGATCGCTACCTTAATTTCTACTTTGATCGTATTAGGACTATTGTTTTATCTAGTTAATCGGGAAGATCGTACTCGTAGTCGGTTAGCCTCTAATCTGGAAAGGGAAATAGACTTTAATGTAACGCTTCTCGATAATGTCGATGCCCTTGTAATCGTCCTAGATAGTGACGGCAATATCATTCGCTTTAATAGTGAATGTGAAGCCGTATCTGGTTATCGCTATGAAGAAGTTCGCAATCAGAATTTTTGTAAGATTTTTCTCTCAGAGCAGGATGCAATATCATTCACTGAGAGTATTGAACAATCCCTTAGAAAAGCTTTTACAGTCTCCTATGAAAATGAATGGAAAATTAAGAATGGTGAAACTCGCATAATTTCTTGGTCAGCTACAGCGCTAATTAGCCAACAAGAAGATAGCAAGTTTATGATTGTAACTGGGCTAGATGTTACGGAGCAGAAGCAATCGGAAGAACAAATTCGTCTCCAAAATTGGCGATCGCTAGTTTTTTCTACAATCACCTTACGCATTCGTCAGTCTCTAGATATTAAAGAGATTTTGAATACAACTGTCGGTGAAGTGCGGCGTTTCTTGAGATGCGATCGCGTCATTGTCTATAAATTTGTTAATGACACTTGGCATGGTGACACGGTTGCTGAGTCGGTGGCTGATCCTTGGATGCCCTGTCTGGGAGTTGATGCTGTCGATACCTGCTTCCATAAAGGGCTTTGGGAGGAATATCGCCAAGGACGCAAGGTAATTAATGATGATGTCGCCAATTCCGATCAGCCTGACTGTTACAAAGTCCTGATGGCAAAATTCCAGATTCGCGCTAACTTAGTCGTGCCGATTTTAGAAAGCGATCGCCTCTGGGGTCTGCTGATCGCCCATCAGTGCAGTGAACCGCGCCATTGGCGGAGGTCTGAGGTTGATTTTGTTGCTGAAATTGGCAATCAAGTGGGAATTGCGCTCTACCAAGCCACGCTTTTGGATCAAGAAACCCAAAGACGTGAGCAACTGTCGCAAAAGAATCTGGAACTGGAAGAAGCTCGCCAACAAGCGGAAATGGCAACTAAGGTAAAAAGTGCCTTCTTAGCAACCATGAGCCATGAAATTCGGACACCGATGAATGCGGTGCTGGGAATGACGGGACTGCTAGCTGACACTGACCTGTCACTGCTTCAGAGAGACTTTGTTGATACTATTCGAGTCAGTGGCGAAAATCTATTGACTTTAATCAATGAGATTCTGGATTTCTCCAAGTTAGAAGCCAATGAGATGGAATTGGAAGAAATTAATTTCAATCTTAATACGAGTGTTAATGAAGTAATTGATCTTCTGGCAATAATGGCGCAATCTAAGGGGCTAGAACTGGCTGCGCTGATTCATCAGAACGTACCTTTGCACCTCTGTGGTGATGTAGGCAGATTGCGTCAAGTCTTGACTAATTTGGTTGGTAATGCCATCAAATTTACAGCCACAGGAGAGGTAATCGTTAAAGCTACTCTCAAAGAGCAGACTGAAGCGACAGCCACCATTGAATTTCGGGTCATTGACACAGGAATTGGCATATCTTTAGACTCTCAGACAAAGCTCTTTCAACCCTTCACGCAGGTTGATGCCTCTACCACACGTAAATATGGAGGGACTGGACTAGGGTTAGCTATTTGTAAGCAGATTGTGGAGTTGATGGGAGGTGAAATTGGCGTTGAGAGTGCGGAGGGCAAGGGTTCTCAGTTCTGGTTTGCGATTCCATTTAATATGCAATCTCCTGAGATGATTGCCCAGATTCAGCCTCGTCGTGAGATAAATCTCAGAGACATCCGTGTGCTGGTCGTTGATGATAGTGAAACAAATTGTAAGATTTTGTCCTATCAGTTAACGGCTTGGCAGATAAGGGTTGACGCAGTGCAGAGCGCCTCAGATGCGATCGCAGTGATCAAAACTGCGATCAGTGAGGGCGATCCCTATAAGTTGGCAATTCTCGATATGCAAATGTCAGACTCTGACGGCGAGATGCTCGCTGTTCAAATCAAAGCTGACCCAGACTTGAGAGATATTAAATTAATCATGCTGACTGCGCTCAATCAGAGGGCTGACATTAATCGAATAAAAGATCTGGGGTTGGAATATTATCTGGTCAAGCCGATCAAACAATCTCGGTTACTTGATTTGCTAATGGAAGTAGTGATGTCTGAAGCAAACTATAATCCAAGTAAGTATCTGCTGCCAAATATCACTCAATTCAATGACAATCCTTACTTGCTATCTGCTAATTCCCAAGTCCAGAAGTCTTCAAAATTAAAAATCTTGATTGCAGAAGATAGTCCAATTAATCAAAAAGTTGCCCTGCATCAATTGCGAAGTTTTGGCTATGATGCAGATTTGGCTGGAAATGGCAAGGAAGTTCTTAAATTATTGGAACAGATTGATTATCATATTATCCTGATGGATTGCCAGATGCCAGAGCTAGATGGCTATGCAACTACTCAAGCAATCCGTGCGCTAGACTCTGACAAAAGAGAAATTGTTATTGTCGCGATGACCGCTAATGCGATGAAAGAAGATCGCGATCGCTGCATTGCTGCGGGTATGGATGATTATCTTAGTAAGCCCATTCGCAAGGAGGAGCTTGCTCAAAAGTTAGCAGAATGGGAATCTAAAATTTTCACAGAAATCCAATTAGAACCTGAGTTAAACCAAGTTAACGAATCTATTCCAGACGAATCAGTCGATCCCGTTCCAGAGAATAATATTCTGCTTATAGATTGGTCATTTATTGATGGTATTGATAGTGATGCAGATTTTAAAAATGATTTATTACAGACATTTTATGATTCTATAGCGCCGACCTTGCAACAGCTAAGGGACGCGATCGCCTCAGAGGACTATATTCAGATTAAGCGTATAGCGCATTTTATTAAAGGTTCTTCGGTGAATATTGGCATTGTCTCTATGGCTGCGATCGCCACCGACTTAGAGCATCTGACTATTAATGACGACACCACACCTGAAGAAAAAATACAGATCACAAATCAAATGTACCAAGCTCACCAAACGCTTCAGGGCTTGCTCTTACAGGTTGCGAAGCTCATCAATACAAGTAGCTAGATACAAGTAGCTAGATCTCAAAAGCCAGAGATTGTTTTGGTCGCGTAGCGAGCGAAACAATCTCTGGCTTTCTTTGGTGTAAGTTTTAACTGTTATGTTACTTACTGATGTTACGTGGAAGGAATTCCTGCGATGTTGAAGGATTGGGGCTGGCACGGGGGCACAGCCCCTACGCCAAATTTAAATTATTCAGGTAGGGGCAATCCCCCCGTGGTTGCCCTGCTTTGCTAGCAGCAGGAGATTCATACCTTGAGTTCCACGTAACATTAGTTACCTAGAAGACTTGTTCGATTTCGCTAATTTCGGGGATCTCTTCTTTCAACTTACGCTCAATTCCCATTCTTAATGTCATTGCTGAACTAGGGCAAGAGCCACAAGCACCTTGTAGGCGTAGTCTCACAACTGGCCCCTCAATTTCTACTAGCTCGACATTACCGCCGTCAGACATCAAGTAAGGACGTAGCTCGTCAAGCACGTTTTCTACGTTTTCAGTGGTTAAAGTCAGACTCATATTTTTCCTAAAATTATCTCGAAACGATTAATACCTATGTTATACCAAAAGAGAAAATGGCTCCGTCATTTTCTCTTTTGGTTTGTTTGATCGGTACAGTCTATTTAAGCTTTGAGTAGTACAAATAAACTTGAGGAAGCGGCGCGGAGCGCCGCTTCCTCAAGTTTATTTGGGTTCTAACTAAGCGCAAAGCGCTGTAACTGCTGTAATCTCTTTTATAGCTAATGAAGTATTGATTTGTTTCCCCGCCTTCGGCGGGGAAACAAACCTTTTCGACAAGCCCTGTTTTGCTCATACATGATTTAAGACTGCTATAAATAAGTAGCTGGGCATAGGTAAACTCAAAAACCATAAGGTTGTTCCGCCCGCGTAGTGGGCGGAACAACCTTTGGTTTTAGGTTTTAATCAAGCCAAGTTACTTACTTGAAGATACTTTTAAATATTTAAAATTAAAGATGACGAAATCTCTCAAACCGTTACTGATTGTGGGCAGTGATACGGGTGTCGGTAAAACTGTAATTACGGCGGCTCTGGCAAGTTATTGGCTGACATATCGCAATACTAGTAAAAGCTCTCTGGGTATTTATAAACCTTTGCAATCTGGGATCGGCGATCGCGAGTTTTATCATCAAACCTTTGCCTTGCCCCAGAGTTTAGATGAAATTACGCCTCTATATTTTGAAACGCCAATAGCCCCCGCGATCGCATCGATCAAAGAGAGCAAAGAAATTGACTTAGCTCTGATCTGGCAACAGTTTTTACAACTTCAACAACAGAAGCAATTTTTATTAGTTGAATCTATGGGGGGACTCGGCTCCCCAATTACTAATGAATATATTGTCGCGGATCTGGCTAGGGACTGGGCTTTAGATACTATTCTAGTTGTTCCAGTTCGATTGGGAGCTATTTCTCAAGCGATCGCCAATGTTGCCCTTGCCAATAGTCAAAAAGTTAAATTAAAAGGAATTGTCCTAAGCTGTTCACAAGCCTTTACTAACGAAGAAATTGAGAATCTAGCACCACCGCAGATGATTTCTCGTCTATCTTCTGTTCCTGTGTTGGGAGTCCTTCCTTATATTGAAAATCTTAGTGATATTCCCCACCTAGCGCGAGCCGCCTCAGAGTTAGATATCGAGAATATCTTCATTCCTCCGAACCACAAATAAATATTTAAAAGCGTTGCAAGGCAACGCTTTTAAATATTTATTTGGCTTTGATTTGGGCGTAAAGTAATACATAAAAATAATAAAACTTAAATCTCAATACTTAGAATGGACTCCCAATCTCTGCCGATCGCTTTTCTCAAACAGATCCCCACAGGTCAGCAGCAGATTGAAGTTGTAACCAAATTGGGCGATCGCCCGATGATCTTGGGGCGAGATCCTAGTTGCGACATTGCTGTTGACATTAATATTTATGCATCCGTATCTCGTCGCCATGCGGAGATCCGTCCCATTTTGGGATGGGGGAAGCTTGTGGGTTGGGAGATTTGCGATCTCAGTAGCGCCAATGGAACCTATGTAAATGAACAGCCGCTATCGGCAAGCCAAAAGCTCCACCATGGCGATCGCATTCGGCTAGCAAATTCTCCCCAATTTGTATTTGAGCTTCAAACAGAAACTTTAGATACGGGTGTTAACCAACGCCCGCGATCGCAAATTACTGCTTTGACCTTGACTAAGTTACTGCCAATTTTCTCGACGGGACAGGATTTGTGGAAGCAAGCCTACCTATTACCTGGAATTGCCACCGTGGGATTTGTGGTAATCATGTTTGCTTCCTTGGGACAGCCTCAAATATTTAACTTGGCAATTTCGGCATACATTAGCCTCGCCGCCTACTACTTTATCTATCAGCTTTGCGGAAAGCCGAAACCTTGGTGGATCATTTTTGGCTCAGCCTTGTTAACTTCCTTAATTCTCAGAAGTCCGCTTTTACAAGTGTTTTTCTGGTTTTTCTATCAAGTCTTACCAGGCACTATACCTACTCAACAGGCGAACTTTACGAATGTCTTTATTGCCATGTTTTTTGGTGCAGGCTTGATGGAGGAGCTACTCAAGGCTTTGCCGATTTTTTTGTTATGGCTGGGGGGACTGGGGATGAGCAAAAAGTGGCGATCGCGCTATGGCATTAGTGAACCTCTAGATGGCATTTTAATCGGTGCTGCTTCCGCGATCGGTTTTACCCTAACTGAAACCTTAGGATTATATTTGCCGAACATTATCCAAGGTGTGGCTCTTCAGGGCGGCAATGTAGAGATGGGAGAGCTAACAGGGCTGCAATTGTTGATCCCCCGTGTACTTGGCTCCGTGGCAGGGCATATGGCTTATAGCGGCTACTTTGGATATTTCATTGGCTTAAGCAACCTGAAGCAATCGCTACGTTGGCAAATCTTGGCAGTTGGCTATCTTAGTTCCGCTTTTCTCCATGCGCTTTGGAACACCAGTGCTTTGGTCAGTTTTTGGCTCCTCGCCTTAGTTGGTGGCATTTCCTACGCATTTCTGGTTGCGGCAATTCTCAAAGCTAAGAGTTATTCAAAACTAAGTAAGTAGTTCACCTAGAAGGTTGTCTCACTCGCTGCAAGGGCAGAACAACCTTCTAGTTTTTTTCAAACCAACTTCGCAATGAGAACGATTGAGTCAAAAATTCTTAATGAATGTAATTCTAAGTTTCATAGTAAGATATAGAAAGTAAGATTTCTGAGAATTCTGATGACTTCTCAAACTGGACGCATCCATTCAATTGAAACCTTCGGCACGGTCGATGGACCTGGAATTAGATTTATTGTCTTCACTCAGGGTTGCCCCCTGCGCTGCCTCTATTGTCACAATCCCGATTGTCGCAACGCCCATGATGGCAAAGAAGTCACCGTTGACTATTTAATTTCTGAGATCAAAAAATGTAAATCCTTCATTCGTAAAGGTGGTGTGACCGTTAGTGGTGGTGAGCCACTGATGCAACCTGAATTTACAAAAGAAATCTTTCGGCGTTGCCATGAAATTGGCTTGCATACTGCTCTTGATACTTCTGGTTACTGTGCAATCGATATCGCTAGATCAGTTCTTGAGGAAGCAGACCTAGTTCTTTTAGATATTAAGTCCTACAAACCTGACTTATTCTATCAAGTTACCCATGTTTCCATTGAACCTACTTTAGCGATGGCGAAGTATCTTAGTGATATTAACAAGCCTGTTTGGATTCGTTTTGTGTTAGTGCCACATCTCACTGATGATCTTGAGAACATCTATCAACTCGCTGATTTTGTGGCAAATCTTACCAATGTAGAGCGATTGGAAGTACTACCATTTCATAAAATGGGAGAATATAAATGGGAACAGTTAGGCTTACCTTACACGCTGCGCGATACCCCCCCTGCATCGCCTGAGCTAGTTCAGCAAGCAATCGATATTTTTAAACAGCGTGGGATCAATGCGATTGGTGCGGTTGGGGTTTAGGTAGGGGCTAAGAGATGTTAGCCATTTGCTCTTAGCTTTTTGGGATTGTTAATCAGTTTAGAGTTCTTGATTCTGGTACGACTACAAGCTAGCTGTTAAGTAGCTAGGCATAAGTAAATTAAAAACCAAAAAGTTTGTTCCGCCCGCGCAGTGGGCGGAACAAACTCTGGTTTTAGGTTCTAATTATGTTGAACTACTTAACAGCCAAAGAAATTAAAATTAGGAGTGATTATGCTAGTTGCGAATAAAGTTACAAATGTTGAAGAACTGGAATTACTGATTGAGCGAGTTAAGAAAGCTCAAGCGGAATTTGCCACGTTCCCGCAGGAACAGATCGATTATATTTTCAAGAAAGCGGCTCTGGCGGCTAACGCGGCGCGAATTCCCTTGGCGAAAGCAGCAGTGCAAGAATCGGGAATGGGTGTGATTGAAGATAAGGCGATTAAGAATCACTTTGCGTCAGAGATGATTTACAACAAGTATAAGAATGATAAAACTTGTGGTGTGATCGAGTCGGACAAGCATTTTGGCTATGAGCGTATTGCTGAACCTGTGGGCATTTTAGCGGGGATCGTACCCGTGACTAATCCTACTTCCACGACAATTTTTAAATCACTAATTGCCTTGAAAACTCGCAATGGCATTATCTTTTCTCCCCATCCTCGGACTAAGAACTGCACTAGACAGGCGGCGGAGATTGTTTTGAATGCAGCGATCGCGGCGGGTGCGCCTGCGGATATTATCGGCTGGATCGATGAGCCAACCGTACCACTATCGCAAGCGCTCATGCAGCATCCCGCGATTAAATTGATTCTGGCGACGGGTGGTCCTGGAATGGTTAAGGCGGCTTATTCTTCGGGACATCCCTCCATTGGTGTGGGAGCTGGGAATACGCCTGCAATCATTGATGAAACTGCCCATCTTCAGATGGCAGTGAGTTCGATTATTCTCAGTAAGACCTTTGATAATGGCACTATCTGCGCTTCCGAGCAGTCTGTGGTGGTGGTAGATGAGATTTATGATGCGGTGCGCGAGGAATTTATTAAGCGTGGTGCATATTTTCTTAACGCTGAAGAACGTGACAAAATTCGCAATGTGATCCTTACTGATGGACGTTTGAATGCGGCGATTGTCGGTCAGTCGGTAGCGGCGATCGCCGAAGTCGCAGGATTTACGATCCCCGACAATACGCGGGTATTAATTGGTGAAGTGGAAGCGATCGACAAGAGCGAACCCTTTGCCTATGAGAAACTTTCGCCAATCTTAGCGATGTATCGCGCTAAGGACTTCCTTACTGCTGTAGATAAAGCCGAAGAGTTAGTGCTTTTTGGTGGGCATGGACATACTTCATCGCTCTACACTGCACCTAATAACCAGAAGCATATTCGTTACTTTGAGAGCAAGTTAGAAACCTCGCGGATGTTGATCAATACGCCATCTTCTCAGGGAGCGATCGGCGATCTCTATAACTTCCGTCTCGATCCTTCGTTGACCCTTGGTTGCGGCTCTTGGGGTGGCAACTCGATCTCGGCAAACGTCACGCCACAGCATTTGTTGAATATCAAAACCGCTGCTGAACGTCGCGAAAATATGTTGTGGTTCCGTATTCCACCTAAAATCTATTTCAAAGCGGGATGTTTGCCTGTGGCTCTGCGTGACCTCAAGGATCGCAAACGCGCTCTGATCGTCACCGATCGCCCTTTGTTTGAACTGGGCATGACTAAGGAAGTTACCGACAGCCTCGAAGAGATTGGCGTTGCCCATTACACTTTCTATGATGTCGAACCCGATCCTTCCCTTGCTACTGTTCGCAAAGGTTTAGACATTTGCAATAGTTTCCATCCTGATGTAATCATTGCCTTTGGTGGTGGTTCGCCGATGGATGCTGCCAAAATCATGTGGTTGATGTACGAGCATCCCGATATCGAATTTGAAGGGATCGCGATGCGGTTTATGGATATTCGTAAGCGTGTTTATGACCTGCCTCCCTTGGGCGCAAAGGCAATCATGGTATCGATCCCCACTACTTCAGGTACTGGCTCTGAAGTCACTCCCTTTGCCGTGGTCACTGATGAGAAGACGCATATTAAATATCCCCTTGCCGACTATGCGCTGACCCCAAATATTGCGATCGTTGATCCCGAATTGACGATGAATATTCCTAAGCGACTCACTGCCTATGGTGGCATTGATGCCCTCACCCATGCGATCGAAGCCTACGTCTCTGTTCTCGCCTCGGAATATACCAACGGACTAGCCCTTGAAGCGATTCGGCTTTTGTTTAAGTATCTACCTAGCGCCTATACCAACGGTGCAAAAGATCCCAAAGCAAGAGAGAAAGTACATTATGCTGCTACGATCGCAGGGATGGCTTTTGCTAATGCTTTCTTAGGTATCTGCCACTCGATCGCGCACCAGTTAGGTGGCACATGTCACATCGCCCATGGACTCGCCAATGCGCTGATGATTACCCATGTGATCCGTTACAACGCCACCGATGTTCCCTTTAAGCAAGCCACTTTCTCTCAAAATAAATATCCCAATAGTAAGTGGCGCTATGCTCAGATTGCCAATTATCTGCATCTTGGCGGCGATACGGATGATGAGAAGGTGGAACTGTTAATTGCGGCGGTGGAAGCTCTCAAGCGTCAAGTGGATATTCCTGCCACGATTAAGGATGCCTTAATCGAGCAGGGTACAAGCGGAGAGGTATTCATGTCACACTTGGAAATGATGGCTGAACAAGCCTTTGATGATCAATGTACGGGCGCAAATCCTCGTTATCCCTTGATTGCAGATTTGAAGGAGCTGATGCTTAAAGCATACGGATAGAGTCAAAGAACTTGGGCTAGCGCGTAGCCCAAGCTTGTTACTCTAATACCGATCCACGAAAAGTGTAGTCACACTTTTCGTGGATTAAAAACAAAACCCAGTATGGGTTTCTTCATAATGATGTTTTAATTTCATCAGGTAGCACAGAAACAACAAAGTCGAAAAGCTCTTCTGCTTTAATTAATGCATCTTCTAATTCTTCTGAGGTTGGTTGCATTACATCGCTTGGGTATCGAAATTCTGTAGCATAAGGAGTTAGTATTTCTGATTATCCTTATTGTCCATAAAGACTTTTTCCTTTACAGCCTTTTGTCATCATAAAGCGCGATCGTTAACAGAGCCTTGTGGACAAAAATAATCGCGGTAAAAGTCTTAAGGGAGTAAGGTAGAGATGAAGTTTACCCATACTATTTGTTGATCAAGCTATAATCAATTCTAAATCAAGCTATTTCAATTTATGGAAGCCAGTTCTGAACGAACACAAGAGTTAATCCAACATCTTCAAGAAAGCCTTGCTGTAGAGATAAAAGCATGGATTAATCCTGATCATCCTGATGGCAAGGCAAAAATCATCAAAACTGCCCTTGCTATGCGTAATAACAATGGTGGTTACATTGTAATTGGCTTTGACGACAAAACTTTAGAGCCAATTCTTGATAATGCGCCAAATAAGCCAAATAATGTGAGGCAAATGTTTAATATTGACAAAATTCAAGGAGCTATATCTAAGTACTCTTCTGAGCTTTTTGAAATCAATATAGATTTCCCACAACGAGATGGTCAAGAGTTTCCTGTAATCGTTATTCCTACTGGTGTTAAAACTCCTGTAGTTGTAAAGTCAAGTCTTCCATCAGATGATCCAAAAAAACCTTTTCTCTGTGAAGATACTGTCTATGTGCGATCTCTTTATGCCAACAACACTCCAAGCACAACACAGGCAAAATCAAAAGATTGGTCTAGACTTATGGAAATTTGTTTTGATAATCGTGAAGCGGATATTGGTCGTTTTATAAGAAGACAGCTTAATGGGATAAGCTCAGATCAAGTAAATATTTTAGCCACTGCAATTACTGGAAGTATTAAACCTGAAATGTCAAACAAGGACTTACTGAGAGAGTATCTTCAAGAGAGCGAGCAACACTATGAACAGAGCTTGAAAAAGCAAAACGTTCATAATTTACCCGAACATGGTGTATCGGAGGTAGGGTTAATTTTGCAGGGTACAGTGCCACCTCATGGACCTAATGATGAGTTTCTTAATTTGCTGAATTCTAGTAATCCAAATTATACTGGTTGGCCAGTATGGTTAGATAGCAGACGATCCATCCATGAAAAATATAAACCTTATCCAACTGACGGAGGATGGGAGGCATTATTTATAGATCTTCAATCTGACAGGTTTGATAATATTGAATTTATGCGACTTTCTCCTCAAGGAAAGTTTTTTCTGAGTCGTGCATATAAGGATGATAAGGGAAAGAGTGATAAAAGACCTCAAGCACTAACAGAGTTAGATGTTGGTTTCCCAATCAAGCTGACAGCCGAGATAATTGCTGTTGGTATACACTTTGCAAAAGCACTAGGTTGTTTGCCAGAAGAAACTTCTCTCGCTTTTGCTTTCAAGTGGACTAAACTAAAAGACCGAAAACTTAGTTATTGGGCACACATAGAAAGCGATCTTTGGATGCGTCTTGGAAGTTTGCAAGATCGCAAGGCTTATGAAGATGAATGTGTTACCTTTGTTAATGTACCTCTTGATACACCTATTTCAAACGTGTCAAATTATGTGCAAGAAGCTGTACAACCTTTATTTGAAATATTCAATGGGTTTACTTTGGGAAAAGATATCATTGAGGATATGACACGAAGTTTGATAGAGCGCAAATAATCGAACTCTAAAAAACAAAGCAGATTTATGTTAGTTTCATAATAGTTTTAAATAATTCCTATTAAGCAATTCTTCTAGCTTCAAAGGTTTTTGGCAAATTTAGTGGTTCCTCTAGATTGCCAAAGGCAAGTTCCCACCCGTTTGCTAGCGTCATCACCTTGCCATCAGTGGTTTGTTCTTCTTTGACAACTTCCTCCTCCAAATCTTTTTTAGCAACATAAACCACAAGATGACCGATGTTATTCCGACGTAGCATGACTTTCATGAGATTTTCCTTGATGATTCGTAAGACAAATGGATACTTTGAACATTGCATTGTAGGGGCAATTCATGAATTGCCCCTACAATGCAATGTTCTTCTGCATAAGTTCAACATTATTCGACAATTTCTAGTTCCTTTTGACGACAGCCGATGATATGTCCTGTATAAAGAAAGTGGACAGAATATATATAAGAACTTTGAAGGAAAGTTCCAATATTTACCACATAGCCAACTTCTCCTTTCTTAGCAAGAGTTTCGCCAATCTCCTTTCCTGGGAAAGTGCCATCATTGCGAATTAACTTCTTAATTCTGACCTTTTCGCCAATCTCGAAGGTTGGAGGACTGTCAAGTTCCACATCGTTATACAGCATGAGCAAATCTTCCTATTTGAACGAGGTTAATCAATTCGTCGGAAGTGAGACCTCGCTTGACTTGTAGCGATCGCTGACGCACAGCATCTAAAACTGCTTGTGCTTTCTCCTTTGCAAGATCGACACCCTGCTGCTGGAGTAAATTAGCGATGAGATGGCGACCTGAATGTTTGCCAGCGACAAGATGGCGCTTCGCGCCCACTTCATCGGGATTAAACGGCTCGTAGCTACTGGGATTTTGGAGAACTCCTGCGGCGTGGATACCTGATTCATGGCTAAAGGCATTGCTACCGACGATCGCTTTCCAAGGTGGCACGGGATTTTGCGAAGCTGAGGCAACTAATTGCGAGAGTTCCCAGAAGCAACGGGTTTCAATGCCCAAATCGATGCCATGAATTTGTTTGAGCGCCATCACCACTTCTTCTAGAGCCGCATTGCCTGCCCTTTCGCCTAAACCGTTCACTGTAGTATTTAGCGATCGCGCTCCTGCTTGAACACCTGCTAGAGCATTAGCGGTAGCCATGCCGAGATCATTATGGGTGTGCATCTCGACGGGAATTGAGAGCGCATTGACCAGTAATTTAATCTTGCGATAGGTATTAAATGGATCGAGAATGCCGACGGTATCGCAAAAACGGAAGCGGGAAGCACCCCATCGTTCTGCTGAAGTTGCTACTTCTAGTAGAAAATGATCGTCGGCTCTGGAGGCATCAGCACCACCGACGGACACATATAAACCGCGATCGCGAGCGTAGGTAATACTTTCTTGCAGACGAGTTAGTACAGTTTCCCTCTTGCCGTCAGCCATCAGCCCAATCTGCACATCAGAGACAGGTACAGAAATATGGACACGCTTTAATCCACAGGCGATGGAAGCTTGAATATCAGAAATTGCAGCACGGTTCCAGCCAAGTAATTTTGCTTTTAGTCCTAAGTTATTAATGGCGGCGATCGCTTCGGTTTCTGCCCCACCCATAGCAGGAATGCCAACTTCTAATTCTTGTACGCCAATGCGATCGAGGAATTTGGCGATTTCGATTTTCTCTTCAATGCTAAACGCTACACCAGCAGCCTGTTCGCCATCTCTCAAGGTTGTATCGTTAATTTGAATGTCAAGCATGATCGTCCTCCTCTTGCTGTACTTTCTGCTGTGATTGCGTTTGTCAAATAAGCAATGTGAATGAATCTGTCTATGTTTTTGGGTTTAGATCCCCCCTACCCCCCTTGCAAAGGGGGGCTTTAATGAATTTAATTCTTACAAAGGGAATCTTTGAGCTAAACTCTTTTCCCCCCTTTATAAGGAGGGTTAGGGGGGATCATAAATCTAACGAATCAAGTCGTAGGAAATGTCGGTCTTTGATGGAATGATCGTGTTGCGATCGAGTTCATCGAGGAGCGTATTCACAATCCAGTTGAGTAGATTGATTGCGCCTTGATAGCCGTAGGTAGAGTAGCGGTGGAGGTGATGGCGATCGAAGATAGGATAGCCAATGCATACCAAAGGAGTTTTGGTATCGCGCCATAGGTACTTACCGTAGGAGTTGCCAATCAAGAGATCTACTGGCTCGGTGAAGAGGAGCGATCGCAAGTGCCACAGATCCTTACCACCCCAAATCGTGGCATTCTGACCGAAGGGACTCGAATCAAGCAGAGCGCGTAATTCGCCTTCAAAGTTAGCATTGCTGTTGCTGACGAGAATATGAATTGGTTCTGCGCCAACTTCCAAGAGGAACTGAACTAAACCAATTACCAAGTCAGGATCACCATAGAGGGCAATGCGCTTGCCATGCAACCATGCTTGAGAATCGGTCAGAGCATCAACGGCGCGACCTCTTTCTTCTTCCAATTCCTTAGGAATGGGCTTGCCAGTTAGAGCCGAAAGCTTCATCAAGAATTCATCAGTGCCACGAATACCAACAGGACGGCTTACATAGGTCTTTTGATTCCACTCAGATTCGATGTATTCTCTGGTCTTGGTGGTGGCGTAGGACTGGAATGCGATCGTGGCTTCAGCATTGATTGAATCAGCAGCATCCTCTAGCTTGGTTCCACCAGGATACATTTGGTATTCACCAGTATTAGGTGAATCTAAGTATTCAGAGTTATCCGCAAGCAAGGTGTAGTTAACATCCATCAAATCAGCATAGCGCTTGATTTCGCGCAGGTTGCCAATGTAGGTTTCAAACCCTGGGATGAAGTTAATCTTGCCGTTGGTGGTTTCTTGCTTTTTGCCTGCGGTCAGGTTCGAGAGAATACCCTTGATCATGTTGTCATAGCCCGTGATGTGAGAACCAACAAAACTGGGGGTATGGGCGTAGGGAACTGGGAAAGTTTGAGGAACTGAATTGGCTGCCTTAGCATTGGTGATGAATGCTTGTAAGTCATCACCGATTACCTCTGCCATACAGGTTGTGCAGACTGCAATCATCTTGGGCTTATAGAGATTGTAGGAAGTTGCCAAGCCTTCAATCATATTCAATTGTCCACCAAAAACTGCTGCATCTTCGGTCATCGAAGAGGATACTGCTGAGAATGGCTCTTTGAAGTGGCGCGTAAAGTGGCTGCGGAAATAGGAAACACAGCCTTGAGAACCATGAACGAAGGGTAATGTAGCTTCAAAACCAACTGCTGCAAGGATGGCTCCAAGGGGTTGACAAGCTTTAGCAGGATTGACAGTGAGGGCTTCACGGGCGAAATTCTTTTCGCGGTATTCCCAACCCTTTGTCCAGTCAGCAATCTCGGCGACTTTTTCGGGACTATGTCCACCTTCAAATTCTTTCTTCGCTTGAAATAGCTCTTGGTATTCGTCTTGGTGGAATAACCGAGCGTGATCTTGAATGTCGTTAACGTTATTCTGGGACATGATTTTAATTCCAATCTAGGTGAAAATCAATGTGAGTGAAAGATTCTTGAATGAGAATGGGTTTGAAAAGTTTGTAATTCCCGTTCATAAATCTCTGTGAAATATAGAGGTTCGATCCCCCTGCCCTATCGGGCATCCCCCTTATAAAGGGGGACTCGATCTATTCTCCCCCCTTTATAAGGGGGGCTGGGGGGGATCTATGCAACTTCAACCTTCTGCCAAGGAGTGCCAACTAAGCTCCAAGTGGGGCTGTTGAGGGCAAGATCCATGTCACGGGCAAAGATCGCAAAGCCGTCATAACCGTGGTAAGGACCTGAGTAATCCCAAGAGTGCATCTGACGGAAAGGTAGCGCCATCTTCTGGAATACATACTTCTCTTTGATGCCAGAGGCGATGAGGTCAGGCTTCAGTTCCTTGACAAAGGCTTCAAACTCGTATGCCGACACATCGTCATAGATCAGAGTGCCATTCTCAATGTAGTGAGTGGTGCGCTTGTAGTCGTCGTTGTGACCAAACTCGTAGCCCGTACCAATCAACTTCATGCCAAGATCGTGGAAGGCGGGAACGACGTGGCGAGGACGCAATCCACCCACCATCAGAGCAACGGTTTTACCTTCTAAACGTGATTTGAATTTAGCAAGAACGGCATCGGTCTGAGCTTGGTACTTCGCAATCACTTCTTCGGCTTTTGCTTGAATAGTTTCATCAAATTTAGAAGCGATTTCTCTGAGGGATGCAGCGATTTGGGTGGGACCAAAGAAGTTGTATTCTAACCAAGGAATACCATAGGCTTCTTCCATGTGACGGCTGATGTAGTTCATGGAGCGGTAGCAGTGAACTAGATTCAGTTTTACGGAAGGAGTGTTGATCATCTCATTGAGAGTTCCGTCACCTGACCATTGGGCGACAACGCGCAAGCCAATTTCTTCAATCAAGATGCGACTAGACCAAGCATCACCACCAATGTTGTAGTCACCGATAATGGCAACATCATAGGCGGTACTATCTGGAATATTACCTTCTTTCTTGTTCTTATCGAATTGAGGGAAAACCCAATCACGTACTGCATCATTGGCGATGTGGTGACCGAGGGATTGCGATACTCCACGGAAACCTTCACAACGAACGGGTACAACGGTTTTGCCGATTTCTTTAGCAGCCTTCTTCGCTACTGCTTCAATGTCATCTCCAATCAAACCGATCGGACATTCCGATTGAATGGAAACACCACGATTGAGAGGGAAGAGTTCATCTAACTCGGTAATCAGTTTCAATAGTTTTTTGTCACCACCGAAAACGATATCGCGTTCTTGGAAGTCAGAGGTGAAGTCCATCGTGCCGAAGGAATCAATACCAGTTGTGCCGATGTAGTAGTTACGGCGACCAGACCAAGAGTAGTAACCACATCCAACGGGCCCGTGACTGATGTGGATCATGTCTTTGATTGGTCCCCAAACTACACCTTTAGATCCAGCGTAGGCGCAACCACGGGTGGTCATTGATCCAGGTACAGACTTGATGTTGGATTTGACCCCACAATCAGACTTGCCTTCTTCAAACACATTGAGATGCTTTTCGCGTTTTTTCTTGGCTTTGTCTGGATATGCTTCGATGATTTCTTTGATGAATGCCTTGGTCTCAGGAATGTCATTAACAGGTGTTGTAGCGGTTGGAGGTGTTAATGTAGCGGATTCTGGAGGTGTCATATTAGCCTCAAGGAAAAGGGTAAAAGGATTGAGAATCACTCTGTGCAGGCTGAGCCTGCACAGAGTCGAAATTGTTAAACTAGAGCAAGTTCTTCTACGGGGACTTCATCGGCAGTCTTACCAATGAGATGCTCGAATGCTTTGTCATCGCCAAGGATACCGAACTCAACTAAGAGGTCTTCCAATTCGTCCATGGTGATTGGAGTAGGAATTGTGAAGTTGGTATTGTGGTAGATTTTATCGGCAAGGGTGCGATATTCTTGAGCTTGAGGGTGATTAGGCGCGTATTCAATCACAGTCATGCGGCGCAATTCAGCATGTTGAACCACGTTGTCGCGAGGTACAAAGTGAATCATTTGGGTGTTCAAGCGCTTGGCAAGAGTTTCAATCAACTCAAGTTCCCGATCGCATTTACGGCTATTGCAGATCAAGCCACCTAAACGCACGCCACCAGAGTGGGCATACTTGAGAATACCGCGAGCAATGTTGTTAGCAGCATACATTGCCATCATTTCGCCAGAGGTGACGATGTAGATTTCTTGGGCCTTGCCTTCACGAATAGGCATAGCAAAACCACCGCAAACAACGTCGCCTAATACGTCATAGCTAACGAAGTCGAGGTCTTCATAGGCTCCATTTTCTTCGAGGAAGTTAATGGCGGTGATGATGCCACGTCCAGCGCAACCAACCCCTGGTTCAGGACCACCTGATTCTACGCACTTAACACCTTTGTAGCCTGTGAGTAGGACTTCTTCAAGTTCCACATCTTCAACTGCGCCCCGCTCAGCAGCAAGGTGGAGAACTGTGGTTTGGGCTTTGCTGTGGAGCATCAAGCGGGTGGAGTCAGCTTTAGGGTCGCAACCTACGATCATGATGCGATCGCCTTGGGTGAGATCGGCTAAACCTGCAATTGTATTTTGAGAAGTTGTAGATTTACCGATACCACCTTTACCGTAGAAGGCGATTTGTCTTAATGGACTCATGAGAATTTCTCCTTATTAAATCAAAAAATGTACTGTAGTTGGGAAGTTAGGACACTTGAGAAAGGGCTTAAGGAAGTTCTTTCTCGGTTTTTAAAGCGATCGCTGTCTTCACAGGAGGAGAGCGCTCGACTCTAAGTATGGAAATGTTGAATAGTTTGGGGTTCATTGGTTTGGGGTTGAGAATTACTTGATCCCCCCTTCCCCCCTTGCAAAGGGGGGCTTTTTTATTTAGTCCCCCTTTATAAGGGGGATTTAGGGGGATCTTTAGAAGCTTTTAGCCTTTAAACTGCTTCGACAACGAGTGTAGAGAGAACGCGATCGCGTAGTCTTACTTCGATCGCATCTTTGAGGGTGGCGGTGCTGCTAGAGCAGGAACTGCAAGCACCTTTGAGGATGACTTTGACAATATCGCCATCGACATCGAATAGTTCGACATTGCCGCCATCAGCGATGAGCATTGGGCGGACTTCATCGAGAATTTCTTGAATCTTGGTAATCTTTTGGACAGTGGTTAACTTACGGCTGGTTTGTTGAATGCGTGTAAGTTCAGCTTCCACTCTAGCGGTTGTAGCTTCCTTGTCCTTTTCTACTGCTGCGATAATATCTTCAATACCTGCGAGACAGGAACCGCAGGAACCACCAGCTTTGATGTAGTTGGTAACTTCTTCTACGGTAGTGAGATTGTTCTCAATGACGATGCGGCGAACGCGATTATCACTAACCCCAAAGCAGGTGCAGAGGAGTGCGCCTTCGTCTTCTTCATGATGTTCAATCTCTATGCCGCGATACTTGTAAATGGCAGCTTCTAGGGCTTCTTGTCCCATTACGGAACAGTGCATTTTTGCTTCAGGTAAGCCGCCTAAGTAATCGGCGATATCTTTATTGCTTACTTTGAGAGCTTCATCTAATGTAAGTCCTTTAATCATTTCTGTCAGTGCCGAAGAAGAAGCGATCGCACTGGTACAACCAAAGGTTTGGAAGCGAGCATCAAGAATACTATCGGCAGGAACATCAATCTTAAGATGTAGTCTCAGAGCGTCACCACAGGCAATACTGCCGATTTCGCCGAATACAACTGCAATATCTGTTTCTTCAGTAACTTCTATCGCTCCTTGGTTCTTAGGATTGTAGAAGAGGTCTAATACTTTATCGGTGTAGTCCCACATGATCTTTGAATTGGTGATTGGTGATTGGACATCTTTAAATTGGTGATTGGTGATTGGTGATTGGTTTAAAAGACCGATTACCCATTACCCATTACCGATTATCAAATTGCTAACGCCTCTTCTCTCTCTTGCAACCAACCCGCAGCATCGTTGTTAAAGGGGGATAAAGCACGGAGGCGATCGATGATGCTGGGCATGACTTCTAGGACGCGATCAATTTCGGCTTCGGTAGTGTAGCGGGAGAGACTGAAGCGGATGGAGCCATGGAGAATTGTGTAGGGGAGTCCCATTGCCCGAAGTACATGGGATGGTTCGAGGGAACCAGAGGTACAGGCGGAACCAGAGGAAGCGCAAATACCGTAGCGATCGAGGGATAAAAGAATTGCTTCACCTTCAATGAATTTGAATCCAATGTTGGTGGTATTAGGCAAGCGGTTTTTAGGATCACCATTTACTTCACAGTCGGCAATGGTTGAAAGGAGAAACTTTTCTAAGCGATCGCGCAATTTCTTTTCATGCTTTACCGCATTTGGTAAATGGATTAACTCCAATTCCGCAGCTTTACCTAAACCTACGATGCTGGCAACGTTCTCAGTTCCTGCTCTGCGCCCACGCTCTTGATGTCCACCAAGAATGAAGGGACGGAAGCGATAGCCACGACGGACATATAATGCGCCAATGCCTTTAGGAGCATGTAGTTTATGTCCAGAGAGGGTTAGCAAATCAATCGTACTATTTTTGAGATTGAGAGGGATTTTGCCCACCGCCTGGACTGCATCAACATGGAAGGTCGCACCATATTCCTTTGCCAAAGAGCCAATTTGCTCAATGGGGAAGATTGTGCCCGTCTCATTATTAGCATACATCGTGGTTACCAGCGCTGTATTGCCAGTGAGAGCCGCCTCCAACTCCGATAAATCAATTTGTCCTTTGCGATCGACCGAAAGATAAGTGACGGTATAACCTTGCTTCTCTAACTGTTTGCAAACATTCATCACACAGGCATGTTCGACTTGCGTGGTAATGACGTGTTTGCGATCGCTTTGAGCTGCCAAAGCCGCCCTAATTGCAGTGTTATTCCCTTCAGATCCACAACTGGTAAAGATGATTTCTGAGGGTTCGGCTCCAAGGAGTTCGGCAACTTGCGATCGCGCTGTTTGAATTGCCTTACCTACCTGACCACCAAAGGTGTGCATACTCGAAGGATTGCCATAATAAGTAGTCAGATAAGGGAGCATTGCTTCAACAACGAGAGGATCGATTTTGGTGGTCGCGTTGTTGTCAAGATAGATTGTCTCTACGCTCATGCTGTTACTTCCTGCCATCTTTGGGCTTGTGCCTTAATTTTGGTTTGCAAATCTGCTATTAAGCGATCGTGAGTGGCAAACCATTTTTCCCAATAGGGATTAGAATCTTTAAGCATTACCAAATGCTGCTGGTCGTTGGGAATTACACCAAAAATGTAATTGCTAGAACAAGCTAAAATACCTTGGGACATACTGGACTGAAGACAGCTATTGCAGAGACTTTGTTCAATCAAGTAACGTCCATTCGCATCTTGTTGAATCGCTCCCTTAGGACAATGGGATTGGCAAACTTCCCAAGAGATATATTGTTGGTCAATTGTGTAAGGCATGGCTAGACTCCTGTTTTTGAAGAAATTTAGGAAACTTAGCGTAAAGGCAGTTATTACAAAGATTCAGATCAATTAGATAATGTCCGTTAGGACTTTGTTGAATAGCTGCTCTTGGACATTGGGAAAGGCAAACTTCCCAGTAGATTTCTTGATTTTCGAGCTTGTAGGGCATGACGATACTCCTGATAGCTGTAGATCTTGTTAGTAGGAAACTTAATAGGGAGCTTGTTCTAGAAGCGCTTCTTTTTGGAGAAACTTAGCGTAGAATTCCTTCGCTACGGTATCGATCGCATCGTAAGCTTCGACAGGTTCGATGCCAGCTTTGCGAAGACTTTCTTGAGGACAGTTGCCGACTTTGGAGGTCAGGACAGCTTTGCAATCAGCAATGGAAGAGATGATTTCTTCGAGAGTTGCTTCTTCGCCATAACCGCTTTGGCAATATTGGTCAATTTTGCGATGTCCGACAAATTTGACTTCAGTGGCATCAACCTCATAGATTTGGAACTCTTTGGCATGACCGAAGTGTTGATTGACGATGCCACTGCCTTTGGTAGTCACAGCTATAAGGATTTTGGGAGTCTCCACTGTCTTCTGAATGTTAGTGACTTTGGCTTTCTTCTCTTGCAATTCTGCTTGTAAGAGATCGATGCCAGCATGAACTACTTGACGAGCCTCCAAATCATAGGTGGGAGCCATTTCCATGAACTTGTCCTTGGTGAACTCTTGGGAACGATCTTCACCGAGTAAACCAACGGCATCGGCACGGCATTGGCGGCAGTGGCGCATCATCTTCATGTTGCCTTCAGCGCAGCTATCCTGAAGCTTTTTCAATTCTTTAGGATTGGGACCACGTTGTCCAGTCAAACCGAAGTGTGTGCCATGTTCAGGAGCGGAGATCAGAGGCATAATATTGTGGAGAAATGCCCCTTTCTCACGAATCACCCGACCCACTTCTACGAGATGCTCATCGTTAATTCCAGGAATCATCACGGAATTGACTTTGCAAAGAATGTCTGCTTCTCTGAGCATATCCAAGCTTAGCATTTGACGCTCATGCAGAATTTGAGAAGCTTCTAAACCTGTGTAGCGCTTACGGTTGTAACGAACCCAAGGATAAATCTTAGTGCCGATTTCAGGATCAACCATGTTAATCGTGATCGTCACATGATCGATGCTCAACTTTTTGATGCGATCGACATATTCGGGAAGCATCAATCCATTGGTAGAAAGACAGAGCTTAATATCGGGAGCTTCCGCTGCAATCAACTCAAAGGTGCGGAAAGTCTTCTCTGGATTTGCTAAGGGGTCACCAGGCCCCGCAATTCCCAATACGGTCATTTGGGGGATTTTACCGCCAATTACCATTACTTTGTGAGCCGCTTCTTCGGGTGTCAGTAATTCACTAACTACCCCAGGGCGACTTTCGTTGGCACAGTCATATTTACGATTGCAGTAATTACACTGAATGTTGCAAGCGGGAGCTACAGCAACGTGCATCCGAGCGTAATGGTGGTGAGCATCTTCGCTATAGCAAGGGTGCTTAGCAATTCGCTCCTGCATACTTTCACTTAGAGCGCTTTTAGAGGAAGTTTGGGAACTCTTTGAGCTACTACAACCACAATCTCCTGATTTTTTGGATTTTGATGTGGTTGTTGCAATCTTATTCTCAACGGGGGAGGCAATGAGAGCTTGTGTCGGGGGTGTCATTGAGGCTTCCTGATAAGTGGACTGCGGTCAACATGCAAAATTTATAGCAGCCACTATCGAACCGTTCAGGAAAGCGATCGCGATAAGATTTATTAAATACATTAAGCTTGTACTCAAAATCTACAACCCTAACTGCGCTTACATTTAAGCAATTTTAAAAAATATTTTGGGGTAGGGGTACGAGTATTTAGATGATGGGGGTTAGGTATTTATAGGGTGGGGGTACAGTTTTGCTTGTACTCATAACAAATCCAGTTACAGCAAGCTATACAAGCAAACATTGAGTGCTAATTATAAGCACTTTTTAATGTACTCAAAAAAGATACTAATTCTTACAAAAAATGTAGAGTTAGCAGCTAGGAGTCATGTATAGACTTCTTCTTAGGTATTTTTGCTAGCTTTAATTGAGGCGATTAATTTTGTATCTAAATTATCATTCCTTCGATAATCTGTAGCAAAAGGATCAAATTTTTTTAACAATTGTCATGAGTTGCTTTCTTTCGTCAAAAACTGATTTTAAACGTATCTATATATACAGATCTAAATCCAAAAATTTACAATTTATTCCTTGATTTTTGATAGCTAGTACAGTAGAGTAATGAATCGTAGCTATTAATACAAAATCTTCTTTGCTCAATAGGAATTGGCTCATTTCTGAGTACCTATGAGTACAATTTGATTTTGCTCGTTTTTTTATCTTCAAACCCTTATCCATGCTTGCGAGTAGTATTTAATCTTTAAGTACAGAATTAGTAGAAATGGCTGTAAAAATACTTATCCCTATTCCCTTAAATACTAGTCCCCCCTCTCAACAATACTAGTACCCCTATCCCAAAAAAAAAGTTAAAGTCCCTATTCAAAGGGCTTTAGACCTTTGAGTACTTTCCTAATTAATTTAATAAATCTTATCCGCAACATTCTTTTTCGTTGGATTGGCAGTACCTGATATAAGCAGAAAGACAGAACACCGCACCTCTAACTGTCAGAGACTGCAATGCTGCAACCCATCTCTCACCTAGACACTTTGGATAATCAAGAAATTGATCGCCTATGTGCCACAGCATATCCATCGAATTTCCCAGCCAAATCATCTGCACATTCACTCTGGCAGTTTTATCAGTTGCAACTGGCTCGATTGCCATTAGCTCAATCACAAGTTGTTCATCAATGGCAACAAGTCACAGAAGTTCTACAGGTACTCAAGGCTGATTTCCAAGCGATCGCCGATCGCGATCCTGCTGCTCACCATTGGCTAGAGATTTTATGCTGCTATCCGGGGCTACATGCCTTGGTGATCCATCGCTTTACGCATTGGTTACACCATCGCCAAATTCCCTTACTCCCAAGGTTGCTTGCCTACTGTGCGCGATTTATCACGGGCATTGACATTCATCCCGCCGCCAGCATTGGCAAAGGGGTATTTATTGACCACGGCATGGGTGTAGTCATTGGTGAAACAGCGATCGTCGGCGACTATGTACTGCTCTATCAAGGAGTCACCCTTGGCGGTACAGGCAAAGAAACTGGCAAGCGTCACCCTAGCATCGGCAACCAAGCGATCGTCGGTGCAGGCGCTAAAGTCCTCGGCAACATTCAGATTGGTGATTACGCTCGCATTGGGGCAGGCTCTGTCGTGCTACGTGATGTCCCAACCCATACCACCGTTGTTGGTGTCCCAGCCCGCATTTGTCGTACTAATCAGCCAGTCTCTTTAGGGCAAGCCAATCAAGAACAATTAGCCGATCCATCGGCTGACATGTTACAGGCTTTGCTCCTTCGCATAGAGCGACTCGAACAACAGCTTTCAGAAAAAATTTCCTAGAAGTAAAGATGAATAGCTCTTAAAAACCTAAAAAATAGAGTAAACGATCATGACGGAAACCCTAGTTGTCAGTTGCTTGGTGTTAATCACCACATATTTTCAAGATTACATGATGCATCGCGATTGCAACATAGATAAAAAAGAATCCCATCGCAAGCCTAAATAACTCCCATGTAATTACCAAATACTCATTCACCCTATTCACAGAGTTGACACTGTCATGACTACCACTAGATTTTTCTCCATACTGACCGAGCAGAGTAAACCCAGTAAATCCTTTGCAATCGATATTTTCTCTCCACTGCGCCAATGGCTAAATCGTATTGAATTTAGCGATCGCCAATTCGCCGAGAAAATCTGCAATCTCATTCCTGCCAGTTGTCCCTTTGAACGCGATGTTAGCGCCTTTGGTTATACCTACCATATCCCAGCACTCTGCAAGATCAATCCTGTATTTGAGGAAGTTGTCAACCTCCGCCTCCGCGCCCTAATCTACCTTTCCGAACTCCCCAGCTAAATCCCAATTCCCAATTACCCTTCACCCAAATTTGTGCCATGAAACTCACACAAGGAAAAATTAACGAACTCCTCTCTGAGACTGCCTGTGAGCATAATCATCATCATCACAAAGATGGGCAGAAAAAAAACAAAGCTTGCTCACAACAAGCCCAACCTGGAGCAGCGCAAGGTGGCTGTGCCTTTGATGGCGCATCGATCGCCCTCGTACCAATTACTGATGTTGCCCATCTCGTCCATGCCCCGATCGCTTGTGGTGGAAATTCTTGGGGTGCAAGAGGTAGCCTGTCTTCAGGTTCGACCATGTATAAAATGGGCTTTACCACCGACCTCAGCGAAAACGATATTATCTTCGGTGGTGAGAAAAAGCTCTACAAGGCAATTTTAGAAGTTCAACAACGTTATCAACCTGCGGCAGTGTTTGTGTATAACACCTGTGTAACCGCCCTGATTGGTGACGATCTCGAAGCAGTCTGTCAAAAAGCAGCCGAACGAACAGGTATTCCCGTCGTTCCCATTAATTCACCAGGGTTCGCTGGAACCAAGAATTTAGGAAATCGCATGGGCGGCGAGGCTTTATTAGAATATGTGATTGGCACTGCTGAACCTGAATATACCACTCCCTACGATATCAATCTGATTGGTGAATACAATATCGCAGGTGAAATGTGGAGTGTGCTGCCCTTATTTGAGAAATTGGGCATTCGCGTATTATCGAAAATTACAGGTGATGCTACCTATAAAGAAGTTTGTCATGCTCACCGTGCAAAATTGAATGTTCTCATCTGTTCTAAAGCATTAATCAATGTCGCTCGAAAGATGGAAGAGCGCTATGGCATTCCCTACACCGAAGAATCTTTCTATGGGATTGCCGACATGAATCAATGTCTACGCAATATTGCTACGAAATTAGGCGATCGCGACCTTCAAGATCGTGTTGAAAAGCTGATCGCAGAGGAATCAGCGAATCTTGATCGCGAACTTGCACCATACCGAGATCGCCTCAAGGGTAAAAAAGTCGTTCTCTACACAGGCGGTGTCAAAAGTTGGTCAATCATTTCTGCTGCAAAAGATTTAGGTATGGAAGTGGTTGCCACCAGTACCAAGAAGAGTACGGAAGAAGATAAGGCAAAAATTCGCGCCTTGCTCAGTAAAGATGGGATCATGATGGAGAAAGGGAACGCCCAAGAACTTCTAATCACGATCGCTAAAACCCAAGCTGATATGTTAATCGCAGGTGGACGCAACCAATACACCGCACTCAAAGCAAGGATTCCCTTTCTCGATATCAACCAAGAGCGCCATCATCCTTATGCTGGCTACGTGGGTATGATCGAGATTGCCAGAGAACTCGACGAAGCTCTCTATAGCCCGATTTGGGCGCAAGTCCGCCAGCCTGCACCTTGGGAAGATCCCATTGCGTTCGGCAAAGCTTTATTACTTGATGGCGATACATCACAAGTTAAAACCGATATCGTTGCATCGAAAAAGTCAGTTACTGTCAATTCTCTCAAACAAAGTCAGCCTCTCGGTGCATCCCTTGCTTTTCTAGGATTAAAGGGAGCAATGCCATTAATGCATGGTTCCCAAGGCTGTACCGCCTTTGCGAAGGTGCAACTCGTCCGCCATTTCCGCGAAGCAATTCCTCTTGCTACCACAGCGATGACAGAAGTTACGACAATTCTCGGTGGTGAGGACAATATTGCACAGGCGATTTTAACACTAGTGGAAAAGTCTCAGCCCGAAATTATCGGACTCTGCACCACAGGCTTAACGGAAACTCGCGGCGATGATATGGATGGTATTCTCCGAACCTTCCGTCAGAAACATCCTGAGCTTGATCAACTAGCGATCGCCTTTGCTTCCACTCCCGATTTCCGAGGTGCGTTACAGGATGGCTATGCAGCAGTAATCGAAAGCATTTTGCGATCGCTGCCACTGGAGGGCATCAAAGATCCTCAACAGGTAACGGTCTTAGCAAGTTCGGCTTTAGCCCCTGGAGATATCCAAGAGATTAAAGAAATCATTAACTCCTTTGGACTATCGCCAATTTTCATTCCCGATCTTTCGAGTTCGATGGATGGACATTTGAGCGAGAGTTACAGTCCCGTCACTACAGGCGGAACAACTCTAGAGCAGATTCACAGCATTGGTAGTTCTGTATTTACCCTCGCCTTGGGTGAAAGTATGCGAACTGCGGCGACAATTCTGCAAGAACGCTTTGGTACTGATTATCAAGTATTTGATCGCCTTACGGGGCTAGGTGCAACCGATCTGATCTTGCAACAACTCCATCAATTGAGTGGGGTTGACGTACCTGAGAAATATCGCTATCAAAGACAACAACTCCAAGATGCGATTCTCGATACCCACTTCTATTTCGGGCGCAAGCGTGTTTCTCTCGCTCTAGAACCCGATCTGCTCTACAGCGTCGCTTGGTGGCTGTCAGAAATGGGCGTAGAACTGCAAGCTGCCGTCACCACGACGCGATCGCCCCTATTAGAGAAGTTACCGATCGCCGCAGTAACAATTGGCGATCTCGAAGATTTAGAAAACCTCGCCGCAGGTTCTGATCTGATGGTAACTAATTCTAACGGCAAGAGAACTGCTAAGAAGTTAGGCATTCCCCTTTACCGTTTAGGCTTCCCCATTCTAGATCGCCTAGGTAATGGACATCGCAGCATCGTTGGTTATCGCGGCACGATGGAACTACTTTTTGAGCTTGGCAATATTTGGCTAGAAGCCGAAGAGAAGTAAAAAGTAAAAAGGCATAAGGCAAAAGTAAAAAATTGGGTTAATTAGGAGAATCTTCATGAAGGTTGCATTTACGACAAGCGATCGCATTCACATTAATGCCCACTTTGGCTGGGCGAAGGAGATTGATGTTTATGAAGTCACGACGGAAGGATATCAATTTGTGGATACGCTCACTTTTAAAGGAGAGTTAAAAGAGGATGGCAACGAAGACAAGCTGGTTCCCAAAATCGAAGCATTAGTTGGTTGCACCATTGTCTATGTTTCCGCGATCGGTGGTAGCGCTGCTGCCCGTCTGATTCGCAAGCGAGTTACACCGATTAAAGCGAAGTCGGAAGAGGAAGAAATCGCGGAGGTACTAAATAAATTGGTGCTAACCCTGCAAGGCAATCCTCCCCCTTGGTTGAGGAAAGCGCTGCAACCACCAGTCCAAGATTTTGATGATTTAGAAACTGGTTGAGAATTGGAAGAGATTCCCCTCAATCCCCCTTATAAAGGGGGAAGAAGATAATACGATTCTTTTCCCCCCTTTATAAGGGGGGCTAGGGGGGATCTAAACCTTAAAACGTAGTCAAAGATTGAGATTTACCAACAAACCAAAACAAGGAGAACTCTATGACCGCAACAAGTACATTAGAAACTGCTAGCCCTGTAAATGGTGCAGAAGTAATTAAACAAAGCCCGTTTTTACAAGCACTCGTCCAGCAAATCCGCGTTAACGATGGCTATGGAACCTATCGCAACTGGGCAGATGAACTTCTGCTTAAGCCCTTCATTCTCACCAAACAACAAAAACGCAAAATTTCCGTTGATGGTGAGGTCGATCCGATTACCAAAAGTCGAGTTTTTGCTTTTTACCGTGCGATCGCCCTTCGCATCGAACAGCAATCGGGACTTCTTTGCCAAGTAGTTGTCGATCTCAGTCATGAAGGATTTGGTTGGGCTTTGATTTTCTCTGGTCGCTTGTTGGTGACAACTCGCACCTTGCGCGATGCTCAACGCTTTGGATTCGACTCACTCGAAAAGTTGGGAGAAGAAGGTGAAAAACTTGCACAGCAAGGCGTTGAGTATGCGACTAAATTCCCTGAAGTTGCCAAAGCCTGACTTCGACTTCGCTCAGTCAGCTTAGATTTTCGTTAACTGAGCGAAGTCGAAGTTAACGTTGATGTTTGCTCTTATTAACCAAGGAAACGAGTATGGTGCAAGTGATAGATATAGCGATCGCAGGACTTAGTATTGACGAACTCAAAACTAAGATCAAGCGGCTGAACAGCAAGGCAGGTCAAATGAAAATGGATCTGCATGATCTCGCGGAAGGGCTACCCACCGACTACGACCAACTGATGGACGTAGCAGCCAAAACCTATGACATCTTTCATCAAATTGATGGACTGAAGAAACAATTAATCATCCTCGAACAGAATAGGAGCGACTGATATGGTTGGTACACTTAGCGAATTTCGGAAATTGACCGATGCGGAACAATATTTCGATTTTTTCGAGCTTGACTACGATCCGCAAGTTGTAAATATCAATCGCTTGCACATTCTCAAAAAATTCTCGCAGTCTTTGGAAGAAATCGACAATAAATTTGTCGAAGCTGCTGAAGCAGAAAAACTGAGTTTTTATCGAGAAGCTCTAGAAAATTCCTATGCTACTTTGCAAACCTCCAATGCGATCGAGCAGAAGCTATTCAAAGTCTTTCATCAAAAGCCTCATAACGTTGTCATGCTGAGCGATATCGGCAATGACGATGAGGAGGAATAGTTATGACATCTCTGACACCTACAGAAGTAGAACGTTATCGCCGCCAAATGATGCTGTCTAACTTTGGCGAAGAAGCGCAACGAAAGCTCAAATCTTCCACAGTTTTGGTCACAGGTGTGGGCGGATTGGGTGGCACAGCCGCTCTCTATCTTGCCGTTGCAGGTATTGGCAAACTCATTCTCGTTCGTGGCGGCGAGTTGCGTCTCGATGACATGAATCGTCAAGTTCTGATGACCGATGATTGGGTGGGGAATCCTCGCGTTTTCAAGGCGCAGGAAACCCTACTTAGCATCAATCCCGATGTGGAAATTGAAGCGGTGAATGACTATGTGACTGCCGATAACGTTGATGAGCTTGTCCAGTCCGCAGATATCGCTCTCGATTGCGCCCACAACTTCACTGAACGCGATCTGCTCAATGCTGCTTGTGTCCGTTGGCGATGTCCGATGGTAGAAGCTGCCATGAACGATATGGAAGCCTATCTCACCACCATCATTCCCCATGAAACGGGATGTCTATCTTGTTTATTCCCTGAAAAGCCCGATTGGGATCGACGTGGGTTTGGGGTTCTTGGTGCGGTGTCAGGGACTTTAGCCTGTTTAACGGCTCTGGAGGCAATTAAATTCTTGACAGGATTTAGTTCGCCCTTGCTATCACAGCTTTTGACGATGGATCTAGGACGGTTAGAGTTTGCTAAACGACGCACTCATCTTGATCCCGATTGCCCCGTATGCGGACAGCAGAGAAACAAGCGATCGCCAGTTCCCACGACGAAGAAAGTCACCAGTCAGCGCATTCCCTCTTTCTCAAAACTACTAGTCCAAACTTCTTCTCATTATTGAGGAGTGTGGTGTAAAGCACCTGACTCTCTTAACCCCAAAATTTCAAGGAGATTTCTATGTCAATTATTCTCACCGAAAAAGCTGAATTACGCTTACGCACTTTCCTCAGAGGCACAGGCGATCGCACTACCGACAAGGGCATCCGCCTTGGTGTTAAAGATGGTGGTTGCAACGGCTATCAATACACCCTAGACATCACCAACAAGCAAAAGCCTGATGACATTGTGGAACAGGTAGGGAAGGTGCGCGTTTATATTGATTCTCAAAGCGCCCCCTTACTGAATGGTGTCGTTGTCGATTATGTTGATGGCTTGCTAGAAAGTGGCTTCAAATTCGAGAACCCCAATGCCACGGGTTCCTGCGGCTGTGGTCAATCCTTCCAGGCTGGAGACTGTACTCCCTCGGCTGTGCCTTGCAGCTAGTTACGGCGCTCTCACCTACGTTTAGAGGTTTGATCCCCCTGCCTTCGGCATCCCCCTTAAAAAGGGGGACTTAATTATTTCAATTGCCTAAAGCCCCCCTTTCTAAGGGGGGTAGGGGGGATCTAACCCTAAAACCTTAGTCAGTGGACTTTATCAATATTAATCATTTCAATTATTTCGGAGGTTTTAAATATGGCTACATACAATGTGCGACTGTACAACAAGAAGAAACAGATCGACATCACCATTCCCATTGATGAAGACACAACCATTCTGCAAGCCGCAGAGGATGCAGGATTAGAACTCCCATCTTCTTGTAATGCAGGCTCTTGTTCTAGTTGTGTTGGCAAAGTGGAACAAGGCACTGTCAATCAGGAAGATCAAAACTTTCTTGATGACGAGCAGATCGAAAAAGGATTTGCCCTTCTTTGTGTCTCCTATCCCCTCTCTGACTGTACGATTCGCACCCACCAAGAACCCTATCTTGTTTAGAATTTGGAGCAAATTTAATCATGGCAACTCTAACTGGTTTAACCTTTGGCGGCAAAGAATGGCTACCAAAATTTGTGCAAGCGATCGATCAACATAAATGTATTGGTTGCGCTCGATGCTTCAAGGTCTGCGGACGCGGAGTGCTGGGACTCATGGGCATGAATGACGAAGGCGAATTTGTGGATGAAGATGATGAAGATGAAATTGAGAAGAAGGTAATGACGATCGCTAATGCTGCCAACTGCATTGGCTGTGAAGCTTGTTCGCGAGTTTGTCCTAAAAATTGCTACACCCATGCACCTTTAGCCTTAGCGATCGCCTAGAGGTTCCTATGATTAGTCTTTCTTTCCACCGCATGAATAGCAAAGATTGGATTGTCACCGATGACGGACATTGCGAATCTCGTCCCGCCTCTAGGGAATGGGACTTGATTAGGGACAAATATTATTTCCATGAGTTCCTGACCGAGATTATCAATTTGCTGCGGAACATATCCAATGAGGAAGACGAATGGGATTATTTGCCGCAAATTCGGATGCGCGTCAGGCAGTTAGCAATCAATTCCTATTGGCTGCACACTCAATATCCCGAACCTTCGCCAAAGACTGGCATGGCAACGCGGACTCTCTACAATGAGATCGGTTATCCGCTTACCGTGCAGACTGCGACCTTTGCGCCCAATATCTCCTCAAATATCCACAATCATGGTACATGGGGAGTAGTGGCAGTTCTTAAGGGGCAGGAGAAACATACTTTCTGGAAGCGCGTTGATGATCCGCAATTCCCCAACAAAATCGAGAAGGTGGGCGAGAAGATACTCAAGGCGGGAGAAATCATCAGTTTTACGCCCCTTGCAATTCATCAAGTCACCGCCATTGGCAACGAACCAGCTTTTAGTTTCACTATGTATGGCGATCTACTACCGCGATCGCGGTTTATTTTTGACACGACAAAGCACACTGCAAAACCCTTCTAAGTTTGATTGATCCCCCCTTCCCCCCTTGTAAAGGGGGGCTTTAGATAGCCTAAAAAATCAAGTGTCCCCCTTTTTAAGGGGGATGCCGAAGGCAGAGGGATCGAACCTCTCAAAGTAAATGGGATTTGTGTATTAAGCAAACCTATAAACCATATGGCAATCATTATTTTTTATGAGAAACCAGGGTGCGTCAATAATACCAAGCAGAAGGACATTCTCCAATCTGTGGGTCATACTGTTAAATCCCAAAACCTCTTGACGCAATCTTGGAGTCCTGAAACTCTACACCAATTTCTCAAAGATAAACCTCTATGGGAATGGTTTAATCGCACGGCTCCGCAAATTAGAGATGGCGAAATTGTACCTGAAAAGCTCGATGAGCAGACCGCTTTAGGGCTAATGGTCAAGTACCCGATTATCATTCGCCGACCCCTAATTCAAATAGGCGATAGCTATACCGTCGGATTTGATTTAGTTAAGCTCAATGCGTGGGTAAATCTGAGAAATGCGAGTGAACAGGCTAAAGGTTTAGATTTGGAAACTTGCCCTCGAACCTTTGGTGATTGGTGATTAATTGGCGCGAGGTAAAAATGTCAGGTAATAATAGAGCAATAGAAATTCAAAGCTTAACTGGGTTAACTGCGGGACATTTTGCAGATTTGATTCGTCTCACTCAATTAATCTTTGATCCGACTGGAGGACTGCCACACAAAACCGTTGATGTGGATTGGAAAATGCTAGGTATTCCTAAAGGAGTTGTTAATAATCTCTGGACGCTTGGCAAAAAATATCAATACGCTACTCCCTATATTCCCATTGAGTTAGTTTGGGATCAGTTAACGCCCGAATCTCGTAATTGGATGATGGAGAATAAGCGCAATCTCTGGAAACTAGAAGAATATTTTCCCGCTAGGGATGAGGATTAAATGACTACCACAGCACAAACTCAAGAGCAATTTGATCGTGAAAACTCTTATGCAGCTTTGATTGACAAATTATTTCAATGTCCCTCTGGAGGAGAGCCTGAGATACTTGATGCCCATAGCGATCTTCTCGATGAAGGGTTGGTTAAAATGCTAGTTAAAGTGGCAACTTATTATGCTCACCATAACAATCAAGATGCAGCAAAGTTTCTAATTCATGTTGCAAGGGAGTTGGCAAAACAATTGGGTTTACAACCTAATGGAGTGTCTGGCAATTAAGTTGCTGAGGCGATCAAATTGATGAGGCTTGGCGGATAAATCAATGCTCGATTCTTCTGAAAAAAATACAGTTAAACGTGATTGGTCGGCATATTATCAGGCGGTGGCGGGTCGTCCACCTCGCGATACTTTGCTAAAGACTCTCGATCGCTTTGATCTAGAGGCATCGCCAAAATCGCCACGATTTGCTGTCGATATTGGTTGTGGTGATGGGCGCGACACAGTGGAACTGCTCAGGCGTGGATGGCAGGTATTAGCGATTGATGGGAATGACGAGGCGATCGCTAAACTATGTGATCGCGAAGACATAGATTCAACGTTGCTAGAAACGCAGGTGATGCGTTTTGAGAGCGTTAGCTTGCCAAGTTCCGTAGATTTGATTAATTCTAGTTTCGCCTTACCCTTCTGTCATCCTGACGACTTTCCGAACCTATGGGATAAAATCATCGCATCCTTGCGAATCGGCGGCAGATTTTGTGGTCAATTATTTGGCGATCGCGACACTTGGGCGACGGCTTATCCCAATATGAACCATTATCCCAAAGAAAAGGTTGAGGAGTTACTTCAATCTTTTAAAGTAGAATATTTTGAAGAGGAGGAACATTATGGAGAAACAGCTATTGGTGAACAGAAATACTGGCACATTTTCCATATCGTAGCTAGTAAGAATTAATCAATGCAGATAGATAAAGCTACATTCTTCAGATCTGCATAAAACAAGTTTTGTAATTCACCTAAAAATTTATTAAGGAGAAACAGTGATGAAAATTAGCGCTCGTAATTCTTTCAAGGGTATTGTAAAGAAGGTTAAAATTGGTGCAGTCACTGCCGAAGTATCTATTGAGATCTCTGCTGGTATCAATGTAATATCAACAATCACTAAGGCATCGGCTGAGAGTCTGGAATTAACAGAAGGTAAAGAAGCTTATGTTGTGATTAAAGCTTCAGATGTAATAGTAGCGACGGACTGAACATATGTATAATATGCACAAGAAAAGATTCATCACCTTTATTAGTTTAGTCGTTGTTACCCTATGCGCGATCGCGGGATGCAACTTCTCCTCACCCACAATTGAGCAGGGAAATACGACCACTAAGGCAACTGTCTCTCCTGTTAAACAAGAGAATGTAGAATTAACAGTTTCGGCAGCCGCTAGTCTTAAGGATGCGTTGGGTGAAATCACCTCTTTGTATAGTAAGGTAAAAGCCACTGTTGCCATTCGCAATAACTTTGGTAGTTCGGGCGATCTGCAACAACAAATCATGAATGGCGCTCCCGTTGATGTCTTTATTTCTGCCGCCGCCAAGCAAATGGATGAACTGCAAAAAAAAGACTTGATCGTTGCTGATACTCGCCGTGATTTATTAACTAATAAGTTGGTCTTAATAGTACCTGCGGATAGAAGCGATGCTAAAGAAATAAAAGACTTAACCAATGCCAGTATCGAGCGTATCGCGATCGGCGATCCTCGCAGCGTTCCTGTGGGGCAGTATTCTGAACAGGTGTTGACCAAACTAGAGCTAATGCAAGAACTTCAGCCCAAATTTGTCCTAGGGAATAACGTGCGACAAGTGTTGCAATTTGTCGAGTCTGGTAACGCTCAAGCAGGAATTGTCTATGCCACTGATGCCAGAACCTCCACTAAAGTTAAAGTCGTGGAAATCATTGATGCTAAACTTTACAAGCCGATTGTCTATCCGATCGCTGTTTTACAAAAAAGCCCGCACAAAGAGACTGCTAAATCCTATCTAGAATATCTATCCAGCGAACCAGCCAAGACTGTTTTTGAGAAATATGGATTCAGTACCCTTTGATTTCTCTCCATTTTGGATCTCTTTAAAGGTGGCAATTACTGCCATCTTTTTTACGTTCATTTTAGGGATTACCGCAGCCTATAGCCTCCTTGAATATCGCGGCAAATGGAAATCCGTACTTGATAGTATTTTCCTTGCACCCTTAGTTCTGCCGCCAACCGTGGTCGGCTTTCTGCTGCTGCAATTATTTGGACAATATGGTTGGTTAGGCAAGTTCTTACAACTCTTCCGTTTCAATATCATTTTTACTTGGTATGCAGGCGTAGTCGCGGCAGTCGTTGTCACCTTTCCACTCATGTATAAAACTGCTCAAGCAGCCTTCGAGCAAGTGGATGAAAATTTATTGCGTGTCGCCAAAACCCTTGGGGCTTCTGAGTTGCGAATTTTTTGGCAAATCGCCTTACCCCTCGCTTTCCCAGGGGTATTAGCAGGCACAATGCTTGCCTTTGCTAGAGGTTTAGGCGAATTTGGCGCAACCTTGATGTTAGCAGGCAACATCCCCAAGCACACCACCACAATTCCCCTCGCCATCTATGCCGCCGTCCAAGCAGGTGCAGATCAAGAAGCTTGGCTCTGGACAGCGATCATTTTATCAATGTCTTTTTCAGCGATCGCTCTATCGCACCTATGGACAAACCAGAGAGAAAGGAAAAGGGAAAAAGGAAAAAGGAAAAACCGCAACCACCAACCACCAATCACCAATCACCAATCACCAATCACCAATCACCAGCAAGGCTTATTCATCAATATCACCCAACAATTACCTGAGTTTGATTTGCAAATTGCTCTGCACTGTACCGAGCAATCCATCGGCATTTTAGGCGCATCAGGTACGGGTAAAAGTATGCTGCTTAAGTGTATTGCGGGGATGGAAACTCCTTCAAGTGGACGCATTGTAATTAATGGGAAGGTTTTATTTGATAGTGCTAAAAATATCAATTTACCTAGTTGCGATCGCCATATCGGTTTTCTATTTCAAAATTATGCACTCTTTCCGCATCTGACGGTCGCCCAAAATATTGCCTTTGGCTTGCCCAAAGAATTAACAGCCCTACAAATCAAGCAAAAAGTATCTGAGCAATTACATAGCATTGAGCTACAGGGTTTTGGCGATCGCTACCCGCATCAACTTTCTGGCGGTCAACAGCAGCGCGTTGCCCTCGCTAGAGCCTTGGTCAGCCAACCCGATATTCTTCTATTAGATGAACCATTTTCGGCATTGGACACCCATCTGCGTAGCCAAATGGAACGGGAGCTAATTTCTGTGCTTAGTAACTATAAGGGGATAACCCTGTTTGTGACCCACAACATTGAGGAGGCATATCGTATCTGTACAAATCTGTTGATTTTGGATCATGGTCAAGTGATGCGATATGGAGAGAAGTCCGATGTTATCGAAAATCCCTTTAATCTGGAAACGGCAAGGCTGACGGGCTGTAAGAACTTTTCGCGAGTTAAGTCGATTGCGCCTAATTATATTTCAGCGATCGATTGGGAATGCGATCTCCAAGTTAACGGCGATGCCATCAGCTTGCCAACTCACATAGGAATTCGCGCCCATCATATTTCCTTTCTAGATAGATCGAGCAATATTGATCGCCCAAATACGTTCCCCTGTTGGCTAGTTCGCACTACGGAAACACCACACCGCATGACCCTATATCTCAAAGTAAATCATCCTCCTAACCATGATTGGGATTACCATCTACAAGCAGAAGTATTTAAAGAAAAGTGGTTAGGGATTAATCAATATGCTTTACCTTGGCTATTGCATCTTGATCCTTCCCAACTATTTTTGATCTAACTAGTTCAACATAATTGAACCCTAAAACCAGAGGTTATGCCGCCCGCTGCGCGGGCGGCATAACCTTTTTGGTTTTAGGGCTACTTATGCCTAGCTACTTAAAAGTGCGATCTAAAAGCGCTTTATGCTTAAGAGTGATTGGTAATTGCTGTTTTGCAAAATAAAGTATCATTTGTATATTATGATGCGATCGCAATTTCAAAACCTCAAAAATTATCTCCGTCCTTACTGGAGTGACTTAGCTATTGGTACGATAGCTCTATTGCTTGCCAACGTTCTTGGGACATATATCCCTTGGCTAATTCGAGCCGCAGTTGATGATCTTGGCGAGGTTCAAGGTTTTGAATTTCAAGAACTGATGCAGTATGTCTGGCTAGTGGTCGGCTTATCGTCAGTCATGTGGGTAATCAGGATGATCTCCCGTGTGTGGATTTTTGGAATTGGGCGCAAAGTTGAGTACAGCCTCAAGCAGCAAATCTTTGAACATTTGCTCAAGTTGCCCCCCAGCTATTTTGCTAACAACTCTGCGGGGGAAACGATCAGTATCGTCACAAGCGATGTGGAAAATATTCGTCGCTTAATGGGCTTTGCCTTGTTGAGTATCATCAACTCTATATTTGTGTATGCCCTGACCCTACCTGCAATGATCGCCATTGACCCGATGCTGACTTTACTTTCAGTATCGGTTTATCCAGTCATGTTGTTTATTGTTCAGAGCTTTAGCGGACAACTTCGCGATGAACAGATGCAAGTGCAAGAAGAACTATCTCAAGTAAGTACTCTTTTGCAAGAGGACTTAAATGGTATGGCTCTAATTAAGACCTATGCCCAAGAGCAGAATGAGCGCCGAGCTTTTGAAAAACTAAATGATCGTTTGCTTGATGCGAACCTCAAAATGGCTCGTAGTCGCAACATTCTCTTTCCATTGTTAGGTGGGATCGCTAGCATTAGTTTCTTAGTATTGATCTGGTTCGGCGGCGAAAAACTAGCCAATCCTGCAATTACAGATTTTAAGATTGGGGATCTGTTAACTCTGATTATCTATGTGGAAAGATTGATTTTCCCGACCGCGATTTTAGGATTTGTTATGGTCACTTATCAACGCGGTATCGTCAGCGTAGGCAGGATTCAAGAAATTCTCGATATGCCTCCAGCAATCGTTGATGATCCCCAAGCGATCGCTTTAGATAAATCTCAAGTGGTCGGTAAAATCGAAGCTCGCGACCTAACTTTTAGCTATCCTGACGCGGAATTACCAGCCCTAAACCATGTGAATTTCACAATCTATCCCAGTGAAACTGTTGCTGTGTTAGGAACCATCGGCTCAGGAAAGTCTACGCTTGCCAACGCCTTGATGCGCCTAGTGGAAGTTCCACAGGATCAAATATTTGTCGATGGTATCGATATTACTAAAATGCAGATTCAAGATCTGCGACAGATTATCTCTTTTGTGCCACAGGACAGCTTTTTGTTTAGCGCGAGTATGCGCGACAATATTCGCTACGGCAACCCGCAGGCTTATGATCATGAAGTTGAAAACTATGCTAGCAAAGCAAAAATTGAGCAGGAGATTCTAAACTTCCCACGCCAATACGACACCCTAGTGGGGGAGAGAGGCATTACGCTGTCGGGTGGTCAAAGGCAACGGACGGCTTTAGCCAGAGCTTTGCTAGTTGATACGCCGATTTTAATCTTAGATGATGCCCTCTCTAGTGTGGACAATCAAACCGCTGTCAGTATCTTGAATAATCTCCCTCAAAATAAGACGGTGTTATTCATCACCCATAACCTCTATGCCGCATCTACTTGCGATCGCATTATTTTGATGGATGCAGGGAAAGTGGTGCAAGTGGGAACTCATGAGGAGCTACTCGATGAGTCGAGGCTTTATCAAAAGCTATGGAATCAACATAAGCTACAAGATGCTATCAAGTAATTTTAAGTACATATCCTTAAAAAGCCATTACTGGCGGCGCTTCGCGCCGCCAGTAATGGCTATATAGTTTGAAAAATTTGTTCAATCGAATGTACATCAAGGGGGCGAAATAGAAAGAAGCCTTGACCATCACCATTTTGCTCCAATAAATTTTGCAAATAATTTAATTGATCTATATTTTCAATTCCCTCCGCCACAATATGAGCCTTGACACTATTAGCTAGAGAGACGATCGCCTGTAATATCTCCATCCCACTTGTATTGGTATTGATATTATTAACAAAGGAGCGATCTATCTTTAATCCATCAAATGGAAACTTATGTAAATATGCTAAAGAGGAGTAGCCTGTTCCAAAATCATCAATGTAGATTTTAATCCCCGCATTTCTCATCGCACTCAAAACGTTAACGGCAAAGTTGGGATTTTCCATAATCGAACTTTCTGTAAGTTCTATTTTGAGATACTTTGGATCAAGCTCAGTAACTTTTAGCGTATCTAGACATTTAGCTAAAAGATTATCCTGCGCTAGTTGCTTAGGCGACAAGTTTACACTTACTGTAATATTTTTGGCTTTTTCAAATCGCTGTTGCCAAGACTTAACTTGTAAGCAGGCTCTTCGTAAGATCCAATCACCGATGGGAATAATTAATCCCGTCTCTTCCGCAAGGGGAATAAACTGATTAGGCGAGATTAAGCCACGTTCTGGATGTCGCCATCTGATCAAAGCTTCCAAACCGACAATCTGCATATTATGAAGTGAGAGAATGGGCTGATAATAAATTTCTAGTTCCTGTGTCTCTGCGTCAGGAGCGATCGCGACAGCACGGCGCAGGTCTTTTTCTAATTGCAAGCGTTCCAGAACCCGCTCCCGCATTGATATTTCAAAAACTCTATAGAGAGATACACCAAGATTTTTAGCATAAAACATAGCTGTGTCGGCATCTCTCAGTAACAGGTCAGGCGCAGTTGGCTCAGATGAGTCATAGTCTATGCAGCTATTTAATTTAACTTGATGGAACTTAATGCCAATATGAGCCGCAACCGAAATCTCGCTATTTTGAATTAGAAAGGAATTTTGCAATTGAGTTAGAATATTTTCGGCGTTGGAAATTGCTGCTTGTTCATTGGCTAGATTCTCTAATAGAATTACAAACTCGGCTCCGCCAAAGCGGGCGATCGCAGCTTCACGTGGTAGCACCGATTTTAGCATCTGTGCAATTTCAACTAAAAGCAAGTTCCCAATTGGATGACCGAAAACATCATTAATATTTTTAAATCGGTCTAAATTAAGCCAGAGAATAGCCATAAGCTGAGCATCATTTTCTTTGTTAGAAGATGCTCGATCCTCTGCATCGTCTAGGCTTCGATTCAATAGCTTTTGTAAGCGTTCTTCAATCATCGGCCGATTGAAGAGTCCTGTTAAACGATCATGGGTTTGTTCGTAGCCAATCCTGTCGCGAGCTAATTTAAGTTGTTTTTGAGCTTGCCAGCGCTCCTGAATCGCGATCGCCGAACCCGTCAGCACAAACATAGCGATCGGCAGCGCGACATCTAACCAATAATTAGCTGTAAAACTGAAGAAGGCGATCGCGAACCACAAGCCTGACAAGCTAAAGGCACTCAAACTATTGAGCCATAAATTGCGTCTTGGAAGAACTAAACTCATCAACAAACTGCCAAGCAATACAAAAGCTTGATAATTACTAATCTTAGTGAGCGCATTATCTTGCAATAAATTTTGTAAAACCATGCTATGCAGATGAACACCGCTAGCTGGTGGATTGCGATCTAGCGGTGTAACTAAGCCATCAATTCCCGAAGCTGTCACTCCAATTAAAACAATCTTGTCACGGAATTCAGCAGAATCAATGGAACCATCCAAAACATCACTAAAAGAAAAATGAGGAATATTCTTTACGCTTCTTGTCCAATTAAGCAGAAAGGGAACCTTTAAGTCTGGCAATGCAACCAACTCCTCAGCGCTTAGGTTGTAAACCTGCAACATGGCTATTCCCAGCAATGGAACATTTTGTAATTGCAGATCAACCTGACGGACTATGCCATCAGCATCTTCACGTTTGAGGATATGCCCAATATTTGCGCTAACATTACTAATCTCTTTTACTGGCAATAGCGCTTGCCCCTCGCGATCCCAAGCCATTGAGAGAACAGCTTTTTGATTGCGATCAATCTCCTTAGCAAGTTCTTGATCTTGATTACTCGCTTCAGACCAGAGGATGTCAAAACCAACTACTTTTGCTTGGGATAACTTTTGTAAAATCTGCGTATACTGGTCGCGTTGCCACGGAAATCTTCCAATTTTGCTGATACTTTTGTCATCAATGGCAACGATGACTAGTCGATTGTCCCAAGGATAGTCACCACGCCAGTTCGTAAAGTTGTTGTAAGCCCAAAATTCAATTGGTTGTAAAAAATTTAAGTAGATCGCGGGCAAAATGGCGATCGCTGCAAATATCGAGGGTAAGGACTTCCAAGCTAATCCAGTTATTCGCGATCGCCATTGAGTCGGTAAAGCTTGCCTGAAAATTGATTTGAAAGATTTCAGCACCAACTGATAAATATGTAAAATAGGCTTAGAGAATGGGAATCTCATAGTTCTGTACTTTGCCCTGAGGTGTTTCCACCTGAACATTCACTCTGAGGTTTGAAGGTGCGGGTAACTGTAGTAAAAATTTACCATTGCGGTCTAGAGACTGCTCTAATCCATCTACCTTAACAGTATTAAAAGGATTTGTGTAACCTATCAAAGAAATTGAACGCCCTGCAATTGAGGACTGTTTTTCAATTACATATCTGAAACTTGGATCATCTTGAATCGGTACAGGTTTAGATGGGGGCTGCCCTAAAACTGTAAGATTTTGAAACCCAGATCTGACCATTTCGGTGCGGTTTTGAGCAGAGCTTGCCACATTTCCTTCTAGGGTAGTTAGTACGGTGTTACCGTTTAGTCTAGCAATCACCACAAATTCTGTACCGCGTACACCACTGATTCCCGATGGGGTTCTAATGTTTAGTTGAGAGCCGCGATTGGTAAACCTGCGGATCTGCAATCTTGCTTTGCCACGGGGAATTAGCAAGTTAGTGATCCTGCCATTGTCAGCTGCGATCCGAAATGAATTAACTCTGATAGTTGTGTTCTCAGCCACATAAATCGTACCGACTCCTGTATCGACACTCAGAGTGGCTGAGCTACCTGTCCCCACCGAAATCTCATCGTTGGCATTTTGAAGGCGATCGCCTACTCGCGCGGTTCGAGTTAACCGATTATTAGGACTGCGATACACAACATTCCCAGTCACATTATCCACTCTTACCCATTGATTAGTCCTAATCTGAAAGCTACCCTGAGCTTTAGCAACCTGTGACTGTGGAGTTTGGTAAGGTGAAATTGGGGTAAGAAGCCATAGATTCGCCACCAAACTTGTTGTCGCTAAGACAAAAAACTGCTCCAAGAACCTTTGAGTCAATATTCTTCCAGCCAAATACTTCAGATAAACTGACCTTTCCTGAGTGGGGACAGAAGAAGCTAAGTTTATGCCTCGGATTCGTCTGGTCGAGATAAGCATTGTTTGAGACTACTGAAAATATACGTCAAAGATCATAATTCATAAAGTTCCCAGATTTGGGCAGTTAATCTACTAAGTTCTGAGGAATTTACTGCGACCCTCTTCTGCATGAAAAATTAGCGGTGCTCTTATAGCTGTAGTCACTACCCAAGAAGATGAGTGGCGGCGCTTCGCGCCGCCACTCATCTTCTTGGGTTTATGTCCTAACAAGAATGACTACAGTTATATCTTGAAAAGCACCATTGCTTTATAAATATTTTAGATCTCTTTTTGGGGTTGGTGCTATTCTATAGAGCAACCAGCTTTCTAGAACAGCACTTATGTCACCAGTACAAGAAGCTCCTTCAGCGATCGCCAGCATAGCAAGTTTGAATGGAGAATCCATTCATGGTCATCATGGTCCCACTGTAGAGCGTCCTTGGGGAACCTTTACAACTTTAGAAGAAGGTCGTGGTTACAAGATTAAGCGTATTGAGGTGAAATCAGGGCATCGTCTCAGCTTACAAATGCACCACCACCGTAGCGAACATTGGATTGTTGTTTCAGGCACTGCTAAGGTGACTTGCGGTGACAAAGAGACGATGTTGAGTACTAATCAGTCAACCTATGTGCCTAAATGCACGCCTCACCGTCTAGAGAATCCAGGAGTCATTCCTCTCATCCTGATCGAAGTACAAAATGGCGAGTACTTAGGCGAAGACGACATTATTCGTTTTCAAGATGATTACGCAAGACACGAAAAAAAGTAAATTGAACCCCACAAGTTAGATGGTAGAACATTGCGCCGCCATCTGACTTGTGGGCGGGGCTAACTAAACTGATTTAAAAGTGAAGCAAGATTATCTATTCTTACTGGTTTACAAATAAAATCGTCCATTCCAGCTAGGATACATTTCTCACGATCATCGGACATTACATTGGCTGTCATCGCCACAATTTTGACTTTTTTGCCCGAAGATGAAGCTTTCTCAAGTAGTCGAATTTGTCGAGAAGCTTCTAATCCGTCCATCACGGGCATCTGAATATCCATTAAAATTAAATCATAAGATTTATGTTCTAATGCTTGCAGCACTTCTAATCCATTAGTAGCACAGTCTGCTTGATATCCCAGCCTTTCTAAAAAGCGCAAGGCAATCATCTGATTAAATGAGTTATCTTCTACTAATAGAATTTGTAAAGACTCAGAACTAGGATTAGTAATAGAATCGGTTTGTTTACTTTCTACTTCTGCGATCGCATCTTGCTGAATATCAATTTCCTCACTCACCAAAACTTCTGGATTAGTTAAGCTTGATAACTGTTCAACTTCAATGTCAAACTGAAAAAGAGAACCTTTATCTAAACTACTAGTTGCAGTAATAAATCCACCCATAAACTGTGCGAACTGCTGACTAATGAATAGCCCTAAGCCCGTGCCAACCTGAGACTCTTTCCCTGAGGCAGTCTGCACAAAAGCCTCAAATAAATTGCCAATTTCTTCTGGAGCAATGCCTCTTCCTGTATCTTCTATCTCAAAATGAATGATAACTTTTGATGAACTTAGACTTGCTTTTCCCAGTGAAACCCGACAAAAAACATAGCCCTTATCAGTAAACTTGATGGCATTGCCTAGCAGATTTAATAGTATCTGACGGAGTTTGCGCTCGTCACATTTGATGCATTGAGGAACGCTGGGATGAAGGGCAAAAAGCAACTGTAAGTTTTTAGCATTAGTTCTAATTTGCATCATTTCCTGAATATTATTCAAGAATATGTGCAGATCAAATTCATTCTCTTCAAGGAAAATTTTACCAGCTTCGATTTTAGAAACTTCTAAAATATCGTCAATTAAGTTGAGTAGATGTTCGCTACTGTAGATGATAATGTTGACGTATTCTAAAAATCCATTCACTTTCGATTCGTCAGAAGACATTAGTTGCGTACATCCCAAAATTGCATTGAGTGGAGTTCTCAATTCATGACTCATTCTCGCCAAAAAAGCACTTTTTGCTTTATTAGCTACCTCTGAGCGTTCCGCTTCTTGCTTTAAATTTTGTTGTGAAAACTCCAGAGCTGCCAACATGAGCGTACCTCTTAGTTCCAGAGCTGCCTGAATTTCGACTTCACCCCAAGGTAAAGATCTAGCGTTAACCAGTTCTTTCCATGTCTCAAACGATCGCTGTGGAGACAGTTCGCTATCAAGATCTAGTTCTAGATCAAGCCCTAATTTGCTGGGATCGCCAGCCCAATCAACTGTTTGAATCAACTCACTGCGAAACCAAATAATATGATAAGAGATGTAATTCAGTGAAATAGAAATAGCTAATATACCGCTAGCGATGTCTTTAATCGCGATCGCTTCAGGATATGCCTGACTCAAGTAGTCTGTATAGAAAATATCTTGAGGTTTATTTTTTAGCCATGAAATTAATGGGCTAAGGCATCCTGAAGCTGGACATTGACCGATCTCGGAAATATGATCTCCCAAACAAATAACTACGCCTTGAGCATTGACCAATTCCAACAGACTCTCTCCATCTTGGGAAAAGGTCTGTTCGATTGCGAGTTCAGACTTGAGAATATTTTGTTTCAGTCTAGCTTGAACGATCTTGATTTTCTCTTGAGCCTTTTTAAGCTCTTGTTCATGCCTATGAACAATCTCAACAGACATGATTTGCCCTAAAAATTCACAAGCTTTTCTAATTTCATAATCAATATAGCGAGGAGAAAGGTGATGACAAGCAATCAATCCCCACAACTTGCCATCATTAATCAAAGAGATACTAAAAGAAGCGGCAACGCCCATCTTTTGTAAATATTTGATATGAACTGGCGCAACACTTCTTAGGGTGCTGAAGCTTAAATCGATTGGTTCTTGAGTCAGAGGATTATTAATCGGGATGATGGGAACGGGCGGAGAATTAACATCAACAATATGGCGCAGCCAATTTTTATAGTAAAGTTCTCTTGAAAGCACAGGAATATCTGCCGCAGGGAAATGTAATCCTAAAAACGATGTCGCATCCTCATGCTTAGACTCAGCGATGACCACACCACTATCATCTTGCTCAAATCGATAAATCATGACGCGATCAAGCTTAGTGATTTTGCGAACTTCCTGAGCCAACAAGCTAGACATCTCTAGAAAATTCTCAGCTTTTCTGATATTCACAGCCGCAGATTTTGTAAGCTGGTAAAAGCCTAAATGGGAATCTGTATCCACAGATAATGGTTCCAATTCTAAAACTAGCAGTCTATTAGAGCGATGGATTATCCCTTGAAACTCATACATCTTTTCCTGAATCTGCACAGTCAGCTTAGTTGGATTAAATATTTCTAAATCCTTGTGCGAAAGGAAAGAGGTGAGAATATCAATCTGTGATTGTGGAAATAGAGTGCTTAAAGGTTGATTAATAAATTCACTTGCAGGAACATTGAAAAAGTCAATTGTGTTTTCACTAATCTGCACGATTTCTAAGTCTACTTCCTTAATAGAAATCAAAATTCCATGCGATTGAATATGACCTAACAGGTGAATGAGTTCGCGATCGCAGCTTTTCTCACCATTCCATTTAGAACCCTCAGAATACTGTGTAGATTGCAATGTTTGCATCTTGAATATTTGAATAATTTTTATTTACTAAATCTTTCCCACAAATCTATTTTGACTAGACATGAGCAGTCTAGATAAGCAGATTGATAATCATTTAGTTGTATCCCACTATTTATTCAGTTTATTTGATCTAAATATTCATATATTTCCCTGCCATTCAATAACTGGGAGTGAGTTGTGAAGTTGCGTAAGCGCCTAATTACTTGAGGTTACTTGAGGTGCATTGTTGGGGTGGAAAGGAATTATGGTGGAAAATTGCTTTACCGCGATCGCCACAAGCAACTACAGCAAACATTATTTCTAACTTTTTCAAATATATTTAAAAAACTATAGACAAAATATGTTGTACAGGTTTATAGTTGTTAACCGTGGCTAAAAACAGAAACTAAGGAAATAAGCTATTGTTTGTTCCCTCAAGTCTGAGTCACGTATTGGTACAGAATTTTTGGTGATATTTCGATACTTCCAAACCCTGTAACAACCAACCCAAGAGATTGTGTTTCCCACGTCTAGCAATCTGGCTAGACATCTTTATGTAAGTCGTCTCGAAGTCCTTCAAACAGCCTTCAAAAACTATATTGCTTACAACAAGATCGAAACCGATCTCTTTTGAGCCTGTCAAAAATTCAGTGATTTAGAAATGCACGGTGGAGTGGCGCGAAGCGCCACTCCACCTCCAAATTCAAATCGCTGATTGCATAAAAATGCAGCCACAAGCAAGCGGAGCTAATTTTAATGACTGTCGGAATTCTCGGCACCAAACTTGGGATGACCCAAGTTTTCGATTCGGATGGCAATGTCATCCCTGTGACTGTTGTTCACGCTGGACCATGCACAATTACGCAAGTAAAAACTGATACCAAAGAAGGCTACAAAGCTATTCAAGTTGGATATGGTAAAACTCGCGAGAAGTTGCTAACTAAGCCAGAGCTTGGACATTTAAAAGCTTCGGGTTCCGAACCCGTTAAGCATCTTTGCGAATATCGTCTTGATAACGTCAGTGATTACACCATCGGTCAAACCTTAGATGTGAGCCAGTTCAAAGATGGTGACATTGTTGATGTGATTGGAACTAGTATTGGTAAAGGTTTCGCTGGTTATCAAAAGCGCCACAACTTTGGTCGCGGTCCGATGGCTCACGGTTCTAAAAACCACAGACAGCCTGGTTCGACTGGAGCAGGTACAACCCCTGGTCGTGTTTACCCTGGTAAGCGGATGGCTGGTCGTCTTGGCGGTAAACAAATCACCGTAAAGAAATTAACTGTAGTCAAAGTCGATGCAGCGAACAATGTGTTGCTAATCAAAGGAGCAGTCCCTGGTAAGCCTGGCGCATTGCTTAACGTTATTCCTACCGTAATCATCGGTAAGGCGAAATAAGGACTAAGTAGTTTGTTCGTGAGATCGAGAGAGTATAAGTTATGCCTACAGTAATAGATTGGACAGGGAATGAAGTTGGTGAAGTAAGCCTAGAGTTGCGCGTTGCCAAAGAAGCAAGCGCAAAGGGTTTAGTTCATCGCGCCCTCGTCAGACAGTTAGCCAATGCCCGTCAAGGCACAGCCAGCAGCAAGACTCGCTCTGAAGTTCGTGGCGGTGGACGCAAGCCTTTCAGACAGAAAGGTACTGGTCGCGCTCGTCAGGGTTCAACGAGATCTCCCCTAACTCGTGGTGGTGGAGCAATTTTTGGTCCTAAGCCTAGAGATTACGAAACCAAAATGAATCGTAAGGAGCGTCGCTTGGCTCTTCGTACCGCATTCATTGGTCGTACAGCCGATTTGATCATTGTTGAAGATTTTGCCGTAAACCTTGCCCAGCCTAAGACAAAGGAACTCTGCCAAGCTCTTGAGCGTTGGGGAGTAACGGTTGGCAAAAAGACTTTGATCATCACCGATCGCAAGGAAGACAATATTGTTCTATCAGCACGCAATATTCAAAACTTGCAACTGATTGCGGCTGATCAACTCAATATGTTCGACATCCTAAATTCCGAAAAAATTGTGGCAACTCGTTCTGCGATCGCCAAAATTCATGAAGTATATGGTGGCGATGCAAAACTGGCAACCGAGATCGTAACTACAGTAGAAGACTCGGAATAAGGGAGTCGTAAGTACTAAGAAAAAACACCATGGCTAAAATACCCACTGAATTTGACGCACGCCGTTTGCCTGACATCATTCGTCGCCCCCTGCTCAACGAAAAGGCAACTCGGCAACTAGAAGACAACAAATATACCTTTGATGTTTTCCATGATGCCTCCAAGCCTGAAATCAAAGCTGCGATCGAGAGCCTTTTCTCTGTCAAAGTCAAAAAAGTAAACACCCATAACCCACCCGCTCAGGCGCGTCGGATCGGTAAGTTTGCAGGCAAACGCGCTCAAATCAAAAGAGCGATCGTCACCCTCGCTGAAGGCAGCAAAATCGATTTGTTCCCAGATGTGTAACCGCTTTATAAAAATATCTAATAGTTATTTTTGTAAAGGAAAACAAAACCAGAGAACTGTTCTTTAACAAAACCAGACAATTATGGGCGTTCGTGCTTACAAACCGTATACCGCAAGTACTAGGCAAACCGTTGTCTCAGACTTTGCGGAAATCACCAAATCAGAACCCGAAAAGTCTTTAACCACCCATGTCCATCGCAAGCGTGGACGTAACAACCGTGGTGTAATTACTAGCCGTAGACGTGGCGGCGGTCACAAGCGCCTCTATCGGATTATCGATTTCAAGCGCAACAAGCGTGACATCATCGCTGAAGTAATCGCAATCGAGTACGATCCCAACCGCACCTCTCGCATTGCTCTATTGCAATATGAAGATGGCGAAAAGAGATATATCCTCGCTCCTAAAGGAATCGCTGTTGGCAACAAGATTCAAGCAGGTACAACCAATGTACCTTTTGAAATCGGTAACGCAATGCCATTGGTAAATATTCCTCTAGGTACGATTGTTCACAACGTGGAACTCGTTCCTGGAAAGGGTGGACAAATTGTGCGATCAGCTGGTGCTGGTGCTCAAATTGCTGCTAAAGAAGGTGATTTCGTTACCCTCAAGCTACCTTCTAGCGAAGTTCGTTTGATTCGCAAAGATTGTTTCGCAACTATTGGACAAGTTGGCAACCTCGATCACAGCAACACCAGTCTTGGTAAAGCTGGTCGTAGCCGTTGGTTGAACCGTCGTCCTAAGGTCCGTGGTATGGTCATGAACCCCGTCGATCACCCCCATGGTGGTGGTGAAGGTTGCGCCCCCATTGGTCGCAGTGGACCTGTTACTCCTTGGGGTAAACCAACTTTGGGTTACAAGACTCGCAAGAAGGGCAAACTTAGTGATGCCTTGATTGTTCGTCGCCGTCGCAAGTCCTCAAAGCGCGGTAAGGGCGGACGTAACGCTTAATTTTTTTGCTAAGCGCCAGCTTTGCAGCCGCTTAGCGCAAAGACTTATTTAGAGAATAAAAATTATGACGCGATCGCTGAAAAAAGGTCCTTTTGTTGCCGATCACCTAATGACCAAGATTGAAAAGCTCAACGCTAAAGGCGAAAAGCAAGTTATCAAAACATGGTCACGCGCTTCTACAATCCTTCCTCAAATGATCGGGCACACCATTGCTTGTCATAACGGGAAACAGCACGTTCCTGTGTATGTCACGGAGCAGATGGTAGGACACAAACTCGGTGAGTTTGCCCCTACCCGCACCTTCCGCGGTCATGCTAAGAGCGATAAAAAAGCCAAGAGATAGGTAGACAGGTATTTAAAAATGATCCTCGCTCAAAACGAAATTCCTGCCGTAGCCAAATATATTCGGATGTCGCCCCATAAAGTGCGTCGAGTATTAGACCAAATCCGTGGTCGCAGCTACCGCGAAGCATTGATGATTCTTGAGTTCATGCCCTATCGCTCCTGCGAACCAATTACCAAAGTATTGCGTTCCGCTGTAGCTAATGCTGAACATAATGCAGGATTAGATCCCGCATCCTTAGTAGTTAACCAAGCCTTTGCTGACATGGGACCTAGCCTCAAGCGCTTCCGTCCCCGCGCTCAAGGTCGTGCTTACCAAATCCGTAAGCCAACGTGCCACATTACGATCACCGTCAAACCATCGGAGGAAGAATAGGTATGGGTCAGAAGATTCACCCAACAGGGTTACGCCTCGGCATCACCAAGTCCCACCTTTCTCGCTGGTACGCTGATGTCAATCGCTATGGAGTTTTGGCTGAAGAAGACAGCAAGATTCGCAAGTTCATTGAAAAGACCTTGAGTAACGCTGGTATTGCTGACATTTTAATTGATCGCAAAGCTGATCAGGTTGATCTTGAGATTCGCACTGCTCGTCCTGGAGTTGTTGTCGGACGTGGCGGCGCTGGTATTGAACAGCTACGTGTCGGTTTGGTTAAGTATCTCGAACAAGATGGTTCTCTGAAAAAGACAGGTACTAGCCAAGTTCGGATCAATGTCACCGAAGTAACTAGAGTTGATGCGGAAGCACCTCTTATCGCTGAATACATTGCTCAACAAATTGAGCGTCGGGTTTCCTTCCGTCGTGTTGTTCGCCAAGCAATTCAAAGAGCGCAGCGAGCTGGCATTGAAGGCATCAAGGTGCAGATCAGCGGTCGTCTTAATGGCGCTGAAATTGCCAGAACCGAATGGGTTCGTGAAGGTCGTGTTCCTCTGCATACATTGCGTGCTGACATTGACTACAGCTACAAAACTTCCAGAACTATCTATGGTGTCATTGGCATTAAGGTCTGGATCTTTAAAGGCGAAATCATCGAAGGCGAAGAAGCTCCCGCTCCAGCCGCTCAACCCCGTCGTCGCCAGCAACGTCGTCCTCAGTTTGAAGACCGTTCTAGCGCTGAAGGATAAACTTCTGTCCCCCTTGAGTTTTGAACCATGTTAAGTCCTAAACGTACAAAATTTCGTAAGCAGCAGCGCGGTCGGATGGCGGGTCCTGCGACTAGAGGAGCTGAAATCAACTTTGGTGATTATGCCATGCAGGCTTTAGAGCCTTCTTGGATTACTGCCCGTCAGATTGAAGCTGCCCGTCGTGCCATGAACCGCTATATCCGTCGCGGTGGCAAGATTTGGATTCGTATTTTCCCAGATAAGCCCGTAACCATGCGTCCTGCTGAAACCCGTATGGGTTCTGGTAAAGGAGCTCCTGAGTTTTGGGTATCAGTGGTTAAGCCTGGTCGCATCATGTTTGAAGTAGCTGGTGTTACTGAGGAAACTGCAAGAGAGGCTATTCGTCTTGCCGCAGCGAAAATGCCAATTAAAACCCGATTTGTTATTCGCGATAAGGAGTAAGAAAATGGCACTCCCAAAAGTCCAAGAGACTAGAGAGCTATCTGACGATGAGCTACAAGCTCAAATATTGACTGTCAAGAAAGAGCTGTTTGACCTACGTTTTAAACAGGCTACTAGGCAACCCGTGAAGCCCCATCAGTTCCAACACGCGAAACATCGTTTGTCTCAACTGATGACCGTAGAGCGCGAACGTCAGTCCAGAGCTTAAGAAAGCTATTTACAAAATATAGGAATTTTAGCAATGGCAGTTAAAGAAAAAGTTGGCGTTGTCGTCAGCGATAAAATGCAGAAAACGGTGGTAGTTGCTGTTGAAAACCGCACCTCTCACCCTAAGTATGGAAAGATCGTGGTCAAGACGACTAAGTTTAAAGCCCACGATGAAGAAGATAAAACCCGTGAAGGCGATCGCGTCAAAATTCGGGAAACCCGTCCCCTCAGCCGTACAAAGCGATGGGAAGTTGTAGAGATTCTCTCATCTAGCTCGGAAGCATAAGTCATGATTCAACAAGAGTCCTATTTAAATGTGGCGGATAATAGCGGAGCTAAAAAGCTGCTCTGTATCCGCGTACTGGCTGGCGGTAATCGTGTCTTTGGTGGAGTTGGTGATGTGATTATTGCCACTGTCAAAGATGCAGCCCCGAATATGCCTGTCAAAAAATCTGATGTTGTCCGTGCCGTAATTGTGCGTACCAAAGCATCGATCAACCGTGAAAGTGGTATGAGAATTCGCTTTGATGACAATGCTGCGGTAATTATCAACCAAGACGGTAACCCAAAGGGAACCCGCGTATTTGGTCCAGTTGCACGTGAGTTACGGGATAAAAATTTCACTAAAATTATCTCCCTAGCGCCAGAGGTATTGTAATGTCATTCAAGTCAAAGCCTGCCTACCGAGGCAACCGCAAGTCTTTTAAGATGCACGTCAAGAAAGATGATGTGGTTCAAGTAATTTCAGGAAGTTCTAAGGGAACTGTAGCTAAAGTACTACAGGTATTTCCTAAGGACAGCACGATCATTGTTGAAGGAGTGAATGTCAAGACTAAGCACATTAAGCCTCAAGCTGATGGCGAGGCTGGACAAATCATCACTCGCGAGTTCCCAATCCACAGTTCTAAAGTGCTGTTGTACTCCGAGAAGGAAAAGACCGCTAGTCGTTCTTGCTACACCTTTACGGACGATGGCAAGAAAGTGAGAATGCTGAAGAAAACTGGCGAAATCGTTGATTCCGTTAAGACTGAAACCAAATAATTCTAGAACTACCTGACCAAGCCCAGGAAAACCCATTGAGGAAGATAAAATGTTAACACCGTTCGCTGAAGTCTATGCCAAGCAAGCTGTCCCCAAGCTGATGGAGCAGTTTAAGTACACCAATGTTCATCAAGTTCCCAAATTTGAGAAGGTTGTGATCAATCGTGGTTTGGGTGAAGCTGCCCAAAACGCCAAGTCCCTTGAAGCTTCTCTAGCTGAAATTGCAACGATCGCTGGTCAAAAGCCTGTTGTTACTAGAGCAAAAAAGGCGATCGCTGGATTCAAACTACGGCAAGGAATGCCCGTCGGTATGATGGTTACTCTGCGTCGTGACAAGATGAACAACTTCTTGGATCGTCTGATCAACTTCTCCCTGCCTCGCATCCGTGACTTTCGCGGTGTTAGCCCCAAGAGCTTTGATGGACGCGGCAACTATACTCTTGGCGTGCGCGAGCAACTTATCTTCCCCGAAATCAGCTACGACAGTATTGAGCAAATTCGGGGGCTTGATATTTCCATCATTACCACTGCCAACACGGACGAAGAAGGACGTGCGCTCCTGAAAGCAGTTGGTATGCCCTTTAGAGAATCATAAGTAGATCGAATTAGGAGATAAGGATGGCTACCAACGACACCATCTCGGATATGCTTACCCGCATCCGCAATGCCACACTCGCAAAGCATCAGACGACTGCAATTCCTGCAACCAAGATGACTTTGAGCATTGCCCGAGTGATGAAACAAGAAGGTTTTATTGCAGATTTTGAAGAAACAGGCGAAAGTATCGACCGCGCCTTGGTTGTTGCCCTCAAGTATGAAGGCAAAAACCGTCAATCGATTATCAAGCGCCTCAAGCGTGTTAGTAAGCCTGGTTTACGGGTTTACTCCAACTCTAAGGAATTACCCCGTGTATTAGGTGGGATCGGCATTGCGATCATTTCCACCTCTAAAGGAATCATGACCGATCGCGAAGCCCGTAAACAGGGAGTCGGCGGTGAAGTCCTTTGCTATATCTGGTAATACAGCGAAAAACATTGTAAGCAACGGAAAACAGATATGTCTCGTATTGGAAAACGTCCCATTCCTCTACCTCCAAAGGTTGCGGTAACGATCGCAGGTCAAGAGGTGACAGTTAAGGGACCTAAGGGTGAATTGAAGAGAGTACTTCCTAACACAGTTGAAGTCTCTCAAGAAGAAAATGTTTTGGTGATCAATCGCGCCAATGAGTCTCGCTCGGCTCGCCAGCAGCACGGACTCTTCCGCACCTTGGTTGCCAACATGGTTGAAGGGGTCTCCACAGGCTTTCAGCGCCGCCTTGAAATTCAGGGTGTAGGCTATCGGGCTAACCTCAATGGTAGCAATATTGTTTTGACAGTTGGTTATAGCCACACTGTTGACATCATTCCTCCATCAGGTGTGACTCTGGAAGTAGAAGATGCTTCTGGTAAGAAAGTGCCTCAAGGTGCATTTATTGTCGTCAATGGCATTGACAAGGAAGTCGTTGGAAATTTAGCTGCCAAAATCCGTGCTGTGCGTCCACCTGAAGTTTACAAAGGTAAGGGCATTCGCTATCTGGGTGAATTTGTCAGACGTAAAGCTGGTAAGACTGGTAAGAAGTAAAGTACAGAATTGAGATAGTTACGAATTAGGTAATTAAAAATGAGTGTCAGTCGTAGACAATCAACTATAAGTCGCCACAAGCGCATTCGCAAAGGACTGTCAGGTACACCTGAGCGTCCAAGGTTGTCAATCTATCGTTCTAACAATCACATTGTTGCTCAGGTAATTGACGACGTATCGCAGCATACCCTTGTCGCTGCATCAACCCTAGAATCAGAAGTTCGCGAAAGCCTTAGCTCTACTGCTAATTCAGAGGCTTCCTCTAAAGTTGGTGCTTTAATCGCTGAAAGAGCGATCGCTAAGGGAATTACCCAAGTGGTATTTGATCGTGGTGGTAATCTTTACCACGGAAGAGTCCAAGCTCTCGCTGAAGCTGCTCGCGAAGCAGGTCTCGATTTTTAAGCAATGAATCATTCAGTTAATCAATAGATATAACAATTATGGCTAAGAATAGAGAATCTAGACCAGGTGGCGGTCGCGATAGTGGCGGCGGCGACAGTGGTGATAATCGCGATGAAAAGCGCAAAGGCAAACGCGAAGGTAAAAAAACTGACCGCGCCCGCACTGAAAAAGAATCGGAATGGCAAGAACGGGTTGTCCAAATCCGTCGCGTAACTAAGGTTGTCAAGGGTGGTAAAAAGCTCAGCTTCCGCGCGATCGTCGTTGTTGGCAATGAAAAAGGACAGGTCGGTGTTGGTGTTGGTAAAGCTGCTGACGTAATCAATGCTGTCAAAAAGGGTGTTGCTGACGCTAGAAAGCACGCGATTGACGTTCCTTTGACCAAGGCAAACTCAATCCCCCATCCTACAAATGGTATTGGCGGCGGCGCGAAGGTGATGATTCGTCCTGCTTCTCCTGGTACTGGTGTAATTGCTGGGGGCGCGGTTAGAACCGTGCTAGAACTCGCTGGTGTTAAGAATATTCTGGCTAAGCAACTTGGTTCTAGCAGCCCACTTAACAATGCCCGTGCTGCTATTAATGCGCTATCCACCTTAAGAACATTCGGTGAAGTTGCCCGATCCCGTGGACTTACCCTTGAGCAGTTATTTAATTAATGCAATAGCGGCGCGTCGCACTGTTATTGTCAAAAGTGAAAAGGAAAAACTATGAGAATTGACGATCTTCAGCCTCAAGAAGGCTCTCAGCATCGCAAACGTCGCCTAGGGCGTGGTATTGCCGCAGGGCAAGGTGCTAGTGGTGGTTTTGGTATGCGTGGTCAAAAATCTCGTTCAGGTCGCCCCACCAGACCTGGTTTTGAAGGCGGTCAAATACCCCTTTACAGACGAGTACCTAAACTTAAGCATTTTACAATTGTTAATCCTAAGCATTTCACAATTGTTAATCTCGACCAACTGAGTAGCTTACCTAGTGGAACTGTGGTAACTCTTGAGTCCTTGATGGATGCAGGAATTATTACTCAAAATGACGGAGTTCTCCGAGTCTTAGGTCGTGGTGAAGTTAATGTGGCGTTGACTGTACGCGCTCACTCCATAACTGCATCGGCGAAGGCTAAGATCGAAGCTGCTGGCGGTACTGTAGAAGTTGCCTAAATATTTAAGAGAATATGTGGCGGAGCGCTTTGCGTTTCGCCACATATTCTCTTTTTTGGTTTTTGAACTTTGTTAAACGAGCGGATCAATCCCCTTGTTTATCGACATAGCTTTACAATGTTTGAATATCTTCAGGTTGGGCGATCACGTCCAATCCAATTACTAGCTTGAGGTAAGTTTAGTTATGGTTGTTAGTAAGGGAAAAAATCCCACAGCGCAGGAAACTTTCTTGCAAATGGCTCAAGCCGCAGGGCTGAGAGGTCGTTTGTTAGTAACTGTGGGTGTATTGATATTAGTTAGACTGGGAATTTATTTACCATTGCCTGGTGTAGATCGCCTACGATTTACAGAAATTGTTAGAAATAATGCAGTAGTTAATTTCTTAGATATCTTTTCTGGTGGTGGCTTATCATTGCTAGGAATTTTTGCACTAGGTATCTTGCCATTTATTAACGCCTCAATCATCATGCAATTGATGACCTCGGCACTGCCAACCCTAGAAAACTTGCAGAAAAACGAAGGCGAAGCAGGGCGCAGAAAAATCTCGCAATACACCCGTTACGTTGCCTTTGTTTGGGGTGTCATCCAAAGCTGGGGTCTTGGCGTATGGGTACAAAATTCGGGCGTGCTATCAGAAGCAAGTTCTAACTGGATTACCATCGGTGATGGTCGGGTAATTTTCTCCAGTTTTATCTTTCAAACTACAGTTGCCCTTGCCGCAGGCTCAATGTTTGTGATGTGGGCAGGAGAACTGATTACCGAAAAGGGTGTTGGTAACGGCGCATCATTGCTGATCTTTATCAGTATTGTGGCTAACCTTCCTGCATCTCTAGGGGACACGATCGCCCTTGCCCAAAAGGATAGCTCACGAGTCGGTGGTGTAATCCTATTGTTGGTAATCTTTTTGGTGATGATTGTGGGAATTGTGTTTGTCCAAGAAGGCACTAGAAGGATTCCCATCATATCGGCACGTCGCCAAGTTGGTCGTAAGCTATATCGAGAGCAAGCTTCTTACTTGCCATTGCGCTTAAATCAAGGCGGCGTTATGCCGATCATTTTCGCTTCGTCCGTGTTGATTTTGCCAGCGTATCTCAGCCAAAGCATTAATAACGAAGTGTTTGTGGCGATCGCTAGTTGGATGTCTCCTAGTGGCGCAGGACATATACCTGTTTATATGGTGCTAATTCTCGGATTTAGCTTCTTCTACTCGTCTCTAGTTTTAAATCCCGTTGAGTTGTCCCAAAACTTGAAAAAAATGGGCAGCAGTATTCCTACAGTTCGTCCAGGCAAAGCTACCTCTGACTATATCAGTGGAGTTTTAAATCGTTTGACGCTACTTGGTTCTGTATTTCTGTGCGCGATCGCTATTATTCCTAGTGCTTTGGAAAAAGCTACAGGCGTATCGACCTTTAGCGGCATCGGTGCAACTTCTTTGCTGATTTTGGTTGGTGTGGCGATTGAAACATCTAAGCAAATCCAAACCTATGTAATTTCTCAACGCTATGAAGGTATGGTGAAACAATAATGCCTAGAGTCATTTTGATGGGTCCTCCAGGCGCAGGGAAAGGAACTCAAGGAGAAATACTCGCTTCTGAGTGGCAAGTGCCAAAGATTGCCCCTGGTGATATTTTTCGAGCTGAGATTAAGCAACAAAGCGAGCTAGGACTAAAGGTAAAGTCTTACAGTGATTCTGGAAGATTAGTACCTGATGAAGTGGTCATCGAAGTAATTGAATCGCGTCTACGCCAGCCAGACACGAAAGCAGGATGGATCTTAGATGGATTTCCCCGTACTGTCGCTCAGGCTGAGGCTCTAGATCATTTATTATCAGAAATCAATCAACCCTATGATTCGGTAATCAATCTTGATGTATCTGATCAGTTTTTGATAGATCGTCTAAAAGCAAGGGCGATCGAACAGGGAAGGGCGGATGATACTGAAGAGGTAATCAAGAATCGACTGGAAGAATACAATGCCAAAACCAGACCTCTGCTAGAATTTTATGGAGATAAGGTTAAGCAGATTGATGGTAAACCGCCTATGCCAGAAGTGACTGAAGCAATCAAAAAGTTTCTGGCATAGTGAGTGCTAAGCTCCAGAATCAAGTTATTAATGGCAAGGCGAAGCTACGTCATTAATAACTTGATTTTAATTGAAAAAAGTGTTGCCACTATTTCTTCAGTCGATATAACAATATAAAATACACACTAAAAATTCGGAGAATTTGTTTGTCCAAAGAAGATGCTATTGAAATGGAAGGGACTGTAACGGAGTCCCTTCCCAACGCGATGTTTAGGGTTGATCTGGATAATGGGTTTAATGTGCTTGCCCATATCTCAGGTAAAATTCGCCGCAATTATATCAAAATCTTGCCAGGCGATCGCGTTAAAGTTGAGCTAACTCCCTATGACCTTACCAAAGGAAGAATTACCTATCGACTTAAAAATCAAGGCGGCGGTAAAAGATAAATTACAAAAAAGCACTTCAGGCTGAAGTGCTTTTTTATTACGAAAACCCAATAAGAAGGGGCAGCGCTTCGCGCTGCCCCTTGAAATATTAGTTATAGCAATTTTAAATATTTAGAAGAGGCTTCGACTTCGCTCAGCCAACGTATACTGCTGGCTGAGCGAAGCGATGCACTGAGCTTGTCGAAGCGTCGAAGCCCTAACTCTTATTTGAAACAGCTATAAATTAAATGGGAACTTCTGTAAAGAAACAACTTCTTGCGCCAGTGTGACAGGCAACATTACCAATCTGTTCTATTTTGACCAAAATTACATCGCGATCGCAATCATAGTAAATTTGTTTGAGTTTTTGGATATGTCCTGAAGTTGCGCCCTTATGCCATAGTTCTTGGCGAGATCGGCTCCAGTAGTGAACTTCATGACTTGATACTGTAAGTTCCAGAGCTTGACGATTCATCCATGCCATCATTAAAACTGTGCCATCTTGGTAGTCCTGCGCGATCGCAGGAATTAACCCTTGCTCATTATACTTAAGCTTTTCAATCCAATTATCTAGCATTTTTTAGATATTCCATTGTTCAAGCAAATTATATAGCACTCCTAAATCATTTATGAGAAAAATAGGGCTTCGGTACTTTGACGAGCTATGCACTGAGCTTGTCTAAGCCTCTTACAATGTATTTAGGATTCTATTTAACTAATACCAAACAAAGAAATGGCTATGTCATTTCTTTATTTGAAAACCATTACAGCGCTTTGCACTGACTTAAAACCCAGAAATATTTTTAAAAGCGGTGCATCGCGCCTCTTTTAAAAATATTTCTGTACTACTTAAAACCGCAAAAGGCTGTACTGGGTTTGTAACTACATTTTTGTGAGTTGGTATTACTGATTTTTTGAGGTTTTGAGCAATGTAGAAAAACAGATGAGGGGACAACTTTTCTATTCCTTTATCTGTTTTATTGAAGTTCAAGAACCTACAAACCTCTATGTTTTTTGTTGAAAATTGATAAACTTATTTCATCTTAAGACAGTGATCGCTTGAAAATGATCTAGCAACAATGCACTTTTTAATTGTTGCCAAATTTGATGGAAACACTCATGTATCAAGGTATAAGGTTGAAATATTACGGAAATATAAAGTCTATTTAGATGCTCAAGGTGAACAGAATTACTAACACTTATATAAGTATAAAGGCTTAATACAAAGACTTCATAACTCAAAGATTTTTGTCTTGTGTAAATCGCCCTGCAAGTTGTTAGACGAATCAGAACTTAACTGTCAGACAATCTCAAATACATTGGTATCATAGCTATGGCGTATAAGATATCTAGCGATTGTGTTTCTTGTTATTCTTGCATATCCATTTGCCCTGTAGGAGCAATCTCAATTCAGCAAGGTAATTATTGGATTGATCCTGCTATCTGTAATAACTGCGAAGGATATGCCCCCCAACCTCTCTGTGTTGATACTTGCGGCGTGGGTGCTTCCCTACCATTACAACCCAAAAAGGGTCGAGTGAAATCTATCGACAATCCCTTAGTTATTAGTCCTAGTTTATTTGCTAATGGCATTAATGCTCCCTTTGCTTCTGCGATCGCGATTTGGGAGACTTGCAATTTACTCGCTCAAAGGCGATCGCTGCCTTGGACTCTAGATGAAAATGGAACTTTGGTATATGAGAGATCGGTTAATCAAGGCAAGGGTAAGATTGCTTTACGGCTAAATAACATTATTAATTTTAGTTACCCGCGATCGCATTTAGAATCCCAAACGATCCTAGCCTCCGATACCCTAGATATTCGGGCAGCTTGTATGCACTTGCTCTATGCCGCCTATGCTACTACCCTAGAAAAGCCTTGGGAGCAAGAATTTAGCATTACTGATAGTCAGATTGAGGAATATCTGGGCTTAGACAAACGCAAGGACTTGTCTAAATCAACAAAGCTAAATTTGATTAAAACCCTTGCTATGCAGCCCTGCTGGGTTACGGCTCAAATTGATTGGCCGAAGCAAGGGCAAGTAGAAGCATTCTCTCTTCCAGAAAGTCCCCTGTGGAATTTATTAGAAATCGTGCATCATTTCCATGAAGATGAAGAAGGATGTAAGCACCTCATTGGCATAACTTTTAGAATCAAAGCAGGAGATTGGGCGCAATATTTTCTAAATAAGAAGGAATGTCACGCAGGTAGAGCTTTTTATCAATATAGTCAATTACCTAAGTCGTTACTTGGTGCGATTATGAGTATCTGGCAGCAGCATGAAGGGGCGGCGAGAATGCTGCTATGGTTGCTATTTAAAACTCGCATGGGAGATCAGCAGAGAATTATGGTCATGACTCTGATGCGCGTCGCCTATGGTGAAGATCGGGTCAATTATGCCATTAACCAAAGAGAAGAACGAAAAAGGCTGCTAAGAATGTTTGAGAGCGATCTGGAAGTGGTCAATCGCTACGGACTTAAACCCATCTTCGATCCTGTGACCTATCCCTTAGAGATTCAGCCACTATGGTCAAAGTTAGAAGATATTCCTGATGATGCAGAATCAGCTCTGGACTTTTGGATTAATGATGGCAGTTGTAACTTACGAGTTACGGATATTGGTCCCCGTGGTAAGTGGCAGATGTTAATCAATGCTAGGATTTTATCCTTTGAATTAGTTGCTGATTGGGAACAACCTGCGGAACTATCGCGCAAAAAACGCAAATTTGAGCGATCGCAAAGTCAGTCTGCTAAGCCAAAAAGCTCTGGTAGAAAAGTCCAAGTTGCAAGCCAGTCATTGCTTTCAGGTGAACAAATTGCAACATTACGCAAAAATTTACAAATTAGTCAGCGCACCTTAGCCGAGAAAATTGGCAAGAGTCAAAGTTGGATTCGTGATGTGGAGAATGGTCGTTTTCAAGCTAAGCACAGTGAACAACAATTAATCCGTCAAGTCTTAGGAGTGTAAAGTTCGGTAAGTAGTGACAACCAGAATTTTGCTCCCTCATTGGGTGAAATCCACATACCCAATAATTCCTTAGCTTTAATCTAAAGCACCTCGGCTATAAACTACCTTTGAATGCTTAGGATTACCAAATTTCAGAGGTACAGCTAGCTTAATGCTCTGCTAACTTTTCACATCCATCTAACAAAGTCACAATATCCTCAATGTCTTTAGATAATCGCGGGCGGCTTGCCCATGAATGGACAAATGAGCGTATTTATCCTGAAGCTAAGGAATATCTAGCAGCTTTACCGAAAGTGATTAAGCATGACAATCTCGCCTTTGTGCATGGCAGTCCGCAAAGTCAGCATGAATATCTTTTGCCAGAACTGGATGGCTTTATTGCCCTAGAGCGAGTTCTCTCGACGGGAGCCGATATACTCTTTTGTGGTCATACCCATGTGCCATATGTGCGAACCTTAGATGCAGGTCATTTGCGCCTATTAGTGAGAACTGGTACAGAGGTTCCAGAAGCAGAAATGCGCGAATTTAATGCGCCCTTAAAACGGATTGTCAATGTTGGCTCCGTTGGCGAGCCGCGTCATGGTCGCCCCAATGCTACCTATGTGATCTATGACACCGATAGCGATCGCGTTACCTTGCGCGAAGTGGAATATGACTATCAAAAAACCTGTGCCGCAATCATTGAGAGAGGTTTGCCACCAATTTTTGCATGGCGTTTAGCCAAGGGTTTAGAATTTGCGGAACGTGCCGATGATGCTTCCCACCTATGCGAGAGAGGTGTGTAGATGTCACATTGGGCAATTTTAAGCGGTATCGAAGCTAATCTCGCGGCTTACGAAGCAGTGCTTGAAGACATTAAGCGACAAGTTCCAAAAGTTACCGAACTTTATATTCTTGGTGATGTGATTAATGCGACTACTGCTAGTGAGAAGGTCGTAGAGAGGATTCGCAATCCCCGCATCGGTGAACTAGTGCCGCAGGTTTGTAAAGGCTGGTGGGAAGAGCAAGTAATGATGCTGCATGGATTCGTTCCCGATCTTGAGCCAAATCCTTTGGTAGAGAAATATGGCGCGGCTGGGGTAAAAGCCCTTTGGGACAGTATTTCCAAAGAAACCGTGTCATGGATTAGCAATCTCCATTTTGCCTTTATGGAATTTGATTGTCTATTAGTACATGGCAGTAGTTTAAGTGTGTTTGAAGAACTCACGCCTGAAAGTTCGCCTTTACTGCTTTTAGATCGAATTGCTCGTAGTAATGCTAATCGCCTGTTTTGCGGACGTTCTGGGCAAACCTTTCGCTATCAGATTAAGGATGGTTCCCTCAATTCCCATGTGTTAACCCTTGATGGTGCAGAGGCTTTGGAGACTTTTAATACTAGCGATCGCCTTGCGATCGGTGTCGGCAATGTCGGCGGCACTCCCAACAGAGCAACCTATACAATCTACAGTCCCAATACGGATATCGTGCAGTTTCGGACAGTGCGCTATGGCAAGAGCAAGGGCTTTGGGAAGGGTTAACATATAGGGGGGTTGAGTTTATCTACGGTAAGATTAAAGCCCCTATATGCGATGCCAATTCTGCTCAGTTTCAGCATCTGCTGGAAAAAGACATTCAATTCTAATTTCCTGAAGAGTGATGTCGTAGGGAGTCCCTAGGGTGGCGATCGTCGAGAAAAATCGTAAATTTAGCTCATTATGCTGGAAGTGCGTTGTCAAAATCAAATCATTGTGAGTGGTACGAATGGAATTGTGCCAAAGCTCGGCAGCTTCGGGATAACTAAGGAGTTCATTGAACAGCAAAGTGGACTGTTCGCTTTCAATGGATGAGCCTGCTTCGCAATATACACGCTGAAGTAAATGCACCGCCACCTCCTGCAAATTAGCAATAAATGGACGTAGCCCTTGCGGGTCAAAGGTGACTCTCATTAAGTTAACTTTTCCATCGATACAGAAGCGGCTCTGCAACTTCTCAGGATCAATGAAGGTGTTCAGAAGTCGCGTTGCGCCTTGATTGGCTAAAAGTAAGTTCCAGTAGCGATCGATTACGATCGCAGGATAGGGTTCTTGCTGACGCAACATAAAGGCGATCGCCTTACTAATCGATGTCATTTCAGGAGCCGATAGATCTGTTTCCGCATGAATGGGCGCAAATCCAGCCGCACTCAACATCAGATTTTGGTGTCTGAGTGGAACTTCCAAAACAGTTGCCAATTGCAGCACCATTTCCTGACTAGGTTTGGCTCGTCCTGATTCTAAAAAGCTGATGTGACGTTGAGAAACTTGGCTGGTCAGGGCAAGATCAAGCTGACTAAGGCTGCGGCGATCGCGCCATTGTTTCAGTAATATGCCAAAGGTGGTTGGTTTATGTTCGATTACCCTTTGCTGCATGACGAAACCCCAGAACAAAACTCTAGAATAAATGACTTTGATTACCTGTAAGGTAATTGCTTTGATTATCTCCCTTTGGCATGATGATGGCAATCATATCTAAGTAGCTAGGTATAAAACTAAAACCAGAAGATGTTTCGCCCGCTACGCGGGCGGAACATCTTTCTAGGGTTTTAATTATGGTGAGCTGCTTGGAAAGTTTTCCTCTATTGGTTTAACAGGAGTAGCAACAAGATGACATTATTTCGCTCTTTTCTATCTGTTTCTACAGTACTCATTTTCACAGTGTCAATTTATGTCATTGTGACGCTAGGTTTTAATTGGACAACTATCTATTTCAGCGATTTGCTAAAACTTGACTGGCGATCGCAGTTCAATACAGACCTTTTGATCTATATTTCCCTCATGACAATCTGGATTACATGGCGAGAAGGCTTTACCCCTAAAGGTTTTCTATTCGGATTTTTGAACTTCTTCGGTGGGGCGATGTTTGCCTGTCCCTATTTACTGTTTTCGACCTACAAAGCCAATGGCGATTTCAAGTCAGTACTTCTAGGTGTGCATACAAGTTAGTAAGAGTTACAGGCTATTGAGGCTTTGAGGATACAGAGAAAAGTTTGAAAGCGCCGCTCAGCGGTGCTTTCAAACTTTTCTCTGTATTTTAAGTCAGTGCAAAGAGCAGACTTGAAACTGAGGGAAGCGATGAACGATATGACACACAGTCAATTCTTAGAGCAATATAATTTGAAAAGCGCTATGATAACGATAATCATTATTAATCACTAGGCGCTAAAAATTCTATGAGTACAAGCTCCTTTCCTATCCCTGTTACCGTTCTCACTGGCTATCTCGGCGCAGGCAAAACCACATTGCTTAATCGCATTCTCACCCATGAGCATGGCAAGAAAGTTGCGGTCATTGTCAATGAGTTTGGGGAGGTGGGCATCGATCATAAATTGGTGGTCAATGCCGATGAAGAAATCTTTGAGATGAATAATGGCTGTATTTGCTGTACTGTGCGCGGTGACTTGATTCGGATTATCACTAACTTGATGCGCCGCCGCGATAAATTTGAGCATTTAGTGATTGAAACGACAGGACTGGCTGATCCTGCGCCCGTAATTCAAACCTTCTTTGTCGATAAAGATGTCAGTGCCAAAACCAAGCTAGATGCGGTGGTGACAGTTGTTGATGCTAAACACATCTCTCAACATTGGGATGCAGAAGAAGCTCAGGAACAGATTGCTTTTGCCGATATTATTCTGCTTAATAAAACTGATTTGGTCAGCGAAGTAGAACTATTAGAACTAGAACAACGCATTAAATCCATGAATTTGATGTGTAAAATTTACCGCACGCAAAATTCTGAGATTGAGATGGATGCAGTTCTGGGCGTTGGTGCGTTTGAGCTAGATCGCGCCTTGCAAATCGATCCTGAGTTCTTAGGAGAAGATGCTCACGAGCATGATGATACAGTAAAATCTGTGGCGATCGTGGAAGCAGGGGAACTCTACTTACCCAAGGTCAATGCTTGGATTGGTGAATTACTAAGGGAACAGGGAGCAGATATCTTTAGGATGAAAGGTATTCTCAATATCAAGGGAATTGATGAACGCTTTGTGTTTCAAGTCGTTCACATGCTATTTGATGGCACACGCGATCGCCAATGGAAGCCAGATGAACAACGCCAAAATGAATTAGTATTTATCGGGCGAAACCTTGATCCAGACAAGCTAAAGGCTGATTTTCTTGCTTGTATGTATTGAGGAGAATCTAATGCTTTCGTGTTTAAAGGCAAGCGCTTCTACAAAATTAGATCTCTATGGTGTTTATGACTTTGAGCTACGTCTAATCAAATTACAGTCTATCGAGGCTTTGAGTAGAACAAATAAACTTGAGGAAGCGGCGCGGCGCGCCGCTTCCTCAAGTTTATTTGGGTTCTAACTAAGCGCAAAGCGCTGTAATTCAAGCTAGTTCTAATTCAGCATCTAAAATTGTAATTAACGATTTTGCTGTAACGACTCATCTTATCCTTAATGGGTTGAGAAATAGCAAAAAGTCGAGGACTTCGGCTAGGATTGCATCGGAGAATCTTTCTACTTCTTGAATGAGTTGTTTTTTGATATTTATAGTTTAGTTTGATGATGAATCTTGGTTGATTTGATTTTAAGTATAGTTGTAGTCACTTGTATTAGGACAAAACCAAAACCCAAGAAGCGAGTGGCGAGCGGAATATCCTTTGGTTCTAGGTTTCTTATGCCTAGCTACCTAGATGGCAGCAAAAGCGGAAATGGTGAGATGGGGGATTGGGATGTGGACAAAGTAGTCGATGGAGTAGAGACAGTTTTCTTTTGATTCATCAATGATTCTTCTAAGCCTTACGCAAAGGAAAAATGAGGTAAAAAGGAAGAAAGACTTGAGTAAAAGCAATGGCAAAAAAGTTTGCTGCTCTAGATAGACTAATCACAGTAAAGTATTAAAAAACTCGCAAAGCGAGTTTTTTAATACTTTACTGTGATTCTCTAGATGTACAAATCGTGGCGAATAGTGCAGAGAAGTTTTTAAATTTCAGGGGTCTAGAGTTTAAAATAAAAGAACATTTATAAAAAATGAATATGGAAGCTTTGACCATACCGACTGAGATTCGGACTACTCACCCTGAAATATGCTTAGGAAAAATAAATCTAGATTGGATGCCTCAACCAGGGAATTATATAGATGTCGAAGGTGAAACGTATACCATTCTGGAACGTCGCCATCGTTATCAACTACGAGGAGGACGCTATAACTTAACTAGTATTTTGGTATATGTTCAGCGATCGCCAGAAAAATTAGAAAGAAGCTTTGTAAATAATCGATGGGTAATTGGAGATGCCAACTGTCGATATAGCGCTGTTTCTGAAATCCTGCGCTGTGCAGTTAATCCTGATGGACCCTGCCAAGGCTGTAATTTTTGGGCTGCCAGAGATTGAGCCGCCCGCATAGCAAGCGGCTCACATTTTAATTAGAACTGGACACCTACGCCAGCCTGCACTGAAGTGCCTGCGGAACCATTGGATTGTCCATTAAAAGGAATCACAGCATTGCTGTAGAGCAACACCCTTCTGTTCAAGCTAACTTCTACCCCTGGCTGAAGAGCAAAAGCAGTCTGGTTGCCAGTTAAACTGCTATTACCACCAACCTTAAATGATGCACCTGCTCCAAGGTAGAGGTTAGTGCGATCGCCTACTGGCAAATCATAGGAAAGAGTTGGCACAACTGAAGTTCCATTATTCCCAAATAGAACAGAACTTCTTGCCGAAATAGGAACACCGTCAAATTTATAGCGACCTGCTAGGTTTGCACCAACGACAGAAGGATTAGTAGCAAAGCTCTGAAGGGAGATACCAGCACCTACATAACTTCTTGGCTGTTGAACGGTTTCGGCTGAGGCGATCGCGCTGAAGGAGGTTACAACTGAAGTAGCGATCGCAATTCCTAAAGAGATTTTGATTAGAGATTTCATAGATTTATGTTTCTATCTTTTTAGACTGATTGTTGCGATAGATGTCTCCTTTGACTGGAGTAAAATTTGATTGTTCCCACGGTTCCTTTTTTATTAAAAGCAATAAAACCTAGTCAGAGACTAGGTTTTATTGCTTTTAATGGATTTCTATCTCATTACAATCATCCTTTCAGGTGATCCAAAAGAATAATGGCGGTGCGATACGCTTAAAACCAGAAGGAAGATTTAGAAAGTATCGATTCGCAACACTTTCTAAATCTTCCTTCTGGTTTCTTTGATTGGCTGTTGCTGCATAGCCCAAAAAAGTAATGGCGGCGCGATGCGCCGCCATTATGGGTTTTAGCGCAAAGCGCTTTAATAACTTCCTGCGGTAGCAACCTCACGCAATTGCAAATCGCAACTACGCCATACTTGACCATCAAGGGCAGTTTGTTCAATTAAGCTCGCAAGTCGCAATGTTTTCAAAGCTTGATCGCCGCCGACAGAGGGTTGCTTCTTGTCTCGCACACAAGCTACAAAATGCTCTAGTTCCGCATGGAGTGGCTCGATATTGCTGGTATGTACTTTCTCGATGAAGCCATCTTGTCGATACAGCACCTGACCATAATCAGTTGTCCAATTTGCAGTAGTTTGACGATGAATTAAGATCTCGTTATTGAGAAAGTCAGATTCTGTCAAGGAGTTTTTGCAGTGAGCAGTGATTTTTCTCTTTTTGCGGTGAGTCACTTTGCTGGCAGTAAGTGTAGCAATCACACCATTCTCAAAGCCAATTGTTGCCGTTACATAGTCAAGATAGCTGGACTCTGGCGAAACCCGATTACCATGAGCCGAGACCCGCACGATCGCCGAGGGTACTAACTCTAAAATCAAGTCAATATCATGAATCATCAGGTCAAATACAACTGATACATCGTTAGCCCTTTGCGAGTAAGGGCTCATGCGATCAGCTTCGATCGCCAAAATAGTTTCATGTTTTAAAACCTTACTTAACTCTTGAAAGGCTGGATTAAATCTCTCAATATGTCCAACTTGCAGAATTTGGTTTTGTTCGGTGGCAGTTTTAACTAAGGACTCAGCTTCTTCAATGGTGGCGGCGATCGGCTTTTCGATCAGTACATTTACACCAGCTTTGAGGCAAGTAGTACCCACGTCATAATGTAGGCGTGTTGGCACTGCAATGCAAACGGCATCAACTAGGGGTAATAACTCTCGATAATCTTCAAAATACAAAACTCGGTGTTTGGCGGCGGTATCACGACCCCGTTCCACACTTACATCGGAAACACCTATTAATTCTGCATCTTTCAGCAAGCTGAGAACCCTTGCATGATGCTGCCCCATATTACCGATGCCAATGACACCAACCCGAATAGGATCGTGGAAATTACGATTGGGGCTCATATTCCTCACACACGCTCAGTAAACACGCTCAGTTTGTCCAAAATCGTAACATGGATAGCCTAGACTTTCCTAGCAAAAAGCACCCTAATGGGTGCTTTCAATCCAAGAAGCAAGTGGCGGCGCAAAGCGCCGCCACTTGCTTACATATCCAAAACATTAATGGCGGTATGGAGTACAGCCATAATTTACCAAATCAGCCAGTATTTCTCATACCTGCGGCAATACCATTGATCGTCAACAATGCGCCGCGTAATAGCTCATTTTTAGAGTAGCGTGATCGCAGATCAACCGTATCGGAGCGATGTTGGCGCAACCGCTTGAGCAAAGATGCTTGGATAAAGCCAAGGGGCACAATAGAGCCGTTGCGTAACTGGACAGATCGCTGTAGGTCGCGATCGCTATCTAGCATTTGCTTTTGCCCCGTAATTGATTGAATCACTGTCAAGGTCCGCTGATATTCTTCTTGAATTTCTGTAAAGATTTCCACAAAGGAGGCTTCATGTCCTTCTTTAGTTAGCTCCCGCATATAATGATGGGCAATTTGCATATCAGTTTTAGCAAGAGTCATCTCTACACGGGAGATCGCCGTCTTAAAAAATGGCCACTTACTATAAAAGTATTGCAAGAGTGATAGATGCCCTTCAGGATTTTCCGATAGAAATTCTTCTAGAGCTGCGCCAATGCCATACCAAGATGGTAATAAAAATCGACTTTGAGTCCAACTAAATACCCAAGGGATGGCTCTGAGGCTTGCCAAATCACGCTTACCCGCACGGCGAGCTGGACGGGAGCTGATTTGTAGTTGGCTAATCTCCTCAATGGGCGTAACTTGGTGGAAAAACTCAACCAAATTGGGTTGCTCATATATTAGATGACGATAGACCTCGCGCGATCGCACTGATATTCCCTCCATCGTATCTAGCCAGCAGTCGAGGGTATCGGTGCTACTCGGCAATAAAGATGCTTGGATTACCGCCGTGGTGATCGTCTCTAGGTTGTAGAGAGCGATTTCAGGCAAAGAGTACTTAGAAGCCAGTACTTCTCCTTGCTCTGTAATTTTGATCCGACCCTCAATGCTGCGACCAGGCTGCGCCAAGATTGCCTCATAGGTGGGGCCGCCGCCGCGCCCAACAGAGCCGCCTCGTCCGTGAAACATCCGCAGATCTACCTGATACTTTTGACAGACATCTTGGAGAGCGCGCTGAGCCTTATAAATTTCCCAATTACTACTCAAAAAGCCTGAATCTTTATTACTATCAGAGTAACCAAGCATCACTTCCTGAAGATGATTGTGGCTTTCTAGATAGTCGCGATAAAGGGGCAAGTTAAATAGCTCTGTCATAATTGGCGGAGCACTGCGTAAGTCCTCAACCGTTTCAAATAAAGGTGCAATGCTTAGTGAACCTTTGCCCGTGGCAGGATCATAAAGCCCTGCTTCCTTAGCCAGAAGCAACACTTCTAAGATATCGCTGACACTACGGTTCATACTGATCACATAGTTATTGCAAATGTCAGTCGAAAACTCACGCTGTAACTTGGCGACCATCCGAAAGGTCTCAATAATTTCATTAGTTTTGGCACTAAAGGTCAATTGAGCAGGAATCATGGGGCGACGAGTTTTTAGCTCTTGGGTCAGCCAAGCGACCTTCTCTAACTCTGTGAGTTCGTCATAGGGCTGATCTAAGAGTTGCAGTGATGCTGCTATTTCGGCAATAGTATTGCTATGCTGCGTACTTTCTTGACGAATATCGAGGTGTGCCAGATGAAACCCATACACATCAACCTGACGAATCAAGTTCTCAAGGGGTTTGGGGTTGAGATTAGTTTCAATTAAACTCGCTTGAATTAGTTTGAGTTCCGCTAGAAATTCACCAACATTGGTGTAAATCTGATGCTCTTGTCCCTTTGTCGATAGCTCCATCTCCGAAGCTTGCCAACCACTGTGACGGAGCTTTTGGTTACGATCGCGAGTACGGATCAGCCTTTCGCGGACATAGGCAAGCTTGAGGCGATAAGGTTCCTGCCGAAACTTGATCGAATTCTTTTCATAAATTTCAGGTAAGTGGATTTGATCGTCACCAAGAGAATCCAGCAGCTCTTGGGAGACATCGCTGAGACTTTGCGATAAAGATAGCAATCTACTAAGATGCTCAACTGATTTGATGTATTTGTTCAGTACCAAATTGCGCTGATAACAGGCAGTTTGCCATGTCACTTCAGGGGTGACATAGGGGTTGCCATCGCGATCGCTACCCACCCATGACCCAAACTTACAAAAGTCATAGCGAGGTAACTTCATCTTGGGGAAGGTGACACTGAGAGCGGAAGCAATGCGATCGTAAAGTACAGGAATTGCCTCAAACAAGACCTCCTCAAAATAATGAAGCGTATAGTCTGCCTCATCTAAAACCGTTGGCTTGATCTGATTTAGCTCATCGGTACGCCACCAGAGGCGAATTTCTTCCGCAATTTGTTCTTGTAGTGAAGCCGCCTCCCAGTTAGATACGGGAGTCTGTGATACTAGTTCATCACCCTTAAAGCCAATGATTCGATCCAGTTCCTTCAGCATCTTCGCGATCGTTCTTTGCTTTTCACGGATCGTATGTCGGACAATTTCGGTGGGGTGGGCGGTGAATACAAGGCGAATATCGAGATTGTCCAGTACCTTCTGCACTTGACGGGTCGGTACATTTAGCTTTTTCAATACTGGAAAAAGCCACCTAAAAGTTCCCGCTGCATATTCGGCTTCGCTATTGATCGGGCTAATCCGATAGATGCTTGTTTGTTCCTGTTCGTGATCCTGCTCAACAATATTAATTAGCTGAAAAAATAATGCAAATGCTCTCGCTGCGGTAGTAGCTTGATGGAGGTCTAAACTCTCAACGACCTTTAAAACTTCCTCCGCTGGATACTCAGGAGCCTGACCTTCGGGCGAACACATAGCTCGCAGTTGGCGCAATAGGTCAACTAACTCCTGACCACTTTCTCTCAATAGAACGGATTCCCACAAGTCCTCAACGAGTTTGAGTCGATATCGCAAACGAGAATTTGCGGCACGCAGATCGCTCTCTATGTTTACTATCTGTATTAATGACGCTGACAGCACGGCTGGGGAACTCATCCAACTTTCTCCAAATTTTCTTTGTGATCCAAAATCTTCCCACTTTAAGACCTACGCTTCTGTTGCTCAGTTAGCATTTAGCAATTGCTTCAACACAGAAGTAAAAATCTTTTAGCAAGAATCAAGCATGAAAACTCTATTGTCTTCTATACCATACCAGCCCATCGCTTTGTTAGTTACCGATTTAGATTAGCAATTCTCGTCATAACAAATCAAATCTTGAGCTGACCGCACAGCAGTCAGCTCAAGATTTGATTTAGGGCGTAAATTACGGTTTTAAGCAGCATAGAAAGATTTTTGAGTAGCGCTAAGCGCTACTCAAAAATCTTTCTATGTTTCAAATCAGCGTCAAACCCTGTAAATAATCAAACTAAAAAAATTTTAAATAACGTGGCAAAGCTACAAGTTGCTAATCACAAAATATGCAAGCACCGCTTGCATATTTTGTGATTTACATAGAGCTGACAATAGATATAGCAAAGGAATAATTAGCAAATACAAATCCCGCTCATCTTTGAGGGATTGGCTCTAAGAAAGCCATGGCTTGTCGAAACTTCTCGCGACTCATTTAGGAACGCTATACAGATGAATAACCCCGCCGCAAGCGGACGGGGTATCTAAATTCTTTTTTGACAGAATATACTTACGCCGCAGAGCGGCGGGGAATTTACCCTTTCGCTAGATTAAAAATATCTAGATTTTTGCAATATTTCTTTACAGACTATTCATAATAGTAAGTAGAACAAAAAATATATAAAAACCAATTTAGCTAATGTTTGATGTACTGATAGTTGGCGCAGGTATGGTTGGTGCGAGCTTAGCCTGTGCTTTGGGCGACAAAAACTGTACCGCAAATCGTAGCCTCAAGGTCGGAGTCATTGAGGGGAATGGAAACTTTTTGCTGGGAGAGTTTACTGCCGATGGTCGCGCCAGTGCGATCGCCTATGGATCAAGTCAAATTTGGCAAAACATCGGTGTATGGGGTGGAATGCAGCGCCGAGGCGTAACTCCAATGCACAAAATTCAAGTGTCAGAAGGCGATCTGCCCTATCAAGTTCAACTACGCCGTGAAGACACAAACCATGAAGCGTTGGGATACATTGTCGAGAATGCAGTCACTTTAGCCTCACTTTGGGAGTTTGCTAAGGAATGCCAAAACTTAGAGCTAATTTGTCCTGCGAGGGTCTTAGATATTGACTATATAAGCGATCGCGATGTGATGCGTGTCAAAATTAGCTCTGAAATTGGCGAACAATATTTGGAAACAAAGTTACTAGTGGGCGCTGACGGTGGGCGATCACAAATACGCGACATGGTGAATATCGAAATAGATGAAAGGCTGTACGAACAGACCTGCATTGTAACCACCATCAAGTCGGAAAATTCCCATCAAAACTTTGCTTACGAGCGGTTTCAGCCGAGTGGACCTTTTGCGATTTTACCTTTGGGCAGCGATCGCGCCTGTGTTGTCTGGACAGCCACTAAAGAAGAAACTCCCGCCTTGTTGTCGTTAGATGAACCAGCATTTTTGCAAGAACTTAGCAAGCGCTTTGGTCTGCCTTTGATGCAAAGGCTAGGCAGTATCACCATTGAGTCAAAGACTCGCTCCAATTATGTACCACGGTGGATGCATAGCCAAACCTATATCAAGCCGCGCCTAGTTTTGATCGGTGATGCTGCCCATACGACCCATCCGATCGCAGGTCAAGGCATGAACTTGGGCATCCGCGATGTGAATGCGTTGGCAAAAGTCTTAAAAGCTGCTCATCAAAGCAATCAAGACTTGGGCTCCACAAAGGTTTTAAGAGCTTACCAAGCCAAGCGGCGCTGGGATAATTTGGCTGTGATTTGGCTAACTGATATATCCAATCGTATGTTTTCAAGCCAGAACTTATTTTTGAAAGCGATCCGCCGTTTAGGGTTGTTAATTCTGCAAATCTCACTTTTTAAGAGAATCTTGATGTATTTCATGATGGGAATGCACCAAGTCCCCGAAAAGTAATACAGCGCTTTGCGCTGCATTACAAAACCCAAATAAACAAATGGCGGCGCTTCGCGCCGCCATTTGTTTATTTGGGTTTGATTTAATGGTGATCGCTATATTTTTTAAACAGTAGCCAAAATTTTGATGTTTTCGTCCCACTTACGCGCAGGGCTAGCTCTGCGAATATTGCGCCAAATTTGGGTCGCCGCTAGAGTACCGTCAGCCACAGCGATCGATACTTGGTTCAGACCCTTCTTCAAGTCTCCAAGAGCAAAAATGCGATCGTGACTGGTCTTGCACATATCGTTAGTGACTAGATTTTGACCATCCCACTCTAATCCCTCAATACCTTTGAGGTAGTGATTATGATAAACAGACCCCATACTAACTAAACCTGTAGTCGCTTCAACAACAGTGCCATCAGTCAGTTCCACGCTACTAAGGTGATGGTTTTCACCATGGAACTTTGCGATAGGAGATTCATACAATGGATAGCCATGCTCAGCCAACTTTTGCCTCATGCCGTCACTCACAGTACATAGACCATGGGTTAACACTGATATATAGGGAGTAAACCAGTTCAAGACGAAAGCCGCATTAATCTGAGATTCAGTATTGGCGATGAGTACAGCCTTTTGATCCCACATGTCAAAGCCATCACAGATCATGCATACATGGAGGGTATAGCCAGCATAGTCATATACATTTTGCATATCTTCCAGTTGAGGCAAGTTGTCCATAATCCCAGAAGCTGCGATTACATACTTGCTCCGAAAAACTGGATAGATACTGTCTTTCTTGCCGACTTTTACTTTTACTGCAAAAGTCTCGCCTTCATCAGTGACATCTTCGACATAGCCACGCAAATGATCGGCTCCCCATTCTAGGGATGTCTTACTAGCATGATTTAAGATATCTCGCCCTGGGGTGTGTGGGTCGAGTCCCACATAGTTACGCAGATCTTGCATCCACAGCGATCGCCCTTTGCCTTTCTCAATCACTAAGCACTTGAGTCCATAACGGGCAAGGTAGATAGCTGCCGACAAACCGCCCATTCCGCCACCGACAACGATCGCATCGTAGACAGTCTCAAGGCGCTCGTTAAGATTTTTGCTAGAAAGTTTCATAGCCACCCCAATAAAATTAAGTTATACAAATGATCGAGTTCGAGTGATCGAGCAGTTTCAACCAACTACTTTAAGTATTACAGAAAAAATTTTTGTGCATCGTGGCTCAGCCGCGATGCACAAAATCTTTTTCTAGTTTTTACAGCTCGTTATGCTCAAACCTAGATAAATTTCAAAAGCGTCATTGCGCAACGCTTTTGAAGTTTATTCTAAAAATTAGCCAACAAATGCTAGACGTGGCGCAGATACACCAGTCGATTCAGAACCCTTGAGGTATGCCAACATCGTATCAGCGTCAGAAACTTCAAAAGGATCAGTTGGGCAGTTGTCAGAGTAACCAGGTTCGACAAAGATTTTTTCAATCTTACAGTCGTTGACTAGCATCGAATAGCGCCAAGAGCGAAGACCAAAACCGATATTGGACTTGTCAACTAGCATTCCCATCTTGCGAGTAAATTCGCCAGCCCCATCAGGTAGCAAGAATACATTCTTAGCACCGATTTCCTTGCCCCACTTAAACATAACGAAGGCATCGTTTACGGATACACAGATAACTGCATCTACGCCCAAAGCTTTAAATTCTTCATAAAGCTCTTCGTAGCGAGGCAAATGGTTGGAGGAGCAGGTAGGAGTGAAAGCTCCAGGAAGAGAAAAAACAACAACTTTCTTGCCAGCAAACAAATCTTGAGTGGTCTTATCTTCCCAACGGTAAGGATTAGGTCCTTCTACGGACTCATCGCGCACACGGGTCTTAAATACTACGCTTGGTACGGTTTCGATAACTGCCATGTTTTTATGTTTGATGTTTTTCTGGACGCTTCTAAGAATAATTCTTATTTACAACTTAGTCAATAGTCATATCTACTCAATTCTTTTAAAAAGTTTAATAAGATTGTGATTCTTATATAGGGATGATATATTAACAGCCTAAACAAATATGGCTAATGTCTAGCTGAATTACTCTTTTTGTGGTGAATGTGAGCATTCGTTGTGAGAAGAGCAGCAAAAATTCTGTGGGGACAGTCAGCAACGGTCAGGAGTAAATTAATATGCAAGAACAAGCAGATCGAGTTGTCCAAATCTTAAAATCTAAGGGGTTGCGAGTTACGCCACAACGCTTTGCTGTTTATGCAAATCTACTCGATCGCCTAGATCATCCCACCGCTGAACAGATTTTGAATGATCTTAATCAGGATGCACCGACCTCTTCACAGGCGACAGTCTATCTGTCACTACAGACTTTGCGTGACGCAGGGCTAGTCCGTGAAGTGTTACTAGAGCAAGGTGTATGTCGCTATGATGCCAATGTAGAACCGCATCATCATTTTCGGTGTCGTTGTTGTGGCGAAATTGAAGATATTGCGTGGCAAGCCTTTGAGGGTTTGGGCTTTCAGCGAATTCGTTCAGGGCTAAAAGTAGATGGTTATGAAGTGACAGTTAATGGCGTATGCGATCGCTGCGCGACTAATTGAGAATGGCGGCGCGAAGCGTCGCTATTAATAAAAAAGGAGCGACACAATTGTGTCGCTCCTTTTTTATTAACTGGCAAGGTACTCTTGCATTCTGGCTTTGCGCTTCCTCAGATAGTCCATCGCTTGGCGTTCTAACTGCCTAACTTGTTCACGACTGAGATCCATCCGCTTACTGATGCTAGCTAAAGACATTTCCTGCCCATCATCTAGCCCATAACGCAAGATCATCACTTGGCGTTGTTTTTCAGGTAATTCCTTTAGTAAGCTCTGGATATCGGTACGCAAGGACTCTCGTTCCACATAGATGTCAGGAGAGCGTCCAGTATCCTCTAGCAATTCCGCAAGCTCAGTATCTTGATTATCGCCAATGCGAAGATCAAGAGAAATTGGCTGGCGCGATAAAGATAGACATTCGCGAACTTGATCGGTTTTGATCTTCAGCTCATAGGCTATTTCCGCTACGGTAGCAACTCGACCCAGTTCTTGGGATAGTTGACGCTGTGCTTTCTTTATTTTGTTGAGCTTTTCGGTGATATGAACTGGTAAGCGGATTGTTCTTGCTTGTTGTGCGATCGCGCGAGTGATGGCTTGACGAATCCACCAGTAGGCATAGGTAGAAAACTTGAATCCCTTAGTTGGATCAAATTTATCAACTGCACGCTCTAAGCCCAAAGTACCTTCTTGGACTAGATCTAAAAGTTCAAGGTTTCGCTTCTGATATTTCTTTGCTACAGAAACAACTAAACGAAGGTTCGCCTCGATCATTTTGCGTTTAGCCCTGGTTCCAACTCTGATATTTCTATGTAATACTTCCAGATCTATACCTACAGCATCAGCCCATTCTTGCTCAGTTGGCAAACAATCATTGGCTTGAGCTATTTTTTCTTGGGTTTCAAACAGTAGCATCATCTGTTGAACTTGCTTACCGTAAATGATTTCCTCCTCATTACTAAGTAGAGGAATCTTCCCGATCTCATGCAAATAAGTACGAACCATGTCAGCGGACAGACCGACCTGCTTGTTAGCTTGCCTATCCACTGCTTTTGGTGTGGTTTGGGTCAATGGTTCTTCAGACATATGGCTCCTAAATGTTAAACCAAGGATTTTAATAAATAGCTCTTAGTTTTCGGAAAAGCGAAATAAGAAGAGTTTAAAGAAAAAATGTTTAATAAAAATTACATTCTTAATGGCACAAGCTTTAAATCACATTCTTTAAGTTTTATAAAGTTGCTTCGCTAATACGCAATTTGTTTCAAAGTAGATTTGTATAATACAGGATTAACTTTTTTACCTCTTATGTCTAAGGTTACATATTATTACGGGCTAACTAAAAAAGTCAAAGGGTTGCTATCACTATCTGTCTAAAGGATTGGGAGAACTTGAGTAAGTATTTACACTCATTGCTTTAATAGGTGTGAATCAACTTTTAATCTGATTTATAGAAATGTTTTCGTCGGTGGTAAAAATCTTGCTATAACTTCTGTGACTTAATGCTTCAAATGCAAATTAAAGATTAAGTGAAGGGTATAACTAAGGTCTAATTGAAATCGATATCGCCAGAGACTTTGCGAAATAAATTACATATCTGGAAAGTAGTAAAGACAAAAGAGGTTTTGAGTAAATTTAACAATCTTCTGTCAAAACTATATTTGCGTTTGATAGCTACCGATAGCAGATAAAGACGATAGATCAAGCCATGAAGTTTCTTAAGGATTATTGCCTGAAGATGTATGTCTATTCATGTGACTTAAGTTTGGTATCTAAACATATTAAATTCCTACCTAATTTACTCCCCCCTATAAGGTTAAAACCTGTAACTCTTATTAAGTGTCACAAATGTTTCATTTACGAGATTGCATAGTTTGATAATCTCTATGAATAGATAAAAGTAATAAGGTGAAATCACTCTTTTGGGTGAATCTTAAATGCCAAATCATTAAAAATTTAATTGGCATTTCATTTTGTTAGGTTCTGTAACGTTCTAAATCCAATAAAATCCAAGACGGTTTCTATCAAAAATTAGAAACTTCATCTTGATTGACTCTATTGGGCTTGGTTTTTGATTTGTAAGGTGTCAATACACTTTTGCAAGTCAGTAAAAATTATTCCGAAAAATTAAGGGAGAAGATTTGTGGCTTATTCAGTTACGTTAATTCGCGGAGACGGTATTGGTCCAGAGGTCGCCAAAGCTACACAAACTGTAGTTGATGCGACAGGCGTAAAAATCGATTGGACTATTGAAGATGCTGGTGTCGATGTCATGGAAGCTTACGGCACGCCCCTACCTGATCGTGTACTTGAGTCTGTGCGAAAGACTAAAGTTGCCATTAAAGGCCCAATTACAACCCCCGTTGGTTCAGGATTTCGCTCTGTCAATGTTGCCATTCGCAAGGAGCTGGATCTATATGCTAACCTCCGACCTGCCAAGTCGATGCAAGGCGTAAGGAGTAAATTTTCTGATGTTGATTTGGTGATCGTGCGGGAAAACACAGAGGATCTGTACGCAGGTATTGAGTTCCAAGCAGGTACAGAGGATGCTGAGAAAGCCAAAAAGTTTATGGAAGAACTCTCAGGAAAATCCATACGCGAAGGCTCAGCGATCGGGATTAAACCAATTTCTGACTTTGGAAGCCGTCGAATTGTCAAATTTGCTTTTGACTACGCCAGAGAAAATGGTCGTAAAAAAGTGACGGCAGTACACAAAGCCAATATCATGAAGTTCACGGATGGGCTATTTTTGGAAGTTGCTCGCGATGTTGCCAAGTCTTATCCTGAGATTGAGTTTGAAGATCGGATTGTTGACAATATGTGTATGCAGTTGATGCAAAAACCAGAGCTTTATGATGTTTTGGTGCTGCCTAACTTGTATGGCGACATTGTTTCTGATCTGACTTCGGGAATGATTGGAGGCTTGGGTGTCGCTCCTGGAGGCAACTATGGAGATGGAATTGCTGTTTTTGAAGCAATTCATGGCTCTGCACCTAAGTATGCTGGTCAAAATAAGGTCAACCCTACGGCTTTAATTTTGTCAGGTGTACTGATGCTCAAGCACCTAGGTGAGCCAGAAGCCGCCATGCGAGTGCAGAAAGCTGTCGAAGCGGTAATTGCTGAGGGCAAGCACGTCACTTATGACCTCGCTCCTGCGGGCGCTTCGTCAGTAGGAACTCAGGAAATGGCTGACGCGATCGCTTCTAAAGTTGCAGCTTAAAAAACTCAAGATGAGTATCCGCGATTGCCTCATGCTACTGCCCATCTTTGTTTTGCTGGCTGAGGAACTGTAGGCGTAATTTAAAACTAGATTTAAAACCTGTGGTGCTGACTGTGCTTGCGCCTCAGGTTTTAGGGTTTTATGTTTAATTGCGCTTGGTTACTCATTGGTTACTTAGATGAGAATTGTCACTTTTTGGTAAGTAGATCTGGCTTTTTCAATAATTCGCTGTAAAATTTGGTCTGGGCAAATACAGTTAAGACATGCAAACATTTACAACTTAACGGAACTTCTTAGCAAATTTTATCGACCTAAAAATCACAATGATTCTTAGCAGTTATACAGCGCTTTTCAAACAAGCGAGGTAAGGAGGTTTGTTTCCCCACCTTTAGCGGGGAAACAAACCCGTACTTCACTAGACTGAATAAACGCTGTATGAGCAACTAGGCATAAGTAAACTAAAAACTGAATCCAGTGAGGAGTTTTGAATAAAGAAATAGCAGAGCCATTTCTTTATTTGGTATTAACCATGTTGAGATACTTAGAGATACATCTGATGCTGCTAACTGCTAGGGGCGATTACAAAAACTAGGACTGTTATAAAAATGACTTTGACAAAGCTTTCTGATCAAGTATCTAAAAGAAGGACACTTACTTTTAAGACTGTCTGCTTGAATGCTATTTACGCTGGTGCGTTTTGTTTTGCATCTACTACAGGATTTCTGATAGTTCCATCTTCACCAGTGCTGGCGCAGTTCGGCTTGGGTTTACCAAGATCAGCTGGTACAGGTGGAGCAACTAGAGGAAATTTACCTCAGATTACAATGTTAGTCCCTGAAGATGGAGCAAGGACTCTATCTACACGCCCAACGCTGTACTGGTATATTGCTCCACCGAGTAGCACTTCATCCTCCAGTGGCACACCAGTATCTGCTGGGACTGCCAAAAGTGCATATAAAATTACATTCTTTTTGCGAGATGGTTACGATAAATCTGCGAAGCCAGTATTTATCGCCGAAGGTACTGCTGAGAAATCAGGGCTCTATAAATTCCAGATCCCTGAAACAGCTCCTGAACTGGCTAAAGGCAAGGTGCAACGCTGGCAAATTCGTTGGCAGACAGATGGCGGGGTTTCTCAGGTTGACGTTAATGCACCCATTCTTCTTGATGAAAAACCCAAGGTGTTGAAGGAGATCGCTAGTGCTAAAAATGATTTAGAGAAGGCAAGAATTTATGCCAAGAATGCCTATTGGTATGATGCCCTTGACGCTTACACATTATGGCTAACGAAAAATCCCCAAGATCAGACCGCTAAATCTGAACGCAATAATTTACTGAAAGAAGGCTTTAAAACTCATACAGCTTTTAGTTGGGAGCAGGAAGGAAATATTACAAAACTGCTGAGTAAACTTGATGAAAGTGCTGCTCCTATATCTATTAATTTAGTACCTAGAGTTCGCCGCTAGTATGGTGATCAAGTAAAACCCAGTAAATGAGCTGCATCGCTTCGCGATGCAGCTCATTTACTGGGTTTTGAATTAAAAAGAAAAAGCGAGTGACGGCACAAAGTGCCGCCACTCGCTTCTTCTTTTTGTGTGCTAGTAACAATTCACGAGAGTCGGTATAACAAGACTGGTAAAAGCTGTGAAAACCAATAATTGGTATTTGACAAAATGATATGATATGCCAAACTTTTCAGTGTTTAGTCCTTATTTTTTAAAGTTGAGATCGTCAGGGCAAAGCTATGGCAGATAATTCAAGTAACTTTTGGGGAGGCTTTATCTTCGGTGCTGTCGTTGGCGGCGCAGTCGGAGCTTTGGTGGCGCTTAAGCTGAGTGAGCCAGAGGAAGAAACTCTAGAACGTCAAGCAGAAGGTGATCCGATGATAGGCAATCCTCATAACTCTAATGAGTTCGCTCGCCGTAATCTCGAAAAGAAAATTGCTCAACTTAATGCAGCGATCGACTCAGTTAGCCAAGAATTAGTGATGACTGAAGGTAAAAATGGGCGTAAGCAAGCCTATGTTGAGTCATTGCGAGACAATAAAGTTGATGACAAATAGCTATAAAGCACTTTATTGTTGGCACATTCACTAGAATGGTATTAATTAAGTTCTTAAGTCATTCTTAGTCCCATAACCAAAAATATTCCTATGACAGTTATTCTAGGCACTCTTAGTTCATTTATCTCAATTTACTTGGGTCTACTATTTATTAGAGTCCTTCTGACTTGGTTCCCCAATATTGAATGGTACAAACAGCCTTTTGCAGCACTCTCTCAAATTACTGACCCATACCTCAATTTATTTCGCTCGATTATTCCACCACTGGGAGGAATGGACTTTTCGCCCATGCTGGCTTTCCTAGCTCTTAGCTTTTTACAACGGGCGCTTGCTCCCCTCGCAACAAGCACTAGTATGGGCTTTTAATGTAAGCTTATCTCTAGTTAAATTGGGTTCACGTTAGGAAATATACATGACGGGTTTGTTAGATTTGAGCGGGAAAACTGCTCTTGTGACTGGAATTGCCAACAATCGTTCGATCGCTTGGGGCATTGCTCAAAAGTTACATCAAGCTGGCGCTAAGCTTGGCATAACTTATCTGCCAGATGATCGCGATCGCAACAAAGGTAAAGTCGCTGAGTTGACCGATTCTTTGACACCAAGTTTCTTGTTGCCATGCAATGTCCAAGATGATGCACAGGTAGATTCATTATTTGCTTCAGTTGCTGAACATTGGGACAAAATTGATATTTTGGTTCATTGCCTTGCCTTTGCCAACAAAGAGGACTTGTCAGGAAATTTTACAGATATTTCTCGCTCAGGTTTTCAACTAGCTCTTGATGTAAGTGCCTATTCGCTAATTCACCTATGCCGGGCGGCGCGATCGCTGATGAAGGATGGTGGCAGTGTGATCACCCTTACTTATATTGGCGGCGCTAAAGTTGTTCCTAACTACAATGTGATGGGGATCGCTAAAGCAGCCCTAGAGATGAATGTGCGTTACCTTGCTTCAGACATGGGACCAGACAACATTCGGGTCAATGCAATTTCAGCAGGTCCTATTCGCACTTTAGCTTCGGCAGCGATCGGTGACTTCCATAAAATGTTGCACCACTATGAAGAGACGGCACCTCTGCGCCGTTTAGTTACTCCCGATGATGTGGGAAATGTGGCAACATTTTTAGGCAGTGACCTGTCCAGTGCTGTCACGGGGCAGATCATCTACGTGGATGCTGGCTATGAAGTGATGGGAGCTTAGTCTTTCTTGACTTAGGCGATCGCATTTCAGATAAAAACATTAAGTCTTCTTTTAAAAATCTTCCAAAACTTCCATGCAAACGGATATCTTCAAAGAGATGTTTCCTCTGTTCGATGCTGCTAGCATTGACACTTTGGAATGGCTTCTTGCGGAGGCAGTAGAAAGGGACTATCCATCAGGACGAGCCGTACTTATGGAGGATGCTTGGGGTAATGCTGTTTACTTCATTCTCTCAGGTTGGCTTAAGGTAAGATTTTTGAGAAATCAAGATGCAACTACTCTAGCTGTACTAGGTAACGGCGACTTTTTTGGGGAAATGGCGATTTTAGACGAATCACCTCGCTCAACAGATGTAGTCGCATATACCCAAGTGAGGGTTTTGAGCATCCCTGCTCAAAAGTTCATTCAATTTTTGTTTAAAGATCCACAGCTACATCATCGGATGTTGCAGTTGATGGTAAGGCGCTTACGCAAAACCAATCAACGGACTCAACTTCGGCAGCAGGTTCCTGCCGTAAGGGTTGCTACTGTTTTGACAGGATTAGCTGAGACCTATGGCGGTAAAACGGATCTAGGTATTGATATTTTTAATTTGCCTGTGCAGGATATCTCTGATCTCTCAGAGGTAAATCCTGAAGACACTGCAAAAATATTGGAAAAGCTAAAGGACAAGGGTTGGATTGAAATTGATCCCAAGCGTCAAGTGATGAGTATTGTCAATGAAAAACAAATGTTTCAATTAGCAACATTTCGTTAAAGAAAAAATTCTTGCGAAGCGAGACCTTTTTCTTAGTAAACCCGAAAAGCGAAGGATGCGCTTCGCGCATCCTTCGCTTTTCGGGTTTAAAGTCTGCAGCGTGAGCCACAGGTTAACTATATGGCAAGCACAAGCTTGCCAACCATTGAGCCAGCTTCTAGTAATTGATGAGCTTTGGCTGCTTCCGACAGGGGAAATACTTCGCTGACATGGATTTTTAATTTATTTTCGTCAATCAAAGCCGCACCCTTAGCTAAAATATCGGCTTGTAAAATTTGTAAATTAACGTCATTAAGCAGCATTGGGGTCAACATTAGCTCAAAGCTAAAGCGTAAATTACGGGTACGCGCTACTTTCCAACTGATGTCTGCTGGTGGCTCAAGTATTGTTACCAAGTCCCCATAAATCTGGACAGCAGGAAAAGTCTGCTCAATCAGTTTCCCGCCCACCGTATCAAAAGCGATGTTAACGCCTGCTCCTTGAGTCCAATCAAGGGTAGCCTCAACAAAGTCAGTCTGCTTATAGGCGATCGCCAAATCCGCACCCAAGTCCCGCACAAATCGAGCCTTAGCTTCGGAACTGACAGTTGTACATACCCTCGCACCCTGTAACTTGGCTAGTTGGATTGCCACATGACCAACTCCCCCCGCTCCTGCGTGGATCAGAATGCTGCTGCCAGTTGAGGAGGTCGTTAACCTACAGCGATCGTATAGAGCTTCCCAAGCTGTGAGCAGTACTAGTGGCACAGCCGCTGCTGCTTCAAAGCTGAGGGTTTGGGGTTTATGGGCTGCAAATCTTTCATCAATGGTTGTGAATTCAGCGTAGTTACCTTGCTTTATTCCTAAGCCACCATTGCAAAAGTAAACTTGATCCCCCACTTTGAACTTGCTGACATTTTCTCCGATCGCTTCCACAATCCCAGCCCCATCACAGCCTAATACAGAAGGTACTTGGTCAGGATGAAACGTGCCACGGCTTCTTAATTTAGTATCAATTGGGTTAATCCCTGCAGCTTTTAGATGAACCAATATTTCTGTGGGGGATTGAATAGTTGGTTCTGGTATATCACTTAGCTGTAACACATTAGGGTCGCCTGCGGCGGTCATTAAGACTGCTTTCATAAAATTATCCTGTTTTGACTTTTATTTCGTGATTACAATGCTTTAAGCTGACTTAGAACCCAGATAAATCTTTGAGCATCGTCGCTGAGCGACGATGCTCAAAGATTTATAAGTAATACCTATAGCCATTTTTTGCTTTGATACTACTATTGGGGTGATGGTGCTGGTGGCTGACGAATTGTATTGTTCGAGCCTGCTTGCGGTCTACTTTCCACAGCGCGAGTCTGCCAGTCACCAAAAAAACGGTTCATCGCTATAAACCCAGCAAATGCAGCGCCACTCATGATTGCGAGCAACACAATAATAGTTGCCCAAGTTTCGACGTTTTCGGAAAGTCCATAGCGGGTACGATAGGGATCAATCTGGCATTGACCATCGCGATCGCGGGCAGTTACGGGACGACGAAATCTTAAACGCTGATCATCTAATTTTTCTAATAAAATCCAACCTGCTTGAGACTCTTCAGCGCAGACCTTACTCAAAACCCGTCGGCTCCGAAAACCGCCGCTACTAGTACGTAAAATTTTAAATTCCCAGCCTTTGGGCTGATCGCTAGATGTGTTGGACTCATAGCGAGTGAGGTTTTCTTCTTCCACTTCTTCCCGCCGTTTGTTACCTTGTTTAGATCGAAATATTCTGTCGATAATCACGTACTGAATCCCAACATCTAGGATAATTGTGCTGATAATGATGGCGTTGACAGTCAGCATATACACTTGGATAGTGTTTCTAAGCAAAGTATATACGGTGGTGCATCTCAATGCGTTCAAGATATTGCCTGTATTGTACTTAAAAACCCAAAATTGTTTTGAAGAATAAAGCCCACTGTAAGAATTTTGGATTTGTGTGCAAAATTAGTAACAGACCATCTATCAGAAAAATGGGTTTTGACTCTGCTTAGCCAATCTAGACTGTTAGCAACACAAAGCGATACCATTCTCTTCTTGTTTTTTAAAGAAATACTCAGCGATCGCGATATGATTGCTAGTACAAATAAGCTACAAGCTATCGCCAAACTTCTATGAATTCTATTGTCTTAATGGCAGAATTGCTAACCGATCCAGAGCTACGTCGTACTCCTGACAATCAAAGTTCGATCGCGTCATTTTTGGTGCAGTTTGCAGGCAGCCGTGCTGAAGAGGCTCCCTATCGCATCAAAGTTGTGGGTTGGAATAACTTAGCAGACGAGATTATGGCAAGTTATCATAAGGGCGATCAAGTGGTAGTGGAAGGTCGGCTCCGCCTTGATACCGTAGATCGAGGTACATATAAAGAAAAGCGAACCGAATTAATTGCTCAACGTGTCCATGCAATTACGGGTGGGATTAGCAGTTCTTCAACAGCTTCGGCTCCAAGCTCCCCTAAACAGTCGTTCAGCAGTGCTCCGCCAGCAAGTGTGCCAACTGCAAGCTATGGCAATCCCTCAACCGTCCCCATGTCAACTGGTTACACGCCGCCTGCGTCTAATACTCCAGACTATGATGACATTCCGTTCTAACAAGAATAAAGCGCCGTGTTGATTTATTCTTGCGGAACCAGATTTTCGATAGCGCGGCACAGCCGCGCTATCGAAAATTTATATGGTCTGACTAATTAGTAACAGGGCTTCTTCTTTAGATTTAACTTTGCCTTCAACTTGGGCGATTTTCACAATCTCCAGTAATTCACCAATTTTGGGACTAGGAGCGATTCCCAAATCCTTTTGCAGATCATTGCCTGTAATTAATGTCACAGGATAGGCGATCGCATCATTAGGATCGAGCCAACGCTGTAGCCAAGGATAAATTAATTCCACGGGTTGTCCTTCCGCGATCGCCAAAGCTGCGATCGCAGGAAAAAATTCTAGGGTGGTTTGAAAGAATTTATATTGTGCCGAAGCAGAGTCGCAATCTAATAATTTTATAAACTGCGGTAAATAACGCAAAATCCCTACTAGCCAACGGTGTTCAGCACGGCTTAGCCCCAATGGTTCTAAAGTAGTGGCGCTGTCAGTTAGAGCTGCTAACTTGATAACTTCGAGTGCTTGGCGATCGCCAGAAATATTTTTAGTTATAAATAGATCTAAGTGAGGAAATTGAATTAGTAGTCTTGCTATTACATTTTCAATTTTGCTAAATCGCTGGAGGCTCAAGTGCTGTCTGGGTAGCCAACTTTCAAGAATGCGATCGCCGATCATTTCCATGATCCACTTACTACCATTAGGGACGGTAAGCAAATAGCCTAATTCTGTCCGCACTCGCTCCGCTGCAACAGAGCCTAAGGTTGGTGCAAGTTTGATGAGTACCTGTCGAGTTAAATTTTCGATAGCAAATCCCAATTGTGCCGACTGTCGATATCCTCTTAATATTCTTAAGGGATCTTCAGCCAAGTTTTCAGGATTGACCATTCTAATTTGCTGGGCTTTTAAGTCATCAATTCCCTTAAAAGGATCAATGCAATCTTGCTCTGATAAAAACTCAGTTTCGGCTAGTTCTAGCTGATGACATTCGATTGCGATCGCATTCATACAAAAGTCGCGTCGTCCTAGGTCGACAACTAAACTATTACCCATCTGCTGAGCAAAATCCGCTGTGCCATTGGGAAATACAACCCTAGCAATCTGCCTCTCTGCATCTAGCACGACAAAACCTGCCTTATATTTACTGGCGATCTTCCGTGCAGTTTCTACCGCCTTTGCTGGCAACACAAAATCTAAATCCAGATATTTTCCTTGCCGATGTAAAAGACGATCTCTTACCCATCCCCCCACGAGATAGGTCGGTGTTGGTAAATCATTAAAGTCAAAGGGAAATCGCTGCAAAATTAATTTACGGTGTAATTACTAAAATACAAGTGGCGACGCTAAGCGCTGCCATTCGTTTTTTCACTTGTCTGTTGAAATTAAAAACCAGATCTGAAACCTGTGGCGCACGCTGCGCCTGCACTAAAGGTTTTAGGATTTTATATTTAATTGCGCCTAGTTACTTATACCAAATTAAGAAATAGCTATGCCGTTTCTTAATTTAAAAAAACTTACAGGGTTTGATTTTTAATTTGTAGCTGTAGTCGCACTTTTGTAAATTGATATTACTCAGGATCAACTACGATTTCTTGAGACTCCAGAGATCTAGGTATATCGAGATATAACTCCAATTGGTCAACTTGATCTTGCCCCATTAAACTGCCATCAAGGGGCTCGATTGGCTCAGAACTAGTGACATTTTCAACCGTATCAACTGTTTCAACAATTTGGACAATCGTTGGCTCTGGCTTCGGCTCGGCTAGATCCAAAGGTACAGTAATATTAATTTCTTCAACCTGCTCTATCTGAGACTCATTGGCAGCTGTCCTTAGTTTATTGCCAACTTCTACAGTCCTTTCCTCAACTGTTTCCGAACTTTCCACTGCAATTTGAGTAATTGCATTGACACTATCCTCAGCTTTTTCCTTGGCAGTGATCGCATCAAGAGCTGCTTCTGCCGACAAGTCCATTTCTAATGCTAAGGAATCGCTCTGCACAATTTCTCCTAAATTAGCGTCGTCTTTGGACTCATCAAATAGAGAGATCAAATCAGGTAATTGCTCCCGCACCATCCGAATCGGTAAATTGGCGATTAGAGCCGTCATCCGCTTGTCCGACTCAAGACGAATATCTAACGATCCTTCATCTAATTCCACATACCGCGACACAACTCGCATGATCTCATGGCGCATATTGTCAAATACTTGCGGTTCAATCGCCGCCCGATCATGGGCAAGGATAAATTTTAGACGCTGCTTAACCTTTGCTCCACTGGGAACATTACTTCTTTGAAATAGGCGATCAAGCAGTGTGGAAATCATCTCAAACCTCAAGAGTTACCAGTAATCCAGCCTGTTAGCTTAGCAAAAAAGCCCTTGGGTGGAGCTTCAAGTTGTAAAAACTCAACCTCCTTCCCCTCAAGACGCTTCGCTACGTTTTCATAAGCAATCCCAGCCTGAGATAGTTTATCTGACAACACCAATGGTTCCCCTTTATTGGTAGAAACGATCACTTGCTCGTCATCAGGAATTACGCCAATCAGTTTAACTGACAAAATATCCAACACATCTTCAACGCTCATCATGTCGTTGTTTTTTACCATTGCTGGGCGAATCCGATTAAGAATCAGTTTAATGTCAGTAATTCGATTGGCTTCTAGTAAACCAACTACACGGTCAGCATCGCGGACTGCCGATATTTCGGGAGTCGTAACCACAATTGCCTCCTTTGCCCCAGCGATCGCATTTTGAAACCCAGATTCAATTCCCGCAGGGCAATCAATCAACACATAGTCAAAATATCTTCCCAAAACTTCAACAAGAGCTTTCATATGTGCTGCCGTGATCACAGTTTTGTTGCGAGTTTGTGGAGCCGCTAACAAAGATAAATTAGGCTGGCGCTTATCTTTAACCAATGCTTGATCGAGTTTGCATTCTCTGGCAATTACTTCTAAAGCCGTATATACGATGCGATTTTCTAATCCCAGTAGCAGGTCGAGATTTCGCAAGCCAAAGTCAGCATCTACTAGGACAACCTTGCGACCGAGTTTAGCAAGTGCCATGCCAAGATTAGCTGAAGATGTGGTCTTGCCGACACCACCTTTACCAGAGGTAACAACGATAATGCGACTCATGTTTACGAATTACTGATTAGAGAGGGATAACATCTTAGAGATTGGTGAAAATTTGATAGCACTAACTTCTGTTTCTTGAGTAGTAATCAACAACTTGAACAATCTGAATCACAGGCACACCCTGCTGACTAACAAAAGCTACCTCTGGAGAAAAGTAGGTGCTAGGACTCTCAACACGGGCAATCAAACTAGCAATCCTAATTTGGGTAGCATCTAAATGAGAAGCCAAGACAATTGATTGGGCATTTCCTTTAGAGCCAGCATGAGCCATACCCTTGAGTTTTCCACAAACAATAATATCGCCTTCTGAAATTAGCTCTGCACCAGCATTAACATCACCGAAGACAATGATACTGCCTGAATGCCTAATTTCGACACCAGATCTCACAGTCATCTTAATGTACAAAGGGTCATCGGTTGGCGCATCAGGAATGGGATTAAATCCTAACAGTTCTCGAAATACAGTCCCCTGCTCTACACATAGCCCCATACTCGCGGCGTTAATTGCAGTTTGGCGGCGGTTAGTGACAACACAATGTAGCAAGAGTTGGTGATTTTGGAGTGATTCAAATATTTCTTGGAGTTGGCGACCGTCAAGTAGGCGATCGCCTGCCTGCAAGTACACCTGAGTACGTGGCTTCCATTCGTTACCACTCGCAGTCATCCGTTGCTCAAGCTGGGTCAGGATTTCTTCCCATGTCACACCCATTAAACCTTGATCAGATGCACCAGCAGGTTGCTCACCATTGCCAAACATTTGGATTAACTTGGCAACTTCTTCCTGTTCTGCTTTGGGATTACCTTGATGTTGACCAAATTCTCGTTGTGCTTTCTTTTCGGTAGGTAGAAGCAGATTAAGTTTGCCTTCTAAAGTTTTAAACCGAACTTGAAACACTTCAGCTTCAACAGGCTTGGACTGTAAGGAATCCTTTATGGCAGACTTTAGGGGCTTAAGTTCGCCGCCTTCGACATCAGCGATCGTCAAAGGTGCAGGGATATTACCCGTAGGTTCATCAGGAGATTCGGTGACGATAACTTCAGGCATTTCCGCATACGACAAATCCTCCGCACTAGGCTGATTTCTGGCCAGTGGCGGAGGATTGCTTTTGACGGCTGTGACACGCTCATTTACATTCATGAAGCTTGTTTTCTAAAAATCCCAAAATATGTAGAGATAACTGCTTTACTTAGGTTGCAAAAGTAAGTTGCGGCGCTTCTGAAACTTTGAATAAAACAGCCTGTCGAGGCTTGGAGTAGTACCAAAATATCTTTGCACATCGCAGCAGAGCCATGATGCACAAAGATATTTGGGAGTTTCAAAATGTACAAAAAATGTACCTATAAGATAAGGGGCTGAAGCCCCTTGTCTTATAGTAATGTCTACGCAGAAGGTAGCAACTGAAGGTTGTTTTCTGAACCACTAATTGATTCTTGCTCGATGACTCTAACTTTGCCGTCGTCATCAACATCAACAGTTACGGATGCACCTTCGCGCACCTTACCTGTGAGGATTTCTTCAGCAAGGGAGTCTTCGAGAAGACGCATAATCGCGCGGCGTAATGGACGTGCTCCATAGCTAGGGTTGTACCCTTCTTGGACTAACAGATCCTTGAAGCGGTCAGTCACAGTCAAGACGATATCCTTGGCAAGCATCCGCTTGAAGAACTCGTTGAGCATGAGATCGGCAATTTCCTTGACCTCAGGCTTGGTCAACTGACGGAAGACGATAATTTCATCAAGACGGTTGAGAAACTCTGGACGGAAGTATTGCTTTAGTTCTTCGTTAACCAATGATCTAATGCGGGTATACAGTCCATCTTCTTGGCTAGCAGCGAAGTCAAAGCCAAGTCCGCCACCACCTTTCTCAATGACCTTAGAACCAACGTTGGAGGTCATGATCAGGAGGGTATTTTTAAAGTCAACGGTGCGCCCTTTGGAATCAGTCAAGCGTCCATCTTCCAAAACTTGTAACAACAAGTTAAAGACATCAGGGTGAGCCTTTTCGATTTCATCGAACAGCACCACGGTGTAAGGACGGCGACGTACTGCTTCGGTCAACTGACCGCCTTCGTTGTAACCGACATAGCCAGGGGGTGAGCCGATCAGTTTGGAAACGGTGTGACGTTCCATGTATTCCGACATATCAAGCCGAATCATCGCTTCTTCAGAGCCGAAGAAGTAAGAGGCAAGTGCCTTAGTTAGCTCGGTTTTACCAACACCTGTGGGCCCTGAGAAAATAAAGCTAGCGATCGGGCGATCAGGACTCTTTAGACCGACACGGGCACGGCGGATAGCGCGGGAAATTGCTTTTACAGCTTCGTCTTGACCAATCACACGACCATGGAGAGTTTCCTCCATCTGCATGAGCTTGGCAGATTCTGATTCGGTAATCTTAAGGACAGGTACGCCAGTCCAAGAGCTGACAATGTAGGCAATATCCTCTTCAGTGACCCTAATTTCAGGTGCATCTTCGAGAGGTGTTTCGGCTTTCTTAGTTTGGCTAAGAGCGCGAATTTTTTGCTTGAGATCAATCTCTTTATCGCGTAGCTCAGCAGCTTTATCAAAGTCTTGCTTACGCACGGCATCATCCTTGTCCTTCAGAGCTTGACGCAATTCTTTGTCAAGTTCCTTGGCAGCAGGAGGAAGCTGGGAGTTGATCAAGCGGACACGGGAACCAGCTTCGTCAACAAGGTCGATCGCTTTATCAGGCAAGAATCGATCACTAATGTAGCGATCGGCTAGCTTAGCGGCAGCAACTAACGCTTCATCATCAATCTTGAGCTTGTGATGTTCTTCGTAGCGCTGACGTAAACCGATCAAGATTTCGATGGTTTCTTCAACACTAGGTTCGCCAACCATGACGGGCTGGAAGCGACGTTCTAGGGCAGCATCTCTCTCAATGTGTTTACGATATTCATCAAGGGTGGTTGCCCCAATGCATTGCAATTCACCACGAGCAAGGGCTGGCTTCAGAATATTAGCGGCATCGATAGCGCCTTCCGCAGCACCAGCACCAATCAAGGTATGGACTTCATCAATTACCAAGATCACATTGCCAGCCGTGCGGATTTCTTCCATGATCTTTTTGAGGCGTTCCTCAAACTCACCACGATATTTGGTACCTGCTACGAGCAAACCGATATCGAGAGTGACAACCCGCTTTTCTTGCAAAATGTCAGGGATATCACTATTAGAAATGCGCTGTGCCAGACCTTCAGCGATCGCAGTTTTACCAACACCTGGTTCACCAAATAGAACTGGGTTGTTCTTGGTGCGGCGACCAAGGATCTGGATCACTCGTTCAATTTCTTTCTCACGACCAACTACAGGGTCTAGTTTGCCATCTTGGGCAAGTTGGGTCAAATTTGAGCCAAATTCATCAAGAGTTGGCGTTTTGGTGCGTCCCGATGAACCGCCACCTGCGGATACTTCGGCTGTTTCTCCGAGCATCCTAATCACTTGTGTGCGAACCTTGGATAGATCAACGCCAAGATTTTCTAAAACTCTAGCGGCGACACCTTCGCCTTCGCGAATTAACCCTAGCAATAAATGCTCAGTACCGATGTAGTTATGTCCTAACTGGCGAGCTTCTTCCAAGGATAACTCTAGGACTCTTTTTGCGCGAGGAGTGAAAGGAATTTCGACTGCGACAAAACCAGAGCCGCGTCCGATGATCTTTTCAACCTCAATACGAGCGTCTTTGAGGTTTACACCCATGGACTTAAGTACTTTGGCGGCAACGCCAGTTCCTTCTCCGATTAGACCCAATAGGATTTGCTCTGTGCCGACAAAGTTATGACCGAGGCGGCGCGCTTCCTCTTGAGCCAGCATGATTACTTTAATTGCTTTTTCTGTAAAGCGTTCAAACATGGCATTACCCCATACTTTGCTGCGTTCTGGTTAGAGTTAATACTAGCACAGCCCTAGCAGCATTCTGTGTGTACGGATCTCACTCCTTTTTAACCAAAACTTAAAGATATGTCTTAGGAATAATATTTGAGTTTTAAGGGTTATCTAGCTCAATATTTATGATTTTTTGTTGCCTATGTGACTGATCAAAGGGACTCTTTGCGCGAACGGGAGATCCAGTTGATGATTTGCACAGATTTAGTTCAAGACTCTTCTAAAGTATTTCTAAAAACAAATTCCTTTGCCCCCACAGCATCCACATTCCCCCAATCGCCATGAAGGCAAGAACAACTTGGCGGAATTGTTGGGCACTCATGCGGCTAAGTAGATACTTTCCCACTAGATTGGCAGGTATGGCAGCGCAGCCGATCGCTAATCCCGCTACTACTTGTTCCCTCGACATTGCCGAAAATGCCCCATAGGTAATGATTTTAACTAAGTGAATGATCACCACATGGGTGGCTTTAGTAGCCAGCATCTGTTCCTTGACTAATCCATAACTTAGATAAAAAGGATTCAGTACGGGACCAGTAGTACCAACTAGTCCTGATACATAAGCTTTGAGAAATCCCGCAGGTACAATATGCCAAGCCTTTAGTTCAAATTTAGGTTTAGGCAGATGCTTATTTTCGTCTCCACATCCAGACTCCAGCGATAAAATTTCCGCATTAGGTTGGGCTAATTTCACATTTGCAGTGGTTTCTTTTTCGAGAAAGAATAAAACTGCACTCACAATTAAAAAAATTCCGATGACTAGCTGTAACCAATCTAAGTGAATCTTTGTAAAAGTGTAAGCTCCCAAGAAAGATCCCAAGATTGCAGATGGAGCATACCAAGCTGTAAGTTCCCAATTAATACTGCGCCAAAACAAAAACACTCTATGAGCATTGCCCAAAAACATACCGATTGTAATAATGGGCGGGACGGCACTAGCACCCATTAGTAAATTGACCAACGGGATCAATATGAAGGGACTGCCACCACCAGCCAAGGTACTGACAATCCAAGCCAAAAAGCTAGCCCCACCCAGATATACCGCTATCGTTATTTCTGACATGGCAATTAGCTGATAGTAGTGTGCATTGATGAGGCGTACAGTAGTTTGAAGATACTTACGTGAGCGAAAGTCACTTTTCGTTTAAATATTTGAGATAGCTTAACTATTAATACATGAACTTAACAAATCAACTTTATTTAAGCGAAATTGATCACAAATTTTTATCCCAGCTAAAGACAATTGATCAAGCCTGTCTTGGCAATCTTTGGAGTTTGGAGGCTTACCAACGAGAAATCGATAGTCCTAGCAGTTGCATCTTGGGCTTGGTTAATGAAAAACACCAATTATTAGGTTTTGGATGTCTGTGGGCTATTTTGGAAGAAGCGCATATTACTGTCTTAGCGGTGCGAACAGACTATCAAAGACAAGGGCTAGGTAAAGCGATTGTTTGGGGATTGTTGCAAAAGGCTCGCGATCGCCAATTGGAATGGGCAACCCTCGAAGTTAGAGAATCAAACTACAGCGCGATCGCCCTATACAAAAACTTTGGCTTTGAGGAAATTGGGCGAAGATCTAAGTACTACGAAACAACAGGGGAAGATGCTTTGATCTTGTGGCGTAAGGGTTTACATACTAAGGAGTTTGAATTAGCCCTGGGGAATTGGCATCAATTAATTGCCGAGGGGTTGTTAGCAAAAGGATGGTGCCTTGTTAATTGATGTCGGGGCGAACTGCGACATCAATTAACAAGGCACTTGGCGCGGTAAAATTACATTAAATTACATTAATGTTGAACTAAAAATTAGTTCGCTCTACTGGCAAAAGGTTGCAAAAGATGAAATTACTTAGCTGGACAACGAAATTTGCCGTGAAGTTTGTCGTTTTAGCGATCGCGAGCCTAAGCCTTGAAAATATCGCAATCCCTGAGGCTAAGGCTCAGATGGGTAATGTTGTTGTGTACATAGCAGGGAACAATCCCGTTACCTTAAATATTGCCCGACAAGTTGTGACCAATCCAACAGTTGCTTTAGTCAACGGCAGGACTTCAATTGTGGCTGGTTCATTTGACGTACAAACTGCTGACTATGTAACCCGCGAATTACAGCGACGAGGTGTCGCCGCTCAGCAAGCCTATCAGTCTTTTGTAGCGGCTGAGCAACCAATTAGTTATTCGCCTCCTGTTACTTTACCCAGCTATCTGCCTAGCAGTAATTCTAATATCAGTAACCAGAGTCAATACCGTTACGTCACCGCGATCCCCTTGAGATCTGGTCAAACCGCGATTTTAAATCAAGCTAGAAGATTAGTCCCCAATGCTTTTGTCGCCAAGTCATCGAGAGGTGATTATATCTATGCGGGGGGATATACAAATCGCGATGCCGCAGAATCTCTCAAGCATTACTTGCGCTCTCAAGGACTAGAAGCTCGTGTTCTGTACTTCTAAAAAATCAACACTTCCTTGTCTATGGATCACCCAGCCTTCAGGATGCCACTGCACCACTGTTGAAGGTCGTCCACTACCCAATTGATCAGTAGAGACTAATCCATCTCCCAATGCAAGTACATCAGGAAACTCATTGGCAATATCGACCATGCGGCTTAGGGGGGGCTGATTGCTTCTATTGGCACTGGTAGTAAGCAACGCTCCCGTTTGCTGCAAAATGGCGATCGCTAACTGATTGTCGGGAATCCGAATCCCTAAAGAATTAAAGCCTCTATTTAACTTACTGCCACGATTACTAACAGGTAATACCAGAGTAATTGCCCCTGCAAAATACTGTTGAGCAGTTTTTTGCCAGACATCAAGTTCAGGGTGATTAGTGTCTAGAAATGGCAAAAAATCCTGCCAAGTTGCCGCCATTAGGATTAGAGGCTTATCAGGGGATCTCTGCTTGAGTGTAAAAATGTCAGCGCCGCGATCGGGGCGAACAGCCAAAGCAGGTACAGTATCAGTCGGAAAGCTAACTAACTTCCCAGACCTTGCACCTGCAATTAAAGCTCCTAGACTAACTAACGCCACAAACTATAAACTTCCTATTTGTTTAAACGATTATTTTAAGAATCAACTAGTGTTGAGGGGACGGAAATCAAATGCAGATCCACTTCATTGTTCTCTAGTTTAGTTACAGTTGCGACTATTCCTGGACCAAAAAATCTTGTCAATTTATCTTGCTTTTCTTGCCAAGTTTCAAAACTCATCAAGGGAGAATGAAACCTCAAAACTAAACCATAGGAACCATTGGTTTCTTCAGCCTGAGAAATTTCTTCATAAAGCCCAATTAACAGAGGGCGTTCCTCATCAGTTGGACTCATGCCCAGCTTTTCTAAAACTTCGTCTAAGTGAGCTTTGATACCGTAGCGATAGCGTGTAACGTCTTTACGTAACTGCTTTTGGGTTGATGTTTCTTGAAGCTTTCGCAAATTTTCCACCTCCTCGGAAGTCGGCACAACTAGAGGCGATGGGGCAACCTCGGAAGACTTAAAGGCAAAACCTCCAAGCAAAATTGGGAATCCATAAAAGAAGCCGACTAGATTTAGAGTGGAATTGCCTTTTGAGTAAGCCCAAAATCCTACTGCAAATAAAATTCCACCAATATATAAACCAACGGAAGCTAAAGATATTTTGTTAGGTTTAATCATGATAATTAATTAATAATACTTAACAAATGTATCTGTTAAATGCGCTTATTTGATGTAAATCACTTTAATAAGTACTAAATTTTTCTATTAAGAAAACTTTTTCAGCCGAAACTACCGCCATTGGACTATAAATGTAAATGTATTAAGTGCATGAGTTAAGAATTACACCAAGCCGACAAACATTAAGGTTGTTAACCAGCCCCATAAATGTTGTGCTAACAATCTTGATTAGCTTAAACCACCATTTTTATGTTTGGCAAGCTACAATCATTCAGGTGTAAATCCCCCGTAGCACAAAGTTTTAGACAGTATGGATCTGAGGAATCTGGCATGAGCAAAGCAGCCATCGACCTACCTATCGAAATTAAGTTGCCAGTTGGCAAATCTATTGGAAATCTTGAAGAAATTGAAGAAGACCTTGAAGAATTAGATGATGACATTGAAATCGACAAGGATGATTTAATTGATGACTCAGATGACGACTCTGATGATGACCCTGATAAAACTGGTAAAGCAAAGGGGGCAAAGAAAAGAGCTAGTCAAACTAAGAAAAAACACTTTACTGAAGACTCGATTCGCCTTTACTTGCAAGAAATTGGGCGTATTCGTCTGCTGAGAGCCGATGAAGAAATTGAGCTAGCCCGCAAGATTGCTGATCTTCTGGAGTTAGAACTAAAGCGCGAAGAGTTAGCAACTGAAGCTGATTGCCATCCTGATGATGTCAGGGAACCAGACTGGGCGATCAAAATGGGGATGCCCCTAGGGGAATTTCGTAAGCGTCTTCATTCAGGTCGTCGAGCCAAGGACAAAATGGTGCAGTCTAACCTGCGCCTAGTTGTGTCGATCGCTAAAAAGTACATGAACCGTGGACTGTCGTTCCAAGATTTAATCCAAGAGGGTAGCCTCGGATTAATCCGAGCCGCGGAAAAGTTTGATCATGAAAAGGGGTATAAGTTTTCCACCTACGCCACCTGGTGGATTCGACAGGCAATTACCAGAGCGATCGCCGATCAATCTCGTACCATTCGTCTGCCAGTTCACCTTTACGAAACTATCTCCCGCATTAAGAAAACAACTAAGTTGCTTTCCCAAGAAATGGGGCGCAAGCCAACGGAAGAAGAAATCGCCACCCGCATGGAAATGACGATCGAAAAGCTGCGCTTCATTGCTAAATCTGCTCAGTTGCCGATCTCTCTGGAAACTCCTATCGGTAAGGAAGAAGACTCCCGTCTTGGTGACTTCATCGAATCTGAGGGTGAAACTCCTGACGATCAGGTTGCGAAGAGTTTGCTGCGTGAAGATCTTGAAAGTGTGTTAGGAACACTTAGCCCTAGAGAACGCGATGTTTTGCGTTTACGCTATGGCTTAGATGATGGACGGATGAAAACCCTTGAAGAAATTGGGCAGATCTTTAACGTTACCCGTGAACGTATCCGTCAAATCGAAGCTAAAGCGCTTCGTAAGCTGCGCCACCCTAATCGCAATAGCGTTTTAAAAGAGTACATTCGCTAGTATTTGATTGACAGTTACAACTCAATCATTACCTAAACTTTCTACACTCAAGATCCTCAGCTCTCTTTAGAGTCTGTGATCGCACAGTTGAAAGCTGGAAATATGCAAAACCATATTTTCTAAGACGCTTTTGATGATGCGCTCATGTTAGTGTCTTGAGTTCCAAATTATAAAACTGTACATAGGATAAGTACAGATGTTATACTCAGAAGCCTGTAAAAAATAAACCCTTAGAAATCAAAGTAAGTAACGGTTATGACAAAACGTACTCTACGCGGTAGTGTCCGCAAAAAGAAGCGCACCTCTGGATTTCGCGCCAGAATGGAATCACCTACTGGAAGACGAGTCATCAAGGCTCGCCGTAGTAGGGGCAGAGTTCGCTTAACTACCGTTTAAGCATAGCTAGAACTGAGTAAACTTTTGACTGATAAAATCTATTAAACTCTAGTGCTTCCTAAACAGTATCGTCTAAGGCAACGCGAGGACTTCGCTAAAATATATGCCCAAGGCGATCGCTTTAGGGGGACTTATTTAATGATAAGGGTTTTCAAAAACCAAGACAACTCATCTACGAAGATCGGCATAGTTGTCAGTAAAAAGGTTAGCAAGTTAGCCGTAATTCGCAACCGATTTAAGCGTCAATTACGCGCCATTTTCCGTCAACTTCTGTCACAATTAAGTAATGGTTTACAAATTGTTGTGACTGTAACTACCCAAGGTCAGCCAAGTTACCAGCAAATTTGTGATGATCTTCAAATTTTATTAGTAAAAGCAAAGGTTTTGCAGCATGGCAGTTAGTGAAGAGGTTTACTACGAGGGTGCGCCCCACATTGGCGACTTAATTATTAGTTTACTGGTAAGTATGTTTGTCATTACCATCCCTTTTGGTATAGCCGCGATCGCAAGAGCATTATGGTTACGCTATCGGATTACCAATAGACGTATTACAGTTACTGGTGGCTGGATGGGTCGTAATCGTACAGACATTGTGTACGCGGAAATTGTCAAAATAGTGACAGTTCCTCGTGGTCTTGGTGCTTGGGGAGATATGGTTTTGACCCTCAAAGATGGTTCTCGATTAGAGCTAAAGTCCATGCCAAGGTTTCGTGAGACTTACGAATATATTGAGTCCAAGCTAAGCCTTAAAGCGCAAGAAGTAAGTGGCGCTATCAGCGGGAACGCTTAAAAAGGTTTAACATATGCGATAGATTAGGTTGAGGACTTAATTTACTTAAGATACCTTGACTTATTAGGTGAGTGATTAACTGTCATTCTGATGCAAACCCAACAGTAAAGTAGACAATGGATTTCGGTGTAGGTTTTCTTTCCAACAACATAATGTTGCCATTCCTAGATTTTTTCTACGGCATCGTGCCGAACTATGGATTGGCAATTATTGCTCTGACGTTGGTTGTCCGTTTTGTATTATTCCCAGTTAGTGCAAATCAGCTTCGCAGTATGCGACGTATGAAGATCGCTAATCCTATAATGCAACAGAGAATTAAAGAGGTTCAGGAGCGATACAAGAGTGATCCTGCTAAGCAACAAGAAGAACTAGCAAAAGTTAACTCTGCAAACTTCAAAGAATTTGGTAATCCCCTCTCAGGATGCCTACCCGCCATAGTACAACTGCCAATTTTGTTTGCCTTGTTTGCAACTCTGAGAGGGTCGCCATTTGCAGACATCAACTATTCTTTAAATTTTCAGATTGTTCCTTCTGAGACACAGGCGCAGCATCAACCTTTCACCTCTCCTGGACAAAACGTTTATTTTGCAGATCGTGTGCATTATCCAGTGCTTGCCACAGCAGTTAATGGCACTAACTTGGCGATCGGCGAGCAGTCAAAGATAATTTTGCAAACTTCAGATGGTAAGGATTTCGGTGTTTTGTCTTCTGAATATCCAGACATAGACATGAATCCTGCTTGGAAAGTGACAAAAGGTCAAGAATTAGTTGAGGTGTCACCAGACGGAATTGTAACTGCTAAGCAAGCTGGAGAGGCTACGGTTCAAGTTACTGTACCAGGGCTGGCTTCTAACAAAGGTTTTCTATTTATTAAGGCTCTCGGCAAAACTGGTGTTACCAATGCTGATGGCAGTATTAATTGGGATATCGTGATTATGGTATTGGGTTTTGGCGTTAGCTTATATGCCAACCAGTCAATATCTAACGGTTCTTCACCTAAGCCTAGCAATCCGACTCCTGAAGCATCCCAACAAGACACAATGAACAAACTCACACCTGTGATATTTTCTGGTATGTTTTTGTTTTTCCCCTTACCATCAGGTGTCATGCTTTATATGTTGATAGCAAACATATTTCAAACGCTTCAGGCTTTCATTGTTGCAAAGGAGCCATTACCAGAAAATCTTCAAAAATTAGTTGCAGTTTCTGGTGGACCAACAACTGTTATCAAATCAAACTCTAAATCAAGCAAGTCTGAGCCTAATAATCTAACTATTGACACCAAGTCTGGTGTGACTTCGGTTGTCGAAGATAAAGCCAACGATAGTAAGTCGCCTACAAAGTCAGCTCTCCCATTTGAGCCTAATTCTCAGAGCAAGAAGAAAAAGAAGTAGTTTTCGGATTAAAGGTTTACATAGTTAATATGTAAACCTAACTAGGCGCGATTAAACATAAAAACCAAAAGTTTTAGCTTAAGCTGCAATTGCGCTCAACTTTTGGTTTTAATTGTGTCTAAGAGCATTTGAAAATCCTTACTAAGTTTTTTATCAATTCATAAGAGTGATGTAGAGATTCTGTGAATTGGTATTACTGTATTTTTGGGTAGATGGCATTGTAAATTTAGTCCGAGGCTAGCATCTATCCGCATTGTTTCTGAAAATAGACCAAGTTCGGTAGAGATTATGGAAGATAATTTAGTAGGAGTAAGCTGGTTACAAGAGCTTTTAAGCTTGATGGGCTATAGAGCTACAGTTGACAGCAAATTCATTGAGTCATCTGCCGTCGAGAAATCTTCACAAAATTACTGGTTAGAAATTAATCCTAGTCAACTGCAACAACAACAAATAGATAGGTTGCTTGGACATGATGGATCTGTAATTGATGCGTTGCAATATTTAGCAACTCTTTCTTTAAACAAGAATTTCTATAGTGATTCTCAAGACTTAATTAACTTCTATACTATTGATTTGAATGGTTACAGATCCGAAAAGTTAGCTAGATTACAAGATATGGCTGATAATGCGGTAAAAAATGTACGTGAGACAAAAGCTGAGTTTGTAATTAAGCATTTATCTTCTAGCGATCGCCGTCATATCCATCAAATTTTAGAAGATGTTGCGGATGTAGAGACAGTTAGTCAAGGCAAAGAACCTAACCGTCATTTAATTGTAAAGTTGGTGCAGCCCTAATGGAAAAACTTTATATCCCCCAAATTGCTAAAGCTGTAGCAGCTACAGAGACGTTTGATTTTAAAGAGTTTATTGAAGGTCTAGAAACCTTAACACCTGTGCAGGGAGTAATGAGTGTGCGCCATGTTGGCTCATTTCTTGAGGTTAGTGCAAAAGCTTCAACAATTATGACCTTGACCTGCGATCGCACTTTAGTGCAGTTCAATTACAGACTAGTTATCGACAATTCAGAAATGATTTGGTTGGCAGAGCCTCTGCCAGAGAGTGAATATCCGCGTGAGCGAGAAGTTGAGGCTGGGGATCTAGTCGAGTCATTGTCACCTAACGGATATTTTGATCCATCTTCATGGCTATACGAACAGCTAACCCTTGCAATTCCTTACCCTAAGATTGCCCCTGATGCTCCTGCTCTTGAACTAAAAGATCAACAACAAAGCGATACTCCTGTGGATAAACGTTGGTCAGCTCTAAGTTCCCTACAACTGCCAGAATGAGGTCGCAGACTTCACTTTGGCTATACTATACTGTGCTTAGCAAGTAAGCAAATAAGCGAATATGGATAATCATGCGAGAGTCTTAGGGATCGCTGAATCGTCAATGGGACATAAGACCCATATTATGATCATGCAAAAATATTTTGATGCATCTTCATGTCATGTCGATATCTGTTGGAACGATCAAGATAAAGAATTGATTTTTAGAATCATTAATAGGATTCTAAGTTTGAGGATTCCAAGCAAATCTTTTCAATCTCACAATTTAGATTTATTTCGCTTTAGATCTCAGATTGGTTATGGACTTCTATCGCGAAGATTATTAACTAGAAAGCGTAAATTAAATACTTATAACGTCATATTTTTTCATACTCAAGCGTTAGCTTTTTTTTCACTAGACTTGATTGAAAAAACTCCTACTGTAGTCAGTATAGATATGACCAACATTCAAGCTTCTATGGAAGCTAGTAATGAAAAATTTAAATGGACTTATAAACCAAATATATACATAGAAAAATTGATTTATCAGAGAGCCGCGAAAATTCTAACTATGACGGAATGGGCGCGTAACTCGGTAATTCATGATTACGGTATTCAGCCCGAAAAAGTACAAGTGATTTATCCAGGGGTAGATATCAAATCTCTAAATTTTTCGGAACGTTATAGTCAACCGAGTTTAGGGACTTACCAGATATTATTTATTGGTGGTGACTTTAAAAGAAAAGGGGGCGAGGATCTATTAGATGTTTTTTTAGATAAGTTCACTGACCAAGCGGAGCTACATATCGTCACCCAAGATTCAGTAGTTTGTTCTCATCCTCATGTTCACGTATACAATCAAGTTTCGGCATACAGCCCTATTTGGTATGAACTTTATCAAAAAGCTGATGCATTTGTTATGCCTACCTATGCAGATGCTTTTGGTCACGTATTTATTGAAGCTATGGCGGCTGGGCTGCCTGTGATTGCTTGTAATCTCATCCAGACTAATGAAATAGTCAAAGATGGAGAGACAGGATTTCTAATTACTCCTGGCGATCGCCTTGAACTTGCTAATAAGTTGCAGACACTAATTGATAATCCAAGCTTGGGACGACAAATGGGAATTAGAGGGAGAAAATTGGCAGAAGAAAAATTTGATACGCAGAAAAATTTTCAAGTAATTGAATCGATATTTGAGCAAGTGAGTCAAGTCAAATGAAGATACTGTTGGCTATTCATCATGAATTAGATCCCAACTTGGGTGCTCCTGGGGTGACTTGGCGTATTGGTCAAGAATTTAAAAAATTAGGTCATGAGGTCAGCTACTTTTCTTTTGACGATCTCCCCAAATTTCTGCCAAATATTGTTAAAGCTATATTGTTTCCTGAGTTTGTTGCTTATCGGGTGGCAACCCTAGTTAATAGAAATGAAATTGATATTCTAGACGCTTCAACGGGGGATGCTTGGCTATGGGCGAAATTAAGCAAGTTATTACCAAAGAAAAAAACATCTACAATCAAGCCATTAATTGTAACTAGAAGTCACGGATTAGAACATACTGTCCATTCTCAGCTTTTAGAAGAAGTCAAACTAGGAAATATGCAACTCAGTTGGAAATATCCTCTTTACCATGGAGGTTTCCGCCTGTGGGAAGTTGCTAATTCATTGCGTTCAGCAAATTTAGCCCTACTTCTAAATGCTTATGACTTAGATTATTCTGTGAATCAGTTAGAAGTTGCTCGCGATCGCGCATATATCGTTAAGAATGGAATATTAGACACTCTACTTAGCTTGCCAGTACCAGAAATGTTAAGTGATGGCATTATTCGGATAGCCCTTATCGGTAGCTATATTCCCCGTAAAGGCATACATTACAGCGTCCCCGCTCTCAACTCTGTTTTGAAGAATTTTCCACAAATAGAAATTAGCTTTTTGGGAACAATGGTTCCCAGAGAGCAAGTGATCGCGAATTTCGATTCATCTGTTGTTGATAGGATCCAAGTTATTCCCACCTATCAAAATAATCAACTTCCAAGCTTGCTTGCTGGACACTCGATTCATCTGTTTCCATCCTTGTCCGAAGGGTTTGGACTAGCAGTTGTTGAAGCAATGGCTTGTGGGCTTGTACCAATTGTTACTTCTATTCCCGGCCCTACAGAAATTGTCACCAATGACTTTGATGCACTAGTGATCCCCCCAAGAGATAGCTTAGCGATTGAAGAGGCTGTCAAAAAATTGATTAGCGATCGCGAGTATATGAACAAGTTGCGTACTAATGCTTACGAAACAGCTCAAAAGTATTCTTGGTCGAATATTGCTAAAACAAATCTAGATTTATACGAAAAAGCTCTAAGTATTTCCCAGCAAAAAATTAAGCAATAGATATAAAACTCTAAAAGACTGGCGATATCTATAACTCAAGAAATGGCGTAGCTATTTCTTGAGTTAATATTACGACAAATAGCGATTATCAAATTCAACTTGAGGTTCTATATTTACCTCAGATTTGAAAATAATAATGATATTTTTTGATTTGATGTAACTAATGAATTATGCCTGCCAATTAACGACAATAAGTGTCATACATATTTAAATTAGTCAGCTAAAATGTTTCATCTGGATCGTGATTTAGAGTAGTTTCCAGTACTCAAAAGCTTAACTATACGTTTACCGATATATAAAATCTATTAGATATAGAAGATGAAATTATTTAGAAGATTTTTCAAGAAAAAGTTAAATAAGAAATTCCATAAAAGTATAGTATTTAAGTCTTCCATGGCTTTTACGATTGCCCTTGAGATACTTGCTATATTTATCGTCTATCTCTCAAATTTAAACTATCTAGACAACCTGAAAGCATCTTCAATAGATAAAATTAATTACATTAGAATTGATCAAGAAGAGCAAATCAGACAATGGCTCTTGAAAGAACAAAATACATCCTCTCAAATCAGTAACTCGTCTGACGTAAAACGGGGTATCGAAGCTCTTAATAAAAGTAAAGGAAATGAAATAGAGGTTGTTAGAGTTAGTAACAACTTGAAATCTATCTTTGGAAGAATTATCAAAAGCAATCAGGAAATTGACTCTATGCTGTTGTTTGAGGCAACAGGTAAAGTAATAGCCTATGCGGATGGGGAAGCAGTGCAAAAGCCAAACTCTTCCTACGAAAAAATCCAAACAATGATTAGAGACAGTAACCTGTATATAACTAGCAAGAACGATGATTCTATTAGTTCTTTCTTTTATCTAACCATTAAAGATAACCAACCAGTTATTGCCTTTGTTAATCCAACATTTGATGGATTAGGCAATAGATTTAATGTGCTCATTAATGTCAAAACCGACCAAATTAATCAACTAGTCATTAACAATAATTTAAAGACTGATACAGATTCCTATCTGATAGGTTCTTTAAACGGAAATCCTGCTTTGATTTTTGGGGAACTACAAGGGGTAGTAAGTAGGGAGAGTATACCTACAAATTTAGTTATAGAAAATGCACTATTAAGACAGAGAGGTGCTGGCTTTTACAAGAATTATGCAGATGTTAATGTTGTCGGTAGTTATAGCTGGTTTGCACCATTAAATATAGCAATCATCAGTGAAGTTAATCAGGATAAAGCTTTATCTGTAAGTAATCGAATTTTCCGTAACATGATTTTGATCTCTACGGGACTCGTAATATTAATCACATTTATTTTTTACTTCATAGTTAGACAGAGAATACAAACTATTACTAGAATATCTGATATAGCCCTATCAGTATCTCAAGATAATTTTGATGCAAGATTCCCGACTGGTTATAATGACGAAATTGGAGCTTTGGGAATAGCACTAAACCATATGCTTTCTAGATTTAGAAGATTTAGGCAGCAGGTTCTTGATCCAAAGGATATTTCTTTAAATAGCGAAATTGATCAATATGGAGAATTGCTCCATAGTTTTATAGAAATTACTAGTGAAGGATTTACCTTTCTCGATACTAATAACTTGATTTTGAGAATTAATTCTAATTTTGCTGAAATTATTTCTACTTCTATCGCTGATTCTCTTGGCGTTACATACGAAGAAGTGTTCCCTGAAAAGCTATCTGAAGCTGTTAGAAATATGCAGGTAAATAGCCAAGAAACTTATCAAGTTAAGTTTTCCATTCCTTACCAAGGGAATTATGTAGCTTTTTTGTCTAATGTGTTTCGGAAAATTACCAATGACTTAGACCAAATCCATCTCTTAGGTAAGGTTATCGTTGTATATGCCGAACATAAGACTGATAACTTAATAGAATCAAATAAGTACGCTTTAGTTGAAACAAGTCTAAATAAAGATAGACAGGAGTTATCTCAGAAGCTAAGTATGCCCATGATTTCGCTTCTAGGATTCCTGAAGCTCACTAAAAAGAAATTGGAAGATACTATTTTTCCTAAGTTAGCATCTACAGATATAAAGACGCTAAAAAATATACAGCAAATTGAATCAAATCTAGAAAGTATGATTGCTGAGGGAACACAGCTTGCTAAGTCCATCAAAGAAGCATTTTGTGAAGATGAAGGAGCCAATAAGGGATTGCAGATAAATAAGCGATCAAGATTTTATGTTGATGAGGTACTAAAAAATATTGCGATAAATGCTGAGAAATTGTTTGCTAGCAAGAGTAGTAAGCTGATTCTGGAAAATGATGCCCCACTAGCTGTAATTGAAACTGATCGGGAACAATTTGAGTACATTATTAATTTATTGTTAGCGCGATTAGCTCAGAATAGGGAGTTTAGAACAGCGCTAGTCCAAACTAAGGTAATTGATGGTCGGGCTACTATTGTGATTGGTAAGGTTAATTCTTTACTAACGCGATCGCAGGTATCTTCTGTGTTGAGTAATCTTACTTATTTATGCCAATTAAAAGGGGGAAATTCAAAACTCACGAAGGGAATGGGTCTGTTAAATATTCAAAAAATGTTAAGTGAGTATGGAGGAAACATCACCGTGGAATGGGTTGATAGTAACAGGGAGAGCTACAAGTTTTATGTTTTAACATTTCTTGCACGCTCTTAACCCGTTGCAATATATCACCAAATAAATAAGTGGCGGCGCAAAGCGCCGCCACTTATTTATAGTTAACTATGAAGTTTGTGACTTGAGCCAAGCCCAAGGCAATGCTAATACTTTGCTACGAGTAGGAACAAAGGCTCTTTGCCTGAAGACTTCATAATTATTTTGCTCGATCGCTTTGAGAATATTGCGATACAAAATTAGGGATGACCACACTGGCCAGCGGGCATCGCGGCATAGAGCCGAAATACCATCCTCAGCATATTGGTAAAATTGCCGCGCTCGTTGGATCTGAAATTGCATCAACTCAATCCAACGCTCATCAACCACACCATTGAGCAAGTCCTTTTCGGTGTAGTCAAAATATTGCAAATCCTCAAGGGGCAAATAAATTCGACCGCGCTGAGCATCTTCGCCAATGTCTCGCAGAATATTTGTAAGCTGCATAGCAATGCCTAAGGCGATCGCTGCTTCGGTAGCCGTGGAAATAATTGATGGATCTTGAGTCTCAAAACCCATAATCGCCGCCGACATTAAACCAACGGTTCCTGCAACCCGATAGCAGTAGAGATGCAAGTCATCAAAGGTCTGGTAACGATCATATTTAAGATCCATCCGCATTCCCGAAATCATGTCCTTAAAGGGTTGAATCGGCATCGGATAATGCTTAACCGTATCAGCAAGAGCAATGTCAGAGGCATGGATCGGATCGCCCCTAAAGGTTGCTTCTAATTGTTTTTCCCAGTTGAATAGGGTTTCGGCATCGGTAGTATCCGCTTGCATTCCATCAACAAGTTCGTCGGTGCGACGACACCAAGCGTAGATTGCCCAAGTCGCTCGCCTCTTTGCCTCTGACATCAGCATCGTGCCAAGGTAAAAGGTCTTAGCGTACTTAGCCGTAATACAGCGACAGATCTCGTAGGCTTCTTCGAGATTAACTGGCTGACGCATTCCCATCGGTTTAGGCACTGACGACAGATGGATTTGACTGGTTTTGGTTAGAGGTTCGACCAAGGACTTTACTTCCAGAAGATTTACTTGCTTTTTGACTTGCTTTATGGATTTCCTGTGCTGTTAGCTTACCAGAAAGTACCGCCCCTTCCATACTGCCAAAAAAGGGTTGCGCTGTATAGCTACCTGACAAAAAGAAATTGGCGATCGGTGTGGCTTGCTGCGGACGGAATTGTTCGCGGTTAGGAGTGGCAGTATAAATTGAATGCCTTGTCTTGACGACATGGGACTTCAAAACTTTGGCGGGGCTAGGCAAATGCTGGGGAAATAGCTTAGCAAGTTCGCTGAGGGTTGCGTCAATAATGTCGCTATTGGGGCGATCAATCCAATCGGCGGCAGGGGCAAATACTAGCTCTAGCATCGACTTGTCGGGATCGGCATATTCCTTACAGGAGTTGCTCATGTCTGAGTAAACGCTGAGTAATGGCGATCGCGAAAAGAGGGTATGGTCAATATCGGTAAGCTTGCGATCAAACCAAATCTGGACACTGATTACAGGTACACCTTCAAGGTTTTCTAGCTGTTGGAAATAGGGTTGGGATTGCCAATTGGCGGGAATGTAATTCTTAAAAGCATCTACGGACATCGCCGAAACGTAAGCATCAGCAACGATTTCACGGCTAGGAGTGCCATCTGTACCTTGAATAATCAATTTCTCGACATTGCCATTCGCATCAGTGACAATTTCCTTAAGAGCGGCTCCCGTATGCACTTCACCGCCACGGGCAACCACATAGTCAACGATGGGCTGGCAGAGGCGTTCAGGGGGTGCGCCATCAAGGTAAGCGATTTTGGAGCCGTCTTTTTGTTGGAGAAATTTATTGAGAGCACGGAGGGGAATCGTCGCAGATATTACATCAGGGTCAATAAACTTGAGAGATTTGCAAACAGCAATAAAGATATCGGTGGTGATGTCTTTGCCGATACCGTGCAGTTGCAGCCATTCCTCAAAGGTGTATTTGTCCATGGATGCGACATATTTGTCCCCGCGCACGATCGCAGGAATCAGTCCGATCGCAAAGCGAATCTTTTGATTCCAAGTGAGCATATCGTTGTTACGCAAAATCGAGGTGATGATATTGAATGGCGCAGGCAGATCTGGCACATCAAACCATGACAATACCCCAGGTTTTTCGGGTTGATTGAAAATTAGAGCGTGGCGTTTCCATTGCAGGCGATCAAGAATATGCAACTCACCCATGAGTTGCAACATATTCGGATAAGCGCCAAAAAAGTTGTGCAGCCCTGTTTCTACCCAGTCGCCATCAGCATCTTTCCACGCAGCGACTAGACCACCAAGAACGTTGCTGCGTTCTAGCAAGATTGGCTGATGCCCCATGTCTACTAAATACTTGGCACAGGATAGTCCTGCTAACCCTCCTCCAGCGATCGCAACCCGCATATTCCACCAATATCAAAAACGTTAATTTTTATGCTTATATCACTCCATCTTACTTTGCAAAGCTTAACAATTTACTAATTTTTGGGGATTAATCTTGTAAAAACAACGAAGAAAGTGAATTACGGGTTTGTTTCCCCGCTGAAGGCGGGGAAACAAGCCTTTGTACATCGCCTGCTTGAAAAGCGCATAGCGTCATGTACTTTCAAAAAACCAGTTTTGCATAGTGAGAATTGCCGAAGCCTTGCCCTCTATTTAGATTGTTAGATCGCTTGGCATGGGAAAATAGAGTTTTTAAGGTTTAAAGTTATCTATTTTTAAAATATGGTCAAAGATTTAGAAATGGCAACGACTGATCGATCGCGCAAATTATGGATGGCGGCGATCAAGCTACCGATGTATAGCGTGGCGATCATCCCCATTGCTACGGGTACAGCGATCGCCTATCGCCAAAATGGCGAGATTGATTTAGGAATATTTTTAACCTTTCTTAGCTCGGCAATTTTGGTGTTGCTGTGGGAAAACCTTTGTAATGATGTATTTGATGCGGAGACTGGCATTGATGTTAATAAGGCTCATTCCGTTGTCAATCTTACAGGTCAAAAGAATTTAATACTGGCGATCGCCAATACTTGTCTAATTTTGGGTCTAGTTGGAGTATTGGCGATTTCATGGATTCAAAAAGATGCGATTGTGGTGAGCTTGGTGGCGATCGCTTGCTTTTTGGGCTACATCTATCAAGCGCCTCCTTTTCGCTTGGGATATCAAGGCTGGGGTGAGGTTTTATGCTTTTTTGCCTTTGGTCCTCTTGGGGTTTCGGCGGCTTACTATAGCCAGACCAAGACCTTTGACTATGCCTGTATCGCCGCCGCTTTGATTGTCGGGATTATCACTAGCCTGATTTTATTTTGTTCGCACTTTAACCAAGTTGCCGATGACCTTGCCGCAGGAAAGCGATCGCCTGTGGTGAAGTTAGGAACAAAGCGATCAGCGCAGCTTTTACCTTGGTTATGCGGATTTATTTATGCGATCGCGACTTTGGCGATCTGGACGCAACTTTTCCCGCTCTGGACAGCCAGCATTTTTGTGAGTTTACCGATCGCTTGGAAACTCTGCACTTTTATTGGTCAAAATCACGATCGCGCCGAATTGCTACTCAATTGCCGATTTATTGCAGTGGCTCTACACTTTGCGATCGGTTCCTGTCTTAGTATTAGTTTGATCTTTTAAAAGAATGTGTCGGTACTTTGCGCCGACACATTCTTCAAGAACGCGCTTTACCAGTCAATTTGCGCCATAGCAATTTGGAACCATCTAATAAAATAATTCTTCCCGCTGATCGGATTACTTTAAAACTAGGGCGTAACTTGATGGCTTCCTTAATTTGATTGATAGCGCCATAGGCATCGTCAGCGCTCATCAAAGAGTCGGCATTGGAGAGCGCAAAGAAAGCACAGTTTTGCTTTGTATGCTTAACTAAAGCATCATCCACTTTGCCACATCTATTCTCCTCAGCAATGATGGCGATCGCACGTCCGATATCGCGAATAACGATGCCATCACGGAGATTTTTAGAAGTAAGATTTTGAGAGCTTTTACGATACTTTGCCAGAATATCAGCCTCGTACCATACGGGGTAGCTACTGGCTACTCTCACCCACATTTCCCAATCCTCAGCGCCAATCAGCAAGCGCGTATCAAACCCTCCCAAAGCTTCATAAACATCACGCTTTACAACAATAGCGGGAGTTTGAATTCTTTGAAATCCAATCAGTTCTTTTACCCAGTCTTTTGGTAAAACACCACTACTTGGCATTTCCAAAACCGAAGCGTGTAGATCTTCTCCATTCTCATCCATGATCATGTGACGGCAAAAAGCAGCCCCAATTTCAGGGTGTTGCTCAAATCCGATCATCAGCTTTTGATAAAATCCTTCACATACAAGGTCGTCGCCATGGAGTTGATGAACTACTCGCCCACGCGACTTTTCTAGGCAGGTTTGAAAGTTTCTGACATGACCAACATTTACTTCCTGACGATAAAATTCGACTCGCCCCTTGCCCACCTCCTTAACTACTGCTTCAGGATCGTCTTTGGTGGAGTGATCATCAATTACCATAATCTGCATCATCTCTGATCCCATATCCTGAGCCAGCACACTAGCGAGGGTTTCGCGCAGATAATTAGCGCAGTTATAGGTGGGTATCATCACTGACCAGAAGGGTCTCTCTACTCCGTCTGGCACGGGAGCAACACTTAATCGATGGGAATGATTATCCATAAATATTTAGATAACAACTTAGTTAAGATGATATAGGAATAGAGTTAAGTAGCTCAGCATCATTAAAACTAAAAAACAGAGATTGTTTCGCTCGCTATACGAGCGAAACAATCTCTGTTTTTTTATCTAGCTGCATGATGGCGGCGCAAAGTGCCACCATCACGCTATTTGCTTTTGCTCAAATTTGGCGATCGCTTGATCATAAATTTCGCGGAGCCTCTTAGCATGAATGGGAAGGGTAAATTCTTGAAGGAATAATTGATTTCCTGCGATACCCATTTCTCTAGCTTTAGTGAAGTCTTTAGCAAGGCTATTAATCGCACTAGCTAGATCCTGAGTATCGTTTGGTTTAACTAGCAGACCTGTTTGGCGATCGCGAATATGTTCGGGAATACCGCCAACTTCTGTAGCAATCACAGGACGAAATCTTGCATAGGACTCTAAGGTAATCAGTCCCGCAGGTTCTGGCCAGAGACTGGGAAAAACCACTCCCAGACTCTGACGATATAAATTTTCTAATTTTTCACCGCTGCTCCAACCATGCCAAGTTACTCGACTATCTAGATTCAGCGCTTTGGCTAGGTTCTTCATCCTTTCTAGATCCCAACCTTCTCCAGCGATATCCAGATGAATCTTACTATCTACTTTCGGCATGGTTTTGAGAAGCCACTCCAGCCCTTTATCGGGAACAATGCGCCCAGCAAATAGAATGCGTTGCTGAGCGTGAATCTCTGGGGTGAGAGGATGATGCTCAGAGCTAGGTGGTGCTACACCACATCTCAAAGTGACAACTTGATCAGGGGAAATACCATTGAAAATTAATTGTGATCGCACATAATCGCTATTAGCAATCACGGTAATTCCTAACGACTGAATCGCATGAAAGGCATTGTAGGCTCTTCTGAAGTTATTGCGAATTTGCTTGGGGCGGCGACTACCACAGCCATCCACTAGATGCCCCCACATACATCCTAAGTGAGACATTGGGCGATCGCAGCCGACACCTTGACGAGGCAAATACTTTGAGCCACTGGGACAGTAGGGATGGTGGTTATGTAATGTGTAAACGGCTGGACATGAATTATCAAGATAACCTAGCATCTCCCCTTCATGAATATGCAGGAGATGGTACTGACTTTGATCTACATCTAAGGACGTAATCAACTCATCAACATACATTTCAGGCAAAGTGGCTATTAGTCCATCGATGTAGGACTTAACACCGCCACCACTTGAAGCTAAGTAAGCTGCACAGTTATTAACTTTGTACATCAAAGACTGTCATTGGATTAAGTAATTGGAAGAATTTTTCGGATGGCTAGCTATAGGATAGGCTGAATCCTACAAATTGCTAAAGCGGAGGACTGCTCATAAAGCTAATGACATTAGTTTGAATCTTAGCTATAGCTTGATCATATTCTTTAATAATTAGGTAAAAATAGCCTATAGAAATATTATTAAATCCTCCAGTCTTACTAGTTTTCTCTAAAAACTTGCATAGATATGATAATTTTCGTGCGCCAATACTCGCACTAGTTGATTTCAAAGAGTGGCATGAGATACTAAACTTACCAACATCTTGATTATTCAGAGCTATCTGAATTTCATCGATTAATGTCTCAGCCGAGTTTAAATAAATCGTAACCAGATCTGAGAACATCAAATCATCGTCTATAGATAAACGTAAATCTTGGAATACCTCTAAGTCCAATATTGGTAAGTCATTAAATTCTGGATGATTATTAATAAACTCAGCTAATGAGATATCCCCACTGTCTTCAATCCTAGCCATTTTTTTATACCTGACTTGTCGGAGTTATACCAAATAAAGAAATGGTTGTGTCATTTCTTTATTTAAAAACCCAGTATGGGTTTGGTTATCAATTCACAAAAGTGTAGTAACTCTTTTGTGAATTGGTCTTAAAAAGGTTTAACGGTATTTTTGCTACGGACAAAAGTTTTGAAAAGGATCTCTTGAATTAGTTAATGTATAACTGTCTGCACTTATCTGAGGACAAGTGAAAATCCAAGAAACGCTGCTGTTTATCTTTTGATTTGCGCCCAAATACAAGTGATTACAACTGCAACAGTAACTCACGATTCAATTCTCTTAGGTGCTATATCTAAGCATTTCCAGCTTCCTAGTGCTGAATCAAAAGTTAGTAATAATCCTATAACTTAATTTTAAGCAAATTTTCGATCGCTAAAGCGATTGTGCTATCTTTCTTTGCAAAACAAAATCTAAGTCCATTAACCTGCTTTCGATCAGGGTGGCTAAAGCAGGAACCAGGAACAGCCGCAACAAGAGCTTCCTTGGCAAGACGGAAAGCGGCGCTTTCAGCATCGGTCGCGATCGCAGAGCTATCTGTCCAAATATAGTAAGCACCCTTAGGCAATACAGGCGATATTCCTAAGTTAACAAGGGCGGGGTAAAGCATATCGCGCTTGCGCTTGTAATCTAGCGCCATGTTAGTAAAGTATTCGCGCCCAAACTGCATGGCTGTTAAAGCCGCGTGTTGCAGAGGCGCAGGCGCACAGATGGTTATAAAGTCGTGAATGCGGCGCATGGCAGCGGTTAACATTGGACTCGCTACGGTATAGCCTAATCGCCAGCCAGTAATGCAAAAAGTTTTAGAAAATCCATTGACGACAATTGTGCGATCGCGCATTCCTGCGATACTCATCAAGCTAATATGCTCACCTTCATAGATGATGTATTCGTAAATTTCATCGGTGATGGCGTAAACATTATATTGCTGGCAGAGTTTGGCGATTAACTCAAGTTCTGTCTTTGTCCAAACCTTACCCGTAGGATTGGCTGGACTATTGATGATTACGGCTTTGATCCCTTTTTTGAAGGCAGGCTCAAGGAGTTCTTGGGTGATCTCCCATTGAGGCGGCTGTAATGTAACGAATTCGGGGATACCGCCAACGGTTGCTAGGTTGGGGATGTAGTTTTCATAAAAAGGCTCAAAAACTAACACGCGATCGCCTTGATTAATCAGGGTCATCAGCGCGATGTTTAGCCCTTCGGTTGCGCCGCAGCAGACCGTTACTTCTGTATCAGGATCGACTGTAATCTGGTTATCTCGCAACATTTTAATGGCGATCGCTTCACGTAACTGATCCCATCCCCAACTATCAGCATATTGATTAAAATCAAGGGTGATCGCGGCTCTAGCAGATTCTTTGATTGCCTCTGGCGCAGGGAAATCGGGCAATCCTTGAGCAAGATTGATTGCTCCAAATTTTTCACAGTAACGGGAGGCTTCGCGGATTTGAGATTCTTTAATTTGGTAGGCGCGATCGGATAGGGAAGGGAATGGGGCAGCAGTAGTCAAGGCAAGTATCTCTAAATCAGTAGTGATGCGCTAAGAACGCTTCCCAATAATATCGCAACAGTAAACTTTGCAACAGCATGGCTGGATGTTTTGCGCTTCTTGCAAAAAATAGCGGCACTTCATACTGCTGTGCCTAAGCAGGTACTTCTTGATAATTATTTGCAATAGCAATTATTATGGCTGTAATCTTGCGGCAAAGTAAGGCTTGCTTTCCTATACTTCTCAAAATCCTATTAATTTGATAATGATTATCGTTATTATAATTTAGGCGATAACATCCCCCTGTACTTACATCAACTTACATAAATTAATGCCTAAAACAAAATTTAAGACATTGCCAAAATCTATTAGTAGCGCGATCGCTATGTCGGCGGTGATTTCCGCGATCGCGATCTCGGAAGTCTCAAGCGTATCAGCACAGTCGCTTACAGCTCAGGACGAGATCGGGCAGAATGTTACTTCTGTTTCTCAACTTAGCGATGTCCGTCCTACTGACTGGGCTTTCACAGCTTTGCAATCTCTGGTTGAGCGTTATGGTTGTATTGCGGGATATCCCGACAGCACTTTTCGGGGCAGTCAAGCAACTAGTCGCTATGAGTTTGCCGCAGGACTAAATGCCTGCCTCGATAAAATTAATGAAATCATTAGCGCTGGGCTAGCTGACAAGGTTAGCCAAGAAGACCTTGCCACTTTGCAGAAGTTACAGGAAGAGTTTGCAACGGAACTGGCGACATTGCGCGGAAGAGTCGATGCTCTAGATGCTAAAACTACCAAACTAGATGCGCAGCAGTTTTCTACCACCACCAAGCTAGAAGGGCAGGTAATTATCTCTGTTTCGGGTGGAGGATCGGGCACATCGGAATTATTCAGCCCTAGCAATGTACTCACAGGTAATGCAGGAACTACTAATACAACAGTGATTAGCCGTGTTCGTCTCAACCTTAACACTAGCTTTACAGGTGAAGATCTGTTGATTACTCGCCTTGAAGCAGGTAATGGCGGTACTAATCTCAGTAATTCCCTTGATGGTGGTGGTGATGTATTAGCAGGTTTTGCTGGCTTTGCAGGTAGTTCTAGCCTCGACTACAGTGATGTTGGCAATGCATTTTCCCTAGGTAGACTGCGCTACGACTTTCCCATTGGTGAAGACATCCGTGCTTCGATTGGAGCTGCTATGTCTTTAAACGATCATCTTGATGCCAATAGCTTTGCCAATGATGAATCCTCAGACTTTGCGATCGGGATGTTTATTAACAACCCTCTGATTTTGCCTGTAAACGATGGGGCTGGGGCAGTTCTAGACTGGAATATTGGCGATAGTGCTTTCACGCTCAGAGCAGGATATGTGGCGGCTAATGCCAACAGTGCTACTAGCGACAATGGTGCACCCAATGGCACAATCAATCAAGGGCTATTTGGCGATACTTACCAAGGCACAGTCGAGCTAGAATTTGCGCCTAAAAATAGTGAAGAAGAAAGTCCCTTTGTAGCGCGTTTGCAGTACACCCGTGCAGCGGTGAATAATCTTGACTACAGCATCGGCGGCTTGAATTTGGAATGGGCTTTAAGCAAAGCGATCGCCATATTCGGTCGCTATGGATTTGGCAATATCAGCAATCGGGGAACGGACATTGCCACAGCAATTCCTAGCTATATCAATGTTGGTACAGCAGGAGATTCGATTAATCCCCAAACATGGTCAGCAGGGCTAGCTTTTCCTGATTTGTTTAAGGAAGGCGCAATGGGCGCGATCGCAGTAGGTCAACCTTTTGTGGAAAGCAGAGTTGGAAATGCGACGCAAACCAATGTGGAACTGTTCTATCGAATTCCCATTTCCGACAACATCAGCATCACCCCAGATGTGCAGTTCATCTTTAACCCAAATAACAACAGCAGTAACAGCACGATCACAATCGGCACTTTGCGAACTGTCTTTACCTTCTAGATTTATCGCGCTTTTCAAGCAAGCGAGGTACGTGTTTGTTTCCCCGCCGAAGGCGGGGAAACAAACACGTACTTTAATATCGCACTAAGTAGCTAGGCATAATTAGCCCTAAAACCAGAGGTTATTCCGCCCGCTACGCGAGCGGAATAACCTCTGGTTTTAGGGTAAAAGTGTGACAATACTCTTGTGAATTGGTGTAACTTCATCGTCTGGAATTATGAGCAAAGAAATAAACCCTTCTACCTCCCAGCCTCAGCCTAAAAACTTACCCCCTGGAGATTTGGGATTACCAGTCATCGGGCAAACTTTACAGTTTCTTTTTGATCGAAAATTTCCTGAAAAACAATATGCCAAGTATGGAGCCATATCAAAGACTAACTTACTAGGCAAACCGACCATATTTATGATTGGCTCAGAGGCGGCGGAGTTTGTCTTATCTAGCCATATGGACTGCTTTTCATGGAGAGATGGATGGCCAGACAATTTCAAAAAACTATTAGGTGAGTCGCTGTTTCTGCAAGATGGCGAAGAACATCGTCGCAATCGTCGTCTGATGATGCCCGCATTTCATGGACAGGCTCTAGCTGGTTATATCTCCACAATGGAAGAAATTACCCAGCGTTATCTAGACAAATGGACTCAGAAAAAAGAATTTAACTGGTTTGATGAATTCAAGCAACTCACCTTTGAAATTGCCAGCCAACTTTTAATTGGTGCTGATGCTGCTGAAGATGTGGAACGATTAAGTGGGTTATTTGCGACTCTAACCAATGGGCTGTTTGCGATCGCGCCTTTTGAATTGCCATTTACAACCTTGGGTAAGGCGGTGAAAGCCCGTGACTTGCTACTGCAACATATCACCAAGGTAATTGAGCAGCGTCAAAAGCATCCCACCAAAGATGTTCTCAGTATGTTGATTCAAGCACAGGATGAAGATGGAGGTAGATTTGGGATAGAAGAACTGAAAGCCCAAGCGATGTTGATGCTATTTGCGGGGCATGAAACCACTACATCCATGCTAACTTGGCTATGTCTGGAGCTAGGTCGCCATCCCCAAGTTTTAGCGATCGCCCGCCAAGAGCAAATGGAACTAGCAAAAACTGGTAGCCTCAATCTCGATCAATTAGGACAAATGCCCTACTTAGATCAAGTCTTGCAGGAAGTAGAGCGTCTACGTCCTCCTGTGGGAGGTGGTTTTCGTGGTGTGGTCAAGCCCTTTGATTTTAATGGCTACCATGTGCCGAAGGGTTGGCAAGTTCTTTACTCGATTGTAATTACTCACAAACAAAAAGATATCTATACTGATCCTGAGAAGTTTGACCCCGATCGTTTTAGTCCCGACCGCCAAGAGCATAGACAGAAGCCATTTAGCTTGATTGGATTTGGTGGTGGCGCAAGAATCTGTATTGGCATCGCTTTTGCGAAGCTAGAAATGAAAATAATTGCGGCTCATTTATTACGGAACTATCAATGGGAAATCTTGCCTTCGCAAAATCTAGAGCCTTTTCCGATACCAACCCTACGCCCTAGGGATGGACTTAAGGTTAAGTTCACAAAAATTTAGCTATAGCTTTGTTAATTAAAAATTAAAATATATCGCTTTTTAAGTAAGCAAAGTAAGGGTTTGTTTCCCCAGTAAAGTCAAGGAAGCAAACCCTTACTCCACTAGGGAAGTAGCACTGTAGAGAACATCTACTTCTGCTTGTTTTAGGACTGCTCTGTAGCAATGCCTCTATAACATTTGAGTAACTTTTGTATAACTTTTGTATAACAAATTCAAACTGACTTTTGCAAATTATGCAGTTATAAACTAATGAGAGTTCTTATAAGTAGCCCACCATAATTGAAGCCTAAAATCAAAAATTGTTCCATACGCTTATCGAACGGTACAGTTTTCTAGATTTTTAACTTACTTGTGCTAGCTGCTTAACAAGGCTTCAGCATGATTGCATTATTGTTAAAGAAGGTTAGTTTATGTTCTGGTCGGCTGATCGTATCTACTCCCAAGGCATAGAACAAGCTCAACAAAGAGTTTATGAGTTCTTTTTGGAGGTAGTGCGTCATAAGTCGCCAGAAGAAGCTTTAGTTAATTTTGAAGAATTATTTATTAACTTAAATAGTGTTGTAAATCCAGAAATCTGCCGAGCTTTAGATCAGATTATAACGGCTTACAATGCCAAGGAATTTTTCTACACATTAAGAAGATGCTGTTACATTCTCATTAATAATTGGACGGTCAAAAATAATAGAGATTGCATTCAATCTTTGATCAATATCTTTAACCATCCATCAATACATAAGAAGCCAGCGTCTCTCAAACTCAAGACCCTGAGGGTTTGGCTGCAATTATTCATTAAAAGTGATGATTTTCAATCTCTCAAGCTATTTGCACTCATTAATGGAGAGGGAAATCATGGAGAAAAAGAACAAAACTGGGGCGATCGCTTTGCATCATATTTGCTAGCTTATCAATACACAAACCCCGCCAGTCCTTTAGAGCAAAGACAAGCTGCGATTTTACTCTCACAGAAAATGAAATCTCAGTTTAAGCTGGATTTGGCAATGTATACGGCAAGGTTGGGGGCAAGACCATCTACTCAAAAGCAGCAACCTAATCCAACTAGCTTAAGTGAGAATGTGATCAGCGTGGTTACACTCATGCTTAGTAAAAAGAGTGTATTGAACTGCAAAGACTCAGCCAGTGCGTTTCTTAAAAATATCGAAGGGCTATCCTATCAAGAGTTCAAATTTGCGTTGCTGAAGTATCTTGATTTTTCAATTACTGATGCAGAAATATCAGAAACTATCCAAGCTAAATTGTCTCAGGGATTATTTGAGCTTAAAGCTAATCGCCATGACTATCCCGTTACCACTTCTTTGGTGATCAAAACCGCTAAGTACATTCTAGGGGAAATCACTTTTAGCGATCGCGAGCAGCCAACTGAGCTATTTCACATTCTCTTACACCATACCAATCCGATTAATTTGGTGGTTCTGTTACTCAAGCTACTCTTGCTAAATGAATCCATTCGTCCACATTTAGAATTAAGGGTTGCCGCCATCATCAAGTATTACAGTCAGTACAGTGCATCTAAGTGTAAAACTGTGATTGCATTTATCGATATGCTCAATATCGCCCTAACAATTTATGTGAGTGACACTCGCTACAATATTGTTCGCATGGTTCCCTACGAGTCAAATACAACTGATGAAGATGATACTCAAACTGATTTACAGATTTCTAAGTTTGAGCGTAAAGAGTATCGAATCTTTTCGCAGTCTCGTAAGGTTTCCGTAATATAGCTAATCCCAGATCAAGAAATGGCTACGCCATTTCTTGATGTTAAAACCCAAGATACAACTGGCGGCGCGAAGCGCCGCCAGTTGTATCTTGGGTTTTAGCTTTGCTACATCATCACTCTCTTTAAAATAATCTTGAAGTTAATAGCAAAGTTGCTAAGCCCATCAGCACTAAAAGAGAACTCCCGACATTATTCCAAAATTGGTGATAGCTAACCAGAGAAGCGCGTTGTTTGGGGCGATCTTGCATAATTGGTTGCAGGGTGGACAAATCAATAATTGGGAACTTACTGCGCCGAAACCAGCCTGTTGCGATAACTGAGCGATCGCGTAAAATCTCCAGATTTTTAATCGTGTTGGAAGGATCAATAATCCATTGATGGAAGTTGGGAAGATAATTGAGAAAAGCAAATCCGCCTTGGTCTTCTAGGCGCATCGCATAACCCAAATAAAAGTCATCGGTTCCATAACCTAAAAGCTCCCCAGGAATTTGTACGGGTGCGCCTTGTACATAGCTAGCATAGGGATCGGTCAGCAAACTGACCAAATCGGTATCGGAAACGCGGCGAAAATCGGGATAGCGTAAACTGCCTTGAAACATAAATCCCAAACCTAAGCCAATCATCGAAAGGCTTAGCAATAGCCAGCGGTTGTATAGCTGAGCAAATAATTGCGCCACGATCGCGGCGATCGCAATGCCCACAAACGGCGAAATCTGAATCAACAGATCCCGCCAAAAATTTTGATAGAGCTTTCTTTTATTGAGCTTCTTCTCTTCTTTAAGTAGTTCTGCAAAGTCATATTCTGTCAACAGTCCTAGCTGTCGCGAATAGCCTGCTAAAAACTTGAGACGTTTACCCACCAGCGGATGGGTGGAATGAACCTCTAGCCACAGCCGCCAAGGATTGCAGATTTCCCATAGAAAAACTCGATAGGGATTTTGATCGGTCTGTCCTGAATGGGCAATTTCCATCGCTAAGCCGATCGCGGTCATGGTCTGGCAATCACAAATCCCTAAAGCTCTGGTTGACTCCAATAGTCTATTGGTGGGCATCGCAGGTTGGTTGTAGGGCAGCATTTGTCTTGCCATTTTCGGCAGAGCGCGGGCGAGGGCATTGGGGTTGCCTGTTACCTCGGAGGCAAAGCGATCGCTAAGGACAGTACTGGCATGGGACAGCCAGATCAGTAAGTAATTGCTGAGGTTGTAGATGGTGTGGGCACAGGTGGCGGCAATTTGCCAGATTTGCTTGGCACTCTTCGCCCGATAGCTGGCGCGGCTTAGGGACACATAGATGTAATAAAGAATCTGCACGGGAGCGGAAACAAAGGTTAAAACGGCAAAACTCTTGTTACGGAGTCGTCCCAATTGATAGGCATATACAGCCGCGATTTCATCATCATCCAGACATTCAAATAAGCCGCGACTAACTACAATCCGCGCCGAATTAGAAATTACGCCATAAATAAAAGCTACAGGCGCATCGTCTTCAATCCATCCCAATCGCGGCACGAAAATATTATGTTTCTCGCAGAACTTCTCAATGACTTCTACCGATTCAGGACTCTTTTCATCCAAATCCGCGAGGGTAATCCATTGAATACGGTGATATTGCTTTTGGGTGATGTCGATAATCCAAGGCGACATAAAAAACAGCAATAGGCTAATCACGCCTGTGACAATCACCGTGAGCTGAAACCAAATCTGAGTAAATTCACCCGTAATGATCAGCGCTAGCAAATAGCCCGTCAAAAATTGCAATCCCACAATTGACAGAATTGTCGCGATGATCGCCGCAATCAAGAAGTAAGTGTAGCGAGAGGGCAATGCTAAAGTTACGCCTGATTTGCGATAGCGGCGCGGATCGGACTGGACGACGGAGGCGACATCTTCATTGCGTTGAATCCGATCGCTAGGTGGCTGATTTAGAATCCCTTGCAAAGTGGCGATCGACTTTTGCGACCATTTTTGCAACTGGGGATCTGGGGAATTGGCTAGTCGTTCGCAGATAGTAATTGCTTTATCGGCGCGTCCTGTTTTTTTATACGCCGAAACTAGCCATATTTGCGCCTGTATATAGTCCTTGGAGTTTTTGTCAAAGCTAGTTTGGCAATATTCTGTCAAGATGGCGATCGCTTCAGTGTAGTGCTTTCGCAGTAGGGCTTCTTTGCCAGCTTTTAGAGACATTACCTAACCTCTCTCCACGTCAAAAATTTAACTATAGCTGTAGTCATCCTTGTTATGACATAAAACCTAGAAGCGAGTGGCGGCGCGAAGCGCCGCCACTCGCTTCTATCTTTTCGATTACGTTACTTCGTGCCGATATGTTGCGGTTCAATTATTTACAAATAATACCAATTCACAAAAGTGTGGTTACACTTTCGTGAATTAATGCAACTAAATAAAGTAGAGGCGGCGCTTTGTGCCGCCTCTACTCTATTTGGTCTTTAATAGGAGATAGTACAATTCACCATCGCCTTTGATTAGTCCCGCCCTTTTTTTAGCGCGATCGCCTGTACCCATAAAAATATCGACTCGTCCTGCGCCCCTGATTGCACCGCCTGTATCTTGATCGAGGACAAAGCGTTGCACTTCTTTTAGTTCGAGTTTGCCTGTTTGCGGATTTTCAAAGGGTACTTGGGTACGCATGAGGGCAAGCCCGCCCGAGGGGAAGAGTTTTTTGTCAGTGGCGATTGATCGCTCTGGGCTAACTGGTACGCCAATACTGCCTGTTGCTGGCTGACCACTGGTTTCCCGAAAAAAGACAAAGCTAGGATTACGGTTGAGATACATCAAGGTTTCTTGAGGGTTGGCTCGAAAATAATCGATCAGGGCTTGGAGATCGACATCTTCTAAACGAATTTTGCCATCGCGAACTAGCTCTGCGCCGACGGAGCGATAGGGCTGATCGGTTTTACCCGCATAACCAATGGTTAACACTTCGCCATTTTGTAGTTGTAGTCTTGCCGAGCCCTGTACATGGACTAAAAAAGCCTGAAAGCGATCGCTTAGCCAAGCAATTTCCAAACCAGCTAATTGCTTACTACCTTCGAGCATGGCGCGGGTAGGATGGGGCGATCGCCACTGGGCAAAGTCGGGCGGTAGCCTGTAAAGCGGATATTTAAACTCATCAGTACGAGTACGACTGGCTTTATAAATGGCTTCGTAATAGCCTGTAAATTGCACCGTCCCTTGGCGATCGCGCCCCACGGACTGAAACACATCAAACTCACGATTTACAGCTTGTTGCAGATCCTTAGCTGTGCGAGAAACTTGAACTAAGCGTCGAAATCTAACCAGACTTTTTTCAACGCGCTCTTGGGTAATCCCTGCAATCGGGTAACGTTTTGCGGCGGATGGGGTGCGAATGTAGCGAATACTATGGTCGATCGCCTGTAACAACACTGGGCGATCGCGCTCAAATAAATCATCGGTAAGGTCAAGGCTGAGGGGGTTAGTTGCGCTTTGAGAAAGTGGGACGATTGCTTGCGACTGTTGCAGCTCGGCAGCATGGGCGGGCAACTGAAACTCTGTCTGCATATAGCAGGGAGGTACGGCACAAATTAACCCAACCCAAGTCGCAAATAGCAAGTCCGCGCCACGGTGCAAATGGGGATGTATTTGAGGATATAAATGGCGCTGTAAATTTCTCTGCAAATGGGAACCAATCACCCTTAAAGACTCCTAAATTTAATAGATACTGAAGCATTTTTGATGGCGCGGCACAGCCGCGCCATCAAAAATCTTGCGGAAACTGTATATTACTTGCACCACCACAAGCGCTACAAGTAAAACCCAGAAATTTTTTGAGCGTCGGCGCTCAAAAAATTTCTGGGTTTTACGCAACTTGATAATTAAAGCTAAATGTCGTCCATTGGTTGACATCAAGCATCCATGTATCCCCACTAGCACTTACAAAATCGGCTGATTTATAAGTTCGATCAAGATCGTTGAGCAGAGACTGGATCACTGGCAATGGGTTGGGAATTGAAATCAGCCCACTTAATGACGAGGCTTGACGTTGAGATGTTTCTAGGCTTTGGGTAACTTCTAGCAATGGAGATAGGCTAATGACAACAAATACATCGACTATGCCTTTGGGTGCTGAGACAGACCAATTCATTGATGTTTTGGGATAGGGGATCGTCAGGGTTGATTTGGGCGGGATGATCCCATCACTGGCGTAGGGAATGGCGGTGAAATTGGGAGTCAGTATTTTGCTGCGCGGATCAAGGCAAAAAATACGAGTATAGAGCGGTTTTTCGCTAAAGTTTTCAATCTGGCACTCAAGGCGATCGCCAATACTAATTGGCTTTGTGCGGATGGTGTTATCGAGGTTGCTAGGAGGTACAGAAGTTGCACGGGCTGAGGATTTGCTAGCGATGGTGACAGCACGGGCATCGACCCCGATCGCAGCTTTAAATGTAGTCCGCACATCTAAATGGGCGGAGGATTGGTTTTCAGTGATGCGAAGGAGTTTGGCGGCGAGCAGACTATCCAAAAACGGTTGTAATCGTTTGAGAGCTACGCCAACTGACTCGCCCACCGAACCAAAGGAACCAAGAATTGGGGTGCGCCCAACCGTAAACAATCCGTAACTTGCTGCCTGAGTACCAAATAGACAATCGACACTTTGCTCAATGGCACTGACCCCATACATATTAGGCAAGGTGGAGAGGGCACTGGTGGCATCGACCCGCTCGATTTTACTAAGCCCTGTGTCAATGGCGATCGCCAGTTTCGTATTGCGGGCGATCGCCCTAACCACTTCTTGAAGCTGGATACCTGTGACTAGCCCTTGCCCAACTTGTGCGATCTTCGATTCTGTATTTGATTCGATTTTAGAATTGGCACTGCGATCGCTAATTACTTCCACACGTCCATTAAATCCGTTACAAGCTTTTAGTTGTACTAAAACTCTGGGATCACGAGGATTGGCAGTACTCAAAATCGAACCTACGGCGTAATTATTGAGAACCGTAATGGGCAAACCTGCCAAAGCCACCTCCGCACCACGGCGATCGCTAGTAATGGCTGTAACTACGCTGTCAGCACTAAAGGCAGGAATCGGAAAAACATCAAAAGTATCGCTAGTAATAGTCTTTGATAGAGAACTTGATTTGGAAATCTTATTCTCAACAGGGGCAAGCCCATTTGGAGGTTGTGCGACTTGCCACATATTGGCAATCTGCTGTTCTATCGGCAGGTTGTCATTGTGCATAGCGCGGCGATCAATGGTGGTCGCAATATCGCTCATCACCACATAAATTGTGTTGGCAGGCATAATTTGCCAGAGCTGCTGCACCAGTGCATAGGTAAATGCCCCACTACTAAAGCCCGCCCATTGAGCATCGATACAGGGCATCTCCCCCGCCGCCGCCCGTAAAGTCACTCCCTTGGGTAAAGAAATAACCCCATCATCAGAGGGTGGTTGCCAACTTTTTAATCCAATTCGCGATCGCCAGCGAAAGTTACCAACAGCCGATAGGTTTGATGAATTGGGGTAATAAAAGCCTGCGTCAATTACATTGACAAGACGATCAGTGGCAATGGTTTGTATCCATTTTTGCCATTCTAATTCGGTAATATCTTGCAGCCCATCAATATTTTGGGGATTTTGGGACAAGCTGCTATCGACAGGAACAAGGGTATTGTAGTCACCGAGGCGCGATCCATATCCGCTAAAGTGGACAACAACGAGATCATCGGGCAGGGTTTGGGTAGTCAAGTGTTCGGTAACGGCACTGGCGATATTGGCGCGAGTGGCGGCGCTATCGGTGAGGGTGACAATATCTTGCGGTGCAAAGCCAAAACGATAGATCAATAATTCCTTTTGTAGTTCCACATCATTGAGACATCCCCGTAGCGCTAACTTTGGTGTGGAGCTATTGTCATCTTTATATTGATTGATGCCAATGAGAAGAGCTAACTTATGCTTACTGGCGATCGCTTGACTTGCATATTTTTCTGCGGCAAATGCCACGCGATCGCGAGTAGGCAATTGCCATCCGATCAGGCTAGCTAACCCTGCCTGCAAGAATTGTCGCCTTGCAATTCCCATATTTTTGCCATGAATTCCTATGTTTTGACAATCGCCTCTCTAATTAAAGCTGATTCGAGGCTAATCTTTTCAGTAAACCTAAGAAATTTTTTACAAGGCTGGCTTAGCCAACTTTGTAAAAAATTTCTTGGATGGCATTAGGGCGGTTTGGATTTTGCCGACGGCAAAATCCAAACCGCCCTAATATGTAAACATAGTCCCAAAAGCACATTTGTGAATTCCACTCTGCCAACTTCTCTTTATCTGCATATTCCATTTTGTAAGCGGCGCTGCTTTTACTGTGACTTTGCCATTACTACTGGCGGCGAGAAACTCAAACAAGAATACGTCGATGCCCTCTGCCAAGAAATTACTCTCACCATTGCCGAAATTCCACCTGTGGCAGCTTTACGGACTATCTTTTTTGGCGGCGGTACTCCCTCTCTGTTAACTGTCTCCCAAGTGGCTCAAATTTTAGAAACTATTTCCACCTACTTTGCGATCGCCACCGATGCCGAGATTTCCCTAGAAGCAAATCCAGGAACCGTTAGTCTAGAAAGTCTCAGAGGATATCGCCAGCTTGGTGTTAATCGAATTAGCTTAGGCGCACAGGCTTTTCAGCAAGAACTACTCGATTTATGCGGTCGTGGTCATAGTGTTAGCGAAACCTATGAAGCTGTAGATATGTTGGAGAGAGCTGGTTTTGATAACTTCAGCTTAGACTTGATTTCGGGACTTCCCAATCAAACCATGGCAGATTGGAAAGACTCACTCAGGGAAGCGATCGCTTTACAACCAACCCATTTATCAATTTACGACTTGACTATCGAAGAGGGGACTGCCTTTGGGAAACGCTATCAGGCTGGTGATGCGCCCCTACCAACGGATTCGCGCACTGTAGAAATGTATATTTATGCCCATGATTTCCTTTCTGCTTCAAGTTATCAGCATTATGAAATCTCCAACTACGCGAAGTCGGGATATCAGGCAAGGCACAACTTAACTTATTGGCACAACCAGCCCTTTTACGGGATGGGCATGGGGGCGACTAGCTACCTTGATCGTCAAAGGATTGATCGTCCTCAAAAGATTAGACCGTACCTAGATGCGATCGCCCAATGGCAAATAAAACGGCAAGCAGAACCGCAAGCCGAGGGGGGCAGGTTTACGGCTCCGAGGATTTCCGATGTCGAAGAACTAATGGACACACTCATGCAGGGTTTGCGATTGGCTGAGGGAATTAGTTTGGACAGTTTACGACAGCGCTATGGTGGAGAGCTTCGCGATCGCGTGGTTAATTGCCTAGAAAAGTATGTCAGTCGAGGGTGGGTGGAATTTAGGAGTTCATCTGCGGATAATCGCGTATTTTTGACTATTCCTGACGGTTGGTTATTTTCTGATGTGGCGATCGCTGATTTGTACGAAACTCTCACCGCAGCCTAATTTATAGCGTTTATTAAGTCTTATGGGTTTGTTTACCCGCCTTCGGCGGGTAAACAAAAGTTTTGTAGTCATTCTTGTTAGGAATTATGAATGGCGGCGCTTTGCGCCGCCATTCATCTTTTTGTTAAAATAATTATTCATAGTAACCATCGAGTCCCATGCCAACCACGATTGTTTGGTTTCGACAGGATTTAAGAGTGTGGGATCATGAACCACTATTTCGAGCGGCACGGCGCGGACAAGTAATTCCCATTTATATTTTTGAGCGATCGCTACTCCATCATCCCGAAGCTTGCGCGGCGCAGATTGAGTTTATCTTGAGATGTTTATATGCCCTAGATTTAGACTTACAGAAACTAGGTGGGCGGCTGATTCTTCGAGATGGCGATCCCGTGGAAATATTGCCAAACTTGATCGCCGAGACGCAAGCAGAGGGAATATATGCTTACACAGACTGCGATCGCATTTATAGCCGTGTCAGAGATGCAAAAGTAATCAAGCGTTTGACAGAACGACAAATGCGAATCCGTTGGTTTGATCCACCTGCCAGTATTGATGATTTGATTGCATATCCCAAGTATCGCGATCGCTGGTATGCCGATATGAATTCTGCGATCACGCCCAGTCCTGAGAAAGTTAGCGTTCCTGAAGAAGTGGTTAGCGATCGCTTACCGACATTAATGGAACTAGGACATCAACCAGATCAAAAATTCATTCCCGCAGCAGGAACAGAACCAGCAAGAATACTTCTCAAAGAATTTTTTGAAACTAAAGCTAAAAGCTACTACTGGCAGCTCTCCTATCCCAGTGCGGAAGCAACGACAGGATTGAGTCCCTACATCAAAGTTGGTGCGATTTCGATTAGAGAATGTGTGCAATATGCCAAAGCCTTCACCAAAGACCCTGACCCCAAAATCCGCCTCAGCAGTAAGCAGTTAATCTCTCGCCTCCGTTGGGGGAGTGGCTTTCATCAGAGATTTCGCTATATGCCCCAACTAGAGGTGCGATCGCTATATACAGTTTTTGATGAGGATGGCTGGGACTTCGATCCTATTCATTACCAAAAGTGGCAACAGGGAATGACGGGATTTCCGATTATCGATGCAGCGGCAAGGTGTTTATTGGCAACTGGTGGATGGAAGGAGCTAAACTTCCGCAGTCGAGCTATCTATTCTAGTTTTCTAAGTAATCTTTTGGGAATGGACTGGCGCTATGGCGCTTTACATTTCATGCAGCATTTAATTGATGGCGACTGTGCGATCGACCATTATCAATGGGCGATGCAGGCGGGTGTGACTCACTGTGTCGATAAGTCTTGGACGCGAATTTATAACCCTGGGGAAGCAGCGATCGCAAGGTGTGATCCTGAAGCCAAGTTTATCAAGCGCTGGTTGCCTGAACTTGCGGATATACCAATTGAGAAACTCGGAGGTAATCTAGCAGCTTTTGGCTATCCCGCGCCTATGCTTGATTACAAACAATCCAGAAAGGAGCGCGTCAAGCAATTAGAGAAGCAGCGAAGTATTTTTCGCGAACAAAAAAATGTTCTTCCCTATCTAGCGAGAATGCCAGACTATCCTATTCCTTTTCCCTTGTCTCCTGAACAGATTCCAAATTGGCTCACTGAGCAAAACCCTCCTTTATTTCCCCATGCTCTAGATTTAGAATCTCTAGATTTGGAACAAGCAATTAAGCTGAGAACATGGCTAGTTGCCCATGTAGAAATCCAACCCCATAAAGCTAATACGCTTAAGCCCAAGAATGAACCCCCATCCAAAGCAAAGTCATCACGCAAAGCCAAACAACAGCCAGATTCTCCATTTAGGCAATTATCTCTTTTTGAATCAATGTGAAAATATAGCAATTTTAAATATTTGGAAGAGGCTTCGACTTCGCTCAGCCAACGTATACTGCTGGCTGAACGAAGCGATGCACTGAGCTTGTCGAAGCGACGAAGCCCTAACTCTTATTTGAAATAACTATATCTAAGCAGCATCAGGGTTGCTCAACTCAGCACTGTACTTTGATAACACCATCGATCTATATCTGCCAACAATTGATCGCCTATTTCCCAAGGTAGTAGGTGGGCTGTATCGGGGTAGCAGATAAATTCGCAATTTGGTAACAGGCTCGCTGTCTCCATACTCGCTGCTGTCGTAATATGGCGATCGCCTGCGGCAGCAATCATCAAGCAAGGAATTTTAATCTTTGATAAGTCTGTGGTTCGATCATATCCTTTTCTAAGAGCTTGAGATAGGGCTTGTTGAGCATAACGGGATGTCTGAAGATAGGCTTTAGCTCCAGTCGTTGAGATGCGATCGTAGGCATTCTGACTATGCTGTTGGATTAAATACTTAATTAAAGAATGTTTCCCAAACCAATTAATATGCCAACCTTGATTTAGAAGGGATTTCGGTAACAAGCGGTGTAAAGAAACTGCAATTAATAAATTCACATACTGCCATGCTGATATTTTAGGTAAACTACTTCGTGGTTTCGCTGCTGTAGCTATTAAAATTAAGCCGACAATGTTAGGAAAACCCTTACCGCTAGAATTCTCCCTTTGAGAGCCATGAGCTTCAATTTCTCTCAAAGCCAGCTCCATAGCCATAATTCCCCCCAATGACCAGCCCAAAATCACATAATCAGTCTGATGATTTTGCGAAATATCGATTAGCAAATTCCACAGATCATCAATGTGGTCTGACATTTTAAAGGGAGCTGAAGCTTGATTAGAGCCGTAGCCTCGAAGGTCGGGGGCGATCGCCTCAATACCAAGAGCTTGGAAGTGCTGCACAAACATTTGCATTGCCTCGCTATTGCCTGGGTGTCCATGGAGGCAGACTATTTTTAAACAACGTTTACCAGTAATCATTCCTAAAATCACAAAATTTTGAATTTGTAACCATCATCATGCGAAATATTTTTGGGTAGCACTTCTCGCCATCCTAAAATATCGGTTTTAAACAGCTTTGCAATAGACACTAGCAATTCTCATAGTGAAATCGGTTTTGGTACTTTCAAAGCCTTTGGTGCTGAAAGTACCAAAACTCAGAAGATGATTGACGGTGCTTCGCGTTGCCACTCATCTTCCAGGGTTTTAATTCTGCTGTCCACCTCTATACTTACGAATTCCAAATAAATCCCCCCAAATTTTGAAATATTTCGTTCAAAATATTCCATAATTTGCTTTGCAAGCAGTCCTCTCTAGGTTAAAGTTGGCATATTGTATCTGGGACAACCAATCTAAATTGCACCAAGTTGGTAGGATTTAGACTGAGATCAAGTCAGTGGAATTTATTCTGAGATAGCCTGTTTTTATCACATCTGTTGACATAATTCTTTGTTAAAACGCCGCTCAGTTAAAAAAACATGATTGCTATGACAGGTTCATTGCCTAACTCAGACCTTGTGTCTAACAATTTAACAGATGGACAGGTAGTGAGGAATGCCACCTTACACATCCTTTTAGCTGCTATGCGAGTCATGAGCCGTTCTACTGGAGTTCTCCAAGTAGAAACTAAGTCTCATCGGTGGAAGTTACTACTGTCTAGTGGGGGGCTAGTACTAGCCGAAGAGGAGGGGCAGGTTATACCAACATTAGTTCGCAAGTACAGCAACAAGGGACTTAGCTTTTCGCGACTGCCCACGTGGGAGCAGCGTCAATCAAACCGTCCCTACTGTTATCCGTTTGTTACTAACGTTTACCGCAAGCATCCCGAAATTACGAAGGATGTGATCAAAGAAATAATTTTAGAAAATCTCCTAGCTATCCATCTAGAGGATGATTTTACATTCGTGTGGCATCCTGCTAGTGACTTACAAGTAGATTTCCCTGCTCTGCAACTTTCGGCTCTAGAAAGTTCTGTAGCTAATGAAGTTAGGCAATGGCAGAAATTTGAGTGTGTAAAACATCCATATCAATTAGTTCAGTTACTTGATGCTGCAAATTTGCTAGCTAGGGTGGGAAATGATAACTTTCCTTTGTTTGCCAAAGTCACTACTGGACAAGATCGCATCTGCGCGATCGCTGATACTTTTAAACAACCAATTTATCGAACTGCACTGTTGTTGGATAAATTAGCTCAAAAAAATATTGTCTCAATAACTGCCCTAGAAGAGCGTAAATCAGACATTGATATTGCATCTCTGACAACTGCATCTGCGACTGCCAAAGAAGAGCCTAAAGTTTTTATTGTCGATGACTCGACTGTCTTGCTACAGCAAATGCAACGACTATTGACTGGTTGGGGATACCAAGTTGACTTTACGGACAATGCTGAAGAAGCTACTGACAGGATTTTAGAATACAAGCCAATGATTGTCTTCATTGACATTAATATGCCTAGTCTGAATGGCTTTGACTTAATCAAACAAATTCGTCGCCAACGAGATTTAGCAACCTTAGCCCTTGTTCTGGTAACGGCTGAGAATAGTATGACCAACAATTTTAGGGCTAGATGGGCAAACTGTCGATTTCTCGCTAAGCCTAGACTATCCTCCGATACCCCCAAATTTCGTGATGAATTACGAAATTTGTTAAGAGAAGTTGCACCTTTGTCTACAGATACATTGGTTTAAAGAAGTTTGGGTATTCTAATTACATATATCCAAATTTTTTAAGTTTCCCTAATCAAAAATTTTTAAATAGCTAGAAAGCTTTCGTAATACTAAAGGTATAAAAATTATGAGTGAACATTTTTTAATAATTGATGACTCTGCTACTCAAAGACATCTCTTGAGTTCATTGTTACAAGAAACAGGACACACTGTTGATATCTGTGAGTCTTCAGCAGGTGCGCTTGAGAAAATTGTAAGCAACCACTACGCGGCTGTATTTTTAGATATTGTTTTACCAGATCAAGATGGTTATAAATTTCTCAGGGAGCTGAGAGCTCACAGTAAATCTGCTGACCAGTATGTGATTTTATGTTCCACCAAAAGCACTAAGTTGGAGATTGACTATGGGTTAAAGAGAGCAAAAGCCAATGATTATTTGACTAAGCCTTTCACTCGCGAGTCGCTTTCTGCGGTACTAGAAAAACTACCACAGCAGGTTTCATGACTTTTACCGAAAACGTGAAAAAAGTTACGCCCAATAATCGCTACATCGTGGCTAAATCAGGTGAAAAACTCATCACTTTCCCTGATCTATTAGTTGCTGAGATTATGATTATTGAGCGGAATTCCATATTGCCCCTACCATTTTACAAGCCAGCAATTATTGGTGTAGTTCACTATCAGGCAAGCATCATACCTTTGCTTCTGCTACGGTTGGTTTTAGGGGAACAAAGAGCTTTATTAACTGAGTCACTAACTTTGATCAAGTTAAGTGAAGTTGCCAATGAGTTGGGGGAACAACGTCTAGCAGGAATAGGGGTGATAGTTGATCGGGTGGTAGGGAGCTTGACGATTTCTGAGTATCACGAGTATCAGCAGATGCAGAGTCGTCGATCTAGTTCGCCCAATCCTAGAAATAAATTTGCCGATAATCTCAACAATTTTGATGTCTCCAGCGATTTTTCCAGCAATTCATCAAAAAAAGTAAATCAAACAGTAGCGAATATTGAGGAGAACGAGTATACTCCCATTGAAATTGTCCTATCAGTTATGCTTGACGATGTTTGGCAACCTCAGCGTTGGCAAACATCTAAGTAACCTCTTCCGTTATCCCAAACCAAGAAATAGCTTAGCCATCTCTTGATTTAAAACTCTTGATGGGTTTGTTTTTCAATTAATGAAAGTGTGCCAACCCTTTTGTTAATTGTTATTACTAGATGGGGAGGAAGTGTAGTGTAGGACGACTACCATTAAAAATTTGACTCTTTCCCTATAGCGCAGGCATATGGCAAGCACCTCTAAGCAAAATCAAGCAACTTCTTTAGGTAAGGGCGATAATTCGTCTTCGGCGCGATCGCCCAAATCACCACAAAAGAATCCAAAGTTGAAGCAGTCCAAGGGATCAATGGGATTGGGATTGATTTTAATTGCGATTAGTACTTCGCTTGTTGGGCTTGGTGGTTTGGGATACTTTATCTATCAAGAATTGTTAAGCAGCTCTAAACGAGAGCTGGAAGTCCTTGCTACGGCTAAGTCTGACCAGATTGAGTCCAAGGTTGCCACTGCCAAAAGATCGGTTGATGCTGTTGCTGTAAGAGCAGCCGCTTTTCCTAAGCAAAGAAATGCGGCAATGTATCAAAAGCTCTTGGTTGAATCTCTTCAAAATTCTGAACCAAGTGCGGCTATGGGGATATTCGCTAATGGCAACTTGCTAATCCCTAATTCCAAATCCTTTGTAACCTATATCCTGAAAGAGCAGTCAGGTTTGAGCCCTGAGCCGAAGGGTCAGAAATTACCTGCCCCTAATGAAGCGCTGCTATCGGCAACTCCTACGGATATTCAAAAACTACCTTGGTATAAGTCTGCTTTAGAGGGTAAATCGGCTTGGACATCCCCCTACAATTTTCTCGGTCAAAATATAGTTACCTATAGCGCGGCAATTAGCGAGAATAACAAGGCTGTGGCTGTGGTTAGCAGTGACATTGTGGTCAGGTCGCTGATTCCTGAAGTTGGTGCGGGTGAGGATAAGATTGGGTTTGTTGTAATTGGCGCTGGTGGCAAGTTAATTGCCAGCTCAGATTCATTTCAAGCTGCTCAAGCTCAAAATCCTGCGATCGCTGAAGCTCTAAACAGTCTTACGCAGCAGTCTACTGGTCAACCAACTGGAATTACGCAAACCGCAGGCAATTTGTGGGCTTACCGCCAAATTGAGGGTAGCGATTGGCTAGTAGCTACCTATGTGCCAGAGATGGAAATCATCAGTAAATTAGCGATACCCGTCGGAGCTGCTGCGATCGGCATTAGCGCAATTCTTGTAATTGCAATCCTTAGCTTTACCAACTCTCTCAAAAAGCGCCTTCAGCCGATCGCTGAGGAATGCGAGCGCTTTTTGGTACAACAGGGTAACTCGTCCACAGCTACAGGCAAGGACGATATTGAAAATCTTAGTCTTTCCTTGAAAACCACTTTACAACAGGTAAAAAGTAACGAGATTCGTCTGCGTAACGAGTTAACTCAATTTTCTACCGCCGACAATTCCTCAGTGCAGTCTCAGCAACAAATGCAACAAAGTTTTGCTGAAAATGAGTTGATTGAAGCCGAGGTGGGTGATTTATTGGATGTCGTCTCTTCGATGGAAGAGGGCGATTTAACCATCGAAGCACAGGTAAATGATCGTGCTACAGGTTTAGTTGCTGATACTCTTAATCGCCTGCGCGAAAAATTGGTAGAAATTATTTCCAGCGTTTTGGGCACAGCCCAACAGGTTGCTAGGGGAGCTTCTGACCTTGAAGAACTGGCAAGAACTGTGGTGTTAAACACGGCTGAACAGGCGCAGTCGGTTGCCCAAGGACAGGCGCTGACAGAGCAGGTGGCTATGATTGCCCAGAGATCGGCTTCACAGGTGGGGGTTGCCAACCGTTCTCTGCAAGAGGTTCGGGAAACTGTTGCCTCAGGACAGACTGCGATTGACACCTTGACTGAAAGTATTAGTGTCTTGCAGTCAGGCTCAGCGCAAATCGTGCAGAGAATTAAAACTCTTGGCGAATTTGTGGGCTTAGCCGAGCAGTTTGTGCAAGATCAAGGTCAAATTGCTTCTTTGACGCAGGTTCTGGCTCTAAATGCCACCTTAGTTGCAGCCAGAGCCGCTGAACAAAAAGATCCTAAGCAGTTTGCTAGTGTAGCCCGTGAATTTGAATCGATCGCAGGGCAAGTTAATGAACTGGCGACTCAAACCAATGACGGGCTGACTGTATTGCAGCAAAGAACTTCACAAATTCAAACCGTAGTGACGGCGATCGATTCTGAAGTTCAAAACTTGAGTGGACTGGTATCAGGCTTTACCACTGGGGTCGAGTCATCCCAAGCCGCCTTCCAAAATATTCAGGTCGTGACTGAGGGGGTCGTCCAAATTGGGCAAACAATTACCGAGTCCAGTACGGAGATCGCCGAAGCTGCTGGCTCTACCGCTACTTACATTAGTGAAATCGCTCAGTTAGCAGAACGTACAGCCGTGCTGACGCGATCGGCTCGCCAACAAGCGGAAGAAATGGGCAATCAAGCCCAACAATTATTGCAAGGAATTCAATTTTTCCGCCTCCCTGAAAATAACTCTGCCTTTTCATCGGCAACTGCTACCCTGCCGATGACCGATATGAATTTAGCTATGGACGAGCAGATGAGTCAACCTGAGGCGATCGCGCCATCAGTTGATTATTCGGATGCTTCTGACAATGCGGTTAGCGAAAGTACTGAAGATGGTATTGATCTAAATCTTGGCTTAATTGCTGTTCCTGCACTTGCAGTAGCTACAGCTACGACCCTGAACACCTTCCAGCAGAGTGATGAAATTCCTGAATCTAGTCTTTCTGACATGACAGAGGAGATCGTAACTGATGATGAGATTGATGATTCAGATTTAGATGATTATTTGCTAGAACCTGTTTACGAAGAGATAGAAGATAGCTCTGCGGCATCAGTTGATCGCTCCATTGATTATGTATTCAACTCAAGGACAGACTTGGCAACACAGGATGATCAGTTGTTGAGTTTTATGGATGATTTGGAATCTTTAGATGAGATTGACCAAGAATCTGAGCAAATATATGTGTTTGATGATCAAGCAGAAATGCAAGAAATTGCGATCGAAGAAATCTCTCAAACTCAAGATGATACATACTCAGGAATTACTGACATCACGATGATTGAAGAGTCATTGTTTGCTGACCTGAAACAAGAGATATATCAGGGTAATTCTGAGCAAGACACCGAAGAATACTTGGATGAGTTAGATGATCTAAATGTTCCTCAAGAAGACAATACGTCTCTAATAACTCAATTGGATGGCGTTGATGAAACTGCCATATCTGAGGCAGCGGTTGATCCAATGATTTTATCAGCTACTAATTCTTTTCTTGAAGACACCGCTTTTGGAACTCCATCGGCCTTATCCGAAGAAACCTTAGCTAATTTGCCGACCTATGTGGACTTCAATATTCCTGATCTTGATAGTGATAATGACTTTGAAATCCCACGTAACTTGATTGAGTCAACTTTAGACGATTCAAATTCATTCTTTGATGCTAGCTTTGCAGCAAGTTCTCAGCAGGTCGAGCAAGTAGGCATTGAGTCTGCTTTTGATGATCCGTCTGAGTCAGACAGCTTAGAACCTGAGCAATATGTAATTGACGAAGAAATGTTTACGCCTAGCTCCGCTGATACAGATCAAGATATCAGCATTTCTGAGCAGCTAGTCTCTAGGGAATTTGAAGACTACAATGACTATGTGAAGGATGAAGCTCTCAATGAGTCTTTGTATGATGCTTTCAGCGATGTATCAAATGAAGTATTCAATAATTCCTTTGGCGCATCCTTCGATGAGTCTCCCTTTGATAGAGCCTTTGATGAAGCAATTAATGACTATCAGACCGATCCTTTTGGTGTCATGTCAGAGGATTTACCTGAAGATGCTACACTAGAATTGGCAGAGGAGTTAGTTGCAGAGAATTCAGACGAATTTGCTTTCAATCCAGCTTTTGATCAATATCCTGAAGAAGATATAGAAACTGCATTAGATAGTACTTTTGATATCCCGCCGCAACAATCGGAACTAATTGATGATGGTTTGATGGGAGCCTACTCTGAGGAAATTGCTGAAGTATCCCTAGTTGAGGCTAATGAGCCAGAACTATCAACGTTAGATAGTGACACTGCCTTTCCCTCACTGTTTGCTAAAAACAGCTCAGATGAAGACTTTGAGTCAGCCTTTGATATGAGTTTTGATCAAGATCAGAGTGAAGAAATCGTAGAGATGGATCAAGAGTTAGACTCGATCTGGTCGTCGGAAACTGGCAATTTAGAATTACTTGACTCCGAGCAAGAGCGATCGCCTGTTGATGATTTTGCCATGCCTGACTTTTCAGTTACTGAAGATGAATCGGTATTAGCTGATATGCCAGATGCTTTTGAGGCGATCGCAACAGAAGATACCTTGACTGACGAAATGTTTAGCTTTGATCTGAGTGAAGAACCTGATGCACCCGCCGATGAGTCAGTTTTTGAGATGGATCTGAGCGAAGAATCTGATGCACTTGCTGATGAGCCAGTTTTTGAGATGGATCTAAGCGTCGAGCCTCAAGAAGAACTAGGGACGAATGAGTCTCCGAACCTATTTGATGACGAATTGACTGATAGTCTTAATTTTTCAGCGGATACTCCTGACATTTTAGAAACCGCCCAAGATGATATTTTTGTTGAGCAAAATTCTGACCAAATCGAAGATGCAGAGATGGATCTAGTGGTATTTGAGCAGATATCTGAGTCTGAAGCCTCTGATTCAGCCGATGATTTGTATGGGATTGACTCCTACTCGCCAACTGATAATCTTACCGATGACTTTGAAGAGTCTGCTATCTTTAGCATCGCCACTGAAGATCTGTCTGCTGAGCCAGAGTATTTGTCTGAAAGCCCTGAAAATATTATTGATGACCTTAATATTGATAGTCTATCTGAGATTAATCCTTTGGAAGAGATATCTTCAGAAGCTGATCTCGCCTTGCCCGAACTCTCGGACAATTGGCTAGATGAGACAGTTGCAGAAGGTGAAGCGGATGAGATATTTGAGGATCTGTTAATTGATTATCCTTCCCTTGATCAGCCTAGTTTGGAGTCGTCACAAGATTACAGTATTGGCTTTGCTGATGAATTGCTGGATAGTCTCATGAATGAAGCTGATTCTGGTAATGACTTTTTAATGGATATGCCTGACAATTTGCCTGATTTGTCGGATGAATCTGTGAATACGGTCTATGCTGATCCCTTTGCTAGTCCTGTAGAAACTGATAGCGAAGAAAGTGAATTTGAATTTGATTTTTCAGCTTTTGAGAATCTGGACGCGAATGATAGCCAAGACAAGCCTAGCAAAGCAATTGTTGATGCAAGATCTGAAATTGATAGTTTCTTATTAGAGACTTTCCCAGATCTTGAAGAAGAAACTAGCGACAAAAAGAAACTTGGCTCGGAAGAGTAGCTTTATTTAGCTAAGGGAATTAGCGAGAAGCAGTTGTCACACCAACTTAAAACCCAAAAGGTATTTCGCCCGCATAGTGGGCGGAATACCTTTTGGGTTTTAAGGTTTAATTATGTTGAACTAATTAACACCAAATCTATGCCATTGCTTGATTTGGTATAGCTGTAGTTACTTGTATTAGGACATATATAGCAAAGCAAGAGTTAGTTACAAATCAAAACCCAAGAAGCGAGTGGCGGCGCTCCGCGCCGCCACTCGCCTTCTGGTTTTATGTCCTAAGCAAAACTTTTTTTGCTATAG